>NZ_JANHZR010000006.1:0-314090 GCF_041414715.1 Pseudoalteromonas sp. DY56-GL22 | reverse complement strand
TGGCTCTGTAATGATTGTTTTGGGTGTTTAGAGCGGCTTGTGATCCAACTAAAGCCAAGTTGCTTTAGAATTTTATAAACATGATTTAAGTGGTAATGAACACCAAATTCAGTATGAATGTAATGCACAATGTCTTCACCGGTAAGGCGGCCACCACGTAGTTCTGTGTTCGTGCGCTTTATAAATTCAGACAGTTGTTCAAGTTGCCGCTGTTGCAGCCTTGATGGACGTCCTTGAATAGGCTTATTGTCTAAACCATCAAGCCCATACTCTAGGTAACTAGAAACCCATTTATTCACACTACTTCTTGCAGTGTTTAGACGTTTTGCAATATCGGTTCGGCTATTACCCTCATAAAATAAAGACACTGCGAGCAATCGCATGCGTTTTCGTGCGTTTGGTTCTTTACGAGAAAGCGCTAAAAGTTGTTCAGATATGTTTGGGTTCAATGTTAATAACCAGTGATTTTATATAGCCTATATTAGATCAGATATTTAAGCGGAATGGTATAACAGCTTGGCGATCTCTAAAATGGCTTACTTCACCTTGCGCTAATTCGTCTTTTATTAATGAACTTTACCTCTTCATTGTGCATGACGAATTACCACGCTGTTGGGTTTCGCTTCGCTCTACCCAACCTACGGCAGATTTCCAAACTTTACTCTTGCAACTTTCCTCTCGCTAACTTTATTCTCGCAACTCACTTACACTGCTCTATCTCTTTCACATCGCCGCGGCCATCGCTTAGGTAGCATTGTTCTAGCAACGAGCAGTAGCAGATCTCAGTTTTAATATTAAAGCGTTGGTCATTTACCTTGTCCCACTGAGTTGCATTGAAGCCTGTTTTCTTAAAACCAAAAAGATTAAGTTCAGCGCCTGAGGCTAATAATCGGTTATTACTAACGCCGGTATACAACCAACCAAATTTTTCAAAGAAATTGATCTCTGGTGACTCATTTTGCAACTTATTTAATTGCTCTTGGTAAGCATAGATATCAAAGCAGCAGTCCTTTATTACTTCAAATATCTCTGTATAAGACTTTTCATCGTGGAAGAATTTAACGTATTTAATAATGGCTGGGCCTGATCCTGAGTTTTTAATGTAAAAAGTAATTTCTTCAGAATTTTTTTCTTCATTAAAATTCCCCGTCATTACTTCGAGCCATGGCCAGGTTGCGGCTTTTACTTGTCGTTCTGCGGCGCTGGCTTGCAAGTAAGTGGCATAAAAAGAGGCTGCGGAGATAATAATGGCGCAGAGTGCGAGAAATAGGTTTAGCCGCTCGTTGGTAAACCATCCATTGCGCTGAGTGTTTTGCTGGGTGGTCTTTGTCTGCTCTTCAACGTTGGAGTCTTGCTCTGATTTAACGGTTGAACAGCTTGCGTCCTGTTGCTGATTATCCATAATTTTTAATTGTTGTTTTTATAGACTAATAAAGATACAACTTTAATTGGATAGATAAAAGAGACAGGGAGTAAAACTCCCTGATTTGGTATTAACTATTTGAGATAAATACGGTGAGCTTTTCACCCACTCTTAAGCTATCTCTTGAAAGGTTATTCCATTGTTTGAGTTTAGTGATACTGACTTTGTATTGCTTTGCTATCTTCCAAAGGCTATCGCCAGATTTCACCTTATATTCGATTTGCTGATCAGCCAATTGTGGCAATATCAGTTTTTGACCAATACGGATAGTGTTTGTTTTTAGGTTATTGAAGGTTTTCAGTTGGCTAACTGTTACTTTATAGTTTTTTGCAATCACACTTAAGCTATCACCGCGTTTAACAGTGTAATGTTGCCACTGGCTATAATCATTGCTCTTTTGATTAGCTAATAGAGTTTGATAACTTGCTTGCTGATCTTTGGGAACCACAATATGTGGCGCATCAATCACTGCTGGGTATCGGATAACACCATGGTTTAGCTCTTCAAGCTCTTGCCATTTCGCTTTGTCTGCCAAGATCACTGCACCAGTTACTGGTAAGGTCGCAATAGCCTGCTCATTCTTAATGGCAGGGAATATCATCTTTTGGTGCTTTAATAATTGTGCTGCGGCCAGTAACTTAGGCACGTATTGTTTGGTTTGCGATGGTAGTTTTAAGTTAAAGAAGTCCGTCGACTTACCTTGTTTTTTATTACGAGCAATTGCCTGTAATACACGCCCTTCACCGATATTATAGGCAGCAATAGCATGATACCAATCGCCATCAAAGCGTTTATAAAGGTATTCCATAAAATCCAAAGCTGCGCGGGTGCTGTCGATCACATCTTGGCGACCATCATACCAAGGGGTAATTTTTACTTTGAAGTATTTGGCGATTGAGGGGGTGAGTTGCCATAAACCCGATGCATGTTTGTGCGAATAGGCACTGGCATCAAAATCGCTCTCTATAAGCGGCATTAGAGCGAGTTCTATTGGTAAGTCGCGGTTTTCTACTTCTGTGACGATATGATACAAATACGGCGCTGCACGGCGGCTTATTTCTTCCATGTAATTTGGATGAGTAAGGTACCAAGCAATGCGCTTTTGCACATCAGGATGACTTGAATCGCTAAACAGCAGTTGAATGCGAATACGCTGCCATACGTCATCTAGTTCACTTGGTTTGAGCGGTGTCACCGCGTCTACTTGTGCTGTTTTAGCTTCTGCAACCACAGTACCTGGATTGGCTTTGATGGTAGGCTTCTTTTCGGGAAGTGACTCAGGGGCAGTCTGACAGCCTGTTACAATAAGAGAAACAACAACAAGGCCTAAAAATCGATTTAAAAACACGTATTAAAATACTCCGTTAACTTAGGTGCGGGTAAACTAAAGCGCCTAAGCTTAACATAGGGTGAGCTAAAAATGACCATTAGATTAACAGCTCGCTAACTTACTCACCCAATTGAAATTAAAACGAAATACTAACTTGTAACCCAGCATAACCATGGTTTTGTGCTTCCCAATAGCGGCTGTCTATTTCTCGGGCTCTGGCATAGATCTCTATTCTGAATGGCTTTGAGTCCACGCCCATGCCCACACCAACATAGCCATCAATTTTATTGTGGTCGTCATCATAGCGGTCTCTGTAGTCGTGGTCATCGCGGTCGTCGTATACAGCAAGCTCAATTAAATCTAAGCCCACTTCGCCATAGACAAAAAAGTCGCTGAAATAACCAAATTTGATGCCGCTATCTAAGGTGAGAAATGTCTCCCGATCACCTTTTTTAGTAAATACTTCTGCTGAGCCTAGTGCCGTTGTAAATGCTGCGCCGAAATTACTGTAGTTATTTTTAGCCATAACTTCGATGCCGGCTGAGGTGATTGAATCAGTACTATTATGCTCTGATTTAACAAACAGGTTCATATTAGGGCTGTCATAAATACCAGCAAAGCTTGTAGCAGGAATGAAGGCAAGTGAAGAAAACAGTGCTAAGGCGAGATGCTTCATATTGGTTAGTCCATTAAACGTTAATGGGTACATGATATCAAACAGCGCCTTAGCAAATTGTAAGTAAGTGTTCTAACTATGTAAGTTAACCGAACACGCAGCGAAAGCAGGCTCCTTGCTGGCGTTTGATATAAACCAGATCGCCGCCATGATTGAGCATGATCTGGCGCGATAAACTTAAGCCTATTCCTGAACCTTGTTGCTTGGTAGTAAAAAATGGCACAAAAATCATCTCAATCACATGATCGCTGATACCTGTACCATTGTCACTGACCTCTAAATACAGTTGCTGATTAGCATTTTGTGCAATGCTTACCTCAATGCACTTTGCTGACTTTGAAGTATTTAACTGCTTAAGGACATCAAGGGCATTGGTAAGCAGGTTTATTATTACTTGTTCAACTTGGCCTCTATCTATCATTACTAACTGTTGGCTTTGCACCGACAAATTCAACGAAATATTAAGCTGCTTAGCTTGTTGAGAGTGCAGAGCGACAACTTGCTTGGCAAGATCTGCCAGAATATGTGGCTGTAAGTGTGGGGCGGGTAAGCTACTAACCTTTTTAAATTGCGCTATAAATTCCCCTAAATGCTCGGTTCGTGATGCGAGTGTTGTTAGGGCGAGTTGCAAGTCTTGTTTATCTTCCTGATCATCAAAACTAAGCTCATTTGGCAGCAGTGCCGTACAAGTTTGCGCTAAAGAAGAAAGTGGTGTAATCGAATTAGCAATTTCATGGGTTAGTACTTTTGTAAGTCGCTTATAAGCTTGTTGCTCTTTTAATTGCAGCTGATCATGAATCGATTGCAAACTGATCACTTTACGAACTTTACCTTGGATTTCGGCAATACTGATCTGCACAGATAACGTATCATGCTGCTCACCATTTTGCCATGGCACGGTATTACGGCTATTTTGCTTTGCGTCTTGGACTAGGTTGGCTATTACACCTAAATCATCGATGTGCTTTACAGCTTGTCCAAGTAAACGGCTGACCGCCGGATTGCTTTCAATAATAGTGCCTTGTTCGTCACATACTAATACTGCTAAATCGATATGAATTAACAGCGCTTGTAAGAACTGGGCTTGTTGCTCTGCATTAAAACGCGCAGCCTGAATTTGTTGTTTAACCTGCTCAAATTGCTGCTGCATAGGGTGTTGGTCGCCAAAGCCTAATGTGCTGTCTCCATTCGCTAAAGCGCGAAACACCATATCTGCACGCCTTGTTTGGCGTTTAAATAAATTAAAAATTTGCGCGGCACATACCAAATTTAAAATAACTAAAAGTGCCGAAATTGCAGAAAACCCGCTTTGCTCTACTTGCCAAAACAAAGCTATTGATAAACCAATTAGTGCAGCTAATAGGCCGGCTAAGCTAATAAAATTTCGCATCGATTAAAGTCCGTATTTTTCTAAACGACGATACATGGCTCCGCGTGTTAGGCCGAGCGCTTTTGCTGCATGACTCACGTTCCCTTGAAAATGCTTTAAAGCTGCACGAACGGTTCTTTGCTCGATGATTTCGAGATCAAAAGTGTCGTAGTCAGTGGCGTTTGAAGAGAGCTCACTTGTGCTAACAGCAGCATTTGATGAGCTTATCACTGAGCTTATATCGAGCTCTGAGCCTTCTGAGAGGATGACTGCTCGCTCAATTGCATGCGCAAGTTCACGGACATTGCCAGGCCAATGATACTGACTTAAACGTGTCATATCAGATGCCGCAATCGAGAGCTCACGTTTGTATTTATGTGCAAAGTGCTGCAAGTAGTAGTTACACAGTAATGGAATGTCTTCACTGCGCTCACGCAGAGCTGGCAAACGGATCTCTACGGTATTAACACGGTACAGTAAGTCTTGCCTAAATTTGCCTTCAGTAACTGCTTGTTCGAGGTTTTCATTCGTTGCACAGATCAAACGAATATCAATATCGATGACTTTTGAACCACCAACCGGTGTTATTTGCCTGTTTTGTAGTGCTGCGAGCAGTTTAACTTGTTGGTTAAGCGGTAAATTACCTAGCTCGTCTAAAAATAAACTACCACCATGGGCCAGCTCAAATCGGCCAATGCGATCTTCTTTGGCTCCGGTAAACGCCCCTTTTTTATGGCCAAATAGTTCGCTTTCAAACAGGCTTTCGGCTAGTGAGCCCATGTCTAGGCTTATGAAGGGTTGGCTTTGGCGCTGGCTTGCATTGTGGATTGCATGTGCGGTGAGCTCTTTACCGGTGCCACTTTCGCCACTAATCAATATGTTGGCATCTGTGTTGGCTGCTTTGTCGATAACCGAAAAAACCTGCTGCATGGCATCACTTTGGCCTAAAAACTCAAATGGTTGATTGCCGATTGACTGCTGCAAGGCCTGCTTTTGTTTTGTGAGCTTACCAACTTGCTGCTTGTCTTTAGCGTGTGAAAATGCCGCTGCAACAGCTCCGAGTAATTGCTCATTTTGCCAAGGCTTGGCAATAAAGTCAGAGGCACCGGCTTTAATTGCTTCGACCGCTAGCTGAATATCGCTGTAGGCCGTCATAAGCAGTACCGCAATGTTAGCGTCTTGGCTCATGATTTTTTTTAGCCAGTAGAATCCTTCTTTGCCACTAATTGAGTCTTGCGTGAAGTTCATATCGAGTAACACAACATCTATAGCTTGATCCGCCTCATGCTGTGCGTTAATGATAGCTTCGATATCAAAGGGGTTATCTGTGGTTTTTACAACCTGATAATGCTGCTTTAAAAGTAATCGTGCGGCGATAAGTACGTCGGGGTTATCATCGACGATAAGAATTGATCCTGCTTGTTTCATAGCTATTTATTATTATTCCTTTATGGGAACACTAAGACTAATTGAAAATAGTAACAGTGTCCATTTATGGACGATATATGGGTTTTGAAGTGTTCTATAAGCGGACACTTAATTATATATATCTTTATTAGTTTCAATATAAGTTGTTGTAATTTAATGAAAATAAAAGTTGGCACAAGAGTTGTTTTATCTATAGGTAATTAGCACCTAGATAACTTAAAGGCGTCAACATGGATAAGAAAATTACACGCTCAAATAACAAAGCATTTTTTAAGAAATCAGTAATTGCAGCAGCATGTTTAGCTGTTGCGGCAGCAGCTTATGGTTTCACACAAACTGAGCAAACAGGTCGTAGTCAGCAAGTAACCGCGACAAGCTTAACGATTAGCACAGTACAACAAGGTGAATTTGTTGATGCTTTAAGTCTTCGTGGTCAGGTTATGCCTCGCACTACTATTTACCTCGACACCATTGCCGGAGGCCAAGTCGAAGAGCGACTTGTTGAGCAGGGTGAGTTTGTTAAAAAAGGCCAACCACTTGTGCGTTTAAGCAATACCAATTTGCAGCTTGATGTAATGAGCCGTGAAGCACAGGTGACTGAGCAGCTTAACTTTTTACGTAACACGCAAATGAATATGGAAACCAGCCGTTTAAACTTACGCCGTGATTTGCTTGAAATCGATCTTAAAATCACACATTTATCGCGTCGCTTAAAACAGACTCAGCCGCTAGTGAAAACGGGTGTGTTAGCACAAGAGCAATTATCTGAAATTCAAGAAGACTTAGCGTATTACAAAGCGCGTAAAGAACTAACTCTTGAGCGTCAAAAGCAAGAAAACAGCATTCGTGAAGTTCAGGTCGCTCAGTTAAAAGACAGTGCCGACATGTTAGAGAAAAACCTACAGTTTGCACGTAAGAACCTTGAAAACCTACTCGTAACAGCACCTGCCGATGGCTATTTAAGTGAACTTGATGTTGAAATTGGTGAATCAAAAGGCCGTGGTGCTCGCCTAGGGCAGATTGATATTCCTAATGAATACAAGCTAGTTGTGCGACTAGATGAGTTTTACCTGAGCCAAGTTCAAACAGGTATGCAAGTGCTTATTGAGCATGAACAAGGCGAAATTGCGGCGACGGTTAGCAAAATTGATAGTCGTGTTCAGCAATCACAGTTTCAGGTTGAGGTCGATTTACCCAATGGCACTAGCAACATAAAACGTGGGCAAAGCCTTGATGTACAGCTGATGCTAGGTGATAGCAAAGGCACAGCTTTATTACTTGAACGCGGCGCATTTTTTACCAGCTCAGGGGGTAACTGGGTTTATGTCATGGAAAAAGATGGCAATCGTGCAGTACGAAAAGACATTCGTCTTGGCAAAAAGAATCAAAACTATTATGAAGTGTTAAGTGGCCTAAGCGCCGGAGATCGCGTGATCACCTCTAGCTACAGCAACTTTGATAAAGCACAACAACTACAATTTTAAGGATAAAAACAATGATTAAATTAACTAACTTATCACGCGTATTCCGTACTCAAGATGTTGAAACAACAGCGCTTAATAACATTAACTTACATGTAAACGAAGGCGAGTTTCTTGCCATTATGGGGCCATCTGGCTGTGGTAAATCAACATTACTTTCTATTTTAGGTATGTTGGATTCGCCATCGGCAGGCAGTTTTGAATTTTTAGGTGCAGACATCGCAGGGTTTGGTGAAAAGCAATTAGCAACACTTAGAAAAGCGTCGATTGGTTTTGTTTTCCAAAGCTTTAACTTAATTGATGAATTAACAGTATTTGAAAACGTTGAGCTGCCATTACAGTATCAAAATATCTCAAAAAGTGATCGTAAACAGCGAGTAGAAGAAATTTTAAAACGTGTTGCAATCGACCATAGAGCAGATCACTTACCGCAGCAGCTATCGGGTGGTCAGCAGCAACGTGTAGCAGTAGCCAGAGCTCTTGTGATTAATCCAAAACTTATCTTAGCGGATGAGCCTACGGGTAACCTTGATTCAAAAAATGGTGATGAAGTCATGGCGATGCTACGTGAGCTAAATCGCGAAGGTACCACGGTAATTGTGGTTACTCACTCAGAAAAAGAAGGCAATTATGCTGACCGTTTAGTGCGCTTACTTGATGGCCAAGTGATGGTTGATAAAGCTAACCGTGTTCAACAAACAGCAGAGGTGGCATAACATGATTTTAAGTTATTTGATCACCGCGCTGCGTGCGTTTAAAAACCAAAAGCAGCACTTTATTTTAAATGTTCTGGGTTTAAGTGTGGGCTTAGCTGCGGCAATTCTAGTTGCTTTGTTTGCAAAAAATGAGCTTTCGTACGATAGCCAACAGCCACATGCTGAGCGTGTTTATCGCGTTGGCCAAGACTTCTCAAAACTTGGTTTAGCTGTGGTGCCTATTTTTAATTATGTGCAGTCAAAGCAGGCCGAAGATTACAGCCAAGTTGAAGAAGTGTTCGGGTTAACTATGGTCGAGCTGACCCGTGAAGCCATGGTGGATGTGAGTTACCGCAATCAAGGCTATAAGTTAAATGCCTTATATGGTGCTACAGCAAATATTGAAAATTTCATTGCTATGGAGACGTTGGCGGGTGATCTAACAACAGCAATGAGTACACCAGACAGCCTCGCTTTAAGTGAATCAGAAGCTCTGCGCATTTTTGGTCGCACCGATGTGATTGGTGAAACACTTACGCATGAACAAGGACAGTACACGGTGCGTGCCGTGTTTGCGGACTTAGCAGATAACACTCACTTTGCCTTTAAAAACCTTGTTTATGTTAAGCATGATCCAAGCAAAATAGACATCAACAGTAGTTATGTTTATATGCGTGTAGCAGAGGGCACCGATACCGATGCATTAGCTAAAACCTTAACAGAGCGCTTTTTTAGCAATTCGATGCTGGAGCAAGTTAGTTTAGAGCTGCATCCATTACTTGATTTGCACTTAACGGCAAAATCACCGTTTGAGATGAAAGCAGGTGGTGCTAAACAAGTGGTGATGATCTGTGTAGGTTTAAGCGTGTTACTTATTCTTATTGCAGGTTTTAACTTTATTAATATGACCGTCGCTCAATCGACTAAACGTGCAAAAGAAGTGGGTGTGCGTAAAGCGCTTGGCGCAAGTAAAGGCCAGTTAGTAACGCAGTTTTTATCAGAATCTGTGTTGGTATCAATACTTTCAATGGTGATTGCTTGTGCTTTAGTGGAGCTACTTTTACCAAGCTTTAATCAACTAGTAGACCGCGAATTGGTCGTGAATTATGCCTCTGAATTTGGCATTGCAATTATTGTGGTCGCAATTGCTGTGGGCATATTAGCTGGGCTTTATCCTGCATTCTTTATTTCGTCATTCAGTGCAAAACGCGTTTTAAGTGGAGACTTACAACGAGGTAATACTGCAATATGGGTTCGTAAGAGCTTACTAACCTTACAGGCTTCACTAGCAATAGGTTTAATCATTGCCTCTATTACTTTGTTAAAGCAATTAACTTACTTACAAAGCTTACCTTTAGGCTATGAAACGACACAAAGATTGGTTATTTCAGAGCTACCTGTAGGCGAAGTATTCACAAAAGAAAAAAATGCCTTAGTTAACCGTATTAGTGCAATTCAAGGCGTACAGCAAACAACAGTTATTGATACCCGTTTAACTGTTTCAATCAATAATACACTTATGCCAACGTGGCCAAATGGTGAAGCATCTGGCAGCTTAACGCCTGTTGTAGGTGCAAGCTACGATGTTGTAAAAACGCTAGGGTTAAAACTGGTTGCTGGTCGTGACTTTAGCCGTGAGTTTGCCGGTGACTGGGCAAGCCGTGAAAATGGAGTAACAAGTACGGGTACCATTGTGACTGAATCTGTCGCAAGGCAAGCGGGTTACACTAATATGAGTGACATTATCGGTAAGGTTATTAAAGACTCAGGTCGCGGCATAGATATGCGTGTTGTAGGTGTGGTTGAAGATGTAAAAGTAGGTAATGCTAAAGATGCCAACTCAAATATTATGTTCTTATGTGGCTTTAACTTTTTATCACCTGTATCAGAATTAATTTTAACGATTGATCAGCAAAACTTGCCTTATATTAAAGCTCAGATCGCTGAAGTATTAGCAAGCTCAGCCAATATCTATGAGCCAAAAATCAATTTACTCGCAGACAACTACAAAACTCTGTTAAAAGGTGATGAGCGAATTTCGAATGTCGTTTTAATCTTTACTGGCCTTGCAGTGTTCTTAACTTGTTTAGGTACCTTTGGTTTGGCTTCGTTTGCAACAGTGCGTCGTCAAAAGGAAGTGGCTGTTCGAAAAGTGCTAGGTGCATCTCGCATCAGTATCGTAAATATCATTGCTAAAGAGTTCTTAGTGCTGGTGGCGCTCAGTATTGCTATTGCGTATCCAGTGACTTACTTGTTAGTTGGTGATTGGTTAGCAAACTTTAATGACCGTATTGAACAAGCTGTATGGGTGTATTTAGTTGCCGCCGTTGCTGTAGCCACTATTACTTGGGTTACCGTTGCAAGTTTAGCCTTTAAGGCCGCAAGCACCAGACCATCACTTATCTTGCGATATGAATAACAGTTAACTAACTCCCAACTATAAGCCCAGCAATACCGCTGGGCTTTTTTAGTTTTAAATGCTTATTGAGGATGGCCGTCACCTACGTAGGGCTATTTTTTGTCGCCATAAATGACGACCTACGGTAGGACGTGCTTTAGCGCGTTAGCATGTATTCTTTGTCGCCATAAATGGAAACCTACGTAGGACGTGCTTTAGCGCGTTAGTATGTATTCTTTGCCACCATAAATGACAATCTTCGTAGGGCGTTAGCATGTATTCTTTGTCGCCATAAATGACGACCTACGTAGGACGTGCTTTAGCGCGTTAATCTACTATATTTAATGTTCTACAATTTTATGAAAAAGGACTTTTCATGAGCTGGAGTCATTTAAAGAAAGGGCGAGTTTCAATTCAATCAGGTGAATATTTCATAACGTTCAACTGCCATAACAGAAAAGCACTGTTCACTGATCATAACTTAGCAAAAGTATTTTGTAGGTGTATTGAAAGAAATGAACTATTGCATCAATGCTGCTGGTTAACTTGGGTGCTTATGCCCGATCATTTTCATGGTTTATTAAGGCTTAGCGATAGTAGCTTGGGTAAAACAGTTGGTCATCTAAAAGGTCTTTCTGCTAGAGAGATAAACAAGATACGTTGTTTTTCGCAAACGGTGTGGCAACCTGCTTACTATGACCATGCACTACGTGAAGAAGAAAGTAGAATAGCTGTAGCCAGATATATCGCAGCAAACCCTTTGCGAAAAAAGCTAGTTGATAATTTAGGTAGTTATCCATATTGGAATTCTGTTTTCTTGTGATTGGTTGTCGCCATAAATGACGACCTACGTAGGACGTGCTTTAGCGCGTTAATATGTATTCTTTGTCGCCATAAATGGTGACCTACGTAGGACGTGCTTTAGCGCGTAAATATGTATTTTTGTCGCCATAAATGGCGACCTACGTAGGACGTGCTTTAGCGCGTCGGTATGAGAGTTAAAGGTCTTTAACCTTCACTGCGGGGTTACCTGCTACTAGGGTATTTGCCGCGACATCTTTGGTAACTATTGCCCCTGCGCCAATCACGGCATTATCAGCAACTTTAATACCCGCAAGTATAATAGCGCCTGCACCAATCCATACATTGTTGCCAATGCTAATCGGCGCTGCAAAATTAGCTTTTGCTAAACGCTCGGTTGGGTTTACAGCATGCGATACCGCGAGTATTTGCACATTAGGGCCTATTAAGCAGTCATCGCCTATCGTAATTTGCGCATCAGATAGCGGTGCATCGAGCATAGTACAGTTAATATTTATGAAGGTTCGATCACCTATTTTAATACCACTGCCATAATCACAATGAAAACCCGCTTCTATAACAACCTGCTCTCCACAGTGAGCAAACATGCCTTTTAGTCGTTTTAAATTGCCTTTACTCGGGCTTTTTGCAAATAAACGGCAAATTTCATGGGCATTTTTTCGTTGTTCGAGTAAGGACTTATCGAGGCTATTAAACTCTTTCATGGGGCATATTCATGGTTATATTTGCCAATAGCTTAGCGTGTTGGTGATGAAGATCAAAATTAAAGCTGTGTAGGTTAACGAGTATTCACTTGCCATTTATATTGTTTCGTTTAAAATTCCACAACTTTCGAAACGAAACTTATGTGATTCACTTTATGACAAAACGAAACACTCAACAACGTCGCCATACAATCTTAAGCCAAGTGAATGAACTTGGTGAAGTTGCTGTTGAAGCGTTAGCAGAGCAGTTTCAAACTTCTGAAGTGACGATACGTAAAGATCTGACAGCCCTTGAAAAAAGTGGCTTGTTGCTACGCCGTTATGGTGGTGCCATTGCATTGCCGCAAGAAATCGTTGCAAATAGCAACGAGAAAAGCGACTCGCTTCGCAAAATGGCAATCGCACAGGCGGCTGCAAAGCTTATTAAAGACCATAACCGCATCATCATTGATAGCGGTCGCACTACAGCGGCGATGATCCCTGAGCTTGCTAGTAAGCGCGGTTTAGTGGTGATGACAAATGCTATTAATGTCGCTAACCGGCTGCTTTCATTAGAAAATGAGCCAACACTTTTGATGACCGGCGGAACTTGGGATCCACATTCAGAATCGTTTCAGGGCCAAGTTGCGGAGAATGTTCTACGCTCTTACGACTTTGACCAACTGTTTATTGGTGCCGATGGCATTGATATTGATAGAGGCACTACAACCTTCAATGAATTAGTGGGGCTTAGCCAAGTGATGGCTGAAGCTGCCCGAGAGGTAGTGGTGCTGGTTGAGTCAGAAAAAATTGGCCGAAGAATACCGAATTTAGAACTGCCTTGGCAGCGTGTTACCACAGTTATCACAGACAACAACCTAAGCGCAGATAAGCGCGAGGCGATAACAGCATGTGGTGTACAGCTGATCTGTGCAGAAATTGAATAACCCGTAATAAGACCGACAACACCTTATTACGCATCATTTATGACAACACATACCGCCCAAAGTAGAACGCTTTGGCATGTGCAAAAGGAGAAATTATGTGTGGAATCGTAGGGGCTATTGCAGAACGCCCAGTAAATAAAATTCTTGTTGAAGGCCTTAAACGCCTTGAATACCGTGGCTATGACTCAGCTGGTGTGGCTTTACTTAAAGGTACTGAGCTTAACACTGTAAAAGCAGTGGGTAAGGTTGCTAACCTTGAAGTGGCACTTAACGATGCAGCAGTTAATGGTACTACTGGTATCGCGCATACGCGCTGGGCAACTCATGGTGGCGTAACTGCAGCGAATGCTCACCCACATGTTTCGAATAGCGAAATTGCTCTTGTTCATAACGGTATTATCGAAAATCATGCCAGCCTACGTGATGCGCTTAAAGGCGACGGTTATGAGTTTTTATCAGAAACAGATACTGAAGTCATGGTGCACCTTATTCACCAACTTCGCCAACAGCACGATACACTTTTAGCTGCTGTACAAGCTGCTGTTAAGCAGTTTGAAGGTGCATTTGGTACAGTTGTATTTGATAAAGCGAACGACAACGAAATCATCGTAGCGCGTTCAGGTAGCCCACTGGTGATTGGTTTAGGTCTTGGTGAGAACTTTATTGCCTCTGACCAACTTGCTCTATTACCTGTTACTCGCAGTTTTATTTACCTTGAAGAAGGTGATGTTGCTCGTATTACCCGTGACAGTGTTGAAATCTTTGATGCGAACGGTGATGCAGTTGAGCGCGAAGTGATTGAATCAAACATTACGCAAGATGCATCAGGTAAAGGCGAATATCGCCACTACATGCTGAAAGAAATTTACGAGCAGCCGCTTGCTGTACGTAACACCCTTGATGGCCGTTTAGTTAATGACACTGTCGCGATTGATGCCTTTGGCGACAGCGCTCAACAAATCTTTAAAGACGTAAAACACGTGCAAATTATTGCCTGTGGTACTTCATACCATTCAGGTATGGTTGCTCGTTACTGGCTTGAACAGTTTGCTGGCGTGAGCTGTAACGTTGAGATTGCCTCTGAGTTCCGTTACCGCGAATCATTTGTACATGAAAACAGCTTACTTGTGACCATTTCACAGTCTGGTGAAACAGCTGATACGCTTGCTGCACTTCGTCTTGCAAAACAGCAAGGTTACATGGCATCAATGACCATTTGTAACGTACCGGGTTCATCGTTAGTACGTGAATCTGATTTAGCCTTTATGACTAAAGCCGGTGCTGAAATTGGTGTTGCATCAACGAAAGCCTTCACCACACAGCTTGTTGGCTTATTAATGCTAACGGCATCGATTGCGCAGGAAAAAGGCTTAGATCAAAGTGCGATTGTGAATGCAATTAAAACACTTCCTAACAAGTTAGAAGAAGCATTACTGCTTGCTGAAGGGATTGAAGATTTAGCTGAAGAGTTTGCTGATAAGCACCATTCATTGTTCTTAGGTCGTGGCTCACAATACCCAATCGCGATGGAAGGCGCGCTTAAGCTGAAAGAAATTTCATACATTCATGCTGAAGCATACGCAGCGGGTGAGCTTAAGCATGGTCCTCTTGCGTTGATTGATGCCGACATGCCAATCATTGTTGTGGCACCAAACAACGAACTACTTGAAAAGCTTAAATCAAATGTAGAAGAAGTACGTGCCCGAGGCGGTATTATCTATGTATTCGCAGACAAAGACTCAGCGTTTGAATCTGACGAAACAATGCGTGTAATCAACGTAAACCATGTAGATGACGTGATTGCCCCAGTTGTATATACAATCCCGCTACAGCTGCTCTCATACTATGTTGCGGTTATTAAAGGCACCGACGTAGACCAACCTCGAAACCTAGCAAAATCGGTAACGGTTGAATAAGTTAAAGCATCAAGAGCCGGTTGTGTAGATTCTGAATAAAGTTGGAAACATCTAAATAAAGATGGAAATTGACAAACAAGGATCTAAAGTGACAATTAAATAGGAGAACCGAGGTTCTCCTATTCAAAATCTAAACGGGTAAATATCTATATGATTGAGGAGCAGTAATATTATCACCTAGTTCACTTAAACATAATGGGCGATCATATCGCACAACATTACCTACTTTTATGGCTGTTCCTTTGTCTCTACCCAAATAGTATTCGTCGAAAAACTGCTTAGAGATACCCGCAGCTTTCTTCGTTCGGTTCCAAAGTAACTCTGGGTGTTCAGATATGATATCTTCAATATCAAATTCACCCACGACTTTACCAACAGGCATCGTTGAATAAACGACGACCGTTTTAATACCATCCCTCTTAAAACAATTCTTCCTGAATTCAAACTTTTTTGTGCCTTCAAGTATTTTATCTACAAATTCAGGCTTAATCGACAATAAGACTTTCATTTACGGCTCCCAACCTAGCAATGTGACTAAATTGCTGGTTTGTTAACTGCATAACACCCCAGTATTCACTTTCATCTAATCCAACTTCGTCTATTAGATCACCACGGGTAATACGTTTAGCAAGGGCTGCATTATAAGTGAATCGAATAATGTGACAGTATTTTTTTTCATTATATATACGGGCTAGCTCATCATTTCTGAAAATTGAATAAGGTGCACAGTATTCTATGAAGGCTGAGAGTGACTCAAACTCTTTGATATTCTTATATTCTTCGACTACGCCAATTGACGTAGCTACTGAACGAAATCGGGCTGGTCCTTTATTGTCACTAGTACGGTATAGAATTAAATTATCGCCAGTGCGAAATGAAGACACTCCTCCCATACCGCAAATGTATATTTTGTGAATACTGTTGCTATGTGAAACATCTTGAATAATATCGTGAGTTTCATTGTTCAAAATTGAGTCAGGTAGCATTCTTGAGTGAAATTGAGGATATATGGATAATAAATACGAGTTTGCTTGGCTAAGCTTTACGAAGGGATATGTACTAAGCGTAGAACCTAGCTGATAACGCATTGATCTAGCCATGACAGTTTCAGTACCGTTTGGCGTATTTTTAGTTCCATGGGAGATAAACCCGTATTTGGCAAATAGATTTTTCAAATAATGATGTTTATCAAACACTGTTACATAAATACTATCAACGTCTAATGTTAGCGCATGATCGAAAATCTTTTTAATAAAACGCTCCCCACGTCGGGTACCATGTGAATTGAATTTGAAAGTACCAACTTTTAGGTGCTTGCCTGGTGGTAAGTGTGGGTAAATATCGGTAATAGGACCAACTTCTTCTTTCAAGTACATGAATCCGTCAATTGATGCACCGTCTACGAGTACATATGCAAACTCATTTTGTTCTGCCTTACGAGAAAACCAAGCAGGAAACTCAGTATAATCGGCTCGTAATGTGTCAAAAAAAGAGTCCATTAGATTAATTTGACTAAATGGTGCGTAGTGAAGGCTTTCCATAACTTACTCCAAGTGTGAGCTGATAAAGTGAGTCAACTCTAATATATCGTTATTAGTATCATGGACAAAAATAGGAATATTTAGTTTTTCGGCTATAGATTTTGCATTTGCTAATTCGTTGTCGCTTAAAGCTTTGTAGGCTGACTTGTCATGCTGAATGCCATCTCTTGCGGCAATTCTGTCTAAAACAACTTTAACATCACAAGTCAGAACACACATCGCAATCGGTGCTATAGATGCAAATGTTTCTTCTGGAACTAGCTGAACTTCTTTATTTACATCGAATAATGCAAAGTGTCCATCTAATATAAAACTGGGGGCATCCACAAACTCATCTAACGCAGTCACTAAAACATCTTGATTTTTCGCGACATTGGCAACGGATTTACTTTTGGTAAAAAGACCTGTTTTAGCTCTAGTTATAAGCTCACTAGCAGAAAAGTGAGGGACTTTTAACTCGCAAGCCAATTTATTACATAACGTGGATTTACCGACGCCATGAATACCACCAATGAATATTAATTTCCTTTTCATCGCTATCTTTCCTTAACTTTAACGAACTTATATAGAACAAGAATCCTGACAAATTGTCAATCTTGCCAATTATTTGTAATCATTATTTCTACAAAGTTAAATGCAGTCCTAAATACGCCACATATATACGCCTACTTTCCGCTTCAGCATAAAAATGTAGGCAGTAACTGTCAGGTAATTTTACATGACTCTTGTGATATACCTGCAGCCCATCACCTAACCAAAACATGCGTTCTTTCTTTTTTGACGTCATTATTTATACTGTTCTATTCACCATTAATATGAACAGCTAGATGTTGATGCATAAGTGATTGAACCAACCAATATTGATGTGCAAATTAATTATGGTTTCGTCAATGTTCCTCAAGTCAAAGAGGCATTGCACCCCGCACGGTATTTTGAGGGGTTGTATTTGCCTAAGGAAACAGCAAAGGGGCTTAGTACTCAATAGGTAATAGATAATCTGATGAACATTTTGACGACTTTTTGAGTGAGAAAGTGAGTTTTGATATAGGCTTCGCAAAGAGACTAGAACTCGTCACAGGTATGTCATTCAATTTTTGGTTACGCATTCAAAACAAATTTGATGACTCCCATAAAGGTGAATATTGATAATACAAAAAAGCATGTATAAAAGTGCGTTCTTTTGTTGGCAGAGCATAAGTTTAAATCTGTCAAAACGATTATAAAGTAACAAAATCATCAAGTTTCACAATTTATCACTCAAGTATCACAACCTCATCACTTCTAATAGTTGTAGCCTGTTTTTACTATAACCATGACATAACAAAACAAGGAGAATGTCATGAGTAATAACAATCATAAAGCAAATCAAAAGAACCCTAACCCAAACACATCCGGAACTAATGATGCTTATCAAAAAGTGTTGGATAACCGTAGTAACCAACTAAATCCGAATAACCCTCGTTATAAAGGTAAAAAATAAGGAGCTAGCAATGCCAAATACTTCAGATATGTCACAAGAAGAACTGGACGTTTGGTCGGATATTAATAACCCGAACAATGATGCTGATATGGATGAATGGGCAGACTGTCATAATCCAAACAATGATGACTACATTGGGGATGACTGAATCAATTGGTTGGTAGATAATTAAATCTACCAACCAACCAAAAGGAGTTGCTTTGAAAATACAAGGTAATAAAAAATGTAGGGATACTAAACGACTTATAAAACTTGCCATTGAAAATGGCATGACCAACCAAGAAATAGCCGCTAAAGCAGGATTGAGCAAAAAGTCAGTAGCCCAAGTTAGTCGTTGGCGAAATGGGGAAGCTTTAGCCTTTGAACGCCAAATGAGATTTTTCATCAAAGAATTTGGTGATCAGTTGAGGCGGAAGTCTGAACACCTTTTATGTGTCGAAAAAGAAGGCAAGCATCAATTCATAAAACTCACTGGTGAACTTATTTTAAAGCATACTGCAAGAGTGCCTGTTAGTACTGGGCGAAAACAAGTACATGTTGCAATTCATCGGTTCCTCATTTTTCAAAAAAGCACACATTTCTATGTTGTATCACAAGCCAGAAAAGGGTTTGAACCTGAATTCTCCGTAGACCATCGACAGCTTGGTAACATGGCCCATTGTGATAATGAAGATGCGAATTGGATCTCAAATGGAATCCCCAAACTTCTTCATCAAGATGAAATAATGGATATCATTGATTCAATAGCCATTGAGCTTGCTGAGGGGCGATTCATTCCGAATCATAACTTTAAATATTTAGGTCAAGAGTTGAGATATTGTTTGAGGCGATACCTCATGAAGGAAGGATACTCATTACCTGATGTGATTGACATATCGAATAAAGAAGAGATAATCGAATAAACCCAAAACCAAACTGGAGTAATGCTCCGATAGGTTGGAATTACAACCAATCATTTAAGTTTCGCTTTGCGGTGCCACCACTGAGCATGACTTGGTGGTCGCATTACACTTAAAGGCGCTCTGAGATTTGCCACTGGCTAGGTGAAAAGTACGCTTAATAACCGAATCAATCCTGAGCTAACAGGGAATGGGGTGGGTAAAACCAAGCCACTTTTCACCAAGAAAGGTCGCTTGGTTTTTTTGTGTCTGTAATTTGCTTGATTACTGTTCACTGATGCAATTTGTATTGCAATTGATTAGGATGGTTAAACACTCAGGCTAAGGATAATAACAATGAAAAAGCGCAGTGTTTTAACTTCAATAGGATTGACTGTATTAGTGCTCAGCTCGGGGATTGCTTATGGACAATCTTTTGATCTCATCATCAAAAACGCTATGTTGCTCGATGGTCGTGGCGGCAAAGCGGTTCGCGCTGATGTTGGTATTGAAAGCGGCAAGATCACTAAAATAGGTGATATGGTGGCTGACAAAGCTCAACAAGTTATAGATGCCAAAGGCAAGGTTGTAGCACCAGGCTTTATCGATTTACATTCCCATGCTGAGCGCTCAATTGCAGAGCTGCCGCGGCTCGATAACTTAGTGCAGCAGGGTATTACCACCATTTTGGGCGGTAACTGTGGTTTTTCTCCTGTCGACTTTAAGCAATTTTTTGCGCAAACCGAGCGTTCACCTCTAGGGCCTAACCTAGCCTTATTAATTGGCCATAATGATGTTCGTAAAGCTGTTATGGGTGAAGAACAACGACTTGCTACTGCTGATGAGTTAAAAGCAATGCAAGCACTGGTCGATAAAGCGATGCAGCAGGGGGCGTTTGGTCTATCGACTGGGCTTAAATATGTTCCTGGTGTGTACTCAAGCTTTGCTGAGGTAAAGGTGCTTGCCGAAACCGCTCATGCTCAGCATGGATTTTTTGCCTCCCATATGCGCGATGAAGGCGCAGAGATTGTCACGGCGATGAATGAAGTGCTCGATGTTGCAAAAGAGACCGGTATTCCTGTGCATATCTCCCATCATAAGCTGATTGGCCATCCAAATTGGGGCGAGAGTAAGCACACTATTCAGATGATCCGTGATGCTCGCAAAGCGGGTTTCGATGTCACCCTCGATCAGTATCCTTACACGGCTTCTTCTACGCGATTTGCTATTTTATTTCCTGCATGGTCATTGGCTGGTGGCCAAGCTGAAGTTGAAAAGCGTTTACAAGATCCAGAGTTAAGGCAAAAAATAAAACAAGGCTTGATCAAAAATATCCGTGAAGATAGAGGCGGTGGTGACCCCGCAAGACTACAAATAGCGCATTATGCAGCAAACCCTGCATGGGATGGGCTAACCTTTGCTGAAGTATTAAAACGTGAAGGGCGAGCGCAAAGTATTGATGAAGCCGCTGAACTTGCCATGGAAATTCAAGCAAATGGTGGTGCTCAGGGGATCTTCCACGCTATTAATGAAGATGATGTTAAGTACATCATGGCTTACCCAATTACTGCAATCGCCACCGATGCGGGTGGTTCAGAACTTGGTAAAGGCAACCCACATCCACGCGGGTACGGCACCTTCCCCAGAGTACTAGGTCATTATGTGCGTGAGCAGGAGGTGATTTCGTTACCAGATGCAATACGTAAAATGACCAGTTTACCCGCAGCAAGAATAGGCCTAACTGACCGAGGAGTGATAGCACAAGGCTATGCTGCTGATATTGTTATACTCGACCCTGCGACGGTTGCTGATAAATCAACGTTTAGCGCACCTCATCAGTACGCAGAAGGAATTGAATACGTCATTATTAATGGCCAAGTCATTAAATCACCGGATGGCATGACGGGTAAAAGCGCCGGGCAAATATTGCGTCATACGCTTTAGTTAAAAGAATGACTTTTATGTATTTTTTACGAAAAAAGTACATAAGTTATCTTTGTTTGTTCCTGCAATTCTGTTAGCTTAAAAAATTACCAATATTTCTTAAGGATAAGCCGTGCGACTATTTAAGTTACTCTGTATTAGTGGTTTTTTACTCTGCACTAGTCATGTAATGGCTCAACCCGCTGCAGATGATGCGGTTACAAATTACAGCCAACATATACATACTATCGAATCAAGTAATCTTAGTGAGCAACGCACTGTCGTTGTGCAATTACCTAAAAGCTATCAAACACATCCAAACAAAAGATATCCCGTTATTTATCGTTTGGATGGGGCTGGTAATTTACCATTGATTAATGCCGTGCTTGAGCGCTTACAAGAAAATGATCAAGCGCCAGAGGTGATTGTAGTTGCGATTGAAAGCACTAATCGACTTAGAGATTTTTATCCGACAGTGAACAAAGAACCACAAGGGCCTGTTGGTGAAGGCGGTGGTGCAGCAAAGTTTTTAGCTTTCGTAGAGCAAGAACTGATGCCTTTGGTTAATAAACAGTATCGTACTCATGATTATAGAGTTATTGCAGGAGCCTCAGCTGCGGGTGTATTTGCTCTTTATGCTATGCAGGCTGACCCTGAGTTATTTCAAGCGCACATTGCTTATAGCCCTGCGGTATGGTGGAACTATGGCGCCCCGGCTAAAAGTCTAAATACCTTTGTTACTAAAGCCAAAAGCATTAACAGCTATGTATATATGAATATCGGCGAAGAAGCCGGCATTATGCGCGAAAGATACGATGATATGCAGCAAACAGTGCAAAATAGTAAGGTGCAAAATTTGCGCTTTAAGAGCGATGCCTTTGCAGGTGTTTCGCATAACCTAACCTCAGCTGCTGGGGCATTTAATGCGTACCATGGCTTATTTTTATCTAAACATATGCCTTTGAGTGCACTAGGCGATGATGTTTCATCAATTGATGCTTATTATCAACGTTTATCTCAGCAATGGGGCGAGCAAATAGCGCCACCAGACCGCGCTGTTAGGCTGCTGGGTTACAGTTTAACGGATAACCAGCAATTTGAGCGGGCTATTGAGGTGTTTAAGTACAATATCAAAAACTACCCTAAATCAGCGTATGCACTGTCAGCCTTGTCATATGGCTATGAAATGCAAGGTAATACTCGCCAAGCATTAGTTCAAATCGAGGCTGCAATCGCTGTTGCAGATGACTCGTATCCCTACCCTGATTACTTAAAAGAGACAAAAACGAGGTTACAAGGGCAGCTATAGTTAAGCTGCCTTAAACAAATCAATGGTCTTGGTGATAATAGCTTAGGGTTTGTAGGGCAAGCGCAAATACATCTGCGCTGTTATCACCATTAACGTTTTTAACCACAGTCACCGCGACAGTAATGCCCGGTACAGTTTTCGAACTCACCGCAGAAGGCGGCATCAATCGCTTTTGGTAGTTCAGCTGCGCTGCTAACATGAGCTGTATCCTTTTTGAGTAACCTTGCAGTCACTCTTGTTATTATTTTTAAGGCATTTTTAGATTGCTCAAATTTTCTCTAGATGACAACCCATAGGCGCTTAATTGCACATTTTTCACGTTGTGTTAGTTTGGATAAATATTAAACTGCACCAAAAATTTAGAACAAGTAATGTGTATTAGTTTGTATATACAAGTTAAAAGGTAGTTCTTTTAATTAAAAATAAACCCCGCATTGCTGCGGGGTTTTTTGCTTTTTAACAACCAGTTAAGAATTAAAAGTCAGTCGGTGCTGGTGGCACGGTGAGTGGCTTTTTCGGGTTGTCTTTTAGCTCTTTTAATAGCTCTTCTACGGCACGTTCAATCG
This sequence comes from Pseudoalteromonas sp. DY56-GL22, assembly GCF_041414715.1. NCBI lineage: Bacteria > Pseudomonadati > Pseudomonadota > Gammaproteobacteria > Alteromonadales > Pseudoalteromonadaceae > Pseudoalteromonas > Pseudoalteromonas sp. DY56-GL22. The sequence goes on along the minus strand of NZ_JANHZR010000006.1, from coordinate 291,225 downwards.
ATGGATCTTTACCTTGGTAGATTAACTCTGGGCGGTCAACAACCTTGATATCTGGAGTGACACCTTCGTTTTCGATGATCCAGTTGCCATCGTTATCTAAAATGCGGAATGTTGCCGCGATAACTTGGCCGCCATCTACTAGGCTTGGGTTACCTGAAATACCAATTAATCCACCCCAAGTACGGGTACCAATAAGCTTACCTAACCCTGCTTGGCGGAAGTAGTAAGGAATAGCGTCACCGCCAGAACTTGAGTAACCATTGATCAGCATGGCTTTTGGACCATCATGAGCAAATTGTGGTGTTTTCGTTGGCTCAACACCGCGACGCTTCCAATAGTTAAGCGGCTTACGAGCAAGCCAAGTGATCATGTGCTCAGGAATAAAGCCGCCGCCATTGTATCGGTCATCAATAATCATGGCGTCTTTGGTGGTTTGCGGCATGTAGTTTTTGAACATGGCGCGGTTACCTTCGTAGGCTGTATTTGGTAAGTGAACATAACCAATACGGCCATTTGATAGCTTATCAACGTAGGCTGCACGAGAGTTAACCCAGTCTAAATAACGCAAACCTTGCTCGCTGGAGACAGGCTTAACGGTAACTTGCCATGCACCTTTGCTGCGCGGCTTACTGTTAAGAACTAACTCAACTTGCTCACCTTGAGTGTTCTCTAGTAGTTCGTAGAAGTTAGCGACGTCTTTTACTGAGCGGCCATTTACGGCAATGATGTAGTCGCCGTTATGTGCTTTTACCCCTGTTGTGCCAAGTGGTGAGCGGAAGTCTTCATGCCAGTTTTCACCTTGGAAGATTTGCTCAATTTTTACGTATCCAGATGGATCGCTGGCAAGTTTTGCACCCAATAAGCCGTGCTTTTTACGCTCTGCTTTTGGCATATCACCCGACTGCACATAAATGTGGCCTGCGTTAATTTCACCTGCGATTTCACTGAGAATGTAATCTAGGTCACTACGGTGTGAGATAGCGTCAGCCATAGGTTGATACTTGGCTAAAATAGCGTCCCAATCTTGGCCGTGATGGTTTTCATCGTAGAACCAATCACGTAATGTACGCCAGCCTTCAACATACATTTGCTGCCATTCAATTTGTGGCTCAATTTTTAAGGTCATGTTACTAAGATCTAGCTTATTCGCTGCTAAGTCTTGTTTTGCTTTAGGCTCAATTAAGCTGTAATCGTTACCCGCATGTACTAACAGGTGCTCACCGTTGCTCGAAATAGTATAACTACGAACCCCTTTCGCCACGGTTTCAAGCTCGCTGTCGTGAGCTGTGCCTATCAATTGTAGGCCACCATTAGCCAGTGTTAGCACGCCACCTTTTACTGCCGTTAAACCACGATAATCTCCAGCTGGCGCATTTAAAGCGGTTACACGCTGCATAAAGTCACTACTTTGCAGGCTATTTTTAGCTTTCTTGTCGTCATCTTTTTGTTTATCGCTGACGATCGCTGTTTCATCACTTTGTAGTGCGATAAGTGGTTTGATGCTGTCATTTACGGCTGCGGCATAAATACGCGTTGCACGATTAAACATGTAGTCAAACTCGTAGCTACTAAAGGCTAAGTTAAAGTCGCGCTCAGAACTAAAGTACAGATATTGACCATCTGGAGAGAAAGTTGGGTTTTGCTCATTGGTCATTTCATCCGTTAAGCGAGTCACTTTCTTTTTATCAACATTGTAGTGCCACAGCGAGGCATAGCGGTTTTCATTGTTTTTCACATACACAATGTCTTCGCTATTTGGCGACCAAGTATATTGGCGAATGCCTTCTTCATCGTAGATGCTGGTATCAATTTTGTGTTGTTTACCTGATTTTGCATCTATCCACCAGAGTGTGTGGTTTTTATCTGCAAATAACAGTTTTGAGCTATCTGGTGACCAAATTGGCGTAAAACGCCAAATAGTGCCGTTGCTGGTTAGCTGCTTGGTGGCATTATTTTTACTGCGATCTTTTAAGTAAATTTCGTATTCGCCACTTTCATCGCTCATATAAGCAATATAACGGCCATTTGGCGACCAACTTGCGTCAATTTCGCGGCCTTTTGCTGTGTAAGATAAGTTACGTGTTGGGCCTTGTTTAACCGGTACGCTAAATAGCTCACCGCGGGCAGTAAAGAGTGCACGCTTACCATCATGAGAAATCGACATTGAGTCGATAAAGTCACTCACATTTTTTGTGTACGGCATTGCGTATTGACGCACACCAGCAATGTTAATGCTCAGCTTGTTGCTTTTTTGAGTTTTTGGATCAAAGCGGTAAAGGTAACCACCGTTTTCATAAACAACGGCATTTGGGCCAGCTGATGGCCACAGTACGTCAAAGTCTTTATGGTTGGTTAGTTTTTTCGGCTCAGCGCCTTTTTGGTATTGATACAGGTTAAGGGTGTAATCACGGTCAGATACAAAGTAAATGTTGTCGCCAACCCAAGTTGGTTGCTGATCGGTAGCGCGGTTACTGGTTAGCTGCTCTGAGGTATTGTTTTTTAGATCGTAAACCCAGACATCTTGTGCACGACCGCCACGGGTGCGCTTCCAAGTACGAAATTCACGGTCAATTGGCGTGTAAACATATTTACTACCATCTGGCGAAAGCATACCGCCGCCGGTTTCTGGAATAGCCAGAGGCTGCTCAAGGCCTCCGTCAGCAGGCACCATGTATGGACGACCCATACGTTTACCCCACGGTGTGCGGTTAGCACGAAATACCACATTTTTGCCATCAGGTGTCCAATCGAGAACACGATAATCAAAACCGCCGCGTGGTGGCATTGGGCCAACATCGTTGTAGTAAGTCAGTTGTTTTAAGCCAGAACCATCGCTGTTAATGACATAAATTTGGCGGCTGCCATTGTACTCGGCTGCAAAGGCAATGCGTTTACCGTCAGGTGAAAACTTAGGGAAGGTTTCAAAGCCAATATGGTCAGTTAAGCGTTTGCTCTCGCCAGTTTGCGTATTAGCAATGTAAATATCGCCACCGTACACAAAGGTAACGTTTTGGTTATGAATATCTGGAAAGCGCAGTAAGCGCGTGTCTTTAGTTTCGTAAGCTGATGCCCAAGGTGCTAGTGTCGCAGCCATGGCCAGTGCCAACGTTGTTAGTTTTTTCATGGGATTACATCCTATTTTGGGAACTGTTACATCATAACTATTCAGTTTTAAATAGCGATGCTGATGCGATGAAAGTCTGTTACAAAATATGAATAAAAAAAGGTTGGCAGTAAATGCCAACCTTTGCGAGCTATGTCATACCATAAAACATAACTTCTTAGTGGTCGTGATCGTCACTTTCTTCTGCAATGCCTAACCAAGTGATGGCGCTAGGTGCAAAAGTCAGTTCAAGATCACCTTCAATTTCAAGATCTTCGATATGTACTTTTAGTACGTGCTGAGCGATAGGGTCAGCAACGTAAGCAAACTCACTATTTTGTGACACAGTCATGCTGAAGTTCATGCCCTCTGGCATCGTTGTTACGTCTTCTTCAGTGATATCTACTTTACCGGCAAGCTCCCAGTGCATGTGGCCGTCGTGCTCATGAGCTTCAAGCACGTTTAAAAAGCCTAAGCTATCAAGCACTAAAAATTGCTCTCCGCTTGCTGAGAATGAGTAAGATACAGCACTTGCGCCTTCATCAAGTTGCCACTCAAGTACTTCCATTTCAGCTTCGCTTGGATTGATACTTACAAATACACCCGATGCAATTGCAATAAAGCTTTCACTACCTTCATGGCCATATAATGTGCCAATACGTGTATCACCTAGCGCATCTATATTGGCGATTTTTTCTGCATGGTATTCATCGTCATGCTGGTGGGCTATTAGTACACCGTCACCACAACCAAATGCTACATAATCATGGTTTTGCGCTGCACCGTGTAAATCTGGGCAAGTAACTTCAAATGTTTGTTCAAGCTCATATTCACCGTCATGAAGGTGGAAAACACCCACTTGATCCGGCAGGATTTTAGCGTTTGAAGTGCTTTCGCTATCAGCACGACGCAATGTAGCAACTAGGTGCTCGCCACGTGGCTCTGCAACACCGTGCATATTGATGTCGTACTGAATACCAGCAAGTGTCGCGGTTTCGTTAGTAATGTCGTTATCGGTTAACACTTCTACAGAGGCAACTGTACCTGCGTCGGCATTACCATCGTAAAACACGGCCATTTGGCCATCATGTTTAACGATGTGAGTAGGGCGGCTGCCCGTTGTTAGCTCGTAGTCACTAAATGCAGGGCCTTGTTTATAGTCATGTAAATGTTCGCCATGATCTTCACGCCATAAACCGCCATCGATAAAACCTAAGTAATCTTGGTTACGGTTAGCAATAACCGCATAACGGTAGCTTGGTGAAACATTTAGTGAGCTTGATTCATGAGTAAGCGAAAACGTTTCTAGTAACGAGTCGTCATCTAAATCAAAAATATTCGCTTCGTTGCTATCTGCTGCTAAAACCGCTAAACGACCCATTGAGTCAATGGTATAGCCATCGTCATGATCGTGATCATGGTCATCACCACCGTCGTCTGGAACCTCAATAGGATCTTTCTCAACAATATTTGTTTCTGCATCACCACATGCGGTGATCAGGGTGCTACTAATTGCCAGTGCCAATAGTTTTAATCTAAATAAGTGTGTCATGTAGGTTTCCTTTATTTGTAATTTTGTTTTAGAAGTAGCCGCGAACACCAAGCGCAAAACTGCGCCCAGGACGTGGTGCAATATCTTTTAAGAATGAGCTATGAACGCGGGCTTCTGTGTCCGTTAAGTTAGTGCCTTTTAGGTAAAGTGAGACGTCTTGGTTTAATACCGATAAGTCATAAGAAATACTGGCATCAACAAGGGTATAGCCGTCTGTTGTGGTTTCTTGTTGCGCTATGCGATCTTGCTCTTGGTAGTGTGTAACGTGAATATTTGCTGTTAGGTTTTCGGTTTGATAGCTAAACTCAGTACCAAAACGCAGTGGTGGAGTACGCGGTAAATCTCCGCCGTCTTTTAGGCGAGCGCGTACATAATCTGAGAATAAGTCGACTTTAAATTCGTCGGTTAGCTGCCAAGCAACTTGCGCTTCAAAACCATGTAAAACCACGTCATCTGTTTTAAATAAATAAACAGGTAGCTCAGATGAATGATCGTGCTCATCTTCGTGAGCATGTTCATCGCCATGGTCGTGATCATGACCGCTTTCAGCGTATAGGCCAGTGTTGACCTGGTAATAATAGTTATCTACTTGGTTGTAAAAGGCATTGAAGATAAAGCCAATATCACCTTCGGTTTTACGGAATGTCAGGTCGATATTATTTGCTGTTTCTAAGTCGATAGCCTCTTCTGATAGCTCAAAATGACCATCATGAGTATCGAATAGCGCACCAACTTCATAAGTTGCAGTACCAATGTGTGGGCCGAAAGATAACAGCTCAGAAGCAGATGGAGCACGTTCAGAACGCGATACCGATAAACCTAGGTTATAACCCGGTGTAAAATCCCATACCACCCCTGTTGATAAACTGACCGGTGTAAACTCTTGGGCGACATCAAATACACGTGTGTAGTTTGATTCTTCGTGTCCATGATCATGACCGTGGTCGTGCTCATCACCGTCTTCATCATGTGCATGGGCGCCAATGTCTGGTAAAAGCACATTGTTAGCATCAATAGTAACTCGCTCAACACGGCCACCTAATTGCACTAAAAAATCGCCAAAATGCTTTTCTTCCATAATTGCAAAAGCAATACTTTCAGTAACCGACGGAGGAGTGAAGGCTTCAGAGCCTTGTGCTTCTACATCACTTTTTTTGTAATGAAAGCTAACGCCACCATTCCACTCATCAAATTGGCTATGCAGAATGTCAACGCGCAGCTCATTGGTTTCGTTTTTGAAGGTTGTGCCTACTGCACCGTGTTCGATTTCAGCGTGTTCGTAGTCAGTGTGGCCCGCACGTAAGTTAATTTTGCTTAGCCATTCACTGTCGATATTGTATTCACCAAGTAGCTGGACTTTGGTTTGTTCAAGGTCAGCAAAAACGGCTTCTTCTTCGCTGTGCTCTTCTTCGTGATCATGCTCTTCTTCTTCACCATGAGTATGGCCAGGAATACCGTATTGGCGGTTAAACTGCTCAACCGCAACACCAAGGTAACCTTGCTCAAATAAATAGCTAGTGCCTAAAGTAAAGCCATCTGAGTCTTCATTACTGTTTTCTACTACGTACTTTGAGCTGTGCTCTGTGTCTTCAATATCGGCGGCAACAGGTACTTCGTAATCGTCTGATTCACGCCAGAATGCATCAGCATAAAAGGCAAATGACTCTGTTCCTGTGGTGGCATTAAACGAAGCAACTTTTTGCTCATCTACAGAGTTATGTTCTAGGTTCCATTCACCACGTGTTGTGCTGTCTGTTGGTACTCGACTATCAACTACGTTGACGACACCACCAATTGCACCGCTGCCATAAAAAAGAGTTGCTGGGCCACGTAATACTTCAATTTGCTGCGCTGTTGATGCTTCCGATGCCACTGAGTGATCAGGGCCAACACGTGACACATCACTTACATCTAAGCCATTTTGCGTAATTAAAACACGTGGGCCGCTCAAACCACGGATCACAGGCGTACTGGCAACCTTGGCATGAAAGTTTGTGTTAACGCCCGGTAGTTTTTCGAGGCTATCGCCAAGCGTTGATGCTTGTTGGCGTCTTAATTGTTCGCCAGATAACACACTAACAGGTGAGGCAGATTCCATTGCCGACATATGAATCGGCGTTGCTTCAACATCAATCACTTCAATCGGTGAGCGCTTTAGATTAAAGGTTGCGCTGTGGTCTTGGTCATTGGCAAGTGTGATATCTCGATGTAAGTGAGCATAACCTGGCGCTGAAATATGCAGCTCTTTTAAGCCGTTATTTAAGCCGCTGATTTCAAACTCACCTTTGTCGTTAGTTGTTACTTTTTGATCAGAGCCTTCAAGGTCAACGGTGGCATTTGCAACCGCTTTACCTTGGTTATTTAACACAACGCCTTTGATTGATTGCGCCAAGACACTGGCTGGTAATAACGTCGCTATGACGACAGCTATTTTTGATATGTTATTCATTAGTTACCACTCTTTTAGTACGTTATAATGTATCAATTGTGCTTTAATTGTTATAATGTATCAAGTGTGAATCGATGAATGAGTTTTATTCTTTTTTGTAACAGCATATTTATAGTGAGGTAAATGGAGTGGTTCGGGTTATGAAAGCAGCAAAGTTGGCAGTGATATGCTTTATGGTTGGATGTATTTTTTCAGCTCAAGGGCATCAACACCATCATCATTCACATGGTGAGGGAGTGCTTTTTGTGGTTCATGATCAAGACAAATGGCAGGTTAAGTTCATTTTACCGGCTGGAGATATTTTTGGCTTTGAGCATCAGCCCGAGACAGCTGAGCAAAAGCAAACTATTAAAAAAACATTAGCCAAATTAGCAAATTCACAGCAGCTAGTGATATTTAACGGCGAATGTAAGCTTATTCATGCTAAATTTGAAAACCCATTTGAGCATCACACTCATCATTCACATCAAGACTTAGAAGTTGAATACTCGTTTAGCTGCGATAAGCCCGTTTCTAAAGTCACTGTGACTTTATTTACATGGGCTGAAGCCATATCTGTTATCGAAGCGCAGTGGATCACAGAGCAAGCGCAAGGGATAGCAGAGCTGACAGCTACAAAACCTTATATTGAGTGGCCGCTATGAATAAACAGCGATTAACCAGCACACTTAATAAAGCAAAGCAGGTTTGCCTTGAGCATGGCAGAAAATTCACCATTCAGCGCAAGCAAATACTGCAAATTTTACTAACCACAGACGTGCCGCTATCAGCATACGAGTTGGCCAGTTGCTACAAGCTGCGCACAAGCTCTAGTGTATCTGTTATGTCTGTTTATCGAATCTTGAGCTTTTTGGAGTCGATAAACCTTGTTCGCAGGCTTAATAGTGCTAACAAATATATTGCTTACGGTACCGACAGTGAGGTTTTTAAGCGTGAGATTTCTTTGTTTTTGATTTGCCGTCATTGCCAAAAAGTTGAGACTTTAGCGGTTTCACAAAGTGATGTTGCAAAGCTTTTCCCTCACTTTGCTGATGTGGGCTTTACCTCACAAACAAAGCAATTTGAAATGATGGGGGTATGTAGTGAGTGCCAAGCTAAACTTGCTTGATGCACTTTTAATAATTCATGTGTTCTATTTTTTAGGAATTTTTCAGTGAAATTACAATTAATGATGGATAAGTTTGCCATAGGTTTATCTGCTATGTGTGCGATTCACTGCTTAGCTGTGCCAGTATTATTAGTTTTATTACCAAGTGCCGCTGCACTGGGTTTAGGTAATGAACAATTTCATTTTTGGATGTTGGCAGCTGTGTTGCCAAGTAGCTTATTAGCGCTATTTTTAGGGTGTAAAAAGCACAAGCGTTACCGATTACTTATATTAGGCGTTGTGGGTCTGGCATTATTATTGTCGGCTGTAGTATTAGGTGAAAATGTTATCGGTGAAGCAGGCGAGAAAGTGTTAACTTTATTAGGTTCATTATTTGTGATTGCAGGGCATTGGTTTAATTTTCGCTTATGTAATACAAAAGTAGATGAACACTGCCCTTGTCCTAGCGAATAGCGATAGGTTGCAGAATAAAATTGAGTAATGAGTGTTTAACTGATGACTTTAATTGGAGAGCTTTTTAATCGGCAGATACTTGAATTAGTGCTGATGATAACGATTGCAGCGGTGATCACCGCCTTTATTCCCGCAATAGAAGCTTATAAGCAGGCCCTACATACAAGCTTGTCGGCCAATAAGTGATTGACCAACACGCTTGTTCAGTAAAACTGATTTACTTGTAGAATACTTCTACAGTCCCTTTTACTTTTAATAGTAAAGGTTGGCCACGGCGATCAAGCGCTTTTGGTGAAGCGATTTTGATCCAGCCTTCGCTGATATTGTATTCTTCAACGTCAAAACGCTCTTTGCCGTTAAGTTTTACACCAATTTCATGCTCGAAAACTTCTTCCACATAAAATTTACTACGTGGGTTGATAGAAAGTTGGTTTGGTAATTCTGGTTTTTGTGTATCAGTCATAGTCGCGATCTGCATTGAATAAATTGTGCGCCATTGTAGGCAATAGCTGGCATTGGCTCAAGTATCTACATGGCAATTTTATTGTTTACTCGCAGGCTTGTTCTGAATGCTCTTCACGCATGGCTATGGCTTCACTCTTTTGTCGAAGTCGTGTGTTAAGCAGTAGTCAAAATGACGGGTTAAAAATTAGCAATAAAATGCATTGTTATACTATAACCCATTTTTTATTTATGTTATTTTATAACAAATCATTTTGCTTAATTTCTACAATCAGACCTTATGAAGTACTCAACACTAAGTTTAGCTTTAGCTGCGACGTTTGCAGCGAATACCCATGCAGCTGATAACAGCGATATCGAAACAATCACCATTGAACACAAACAGGCGTTTCGTGGTGATATTCCAACAAAAGATTTACCGCAGTCGATCACCACATTAAGTAAAGACATGATGACTGATAACGGTATTACTAAGTTTCGTGATGCACTGGATTTTTCTGCCAGCATTACTCGCAAGAATAATGGTGGCGCGCTGTGGGATAGCTATTCAATCCGTGGTTTATCAGGTAACGAAAATATGCCGTCTGGGTATTTAGTTAACGGCTTTAGTGGTGGTCGCGGTTTTGCAGGTCCGCGTGATGTATCAAATATTGAGTACATTGAAGTATTAAAAGGACCTGGCTCAGCGCTCTATGGCCGCTCAGAGCCGGGCGGTACCGTAAACATTATTACTAAAAAGCCACAGTTTTATCAGCAAGGGCAACTTCAAGCTGAGTTCGGTAGCGATGATCACAAGCGTATTCAAGGTGATTTCACTAACGGTCTAAGCGATGATTTAGCGTTTCGTATTAATGGTGCATGGCAAGATAGCGACAGCTTCAGAGGCTATGTACACCACGACAAATTCGTGATTACGCCTTCGCTTTATTATCAAATCAACGATAACTCATCGCTGACTTATGAGTTTGAGTATGTTGACCAACAGCAAATGTATGACCGCGGTATTGTGGTGTTAAATGGTGATTTTGATACCGTGCCTGAGTCACGTTTTTTAGGTAACCCAAATGATGCACCAACTAAGGTGCACTCGCGCGGTCATCAATTAAATTACAGCAATGATCTAAACCAAGATTGGAGCTTGTTATTAGGTGCGAGTTACCGTACTGCAACGTTAACGGGTTATTCGTCAGATGCTGAGCTGTCACCATCGCGCCAGTCATTATTTGATGATGGCAGAACCTTAACTCGCCAACACAGATACCGTGACTATGAATCTGATGATTTATCGTTGCGCTTTGAATTAAGCGGTCACTTTGATGTTGCCGGTATTACTAACCATGTACTAATTGGTGTGGATGGTTACGACTATGAGCTGCGCACTGGGCTTTATCGCTACCGTGGTGGTAATGGCACTTACACCATTGATATTTATGAGCCAGAGTACAGCACTACTGAAGGCCCTGAAGTGGGCATGCAGTACGAAAATAACGAACAGCAAAATGCGTACGGTATTTATCTGCAAAATCAGCTCGATCTAACCGATAACTTAAAAGTGATGTTAGGTCTGCGTTTTGATGAAATTGAACAAGATATTTTTGAAACTAAGTCTGGTGTTGCATCAAACAGCAAAGAAAATCGCATTAGTCCACGTTTTGGTGTGGTTTACGCACTTAATGACGACGTTAACCTTTACTCAAGCTATTCAGAAGGCTTTTTACCACTGAGCGGCACCGATGCCGAAGGTAATCCATTCGGTTTTGAAGAAAGTGACTCGTTTGAAGTGGGTATTAAATTTAGCTACGCCAATATCAGCGGTACGCTTGCTTATTTTGATGCGAGCAAGAGCAACATGCTGGTGGCAGATCCAGTAAATGTGGGCTATTCAACACCTGTAGGTAAAGCAAATAGCACAGGTTTTGAGTTAGATTTAACAGGTTCATTGGGTGACAAGACCGAGTACACCCTATCTTATGCCTATGTGGATGCCGAGACTGCAACAGATAGTCTAAATGTTGACTGGTTAGTGCCAATTCCTAAGGGCAGTCCACTTGTGAACGTACCAAAGAATAACCTTTCGATTGGCTTAAACCATGATCTGAATGTATTCGCACAAGAAATAAAGATTGGTGGTCATTATCAATATGTGTCTGACCGTTTAGGCGACCCAGCTGATCTCACCTTCCGATTACCGAGTTACCAAACGGTTGGTTTATTTGCTAAATGGCGAGCGACAGAACGTACGACAGTATCACTGAATGTCGATAACGTGTTTGATGAGCAGTATATTGCCAGTTCTTACAATGCATTGTGGGCCTACCCGGGTGCGCCGACGCAATTTAAACTTGGCGTAAGTTATGACTTCTGAGCAAGTTAAAAGCCGTATTCATAGTATCGACATCATGCGTGGTGTCGTTATTCTGCTGATGTTACTTGATCATGTGCGAGAGCGGTTTTTCTTGCACATGCAGGTGGCCGATCCCATGGTGGTTGATACCACTTCGCCGGGGCTTTTTTGGAGCCGCTTTGCTGCACACTTTTGTGCGCCAACCTTTATCTTCTTAACTGGTTTGTCGGCGTGGCTTTATAGTCACCCAGCAAGTGGCGTGGCGCGTTCAGCACGCAGCTTTTTAATCAAGCGAGGGCTATTTTTAATCGCCCTCGAAGTGACACTGATTTGTTTTTCGTGGATGGGTTACTACCACACCATTTGGCTACAAGTGATGTGGGCGATTGGCCTTTGTATGCTGGTGTTAGCAGCATTGATTAAGCTGCCATGCAACCTATTGCTGGTGCTTGGTTTAGTTATTGTATTTGGCCATAACTTACTGACGCCAATCAGCTTTACGCCCGATGAGTTTGGTTACTCGCTGTGGACGATTTTGCATGATCGAGGCTATCTATCACAAGGTGGTTTAATCGACGTCAAAATTAGCTACCCAGTGCTGCCTTGGATTGGCGTAATTTTGTTGGGTTACTGTGCAGGTCCTTTATATGCGCATACTCAATCGGCGGATTCACGTAAACGAGCATTGCTGCTGTTAGCGCTGTTATGTGTGGGGTTATTTGCGCTGCTGCGTGGGTTTAATATCTATGGTGAAACTTTGCCATGGCAAACGTTTAGCACCACAACCGAAACCGTGATGTCGGTGTTTAATGTGACTAAGTACCCACCGTCACTGAGCTTTTTGTTGATCACGTTAGCAGGCATGTTTGTAGGCTTGTGGTTATTTGAAAGACCACTCAACCGCTTTACTAATGCGCTACGTGTATTTGGCTCTGTGCCTATGTTCTTTTATATTTTCCACCTCTATGTACTGCTATTTATGTATCAAATAGGCATGCTGATCTGGGGGGCAAATCAAGGGCAATATTTAGGAGTCAGTGATATATCAGGTATTTGGTTTATTACTTTATTGTTGGCAATAGGGCTTTATTGGCCAACCAAGAAGTTTAGTGAATACAAGCGTAAGGCTAACAAGCCTTGGTTAAAGTATTTATAACGAAAAATGCCGATATGTTAAACATATCGGCATTACTTAACTATCCTAATTAACTCGTCCTTAGTTAATCTGAGATCTTTTACGACGAAGTGCCATCAGTGGTGCAACTGCTAGTAGTAACCAGCCGAATGAACCGCTTGATGATTTCTTGTCTTTTTCAATTTCTGTCTCTGGGATTACTGCCTCAGGGAAAGTACAGCTACCATTGTCAGTATTGGCGTTTTCATCATAGTTAGTTGCTGAGCTGTCAGTACAGCCAAGCTCTTCACCATCAGACATCACTGATAATACAAATGAGCTCATTGCTGCATCAGTTGGGTTAACGTTGTCGCTAACCTTTACTGTTACATCAATATCACCATGGAAGTGCGCCGCAGGTGTAATAGTCACAGTGCTACCTGAAGTGTGACCAGATACTTCATAAGTGAAGTTTTCACCTAACACCTCGATTTGGTTGCTCACTTGGTTTTCGTCAGCATAAAGCACGTCAAAACTAATCGTTTCGTTCTCTGCGACCGACATATCAGTTAAGCCTGCCATTTCTAGGTTACCGATAACTTCAAGCTCAAGGGTGATGGTTTCATCATCTGCACCTTCTAAGCCGTTCACTAAGGTTAGTTGGTGAGTTTGGTTTGCTGCTTGTTCACCAATATAAGCCTGGAATTTTACGTCAAACTTAGAGATTTCAGGGCCTGTGTAGTCAAGACACACAACTAGGTCGTCGTGTAAAACTTCATCCATATTATTAAAGCCTAGCTTGTTACCGATATTTAAATCGATGGGTATGTCACCACTTATGAAGGCTCTGCCATCAGCGGCTTTTAGGCCAATAGAGCCCTGAGCATCGGCTAGATTAATATTGTCATACGCAAATAGTAGCTCATACTCACCTGGTTCATAATCAATCCCCATTCGCATAAACATCTCTACATCAATAAGTTGACCTTCGGTGTTGCTGCGTTGAATGTTATCCCATTCAAGTACTAACCACTCACGTGAAACTGTGTAAGTAGGGGTAATACCTGCATTGGCATCATAGTTACCATAACCACCGTCCACACGCTCTGGGATCATGTTGTCACCAACCCAGAAAGGAGCGATAAGGTATGGCGGCGGAGGCGGCTGAGTGTAACCTTCTGGTAGGTCAACATGAAATGGTGATGTGCGACCTTGCGAACCAAATGTTACTAAGCCTGCGGGGTTGAGCTTTATAGCATCAAAGTGATACTTATTAAAAAATGGAAATGACACATCTAGATCTGTGTTCATTAGTTCTTTAAACGAGTACTCAAACTCATTGTAATATTGACCTTCAACTCCCTCAAGTGTTCGCCAGCCAAGTTCTCTTAGCTCTAAATAGTGAGGATCAGGCGAATGAGCCGCGGTTAATGAGCACATTTCATCGGTGATATTGGTAGTAATATTATAATTTCGGCCTACATCTTTTGTGGTTTCTTGTATGCCTACTAACGAAAGCATATTGTTATCTAACACTGGTTCAACAGGCGTTGAGTGTGTTGCAACAAGGCTATCAGGTATAATATTGATCCCATTAGGGAATTCTGTATTGAGCGCAAATTGACGTGCTTCATCCTCATTATTGGCAATGACACTAATTTCAAAGTCGACTAAATCACCGACAAATGTTTTTTCTTTGCTCGCCTTAAAAGTAACGTCCTTATCAACTTGCTCGATGATCACAGGTACAAAACCAAGATTGCCAATATCTTCTGGATTACTACCGATATCAAAGCCACCGAAGTAGATATCTCCTACTTCCATATCAGGTAAATTGTATGCAAGGTCAAGCTCAAAGTTATCGTAACCTGCTACGCTACTTGGTCCTGTAACAGTAAGTGAGCCATTGTCAGAGGTTGTAATTGCGGTTGCAAATGAAACTTCTATTCCTTCATCTACTTCATCGTAATCGTAGTTTTGCAAGTTCATATACAGAGTAAAATATTCACCTGCTTCAGGGTCTACAATGTTACAGAAGTTAGTTAGGGTGTAGCTAGTTGACATACATAGCGTTTCTTCAAAAGACGCAATGCCATCACCATTACTATCTTTACCCATAAACACCAATACGCGAGATTGTTCATTCATAACACTGGCGCTCAGCATTTTTGCGTCTTCTGGTACAGTGGTCCACTGAATGTGGTTGTTGTTTACAGCTTCACCGTCGACATCAACGCTATCGAATGGGTCGCCTGGTGTGGTGTCGTTGAATAGGTGTACGGTTTCAACTTGGCCTTTTACTAAGCCGTACGATTGTGTGGTTAGGTTGCTGATTTCACCCGTATTGAAAGGTCCTACTTTCATTGTCGCAGAGCGTCGGTGTGCGTCAATTTGAATAAATTCAGGTAAACCGGTGTCACCGGCAAATGTCCACACTGGCATTTCTAGAATCGGTGACTCAGGGTTATTAGAAGTCATGACGACTTGACCTTGATTGCCCGTGTAATCAATTAACTCTTGCGGCGTTGCTTGTTGGCTTGCTTCCACAGTAACAATGATACTTTGTGTTTCGCCTGCTTTAATATCAAAGTTGCTTGGCTCAACACTAATTTTGCTATTACCAATCCAGTTTTCGGTATGTAGAGTCCAGCTTGCGTCTTCAGTTGCTGTAAAGGTTCTGATAAATGTACATTTAAAGCCGCAGTCATTATCAACCATGTAAGCCGTGTTTAATGCTTTTTCGCGGCCACCAAGACTTGGGTTTGCAGCAGCCATGTTAGCAATGCTTTCATCAAGCAATAAGCCTGTTTTATCTGCTCGCTCAACTTGCATTTTACCCGCACCCATTTCAGCAAGTGCTGCATCAAAGCCATCGTCTGCATAGTTGTTTAAGTATTGAGCAACTCCTAGCTGATTATTTGCAGTTAACATCAATGCAGATTGAATTTGCATTGGCGACCAGTCAGGATGAGATTGTTTTAACAATGCTGCCGCGCCTGCAACGTGTGGGCTCGCCATTGATGTACCAGACATAGATTGCCAATCTGAAGTTGCAGGATTATTTGTAAACGGTTGATCGTCTGATGATGGTGCGTAAATATCGACCCCAGGGGCTGCTACATCAACGAGTAAAGTATCAAAGCCAAAGTATGATGGACCACGACCAGAGAAATAAGCAATGCGGTCTTTATCCACAGCGTCTACGGTGCCCTCGGTTGCTTCAATGGTGCCTACGTGGCTGTCGCCTACGCTCAACCATTCTAGTAAGCTTGTACCATCAACATTTTTAATATGTATTGTAGGGATTGGGTAGGAAATAGAAGGAATAGTATAGCGATCATAAAAGGCACTTTGGTTATACACGATGAGGCCTTCAGCACCGCCCGCTTGTACATTTAATGATTTAGAATATAACGGATAAGAGCTGCGCTTACATACCACAATGACATCTTGTGCGCTTTCGTCAATAGCGGTTGCAGGATCATCAACTAAATCAAATGTACCTTCAGGGAATGGTTTGTCACAGTTAGCAAGTGCATAGCTAGAACTTTCATTCGGATTTTCAAAATCAGTCGCAGCAACAATTAAACCTGTTAACTCGTTAAAGTTGACACCAGCACCTTCAAAAGGACCTGGCGCTGAATTATCACCACCAGTTAAGTTTTTAAGTTGTTTATTGCCAAAGTTAACTTTGCTTGCAGGACTATATGCTGCAACAGTGGTAACCCAAGGAGAAGAGTGATCGGCTGTTGAATACTCAGGGCCGCTGTTACCTGCCGCTACAGCGACAAATACACCACTTTCGGCTGCATTCATGAACGCTTGCTCAATTGGATCGCTCCATGGATCTTCTTCAAGACCGCCTAATGAAGCATTAAGTACATCAACATTATCAATGGCAGCTTGTTCAACGGCGGCTAAAATAGCGCTTGTTGGACAGCCTGCGTATGGGTCGCCAGAATTACCCGGCCAACATACTTGATATGAAATGATATTGGCATGGGGTGCCATACCTGATACTTGCGGGAAAGTTACATTGGTTTCTAAACCTGATGATTGGCTTTCATACTCAGTCAGTTTGTAAGGAATATCGTATAGGATATTACCCGCTGCTGTACCAGCAACGTGTGAGCCATGGCTATGATAGTCTTCACCATTTTCTGGGCGAGTCTCTTCAAATACCGAATCCACATAAGCTGCGGTGATCTCAGGATAAGAATAAACACCAATTAGCTTGTCGTTACACAGATCAGCAAATTCAGCGGTTGCACAGTCACCTAGGTACTTGTCGCCTAGTGGGTTGGTGTGAGTGTAGCCATCGTCGCCTACTGCTGCGAATGATGGGTGATCGGTATTGATACCTGTATCTATGATACCTACAACCGTGCCTTCACCTTTGTTGCTGCTAGGATTGCTAGCACTTGCGCTCCAAAGTGCAGAAGCACCTGTTTGTTCAATGGTATTAAAGGTATTTAGGCTGTAGATTTTTGAGCGAGTGATTTTCTTCACGCCAGCCACTTTAGCTAGGCGCTTCGCTTCATCTTGTGTCATTTTGGTGGTGAAACCGTTTAATGTCACATTAAATGTGCGCTCAACATTTAGTTGTAAGCCTTGTTGGCTCATTGCTGTATTAACAACTGATTGGCGCTTACTTGCTAGGTGATTAGCGTAGCTTGCAATAACAGGCTGCGTCATATTAAGCGTTGAGCGCGTTGAGCGCGTTGATGCTTGTTGCGTCTGCATTACTACATCTTTTGTGCTTGTAAGCCCTTTAATACCACCTTGGTAAGTTGAAATAGGTGCATCGTCCAGTTGCACGATATAAGTTTGAATACCACTAACATTTTTCTCTGGTGTGAAAACGCGGCTTTGTTTTTTAACTGTGTTGTTAACCTTGTCTTCCCACACAAATTCATTGCTAACGGTTTGCTTTGGCGCATAGCCTGCCGGCTGTTCTGGCCATACTTGGTCATTTAGCGCAGCAGCAGACGTACCTACACCTAAGTAAAGTGCAGATGCGACCATCACTGATACTTTTTTCATATTGAACATGTGATCTAACTTCCCATGGATTTTATTTTTTTGGGGCAATTCCTAGCGGAATAGCAAGTTGGCTTGTAGTTATATGAATTGAAATACAAACTAAATGTTATGGTATAACAAATCTTTTTTAACCAACAAACGAGCGGTTTTGGCGAAAAGCTATAAACATTGGGTTTTTCGCTTAAAAACCTTGCTGAATGGTTAAATATGTATGTGTTTTCATCAATAAAACGTGAATAAATGGTTCACTTTGATACAGATTGATACATTTCTATAAAGGAGAGGCGGGCCTAAATAGGATACTTGCTCTTGCTCCGCTTAAGGTTTGCGCGTTATCTAGGCTAAACTTTGCGTTATTCCACAGGCATAGCTGCTTAACGATTGATAAGCCAAGGCCAACACCTTGGTAGCCTGTTTGGTGCACCGAAGCGGTTTTAGAAAATGGCTGCATAAGGCTGACGCGCTTGTGTTCTGGGATCCCCGGACCATCATCTTCAATCACTAACAAAGTGCCGTTTTTGCATTGTGAAAGCTTGATAAGAATTTGCGTTTTAGCAAAGCGAACCGCATTCCCGAGTAAGTTTTGCAATAAGCGTTGAAAGCTTTGTTTATCAACGCAAATTGCTGTTAATTCGCAGTCAAGACGAATAGCCAAAGGACAATAGCTTTGGAACTTAGTAATGCAGGGCTGTAATAGTGCGTCTGGGCAGTAGTCTTTCACTAGCAAGGCGGGTTCACATTGTTCAAGCTCGGCATAGGTTAAAAACTCTTCGACTAATAGCTCAAGTTCAATAATGTCTTGCAACACACTGTGTCGGTAAGCGTTGTTATCAACGACTGCTTCGAGGGCGAATTTAGCCCGTGATATAGGCGTTAAAAAGTCATGGGAAACAGCATTGATCAATTCGCGTTGGCTTTGATTCCGGTTATGAAGTGCTAATGCCATGTCATCAAAGGTATCGCCAATGCTCTTTAGCAGGCTAAAACGTGTGAAGTGCACTTGTGCTGTAAAGTCGGCGTTAGATATTTTACTACTGGCTTTGCGTAGCTTATTTAAGTCAAACAGCAGTGGACCTGTAAAAATCACCACAGCTAAGGCAAGGCTAGAGTAAAACAGTAGGCTTACTAAAGACTGATAACCCTGATCAGCAGGCTGGCTGTAGGGGCCAATGCTTAATAAGGTGTGCCTGTCATCAGCTAACTTATGAAAGTAAAGGTTGCTATTGGCATCGTTAACACTAATTACTTGACCTGCTAAAAGTGATGCCTGTAGTTGTTCGCCAAGGTAAAAGTTTGCAAGAGGTGTGTGTTTTATAGCAGGATTATTGGGCGTAAGGCTTAAGATGCTTTCTGCTAATTGCTGTTCTGTACTGTAGCTCGGTGGGCTTGGAAAATAGGTTTCTAGTAACCAAGCGGCACTCCCTAGACAAACTGCTAGCGTTAAATACAAATAGCAAAATAGGCGTAGCAAACTGCATTACCCCCATGCTTGTGGAGAAAAAATATATCCTTTGCCCCAAACGGTTACAATTTTTTGTGCTGGCACCGCTTCGTCACCGAGCTTTTTGCGTAAGCGGCTAATGCGGCCATCGATAGTGCGGCTTTGACCATCGTATTTACGGCCAATGGTGCCATCAAATAATTGGTCTCGACTGACCAACTGACCCGCTGATTGAGCTAGTTGGATCAGTATTTCGAACTCTGCACTGGTTAGTTCAAGTGGTTGGCTATACAAGTAAGCCTCGCGCTGAATGGTATTAATGCTTAAAGAACCAAAGCGAATGTTATGGGCGTTGTGAGTGGTACTTGTTGGCTTTACAGCTAGGCTGCGGCGAATGGTATTGTTAATTCGCGCTAATAAAATTGACGGGGAAACGGGTTTGGTTAGGTAATCATCGGCGCCTAGTTCAAGGCCAGTGATATGATCGACTTGGCTCTGCCTTGCAGTCATAAAAATAATGGGTGTATCTTGGACTTGTTTTAGCTCTTTAAATACCTCAAAACCATCTTCTGAACCTAATCCGATATCTAGCAAAATTAAATCGTATTTCTTACTGCTTGCTTGGTAACAAGCATGGCAACCACTGTCAAAATGTTCAATGATATAACCATGATTACTTAAATAATTAGAAACTAGCTGGGCAAGTTTTAAATCATCTTCAATGTATAAAATAGTATGCTGGCTCATCAAAAAATACTCCATGCGATATCACGACGACGTTTTTTTACGTGCTGGTGGAATAAACTAATTTCAGTGCTTTCTAAGGGTTCGAGCTGTTCGCTGAGTAGCTCTAACACAATGTTGCGATTGTTTTGCACTGTGATTGCAAAGTTCTGTCCTTGGCTTGGTTTATGGCAGAATAGTCTAATTTGTTGATCAGTAACGCGAATGCACACTGTTTTGCTGACTTCGGTGTACCAATTAATCGAGACATCCATCACACAGTCTTGCTCTGCCGTCACACAGTTTTCTGGTGATACTTCAATGTAGCCTGCTTTTGCGAATGTGCTGTCGATATATACGAGGCTACAGATGAGTAAAAATGAGAGAAGCTTGCTAAGTAACATCATTAGAAATTCCATGCAAAGCCAGCATAAAAAGACAGTAAGTTGCTGTCATTGATAAGGGGGCTATCGGCGATACCTGATGATAAGCGTTGGTATTTTATATCGCTTATAAATTGCCATTGTTGATTAAATTGATATTGGTAACTGGCTTTAAGGCTATATTTTTGACTAGAGCGACCTAAATAAGGGCTAAATCCAGCGCCCATTTCTTGCAACGCACTACCATAGTAGTAATCCACTAAACCAGCACTTAAATGCTGTAACTCTACGCCGAGCAAAACCAGATGTTGATCAAATAAAAACAAGCGCTGTGCAGACAATGCGCCTTGTAACCCTTTGTGATAGTTGGTGAGTTCCATTGACCAATACGCGCTAAAACGCCAGTTTTGCCAGTCAACGATTGCTTCAATACCGCTCATGGCCGACAGTTTACGTTTTGATATTTTAGTAATATCACCGCGGCGTTTTATCACCACTGGTGTTTCGACACCTGAACCAGGTGGTGGTGGCGTCATTGAGGGGCGACCGCTAGCTGTTCTAACCGCGGCTAATATAGCTGAATGCTTAGTAAAATATAGGCCATCCTCATTAAGTTGGGTGAATAACGACACTTGATAGTTATTGCCCCACACGGGGGTCCAAGCAAACTGAGTATTTGCAAATGAAAAGTCACCGGCAAATAGCTCAATACGCGGTAGGGCATAAAGAGGAATATCGTCTTTTTTATAAACTGGGTTGGCGAGCTGACCATAGCCTAAGCTTACTCCAAGGCTTACTCCTTCATCTGCTAAATACGCAGAATCAGTGCTACTTGCCATTGGTGAAAGGCAAAATGCACTAATTAGAAATAAAACTCGTAGCCCAAGTGAGCAACTACCTAGAACAGTCACAAATAAACAACCTAAATGAAAAATCTCGTTAACATTAAGTTGTTATTAATGGCTTGAACAATGAAATAATGTACCAAATTGTAGCAAAGTCTGGCTCTTGTAATCTAAATTAGTTAAGGGAATTGCTTGATAAATAAGCATATTTCACTACTTTTGCTTGGTTATTTTGAGCGGTGTTTTCATTTCTTTAGTTAGAAAAAGTTATTAACGATAAAATGGTGTTAAAACCTGCGCTTAGCGGTACAAAATGGGCCTAAATACACGTCATTACTGGCATAGCGCTTTATTAAGTTGCTATTTGAGTGAGTTTTTGCGATATTATTTATATTATAATATTAACAGGAAGCCAATAAGATGACTCTGCCTAGTTCTCAATCTGCAAATGCTATTCGCATACTTGCTGTCGATGCCGTTCAACAAGCTAACTCTGGCCACCCAGGTGCGCCTATGGGTATGGCTGATATTGCAGCTGTATTGTGGCAAAACTTTCACCGCCATAACCCATTAAACCCAGACTGGTCTAACCGTGACCGCTTTGTGTTGTCAAATGGTCATGGTTCAATGCTTCAATATGCATTGTTACACCTAAGCGGTTATGACGTAAGCATCGAAGATATTAAGCAATTCCGTCAGCTTCACTCTAAAACACCGGGTCACCCAGAATACGGTTACACACCGGGTGTTGAAACAACTACGGGCCCATTAGGTTCTGGCATTGCTAACGCAGTTGGTATGGCAATCGCTGAAAAAACCTTAGCGGCGCAATTCAATAAGCCACAATTTGATATTGTTGATCACTTCACTTACTGCTTTATGGGTGATGGCTGTTTAATGGAAGGTATCTCGCACGAAGCATGTTCGCTGGCAGGTACATTAGGCCTAGGCAAGCTAATCGCATTTTGGGATGACAATGGCATCTCTATCGATGGTGAAGTAGAAGGTTGGTTCACCGACGATACACCTGCACGTTTTGAATCTTACGGTTGGCAAGTTATCCGTGATGTTGATGGTCACGATATGAATGCAATTGCGGGTGCAATCGAAGCGGCACAAAGCAACACCACGCAACCAACATTAATCTGTTGTAAAACAGTGATTGGTTTTGGCTCGCCAAATAAATCAGGTAGCCACGACTGTCACGGTGCACCACTGGGTCACGACGAAATCGCTGCTGTACGTGAGCAGTTAAACTGGCCACATCCAGCATTTGAAGTTCCACAAGAAGTTTATAACGAGTGGAATAATCAAGCGAAAGGCCAAGAGCTTGAAGGTGCATGGCAGCAAAAGTTTGCAGCTTATAGCAAAGCACACCCTGAACTAGCAAAAGAATACACACGTCGTGTTCTTGAAAAAGCATTACCAGCTAACTTCGCTGAATTAGCTGATGAGTACATTGCTAAATGCCAAGCCGACATGCAAAACATTGCGACACGTAAAGCATCACAAAATGCGATCACCTTCTTTGCTAACCAGCTTCCTGAACTAATGGGTGGCTCTGCTGACCTTGCTGGTTCTAACTTAACCTTATGGCCAGAAGCAAAAGGTTTACAAGATGCAGCTGATGGTAACTACGTGTTCTATGGCGTACGTGAGTTTGGTATGAGCGCAATCATGAATGGCATAGCATTACATGGTGGCTTTATCCCATTTGGCGCAACCTTCTTAATGTTTATGGAATACGCACGTAATGCCGTACGTATGGCTGCATTAATGAAAGCGCAGAGCATTTTTGTGTATACCCATGACTCTATCGGTCAAGGTGAAGATGGTCCTACTCACCAACCAATCGAGCAAATCGCTAATCTTCGCATGACACCAAACATGACTGCATGGCGTCCGTGTGATGAAACTGAAACAGCGGTAGCTTGGCGCCAAGCGTTATTAAAAGAAACAGGCCCAAGTTCACTGATCTTCAGCCGTCAGGGTACCAAAGCAATGGCACGTGATGCACAGCAAGTTGCTGATATTGCAAAAGGGGGTTATGTACTTGTTGATAGCGAACAAGCTGCAGAGCTTATCCTTATTGCAACAGGTTCTGAGGTAGAGTTAGCTGTGAATGCTGCTGCTGAGCTAAAAGCACAAGGCAAACAAGTTCGCGTGGTATCTATGCTATCAACGAATCAGTTTGATAGCCAAGATAAAGCATACCGTCAAAGCGTGTTACCAGCGGGTACACCTAAGATTGCTGTTGAAGCTGCACACCGTGACTTCTGGTTCAAGTATGTTGGCCAAGATGGTGATGTACTAGGCATGGACACATTTGGTGAATCAGCGCCTGGCGCAGTATTGCTTGAGCACTTTGGTTTCACAGTGGCAAATCTAGTTGCAAAAGCAAACGCATTACTTGCTGAATAAAATGACTGGTAAAAAATTATTGTAATCGCAACACGATAAGCCTGCTTTTACTAAAAGGCAGGCAATAAAAAAGCCCGCAAACTTTGGTTTGCGGGCTTTTTGCTGCTTAAACAATCGGTTTAAACTAGTTCACTTAAGATTGACTCTAGTTTCTCTTGGTCAATTGCGAATTGACGAATACCTTGGCTTAGCTTTTCAGTTGCCATAGCATCTTCATTCATTTCCCAGCGGAAAGCCTGCTCAGTCATGGCTGCTGGCGCTTCTGCTTTTTCAGTTGCTGGTAATAGTTTTTGAGTTAAAGGTGCCTCAGTTGCGGCTAGTTCAGCAAGTAACTTAGGGCTGATAGTTAAGCGGTCACAACCCGCTAATTCTTGGATTTCACCGATGTTACGGAAGCTTGCGCCCATTACAATCGTTTCGTAGCCGTGCTTTTTGAAGTAGTTGTAGATATGCGTTACTGACTTAACGCCCGGATCGTTAGCACCGTCGAAATCAGCGCTTGCATCTTGTGCTTTGTACCAATCAAGAATACGACCAACGAATGGTGAAATTAGGTAAGCACCCACTTCGGCACAAGCACGTGCTTGAGCAAATGCAAATACCAGCGTTAGGTTACAACGGATACCTTGCGCTTCAAGTACCTTAGCTGCTTGAATACCTTCCCATGTTGAAGCAATTTTGATTAACACGCGCGATGTGTCGATACCTTGCTCTTTATATAAAGCAACAAGCTCAAGTGCTTTATCAACCGTTGCTTGAGTATCAAATGATAAACGCGCATCAACTTCTGTTGAAACTAAACCTGGCACTTGCTCCATTAATTTAGAGCCAATTAATACCGCTAGCTTATCAGCTGCTTTTGTTACAACTTCAGCTGCGTCACTGCTTTGTGCTTTTGCCCATGATACGGCTTCTGCAGCAAGTGGGCGATATTTCTCAATTTGAATCGCGTTTAAGATTAGTGATGGGTTTGTTGTTGCATCTTGCGGTTTATATTCGTTGATTGCTTCAAAATCACCCGTGTCAGCAACAACGGTTGTTACTGCTTTAAGTTGTTCTAATTGACTAGACATAGTTATCCCATTCTTATCATACAAAAGTTAATGTAGTGGCTTTAACTTATTATTTGTGCTGAAAAAACAATCTAATCTACCAGAGAAACTGCGCAATAAATCGCCCGCCAGCAGCAAATAATCCTGTTAATAATATTTTTATAATACCTTTACAATCTGGTATTGTTGATATTATCATACAAATAAAGATAATGACTAACAATGTTAGTAAGCAATTAGTGAAAGGTAATTATGTCTCGTTATACGTTGGGATTAGACTACGGGTCAGACTCGGTAAGAGCATTACTCGTTGATGTTGCGACTGGTGAAGAACTTGCCAGCCATTTAGTAAACTACCCGCGCTGGGCACAAGGCTTATATTGTGACCCAAGTAAGGATCAGTTTCGTCAGCATCCACAAGACTATATTGATAGCCTTGTAGAAGTAGTTAATGGTCTATGGTCACAAGTTCCAGCGGGTACTGCAGACAAAGTAGTGGGTATGAGCTTTGATACAACTGGCTCAACGCCTGTGGCAATTAATAGCCAAGGTACACCACTGGCATTAACGGAAGAATTTGCAGAAAACCCAAATGCAATGTTCATTTTGTGGAAAGACCACACGTCTATTAAAGAAGCAAATGAAATCACTGCAGCTGCCACTAACAACGATGTGAACTACCTTTCACATATGGGCGGTATCTACTCTTCTGAGTGGTACTGGGCCAAAGCATTACATATTTTCCGCGTTGATAGCAGTGTAAAAGCAGCCACTTATTCATGGGTTGAACACTGCGATTGGATGACCGCGCTAATGTGTGGCACAACTCACCCTGAAGTATTAAAGCTAGGGCGTTGTGCAACGGGCCACAAACAAATGTGGAACGAGCAGTGGGGCGGTTTCCCACCAAACAGTTTCTTCAGCAATATCGATCCACTATTAGATGGTATTGTTGATACGTTAAATGCAACGACAGAGCCAAGCGACCAAGTTGCTGGCAACTTAACTGCTGAGTGGGCCGAGAAGCTAGGTTTACCACAAGGTATCGTAATTGGTTACGGTGCATTTGACTGTCATATGGGCGCAGTAGCAGCCAATGTTCGTCCTGGCGTTCTAACTAAAGTAATGGGTACCTCAACCTGTGACATCACAGTAACGTCTATAGAGCAACTAGGTGATACTTGCGTTAAAGGTATTTGTGGTCAAGTTGATGGCTCAGTGATCCCTGGAATGGTTGGCTTAGAAGCTGGTCAATCTGCGTTTGGTGATTTATACGCATGGTTCAAAAACCTAGTACTTTGGCCAACTCGCCAACTGACAAATCTATCTGACGCTGAACAAGCGTTAGTTAACAAGCTAGAAGATTCAATCTTAGTTGATCTATCAAAAGCGGCGGCAGCACTGCCTGTAACAAGCAACGATGTAACTGCGCTTGATTGGGTAAATGGTCGTCGTACGCCAGATGCTGACCAAAGCGTTGCCATGGCATTAACAGGCTTAAAAATGGGCACTGATGCACCTAAGTTCTTCAAAGCGCTTGTTGAAGCAACAGCCTTTGGCGCACGTGCTATCACTGAGCGTTTCCGTAGCGAAGGCGTGCCAATCGAGTCAGTGGTTGTTATCGGCGGTATTTCTAAAAAATCAGACTACGTAATGCAAACTTGTGCTGATGTTTGGAACTGTCCAATCGACGTTTTAGAAAGTGAGCAAAGCTGTGCATTGGGTGCGGCAATTATGGCTGCGGTTGCTGCGGGTGAGCACGCAACAGTAGCAGATGCTCAAAAAGTAATGGCGTCGTCAGTATGTCATCAGTACTTACCAAACCCAGAGCGCGTTGCTGTATATGACGAGCTTTATGCCAACTACCAAGCACTTGCAAGCTATGTAAACGGAGACAAAGCATGAGTTTTACTGAACTAAAACGTGAAGTCTATGAAGCGAACATGGAGCTGCAACGTCGTGGCTTAGTAATTTATACCTTTGGTAACGTATCGCAAATCGACCGCGACAAAGGCGTGATTGCGATTAAACCAAGTGGTGTATCGTACGACCAAATGAAAGCCGACGACATGGTGATCGTCGACCTTGAAAACAACATTGTTGAAGGGTCTATGCGTCCGT
Organism: Pseudoalteromonas sp. DY56-GL22; assembly: GCF_041414715.1. Lineage (NCBI taxonomy): Bacteria > Pseudomonadati > Pseudomonadota > Gammaproteobacteria > Alteromonadales > Pseudoalteromonadaceae > Pseudoalteromonas > Pseudoalteromonas sp. DY56-GL22. Next base: position 264,611 of record NZ_JANHZR010000006.1, on the reverse strand, counting down.
CTTCTGACACTAAAACGCATGTTCATTTATATCGCCACTTTGATGCAATTGGCGGTGTAACACACACGCATTCGACCTATGCAACTGCATGGGCGCAAGCAAAACAAAGCATTCCTTGCCTTGGCACAACTCACGCTGACTATGTACACGGTGATATCACCTGTACTCGTGAGCTAACCGATGAGCAAGTGAATGGCGATTATGAATTAGAAACCGGTATTCAAATTACTGATGCGTATCAAGACCGCGATCCGAAAGCTGCACCTATGGTGATTGTTGCGGGTCATGCGCCTTTCACGTGGGGTAAAGATGCCGCTCAGTCTGTATACCATGCCGCGCTACTCGAAGAGATTGCACGCATGGCGTATTTAACACGCACTTTAGATCCACACGCAGCTGAACTTAAAAAAGCAGTGATGGATAAACATTATCTACGTAAGCACGGTAAAAACGCGTATTACGGTCAGAGCAAATAGCAAGAATTTAGAGGATTATTAACATGACGACGATGACGAAAGAAGTCTGGTTTGTTACCGGCTCACAACATCTTTATGGTCCTAAGGTGTTAGAAACGGTTGCCAAAGACAGCGAAGCAATTGTAGCGGGCTTAAACAGCGAAGCGAACCTACCAGTAAACTTGGTATGTAAGCCTACCGTTAAGTCACCTGAAGAAATTCACGCTGTTTGCCAAGCGGCAAATACGGATCCTAACTGTGTTGGTTTAGTATTATGGATGCACACTTTCTCACCTGCGAAAATGTGGATTGCTGGCCTAAGCGAATTACGTAAGCCTTGGTTACACCTTCATACTCAGTTCAATGCAGCCCTTCCTTGGTCTGACATCAACATGAACTACATGAATACGCACCAAAGTGCACACGGTGACCGTGAGTTCGGTTTCATCGGTACTGTAATGCGTAAAGAGCGTAAAGTGGTTGCAGGTCACTGGCAACGTGCTGACGTACAACAGCAGTTAGATGACTGGTGTCGTGCGGCAAAAGGTTGGGCAGAAAGCCAAACACTTAAAGTTGCGCGTTTTGGCGACAACATGCGTCAAGTTGCAGTTACTGAAGGTAACAAGGTTTCAGCGCAAATTACTTTTGGTTATGAAGTACACGCGTTTGGTGTCGCTGAGCTTGTAAAAGTGGTTGATACAATCACAGAAGACGAAATCGATGCACAGTTAGAGCTATATAAGCAAGACTACGTAATTGCTGACGAAACTCTACAAGACGATTACGCAGTGAAAATGCTACGTAACGAAGCACGTTTAGAGCTTGGTATGGAGCGTTTCTTAGAGAAAGGCGGCTTTAAAGCATTCACTAACTGTTTTGAAGACTTATCAGGTCTTTCTGGTCTTCCGGGTCTTGCTACACAACGCCTAATGTCGAAAGGCTATGGTTACGGTGGTGAGGGTGACTGGAAAACAGCTGCTATGGTTCGCATCATGAAAGTAATGGGTGAAGGCCGTGACGGTGGTTGTTCATTCATGGAAGATTACACTTACAACATGGGTGAGACTGACCAAGTACTTGGCGCGCACATGTTAGAAGTGTGTCCTTCAATTGCAGCACAAAAACCACGCCTTGAAGTTCACCAGCACACTATTGGTGTTAAATGTGATGTAGGTCGTTTATTGTTTACTGCAAAACCGGGTGCTGCAATCAACGTATCACCAATTGATATGGGTAACCGTTTCCGTATCTTAATCAACGAAGTAGACACAGTGGCTCCGCCAGCTGATTTACCTCACTTACCTGTTGCTTCAGCGCTTTGGGAACCAAAACCAAATCTATCTGTAGCATCAGCTGCATGGATCCACGCCGGTGGTGCACACCACACTGCATACAGCCAAGCAGTAACAACCGATATGATTATCGATTTTGCTGAAATGGCTGGCGTTGAAACGATGATCATCGATAACGATACGACGATCCGTGGTTTTAAAACAGAGCTTCGTCATAACGCAGCTTACTACATGCTAAAACGTGGCCTGTAAGAATTAGTACTTTATGTACTAGAACGTGCTGTGTGTGAGCACGTTCACCCCAAATTTTGTTGTCGATTAAGCCAGTGATGAGCCACGCTCTTCGCTGGCTTATGCTATTGTGAAGCGAAACTTTTTAGGAGTAGATATGATCGATTTAAGCGCCTACCAAGGCATTATTTTTGATATGGATGGCACCTTAATTGACTCAATGGGCAGTCACTTACAGGCATGGCAAAAAGCTTGCGAAGCCTATGGCTACCCATTCGATTACGACTATATGTACAGCTTAGGTGGCATTCCGACCGTTAAAACAATTGAAATGCTTAACGAAAAATTTGGTTTAGAACACGACCCTCTAGTTGTGGCAAAAGATAAACACCAGTTTTGGGTTGATTTACAGCACCAACCACTGGTGATTGACGAAACCGTCGCAGTACTTGAAAAGTACCATGGTGTATTGCCAATGGGCGTGGGCACGGGGGCTGATCGCGAACATGCAATTGATCATCTAACAGATACGAATTTAATTAATAAAATTGGTGCCTTAGTGACTGCCAGTGATGTTAGTAAAGGTAAGCCGAACCCAGAAACATTCTTAAAAGTGGCAGCGCTTTTAGGTGTTGAACCAAGTAAATGTGTGGTGTTTGAAGACACGCAAATTGGCTACCAAGCCGCCAAAAGTGCGGGGATGGATTGCATCATGGTGAAAGACGGCAAAATCCAACTTTAGCGATTAAATTTGCAATGACACCTGTATTTGTATTATAAAACTATAAATACAATTACAAAAAGGTTATTCATATGTCATTGCAATGTGTTTTCCAAGGTTTAAAAACAACTCATCAAACAGCCAGTTCGAACACGAAAAAGTCGCGCGGGCTTTATGCATTGTTGGTGACATGTGGGATTGCCCTTACACCAGCTTGTGCTCATCAAGGAGACAATATGACGACTTCCCCTTCAGCATCAATGACGGCCTATGGCGTACTGGCTGATCAAACGCCGGTTAATCAAGTAACGCTGACTAACAGCAATGGTATTAGCGTTGATGTAATCAACTACGGCGGCATAATCACGCGTATTGAAACGCCAGATGCAAAAGGCGAAATGGGTAATATTGTACTGGGTTTAGATAACCTAGAAGCATACACAAAAGCGACAACTTACTACGGTGCAATCATCGGTCGTTTTGGTAACCGTATCGCAAACGGTAAATTCACCTTAAATGGCACTGAATACCAATTAGCAACCAACGATGGTGACAACCACTTACATGGTGGTGTGCAAGGCTTTGATAAGAAAGTATGGAACATGACACCGTTCACGACGCAAAACAGCGCAGGTGTTACCTTAAGTTTAGTGAGCCCTGATGGTGACCAAGGTTACCCGGGTGAAGTGACGACAGAAGTGACTTACAAGCTTACGAACAACAACACGTTAGATATGCAGTTTATTGCTACAACAAGTAAGCCTACCATCATCAATATGACGCAACACAGCTACTTTAACCTAGCGGGTAAAGGCGACATTCTTGATCACCAAATGCAAATTAACGCAAAAGCAATTACGCCTGTGGATGGCGGCTTGATCCCAACTGGTGAGTTGATGGATGTGGCTGGCACACCGTTTGACTTCCGTAAAGCTAAAGCAATTGGTCAAGATATCAAAGCAAGCAACGAACAACTGAAACTTGGTAAAGGTTATGATCATAACTTTGTGCTTAAAGACACGCCAAGCAATGAGCTTGTAGAAGCTGCGACGGTTTACGAAGCAAACTCAGGCCGTACGTTAACAGTTTACACAGAAGAGCCTGCAGTACAGTTTTATTCAGGTAACTTCTTAGATGGTAGTACTCAGCAAGCGTCTGGCTTAGTGCATAATTTCAGAAGTGGTTTTTGTTTAGAGCCACAGCATTTCCCTGATGCACCTAATCAGCCAACGTTCCCAAGTACAACATTACTGCCAGGTGACGTGTATTCAACACGCATCGTGTACGAATTTGGTACAAAATAAAGGAACACAAACGTGAAAACAACAAAGCTTAAAAACGCAATGCAAAAGGCTGGTTTAGCTAGCCTATTTGCCTTGTCGTTTAGCGCTCTGACGGGCTGTCAGACTACAGCTGAAGACAACACAGCTAAAAAAACTGACGTGGCAGCCACAGAAAAAGCGCCAATCCAAGATAATGGTATTTTTACCAATCCACTTTTTCCTAATGGTGCCGATCCATGGCTTGAGTATTGGGATGGTAACTATTACCTAACCACAACAACATGGACATCTGAGTTAGTGATGCGTAAATCACCAACACTAGCAGGCCTTGCTGATGCAACACCTGTCAATGTTTGGTCTGATTCAAACCCTGAGCGCTGTTGTAACTTTTGGGCGTTTGAGTTCCACCGCCTAAAAGGACCAAACGGCTACCGTTGGTACATGATGTACACAGCGGGTACTGATGGCACTTTAGATAACCAACACTTAAACGTACTAGAAAGTGCCGGTGACGATCCTATGGGTCCATACGAATACAAGGGCGCATTAATGCCTAACGTATGGAACATCGACGGTAACTACCTAACGTACAAAGATAAGTTGTATGTGATCTACTCACAATGGCAGGGTGATCAGCAATTAAACATTATTGCTGAAATGAAAGATCCGTGGACTCTGAAGAAGAACTCACCGCATACGGTGATCACGCGTCCTGAGTTAGATTGGGAAATCAGTGGTCGCAAAGTAACTGAAGGCGCTGAAATTTTACAGCACAATGGCCGTACGTTTATGACGTACTCAGCGAGCTTCTGTAATACTCCTGATTACAAACTAGGTATGCTTGAGCTTGTTGGTGACGATCCGCTTAAAGCGAGCAGCTGGAAAAAATACGACAAGCCAGTATTTGAGCGTACAGAAGAAGTGTTTGGCCCTGGTCACAACGGCTTTTTCACATCGCCAGATGGTACAGAAGACTGGTTAGTTTATCACGGCAATGATTCGGTAGAGCACGGTTGTAGTGCGACGCGTTCATTACGTGCGCAAAAATTTACTTGGAACGACGATGGCACGCCAAGCTTTGGTAAACCATTAACACCAGGCGTTGAAGTAGCTCCGCCATCAGGTGAATACGGTCCACTGGTAACGCGAGTACAAGGTCAGCGCTACCAATTAGTGAATGCAACAAGTGGCTTATGTTTAGACATCGCAGCTGATCCACAAGATGCACGTGCAGTACAACGTCAGTGTGCAAGCACCAATGGTCAATGGGTTATTGATGCAACAACAGATGGTTTTGTTCGTTTAGCTAACCGTGAAGACAGCAAGTTCTTAGAGCTTGAAAGCTGTAATGACGCAGATAACGCTAAAGTACAATCTGCAGCATGGCGCAATAACTTCTGTCAGCAATGGAAAGTAGCACCAAGCACAGATGGTAATGTATCTATTACTAACCGTTACACAGGCAAACCATTAGCGGTTGCTGGTTGTTCTGCTGCACAAAACCAAGCGGTTTTACAGCAAAGTGACGCAACAGCATGTGGTGATTGGCAATTACGCCCTATGGGCAGTGTTGTCGTATTAAGCCAACAAAGTGGTAAAGCACTTAGCGTGGCTGGTACGGTTAAAGCGGGTACCAATGTTGAGCAACAAGCTTACACGCATAAAGATGCACAGCAATGGTTCTTCACACCAACAGATACAGGCTATGTAAGCCTTAAACAAAGCGCCGACAGCGATTTCTGTGCTGCGGTGGCTGATAACGCCTTAGTACCAGGTGCCAACGTAGAGATGGCGTCTTGTTCAGCGAAAACAGCACAGTGGCGCATTGCTCCAGTAGAAGGTGGTGGTGTGATGCTTATCAACCGCTACACAAAACAAGCGCTTGGCTTAAGTAACTGTGGTTTAGCTGAAAACACTAACTTCGCACAACAACCTGATTTAGGTAACAAGTGCCAAGTGTTCCATTTGCGTGAACCAAATTAAGTTATAAGTAAAAAATCGACTCAACCAAAGCCACTTCATTTATGAGTGGCTTTTTTTGTAGTCAGCCTTCAGCTGTCAGTTTTTAGCTGAGCGGTGGGGTATGTTGGTGATATATTTGTCTGCTCTTTGGGTGTTGATTTCATGACGCGCCAAGCAAGCGTGACGCCTACCATATTACTTGCCCTACTCATTCTTCGGGTAGCTTGGTTTGAGCGAAGCGAAACCCAACATAATCCATTTACACCTTTGCAAACTCCTAATTAATAAAATAACCTAGAGGTTGCCACTGGCCATTATTTTTACTCAAACTGATTGTTTCCATGGCACTGTCTTGATTAATGAATTCGGTTTTAAATTTAATAACTAAATACTCGCCATCAGGTAATTCCGAAAGTGATGAATACTCTGAAGTGGAAAAGTAAGTTCTAGACATCACTCTACCAAGAGGAACTCGCGCGTAATCTAATGCTTTAAGCCATTTTGTTTGTGGAGTCTTTGCTTTAAATAGTGGATCAGTTTGTTCCCAGCTTTTTATATATTCAGCATTGTCCACTAAAGTTAACCATGATCTTGCGGTAAGAATTGGGTTTGTTTCATCGGCTGTGGCAAAAAAGCACACCCAAAGACATGTCATTAATAAAAACCTTTGTAGCGTAAATCCATTTACAGAAAGTAATAAAATTTGACGCATAACACGCCCTCACTTCGTTGATAGGGGGAGTCCATAGTACGATTGAGTTGGCTAATTTCTATACTAATAAAGTATTGCTCAGCGGGGTTTTGATAAGGTTAAGCTTTGATTTAATTCTAGGAGAGCTTTAATTTCGAACTTATTAGAAGGTTAAATCTTTTGTTTTCTTAATGTTATGGCTTTGATTTTAAAGTTAAATGTTTAACTTTTCTCTATTGTGGTAGTGTGCCTGGATGACAGATGAGATAACTGATTTTAGCCGCAAAGGAAGTTTCGTATTTCCGCACTCGATATTTCAGAGCCCGCATATTCACTGGGTTTTGACTCACTTTTGGGTGTTATATGAGGAGTGAGCTAGGGGAAAGTTGCAAGAGCAAATCTTGAGACTTAAAGCTCAAAACCTCCATCAAACTAACACACTCATTAGCACTCCGGGATCGCTAATACCAGCTTCTTTTAGCGCATCGCTAATTGATTGGCTAAGAGACATTATTTGCGTTTGGATTTCCATAACCATCTTGGTCTGTGTTTCAACTTGCACTTTTACAGTTTCATCTTCTTGGTTTTTGAGTGCTTGCAGTTTGGCTAATTGCTCTTTGGCAAGTTCGAGTTGTTCTTTGAGCTTTTCAAGTTGTTCAACCATTTTGCGAATATGTGCGGGGAGTTCGCTAGATACTTCTTCTTTTTGAGCGGGCTCTACTTCACGACCAGAGAGCTTATTCATTTCTTGGTTGCTGAGTTTGTAGCCTACTTTTGAGTTGGTATTACTGCTTGCTGTATCTGCGTTTGAGTTAGTTAACGCACTTGCTAATGAGTTAATAGCCATAATGAGAGCGATGAAAGTGAATGATATGTATGTATCGGCAAAAGGTACTAAAGCTTTAGAAAAAAGCCGGATTTTCACCCGGCCTTTCCAGACAACAAATAGTTGAGGTGAGGCAGCTCACCTCACTTTGTTACTCTTGTGCAGCAGCTGCATCAAAGAGTGCTTTTATTTCTTCAGCGCTAATCGCACCGTTGAAAATTTTCAGTTCATCGATAGCACCGTGGTATGGCGTATCCCAGTAGTTAACACCTAGAGCAAACTCATTTGTTTCACCAGGAACCGTGAATACACGTGGGAAGCCATCGGTTTCTAGCTGTAGTTCACCATTAACATACATCTTCAGTACATCACCGTTCGTACCATCAACAGTGAATGCAACATGTGTCCATTCTTTTGCTGGAATACGGCTATCTAGTTCTGCATTATCGAAGAAGGCACCGTTATTTGCCCATAAACGCGTTAGCGCTGAGCCTGCCATTGATGGTACATAACTTAACCATGCGTTTGCACTTGCGCCGGCAAAGAACGCTGTTGTGTAATCTGTGAAGCTTTCTGGTTTAAGCCACATAGATACAGAGTAGTCATTAGTCGTGATTAGGTTATCCGGTAAACGAACACCTGAACCTTCTAGGAATACTGCTTGACCAATTACACCGTCAACATAGCTTACGCTACCGCCTGTATTATTGATGAAACCACCCGTTGATTTACCCGCTGCATACGCACCGTTTAATGCACTTAGGTCACCTTCGAAGCTGTATTCAGCAGGTGCAAGTGATTTTAAGGTTACATCGAATGACTTAGTATCCGTAAAGTCTTTGTACTTAATGGTTGCAGTTAATGTTACAACTTGGTCGCCAGCAGATGCGCTAGGTTGTGTAACAACAGCTGTGCCATTAACCGGTTTTAAGTACTCTTCGTTGTTTGACGTCCAGCTAATACCAGATACAAATGGACCTACTCGTGGTAACTCAAAGCTATCACGTACTGCAGAAACATCACCTAAATCAAGCGCATCAGTAATGAAGCTCTCGAATTTAGTTGGATCTGTCAGGTTATTGATAGCCGCACCATTAATATCTAGGCCGTTTAGCGCGTAGTCATAGACGATAAACTCATCAATTTGACCTTGGAAAGGTAAGTCCCAACCGTAGTTCACACCCAGCGCAAAGTTACCTGTTTGTGTGCTAAAAAAATCAGGGCGAGGCATAGTACCAGAAAGGACACCATCACGATAAAGTGTTGCTGTGCCATTAGCATAAGTGATGGCAATATGATTCCAATCCATTACCGCTGGTGAGTCAGAGATGATTTGGTTCCACATATCTGTGCCATCATCAGCTAAGTAACGACTCCAAAGCATTGGTGTTGTTGTAAAGTGGGTACTACCTGGGATCAAGCTCATCCAACGTGCATCAGAGGTTGCCGCGAAGAATGTCGGCGTGAAGTTAGTCAGTACAGTTGGCTTAAACCAGTATGAAATAGTGTACTCATCGCCAGTAACAAGATCATCAGGTAAACGAACGCCCGTTGCACCATCAAAATTAAACGCTTTACCTGTTTGACCTTCAGCGTAGGCTGCTGTACCAGCACCTACATTTAGTAGGTTGTTATCTGTTACACCCGCATCATCAAGATTATCCAGACTATCACTCAGTGAGTCTTCAAATGCATAGTGTGCAATCGCATTTTTAAACTCTGGGCGCGCTTCTAGATTTACATTAAATGTCTTGGTTGTGCTCTCGCCGTTTAAAGAGATATTAGCCGTTAAAGTAACCGCTTTATCACCGCGATCTGGGGTTGGAATGAATACTGAGCCTTCACTGGTGATGTAGTATTCATCACTACTTTCCCAGTTAATTGCAGCACCGTCTTTACCTTTGGTTGGTAATGAGTAGCCTTCGTCAGCGATTGATAATTCAGTTTTGATATCAAGTGCTTCTTGAACAGTGCCCAGAACGTTTGCTGTATCTGTGATTTCATCTCGTTTACTTGCCCAAATGGTAGCGCCTTCGCTTGATGTAGCTGATACAGTAACAGCCATTGCTTTAGTTGCATCATCCCATTGCCATTTAGCCACGCCAAAGTAAGTACCTGAATCTAACTCAAGTTTAATATTTGAGTCATCAATCATGTACCAGATACCTGGATCATCACCGGTTACTGAGTGATCTTCGTTTAAAGCAATATGCATTGAACGAATAGCATCTGTATTTACATCGTTACCATGGTTGATAAATTTGTAATAACCATAAAGTTCATCCGCCACAACCATGTTGTCGCCTTCAAGCGGCACATAGCGCTGCGGTGAAGCCATAGGCCAACCTAATGAGTTTATAAACATTTCATGTACGCGAACTTGGTGCGCTTCTGAAATGGTTGGGAACTCAGTCGATGTTTGCGGGAAGCGCGTATGCGTAACTAAGATATGACGACCTGTCGCTTCATCGTAGTAAGCTGAGTTATGACCTGGTGATTGGTAGCCCCATGCTGGTGCTGTTTCGCCAAGCTCTTGTGTATACTCAAAGCCGCCCATTAGTTTTTCACCAACTTCTAAGCCGCCCAATGTTGAAATATCGTTGCCTGCGTTATCTAGGTAAGGACCATCTGGTGTTTTAGAACGAGCAACACGAATGTTGTAACCATCATTTAGCGCAAAACCAGCTACTGAGTAGAATAAGTAGTAGTATTCACTTTCTGGGCTGTACATAACAAATGCACCTTCCATTGCACGGAAGTCGCCGCCTACTAGCTTTTTACCATAGCCTTGACCAGCTTCTGGCATACCCGTTTCTTCGTCCATTGCTAGCACGAAAATACCGCCAGAGTATGAACCGTAAACCATCCAAAGTTTGCCGTCAGCATCATAGAATGCCGCTGGATCGATTGCGTTAGGATCAACGGCACCATTCCATGTTGTTTGGCCGTTATCAAGTGGGTAAGCTGTAAATTCAGCTTCTGAGCGATAGCCACTGCGTAAGAAAATACCTTTGTTTTTATATGGGCCTTCAATATTGTCAGCTTCAGCTAAACCAAGGTAAGAGCGGTTCCAGCATACTTCATCAACCACATCTGCGGTATCTGGGTTGTCTTGTGCACAATGGTTATAGTAGAACCAAAATTTACCATTTGGTGCTTTGATTACATCGGCAGCCCAGTTTCCTGTGAAGCCGTCTGTCCACTCAATACCTTCGGCAATTTCACCTGTGTAGTTGTAATCGAATAATGGGCTTTCATTAACGGCTGCGTTAGCTGAAAGGCTCGAAATCATTTCCCAGTTCAAGAGATCAGTTGATTTAGCGGCAGCAAGGTGTGAACCAAAAATATAATAAGTGTCGTCAACTTTAACGACAGAAGGATCGTGCACGCTTACATTGGTAACCATTACGCTACCTGATTCAGTGTATTCAACACTGCTGCTTACTGTCGGTTTTGCACTTTGCGGGTCGGCAACCGCTGGTGCTGTGTCAAGCTTAGTACCATCTTCTTTGCCACAACCTGTAACAGCCAAAGAGCAGGCTATGACCATGGCTAATTTATTTAATTTCATTTTATGTGTCCTCTTGAAACTGGGATTCATTTTTTATTCGATTGTTGTCAATAAAATTGCCGCGTGCCTATATCAAACTAATAAGAACGTAGTATTGTAATTTTATAGTATGATTTAAAATGTGCAAATACTTTTGCAAAGGTAATTGGTATGTAAACATGAAGTATCAGTGTTTACAATATGTACAGTGTGATTTTAATTTTCTCAAGTTGTCATTTTTGGCGTTTTTTTCGGTGCTTTTGCGCTATTAGGGAAGTTTTTTACTTATCTGAAAGAGAGGATTTTCCGTTAAATTTGTTTATTTGTATTACATTTAAGCATTAAAAAGGCTCTTAAAGAGCCCTTTTTGATATTACTTGTCTTGTTTACTTAGACCTTCAGTGGTCATGATAATACGTTTAAGTGTGCCATCTTCGTTGTAGTATAGTGGCTCAATCGCCACTGAACGACGAAAACGCCCGCCACTTGGTTTGCCATCAATCGGTGGTACAGCACCAGTATGGTAAATAAAGTAGTCTTTACCTTTGTACTCGATGATTGATTGGTGGTTGGTTTCGCTGTTACCTGCGATTTCATTCAAAATACCTTTATATTCCCATGGTCCGTGAATACTTTTACTCATGGCATAACAGATCTTCTCAGGGAACTCACATGCGTACGATACATAGTAGTTGTCGTTTTTCTTATGAACCCATAACGCTTCGGTAAAGTTTGGTAAGTCTAGCGTTTTAATTTCACCATCAAGAGACAGTAAGTCGTCGCTTAGCTTTACGTATTTTGGCATTAAGTTACCAAAGAACATGTAAGTATCGCCGTTTTCTTCAGTAAAAATTGCAGGGTCGATGTCGTCCCAATCATTTGGCGTATGCTTGGTCATGTCATCGGTAACTAATGCATGGCCAATCGCGTCTTTAAATGGGCCTGTTGGCGATTTAGACGTCGCAACACCAATTGCAAAACCTGGTTTTGTGTCGTTGTGACGAACGGTTGTAAAGAAATAGAAAGTGCCATCACGCTCAATCATGTGTGAAGCCCATGCTTCGCCTTTAGCCCATTTAAAGTCGGTTGCTTTCATGATTGGGCCGTGTTTTTTCCAGTTCACCATGTCTGTTGATGAAAAGACTAACCAGTCGTGCATTTCAAAAAACACATCATTATTAGGTGCTTCATCATGACCTGTATAAAGGTATACGGTGTCATTGTGAACAAGTGCTGCTGGATCTGCAGTAAATACATCGGTGAATAATGGGTTTTGTGCAACGGCTAAGCTGCTCGAAAAAAGCAATGGCAGCGCTAACGCTTTCAATTTCTTCATGAGTGTCCTCTGTGACTAATAATTGTTGTTCGAACTGCAGCTTTTGTACTTAGAGCTCGCTCTGAATGACCAGATAATACACAGTGTATGCCTGATTATACTGAGTAACTGATTGTTTACATCGAAACAAACCAGTAAAAGTGCAGCAAAAAATAACTCTATATTGTATTATTGTATTTTTATCATAGTAGCACCAAAAAACGCCAGGTAAATAACTTGTTAGCCCTTTTTTGTTGCTCTGGATGAACAAAAGACAAATAAAACAAGCAAACAAATAAACACTAAGTGACTGATAATAATGGGTCTACATAAATTCCCAAGATAAAAACGCAGCCCTTTTTTAGTTTGTAACGTGTTATAATTACAACGTTTTTTGTAAACACTATGGCACTAATTTTAATTTGGCTTTTTGAGTTGACTGTTAAATAATCATACAATATGATTAAAGTTCAGGCAGCAATGTATTAACATAATAAAATGTAGACACACTCGCGCACCGTTTTGACAACACACGATGCACAATGCAGTGGTCACTCTTCGGTAACTGAATGGGGAAAGTTCAGCGGACCGATATAACTATAATTTGGAGAACACCGCTTATGTTTAAAAGAACACACATAGCCAGTGCTGTAGTTATGGCATTTACCTGTCAATTTGCTTTTGCACAGGAGGAAGCACCAAACACTCCTGAGAATAACGTCGATGAGATGGAGGTTATTCAAGTATCAGGTATTCGCGGCAGTTTAAACAAAGCGTTAGATGAAAAACGTGCAAGCGTTCAAATCGTGGATGCAATTGTTGCTGAAGATATTGGTAAATTCCCTGATAACAACGTAGTTGAAGCATTACAACGTGTAACGGGTGTACAAACAACAGGCCGTGGTGCTGGTGAAGTAAGTGCGGTTTCAATCCGTGGTCTTACTGATGTTAATACCACAGTAAATGGTCGCGCTATCTTTACAGGTGCGGGTCGTGATGTGGCGCTGCAAGACATTCCTGCAAGTTTACTTTCAGGCGTAACAGTTTATAAAACTCGTTCGGCGGACCAAATCGAACGCGGCATCGCAGGTGCGATTGATATTAAAACTCACCGCCCTTTCAACTTCGAAGGTGAAAAAGTTGTTTTAGCGGCACGTGCGATTTACTCAGATCAACCAGATGAAGTTGATCCAAATATCAGTGCGTTACTTTCTAACCGTTGGGAAATCGACGGCGCTGGTGAGTTTGGCGCACTTTTCAATATTTCTTATGCTGAAACACATTACCGCGATGACACCATCACAGCGGGTGCAGCGTTCCCATTCTTTACTGATAAACCACAGTACAACTACTCACCGTACTCACGTGTACCAAATGAATTTTGGACTCAAGGTACTGAGTTAGGTCTACCGACTGCGGCAGGTTCTACTTTAGACGTAAATGGTGAGCCAACTGAATACTTACTTGCACGTGATGCTATTTTTGGTACTTCATTCACTGGTCTTCGTAAGCGTCCAGCTGCGTCTGTCTCTTTACAGTGGGCACCTAATGAAACACTCGAAATCACAGCTGAAGGTTTCTACACAGGTTACGAAAACGAATCGCAAAACGCGATGTGGTTCTCAAATACATTCGAAAACGGTAACGGCTTCATTGAAACACCAACGGTGTTTGATGGCACTAACGTAGTTAAAGAAAAGCAAGCGATTGGTGCTGGCGGTTTCCAAAGTGGTGACTTTTCATATGGTAAAACAGATAGCTACTTATATGCATTAGGTGCCGAGTGGCAAGCAAGCGATTACCTAACCATCAACACAGAAGTTGTTTACCAAGACAGTGAGTACGAAACAGATTTCTTCGCAATGCGTTTTGACCGCACTGCATATGGCTTAGATGTAGACTTTAACGATAAAGACGGCGTACCAGGTATTGCGTTTTGGGATGATCCAAACACAGCGGTAAACGAAGCAGATATGGCTGCTATCGAAAACTGGAATGCAGGTACTGTTTATGACAATGGCGGCGGTAACGCGGGTGACGCATTAACTTTCACATTTGATGCTGAATACCTAATTGGTGGTACTTATTTTGATAAAGTGAAGTTCGGCGGTCGTTACGAAAAACGAACTGCGCAAGAGTACACGCGTGGTCAAGAGGCTGGTATTGCTAACACCTCTGTGGCTAGCTTAATTGAACAGCTAGCAGCGGCGGGTGCATCTGGCGATGGTACAGGCATTGTGTTCCAAGTTGATGACTATTTCGATGGCCGTGCTGATGTATTCAATAGCTTTGTAACTGCTGACGGTGGTTACATGCTAGATAACGGCGATGCTGTCCGTAGCGTATATGGCCTTGAAGCTGAAGACGTATACAAAACATTTGATATCGAAGAAAACTCGTACGCGCTATATGCAACAACTAACTTTTTCTTAACGGAAGATATCAGCGGTGAGTTTGGTTTACGTTATGTAAGCTATGAGCAAGACATGGACTTTGTTGCTGAGTCTGGCGGTATGAACTCAAATGTATTTGAAGAAAGCTCAGCAAGTGCTGATAGCAGCGCATTACTACCAAGCTTAGTACTAAACTGGAACATCACTGATGATGTAGTGGGCCGTGTCGCGTACACAGAAACACTACGTATGCCTAACTTTGCTGACTTAAACGCGCTGCAATACTGGTATGATCCTTTAACAGAAGGTGCTACCTACGGTACAGGTAATGGTGGTAACCCAGATCTTAAACCAACAGAATCAAAGAACTATGATGTATCACTTGAATGGTACTTCGCAGATACAAGCTCACTTTACGCAGCTTACTTTTACCGTGAAATTGAAGGCTTAGTTGTTGCGGGTCGTAAGCAAGTTGTGCGCGAAGGCGATGATGGCGTAACACGCCCATATGTATTAAGTGCACCAGTGAATGCTTCAAACGGTGAACTGTCTGGTTTAGAAGTTGGTTTAGTTTACTTCCCAGAAAACTTACCAGAGTACTTAAATGGTTTTGGTGTGCAAGCAAGCTACACGATGCTTGACTCAGAGCAAGATACACCTGAATTCAATGAGCTAGGTGAAATCTCTGGGTATGTTGATTCGCAAATGGCCGGTGTTTCTGATGAATCGTACAGCATCGTAGGTATCTACGAGCGTGATTCATTCGATATGCGTTTATCATATGTATGGCGTTCTGAGTTCTACACAGGTAACGAAGCGGCAATCTTTGCTAACCCAATTCAGTTCTGGAATCGTCCTGAGCAAAGCTTAGATTTCCAATTTAGCTACAATGTGAATGATGACTTTGTCGTAACCTTTGATGCAACGAACATCCTAGATGACGTATATCAAAGCTACTACGGTGAAGGTAACGACAACCTATTTAACTTTGGTAACGGTATCTACTCACGTACATTCGCACTAGGCGCACGTTATTCTTTCTAAATTTCTTTTATAGACCTAAAAACCCCGGCTTTGCTGGGGTTTTTTATTGGTTTTTATAAACCAAACCATCGGTCGAAAAGAGTTGCGATTTAATAAGTATGATAATACTATTAATTAGATTAGCATTAAATTTACAAAAATAACGAACGCAATGGCCAAGCTGTGTAATATCTAAGGCTGTAAATTTATTTGATACGCAGTGTTGAAAACTTTTTAGCATTGCTTGAAATAGTGAGCGGCGGCTCATTATTGACCAATTAGGGTGTTGTTGTATGGAATCTCAAAAGTTATCCGTTGTAGAAAAGGTCGGCTTTGGTGCCGGCGACATGGCAGTAAATGTCATGGTTGCAGCGTTATTCTATTTTATGTCTTTCTTTTACACCGATATCTACGGGCTTGATCCGGTTGATATGGGTGTGTTGTTTTTAGTGGCGCGTTTTGTTGATGCCTTTACCGACCCTTTAATGGGGGTGATCACCGATAAAGTGAAAACCCGTTGGGGTCAGTTCCGTCACTGGTTCTTATTTTTATCTGTGCCATATGGTTTGTCGGTCGTACTGTTATTTACCACGCCTGATTTCGACTACAACATGAAGTTAGCGTGGGCTTATGCCACATACTTGTTTGCGACCTTGATGTTTACCGGTGTTGCTATCCCTTATATCTCTTACATTGGTGTATTAACTGCCGATCCTAAAGAGCGTTTGTCAGCTAATGGCTACCGTATGTTCTTCGCTAAGATTGCCAATGTGGTGATCGTATTTTCAGTACCGCTGCTTGCCTCATATTGGGGAGATGGCAGCTTGTCGTATGGTTATAAACTGGCAATGGCATTAGTATCGGCTTGTGCCGTAGCACTATTTTTGTTTTGCTTTTTTACTACTCGCGAACGTATTACCCATGAGCCACAAACCGAAGGTGTACTTACACAATTAAAAGTACTTATTAAAAACGACCAATGGTTACTCCTGTGTGCAGCATGTGTGCTTGGTACGCTTGGCTATGCGATTCGTGGCAGTGTTGCTATGTATTACGCAACCTATTACTTAGGTGTACCAGATTTAGCAGGTGCCTTTACCAGTGCAGGTATTGCAGCATCTATTGTCTCAATGGTGGCAAGTACGTGGATCACCCAGCGCTACTGTAAAATGAAGCTATTCCGTCAATCACAAATTGCCGTACTATTTATTTCATTACTAATGTACTTTGTAGTGCAGCCTGGCGATGTGATGACGGCGTTTGTGCTTTATATCATCTTGTCATTTGTGGTTGATTTACATGCACCAGTATTCTGGTCTGCCATTGCTGAAGCCGTTGATTACGGTGAAATTAAAGACGGCGTTCGTGCATCGGGCCTATCGTTTGGTGGTATTTCATTCTGCCAAAAAGCTGGGGGCGGTTTAGCGGGCTTAGCAGGTGGTTTATTATTGGCATTTTTTGAGTACAAGCCTAACGTTGAGCAAACCGAATTTACCCTTATGGGCTTAGCACTGATGCTAACTATCATTCCGGGTGTATTCCACGCCTTACTAGGTCTGATTTTGAAAAAATACAAAATTACCGATGAGTACTATACGGATATGGTTATTCATAAGCGCCTACCAAAATAACCACTCTTTAAACGCACACACTAAATAAGTGTGTGCGCTTTGCTCTTTAAAATAATAATTCGCTGGGAGACAACAGTATGAACACATTCAAGGTTAGCTATTTAGCAAGCGTTTGCGCTGCAATATTAACTGTGACCGGTTGCAGTGAGCTGCCAACAGACAGTAAACAAGCCGCTTCAGTGGAGCATGCTGAACATACCAGCGAACAACATTTATTTGCCCTAAACCAAGTAAGTTTAAGCGCCAGCCCGTTTTTACATGCACAGCAAACTAATGTGCGTTATTTATTAGCTCTTCATCCAGATCAGCTGCTTGCTCCTTATCTGCGTGAAGCAGGTCTTGAGCCAAAAGCGCCTAACTATGGCAACTGGGAAAGCACTGGCCTTGATGGCCATATTGGCGGTCATTATCTTTCAGCCCTGAGCCTTGCATGGGCAGCCACAGGTGACGAAGAATTAAAGCAGCGTTTAGATTATATGCTGAGTGAGCTGGATCGCGCTCAACAAGCCACTGGTGGTTACTTAGGCGGTATCCCAAATGGCGATGAAATGTGGCAGCAGATTGAAAAGGGTGAAATCAAAGCTGATTTATTCAGCTTAAATGACCGCTGGGTGCCGCTGTATAACATAGATAAAATCTTCCATGGCTTGCGTGATGCATACGACGTAGCCGGTAGTGATAAAGCCAAACAAATGCTATTTAAGCTAGGCGAATGGTTTTTAGCGACCACTGCCAAGCTAACTGATGAACAAGTTCAACAAATGCTGTATTCAGAGCATGGTGGCTTAAATGATGTGTTTGCTGATATGTACTTTATTAGTGACGATGAGCGTTACTTAAAACTAGCGCGTCAGTTCTCTCATAACATCATTATTGAACCCTTATTACACAAAGAAGATAAGTTAACGGGCCTGCATGCCAATACGCAAATTCCAAAAATTATTGGTATGTTGAAGGTCGCAAATGCCAGCGATGATAAAGCATGGCAGCAAGGTGCTGACTTTTTCTGGAAAATAGTCAGCCAAGAGCGCTCAGTATCAATTGGCGGTAACTCGGTACGTGAGCATTTTCATGATAAAAGTGACTTTACGCCGATGGTTGAAGATGTTGAAGGCCCAGAAACCTGCAACACTTACAACATGATGAAACTGAGTAAGTTATTGTTCTTAAAAACCGGTGATACGCGCTATTTAGACTATTATGAGCGCGCCACATATAACCATATTTTATCGTCACAACACCCAGAGCATGGTGGTCTTGTTTACTTTACCTCAATGCGCCCTGGGCATTACCGCATGTATTCGTCAGTGCAAGATTCAATGTGGTGTTGTGTAGGCTCAGGTATTGAGAATCACAGCAAATATGGTGAGCTGATTTATAGCAATACCGGTAAAGAGCTATGGGTGAACTTGTTTATTCCAAGCACGTTAAATTGGCAACAGCAGGGTTTGCAGATCACGCAAGACAGCCAATTCCCAGATGATAACAAGGTCTCACTGACCGTGAATCGTTTGTCTGAGGGGCAAAGCACTGAGTCGGTAATTCATATTCGTAAACCGTCTTGGCAGCAAGGTGAGCTGAGCTTTACTTTAAATGGACAAGCTGTAAGCGCAACCGAAAAAGATGGTTACTACAGTATCAGCCATGCTTGGCAAAGCGGTGACAAGCTTGCTTTTGAACTTAGTCCTAAGCTTTATACTGAGCAGCTACCTGATGGTCAGCATTATTACTCTGTGATGTATGGGCCTGTTGTAATGGCCACTAAAGTACAAGCATTTGCAAATGAGCAGCTTAACTTTGTTGCTGACAATAGCCGCATGGGCCACATTGCCGCAGGGCCGACTTGTCCGCCAGAAGCTCTGCCAATCATGCTGAGTGAGCCAGAAAAGTTTATTGCCGATCTCACTCGTAAACCGGGCCAAGAGCTCGCATTTATCGCCGATAAAAATGTGGCGATTGCCAAGCAAGGTATCGATAACACAAAGAGCACAGAGCTAATTCCGTTCTTCCGCTTACACGATAGTCGCTATCAAGTGTATTGGCCGCAGCAAAGCGAAGCTGAGTTCACGCAATTTGTTGCCGATGCAAAAGCGGCTGAGCAAGCGAAAGAACAGCTTCGTTTATTAACCGTTGATCAAATTACACCGGGTGAGCAACAACCTGAAGTCGAACACGACTTTAAAGGTGAGGGAACCCGCGCAGGTGTTAATAATGGTCATCATTGGCGCGATGCGACAGGTTGGTTTGAGTATCAGCTTAGTAACCCAGAACAAAAAGCGGTTGCTTTGCGTATTCGCTATTTTATTGGCGATGTGAACCGTCATTTCTCAATTAATTTAAATGGTGAGCAATTAGCTGGAGTTAGTTTGCCTGTAGGTAAACCAACGGATGAGTTCTACACCATTGATTACCCATTAACAGAAGCAATGAAAAAGTCGAAAACGCTTACTTTACGTTTTGCTGCCGACAAAGACTCTGTTGCCGGTGGTATCTATGGTATTCGTTTAATCAACGCACAATAAAGAGTTGGCTATGTTAAGCAACAATGTGTTTGCGACGGCTAAAGAGCATGTTTTACCGTCGCTTTTAGATAACAGCGCTGAGCAACACAGTTTTTACCAAACACCCACAGGGCTTGGTTATCGAGTGATTGAGCAAGGTCAGGGGGATAAACCTAGTTGGGATGCTACTGTGACTGTGCATCAACGCGTTACCCTTACAAATGGTCGGGTGTTATTTGATACTCGCAAGCAAGGCGCTGCTGTAGAGTACGAAATTGCAGAGGCGATAGTGGGCTTGCAAGAAGCATTGCAATTAATGAATAAAGGCAGTCGCTTTGAAGTGCTAATACCTGCGCATCTGGCGCGTGATGTGTACAGCGTATTTATTGAAGAAAAACATCAACAAGGCTGCCATAGCCCCATGCTTGTTGATATTACCTTGGTTGATTTTAGTTGATAACACCTACTTTCAACCTCAAACGAGGTCATTAAAGCAAATAAAAAACCTGCAATTTTGCAGGTTTTTTGTGTGTTGAATAATTACTTCTTAAGCTTAGTTTTGAGCTTATTTAGGTCGGCTGGGTTAACAACCGGCCAATTGTTTTTCCAACTCATAGGTAAAATACGTAGCTTTTGCACGCCGTTATCGGCTGTTTCGTAGGCGTGTAATACTAAATAGTCTTTGCCATCAAAGGTGTACGCAGCATTATGACCAAGGGCTGCCCAATCTTTATTACCTTCAATAACTAAACTACCACCGCCATCAACCATAGAGCGACCTTGTTGATCTAAGTATGGGCCTTCGATGTTTTTACTGCGGCCTACGCGCACGTTGTAAGTACTCTCTACGCCACGGCAGCATTTATCAAACGAAACAAATAGGTAGTAATAGTCGTTCTTTTTAAAGATATAAGGTGCTTCAATTGGGCCATGTTCCGTGTTTGGGCGACTCGCAATGTGATGCCATTTTTCAGGTTTTGCTAAGCGCACCATGTCATCATCAAGTTGTACTAGTTTAAGACCACCCCAGAACGAACCAAAGCTCATCCACGGTGTACCATTGTCATCTTCGATAATGGCAGGGTCGATAGCGTTCCAATCGTCACGCTCAGGCACAGATTCAACCACAATGCCGTAATCAATCCACTTGTAATCAGGTGATGATGGGTCAAGGGTTTCGTTAACCGTTACACCAATTGCTGAGGTGTTTTTGCCAAATGCAGAGACTGAGTAATAAAGATAAAACTTACCGTTTTTCTCGTACACATCGGGTGCCCATAAGTGGCCATCAAAACTTGGTGAAATACGCTTTGCCCAACTTGGCTCATCTTTAAAAACGCGGCCGGTAAGTTTCCAGTTGGTTAAATCTTTCGATTCATAATAGGTAATGCCTGGGCCTGTGCTAAATACATAGTACGTGTCGCCTTCTTTGGTCATTACCGGGTCGTGTACTTCAACTTGCTTTGCAGATACGGCTGCGGCAGAAAAAAGTAGCCCTGTTGAAAGCCACTTCATTGCGTGTGTCACCTTACTTACGGGTCTCATGCTTGAATACCTTTTGTTGTTTTAACTCTTGTGTTCATTCAGCTACTATATAATATGTAATACAATATTAACAATAAAATCGAGACGAAATACAGGACACATTATGCTCAAAAAATTATCTCGGCTAACGCTTCTTAGTGCGTTAAGCGCCTCGCCATTGTCAGCCTTTGCTGATGCTAATAGTAGCAAGACTTTAGCGCCAATTGATAACCCCATTGTACTCAAACGTGCTGATCCTTGGTTAGTTCGCGATGATAAAAGTGGCTGTTACACGTTTATAGGTAGTTCGCCGAAATTTGATGAAATTGAACTACGCCAAGCTTGTCGTTTAAACGATTTAAAATTAGCTGAGCCGAAGGTTATTTGGCAAAAGCGCGATAAAGGCCCAATGAGTGTCAACATTTGGGCCCCTGAGCTACATCAGATTGATGGCAGTTGGTATATCTATTTCGCCGCAGGTGATATCGAAAAACCGTTTAGTATTCGTATGTATGCACTTAAAAACGACAGTGCTAATCCGATGCAAGGTGAGTGGCAAGAAATGGGGCAAGTAACTAGCCACCTTGATAGTTTTTCGCTTGATGCCACAAGTTTTACGCACAAGGGGAAGCGTTACATGATTTGGGCGCAGCAGAACCAGCCTGCAACTTATAACTCAGCTTTATGGTTAGCTGAAATGGACTCACCAACATCAATTAAAGAACCCATTATCGCGATTACTAAGCCAACCCTTGATTGGGAAGTGCAAGGCTACAAGGTGAACGAAGGTGCTGCAGTCATCACCCATGACGATAAAATATTCGTCACTTATTCAGCCAGTGCCACCGATCATCGATATGCGATGGGCTTGTTATGGGCAGATGTGAATACTGATTTGCTTGATCCTGCTAGTTGGCATAAAAAGGCTGAGCCGGTGTTCACCACCAATGTTGAGCTAGGTCGTTTTGGCCCAGGGCACAACAGTTTTGTAAAAGCTGAAGATGGGGTAACCGATTTAATGATTTATCACAGTCGTGACTATAAAGAGCTGAAAGGCACACCACTCACAGATCCAAATCGCCATGCGCGAGCACGCATTATTACGTGGGATAAAAACGGTTTTCCAGTGTTTTCACCAGAACTCGCTGATTAAAAAAGGGCGCCAATTGGCGCCCTACAACTTTGGGAACGAACGATTACCAGAAGCGGTAGTAAATAAAGGCAGTAATACCAATAATACCCGCGGTATGAATGTAGTCCCACTTATCTAAGCCGGCAGCCACTTCTTTCATAGTTGCTTTATCTAGGCTTGAGAAAGTAAGACCTTTCAATTGTTCTTCGTCTGCTTGTTTGGTGAAAATACTTACCACAATCATAATCGCAACGACCACGACAAATAGCAGAATACAGTAATATAACCAGTTCATTGTGGTGATCCACGCAAATGATGAACCTGTTAAATCATCTTTAAATGGCAGTAATACTAAGCGGATCATACCAAGCACAAAACCTGATACTAAGCCCACAAAACCCGCTGTTGGAGTGATGCGTTTACTACATAAACCTAGTAAAAATACCGCAGCAATACCTGGTGCAATAAGAGACTGCACACTTTGCAGATATTCATAAAGCACATCGGCAATTAAGCTCATGACGGGTATCCATAAGAGACCTAATACAACAATCACGATAGTGGCAATACGGCCTACTTTCAGAAGGTGCTTCTCAGATGATTCAGGTTTGAATTTCTTATAAAAATCAATGGTAAATAAGGTTGCTGATGAGTTAAATAATGATGCTAAAGAGCTCATAAGAGCCGCTACTAAACCACCAATTACAATCCCCTTAACGCCGGCTGGTAATAGCTCAGCAACTAACGTTGGGAAAGCTTGGTCAGCACTTTCATAGCTAATAATACCTTTAACATTCAATGCGTATGCAATCATGCCTGGTACTAAGAAGATAAATACAGGAAGTAATTTTAAGTAACCAGCAAACATGGTACCGCGACGCGCTTCTTTAATGCCTTTTGCAGATAAAACACGTTGTACGATGTATTGGTCGGTACACCAATACCAAAAACCAATAATGAATGAACCAAATACAATGCCAGGCCATGGGAACTCAGCATCTGAAGCACTGCGAATAAGGTGCATATTAGCATCGTTGATACGCTCAACTTCTGCCCAGCCACCTACTTTATCTAGACCAACAACTAATATGACTAAGGAGCCAATAATGAGTACAGGGGTCTGCAACACCGAGGTCCACATAATGGCTTTCATACCGCCAAGTACCGTATAAATACCGGTGATAACCACTAGGCCAATAGCTGAAATCCAGAAGAAGTCGATGCCCCAAATGCTCTCGATACCTAAGATTGTTTTAAATGCGATACCGCCGGCATAAACAGTTACCGCAACCTTGGTTAATACATAACTAATCAATGAGATAACAGATAAGAAGGTACGTGATTTAGAGTTAAAACGGCGCTCTAAGAATTCAGGCATGGTGTAGACTTTACTACTCCAATAGAAAGGCACGAAAATCCAACCGAGTAGTAGAATGATCCACGATTGCATTTCCCAGTGAGCCAGTGCCATACCCGATTGTGCGCCTGAACCTGAAAGGCCCACTAAATGTTCCGAGCCAATGTTCGATGCGAAAATAGAGGCACCAATCACTAACCAACTTGCATTACGACCCGCTAAAAAGTAATCAGCGGTGTCTTCTTCTTTTTGTCGCATAGACATCACGACAACGCCTAGTAACAGGACAAAAAATCCTGCTAGCACTGCCCAGTCTAAGGTACTTAGTTCGACCATCGTGTGTTCCACCTAATTTTGAAAGAGAATTTTGCTTTTTTAGTTGCTGAATAAAAATATTATATTATAAATAAGGTGAGTGAAAGAGATTTGTTAAGATAAGGTGACAGTCTGTAGGTAAAATGGTGACTGTATTGTTTGAAATATAGACACTTGTATTAGGCTGTTTTTTGCTTGTTATTGATTTTAATTAATTATTTCCAGGATGACGGAATAGCTTTATAGATGTATCATATTACTCAGATCTTTTGAGGAACACACATGGCGCGTTTAGAAAATTTAAACCTATCACAACAAGTTACCAATGAGCTTGGTAAAGCAATAATTGTTGGTGATTATAACACTGAAACGGGGCTACCAACCGAAGCACAACTTTGTGAAGTGTATGGTATTAGCCGCACAGCTGTTCGTGAAGCAGTGAAAATGCTTGCTGCAAAAGGACTGATTTCTTCTCGTCCACGACAAGGTATTCGTGTTGAGTCGGCGGAGAACTGGAACTTATACGACACAAGCGTATTAAAATGGTTGTTAGAAAGCAGCCCATCACTTTACGTACTTAAAGAATTTCTACAAGTGCGCTTGGCGATTGAGCCACAAGCAGCAGCACTTGCAGCAAGAAAAGGCGACCAAGCAGCCATTGCAGAAATTAAAATGGCACTCGATAAAATGCAAGCGGCAGCAGAAGAGCCAGAAGGCGTAATGCATGAGCCAGATCTTGCCTTCCACACAGCAATTTTACATGCCAGTGGTAACCGTTTTTTCTATCAATTACGTGACTTTATTCGCACCGCATTACACGTAAGTATTCAACATACTACACCTGCTAAGGGTAATAAAAAGGCGATCGCTGAAGAGCACTTTAAAGTGTATAACGCGATTGCAAGCGGCGATCCTGAACGTGCTAAAAACATGATGACGTACATGATTGATGAAGCAATGGCGTTTATTGAAAAAGAAATCGCTGATAAAGAAGCGGCTCAATAAGTATCGCTTCTTGACGTTGTAATTACTTTAAAACAAAAGGTTATCATGCCAAATTCAAACGAGCTAAAAACAGTTTACCCAAGCCTTGCTGGTAAGAGTGTGTTTATTACTGGTGGTGCATCGGGAATTGGTGAAGTAATGGTAACGCGGTTCTGCGAGCAGGGCGCGAAAGTCACCTTTGTTGATATTGCAACTGATCAAAGCGATGCGTTATGCGCTAAATTAGCGGGTAAATATGAGTTTGACCCGCAGTTTATCCATTGCGATATTCGTGATGTAGAAGCCTTAAAAGCGGCCATTGAGCAAACGCGTCAGCAACAGGGTGACATTGGTGTGTTAATTAATAACGCAGCCGATGACACCCGCCATGCCGCTGAGAATATGGATGTGAAATATTGGGAAGATAAGTTTGCTGTTAACTTGCGCCCGTGTTTCTTTTCATCGCAAGCTGTAGTTGAACACATGCAGCGCTTGGGCGGCGGTAGCATTATCAATATGGGGTCGGTAAGTTGGCGTATTAAGCAAACAGGCATGCCAGCCTACACAACCGCAAAAGCGGGAATTGAAGGTTTAACCCGTTCATTAGCTGCTTCATATGGTAAAGACAATATTCGTGTGAATT
This sequence comes from Pseudoalteromonas sp. DY56-GL22, assembly GCF_041414715.1. Lineage (NCBI taxonomy): Bacteria > Pseudomonadati > Pseudomonadota > Gammaproteobacteria > Alteromonadales > Pseudoalteromonadaceae > Pseudoalteromonas > Pseudoalteromonas sp. DY56-GL22. The sequence continues at coordinate 238,782 of NZ_JANHZR010000006.1, read as the reverse complement.
CACTGGTTCCGGGTTGGGTGATGACAGAGCGCCAAATGACTCATTGGCTAACCCCAGAAATGATTGAAGATGTTCGTTTAAGTCAGTGTATTAACGAAACAATACAACCAGACCATATAGTGAATGCCGCGTTATTTTTAGCTGCTGATGACAGCCGCATGATGACAGCACAATCACTGATAGTGGATGCAGGTTGGACTTAATTAAATTGTTAGTTGCTTTAAGTTAAATTAAACCAAAGAAAAAATTTTACACGATCCAAATAGTATTATAATAATAAATAATTATTTTAAACATTTGAATCTAATAGTTAGGAAGGTGGTAAGAAAGTTTGACCGACTTTGTACTTGTTTATTTAATTCTGATTATTGGCGCTTGCCTGCAAAGTGTTATTGGCTTTGGTTTAGGCATGCTATGTGTGCCTGTGCTTTACTGGCTTATGCCAGAGCTGGTGCCTGGGCCAATGATTTTGAATGCGCTGTTTTTAACGTCGGTGTTAATGATTAAACACCGCGGTGCGATAGACATGAAACAGACGGGCATTTCCATTATTGGTGGTGCAGTGGGAGTTATCCTTGCTGCTGTGGTGATGTGGTATGTCAATGCGAAGCAGTATCAACTCTTGCTAGGAGTGAGTATTTTGGTGGTGGTGGCGTTGTCTATCATAGGTATGAAACCGAAAATTTCCACTATTACAAGCTTACTTGCGTCAATGTCGTCAGGCTTTTTAGGTACCACAACGTCAGCCGGTGGGGCACCGATGGGGCTTCTCTATCAAGCTGAAGATAAAGACAAAATTAAAGCAAACCTGAGTGCCTTTTTTGTATTTATAAACTTGTTTGGCATAATTGTATTGATGCTAACAGGCTCTGCCGATATGGCCGATGTAAAGCTGTTCTTTTTTTGCTTACCCGCCATTTTAATTGGCTGGGGCTTATCGTTTGTGATCAACAATAACCTCAATGAAAAGGCCATTCGCGGCATCATCTTGCTGGTTGCGGGTTTATCTGGTCTAGCACTTATTTTCATACACAGATAGAATGAGAATAGTTCAGCTTTTTGTGTAATGAAGCCAATGCTCGATGACACCATTAAAATAATCATTTCTAGCCAATGCCAATTGGGCGAAGGTGCCTATTTTGCTAAGGCACATAACTGTTTATTTTGGGTCGATATTTTAGGGCAGCGTTTGTTTCGTTTGCAGTGTCAATCGATGCGAGTTAGCCAGTTTACTATGCCAGAACCGATTTGCTGGGTGATGGAAACCGAGCAAGCTGAATTAATCGCAGGCTTTGCCAAAGGCATTTATAAGCTCAATAGTGAAGACTTTAGCCGCGAACTTCTTTACTCAATCGATCACGAACCCTCACAAAACCGCTTAAACGATGGTAAAACGTCTCGCCAAGGCTTTGGCTTTTTTGGCTCAATGGACTCTCAAGAGCAAACCAATAGTGGCAAGTTATACCGTTTTGGTCATGGTCAGGCTCCGACAGCAGTTGATCATGACTACACCATTAGCAATGGGCCTGCGGTAAGTAAAAATGGCCAGTTTCTATATTCTACAGACTCAGATAAACAAACAATCTACCGCTTCACTCTGAATGAGCATGGCGAGCTTGCAGATAAACAAGAGTTTATTCGCTTTACTGACAATATGGGTTTTCCTGATGGCATGACTGTTGATAGCGAAGATCATCTGTGGGTTGCTGCATGGAATGGTTATGGCGTGTATCGTTTTGCTCCAAACGGTGAGCAAGTACAGTTTATTCGCTTACCCGCACCGCGTGTTACGAGTGTCGCATTTGTAGGTGAAGAGCTAACGCATCTGGCGGTGACAACAGCGGCAGTAGGGCTCGAAGACTCAGTACTCGCTGATTACCCGCACAGTGGTGGCGTGTTTATTCTTGAGCCGGGCGTTAAAGGTATTGCTGAAACGCCCTTGAAGCTATAGGTTTTCCATTACTTGATAACGCAACTCGCCAATAAACGAGCGTGCTGCCGGGCCAAGCTTGTCACCGTCTTTAAAGAGCAAATGTAACTTAGCGCTGCGACTGCTGTTATGGGTTAAATTAAGTGCTTTCATTTGCCCTGTCGCAAGTTGTTTTTCTATCGCGACTTTTGGTAACCACGCAAAGCCCAATCCATTACTGATCATATCAATCGAAGTGCGCATATGAGTGACGGTCCAGCGCTGATCGGCACCTAACCAGCCACCATCTTGTTTGTGCTTATTCGCTGAATCGCGAACTACAATTTGGCGGTGTGATTTTAAATCTTCGAGGGTAATTTCACGCTCTATCGCATGCAAGGGATGATCTGGGTGGGCGACGGCAATAAACTCGATATCACATAACTCTTCGTGAAAGCTTGCCGCAATTGGAAAGCCGGTAATAGCAATGTCAACCTGATCGTTTTCGAGCAGTTCATTGCCCCCCATTAGTACAGATTCATGCAGCTCAATACGCAGTTGCGGGTATTGCGATGACGTGTCGTTAAGTACTTTATAAAGCAGTTGCTGTGGGAAAATAGCATCAACAGCAATGCGTAACTTACTTTCGATACCTTCACCCAAAGTTTGCCCAATGGCCTCAACTTTAGCGGCTTCATCGAGTAAGTAATTGGCGCGCCGTAGCATCATCTCGCCGGCTTCAGTGAGCACGGTTTTACGGCCTTGAATACTAAATAATTTTACATCGAGCGCAGATTCAATTTTGCCAACTGCGTTATGAATACTCGATTGGCTTTTATGAATACCTTGTGAGGCTTGGTTAAAGCCTCCAAATTCAACAACAGCACGAAACATGCGCCACTGTTCTAGCGTAATTCTTAGCATGATGTTCCTTTGCTTACTTAACTACCTAATAGTACCTGTAAATGCTGATAAAGTTTACTTTTTAGGTTAGGGCAACTCAATATACTCAAGCTCATCACCAGGAATGCTTGCAAAGCGCTGTGCTTGCCAATCTTGTTTTGCTTGCTCGATGCGCTCTTTGCTGTAAGCAACAAAATTCCAGTGTAAATACGGGACTTTATTGAATTTACTGCCACCGAGTAAAATAAAGCGGCTGTGCATTAGAGTCGTTATTTCGTGTTCGCTGTCATCAAGTAGCACAAAGTCGCCTTGGGTATAGCGAGTATCACCCACACTAATTTCACCGTAAATAACATACACGGCGGTTTCATGATGAGGGTGCGGTTTAGTAATATGACTACCTTGCTCGGCGACTGTATCGACATAAAACATCGGTGAGTAGTTTTTCACTGGGGAGCTTAAGCCATAGGCATCACCGACAATGAGTCGCATCAGCACGCCTTTTTCGATTTTCTCAGGCAATTGCTGTTTTTTGATATGTTCAAAACGCGGTGCTATTTCGGTCATACTCTCAGGTAAAGCAACCCAGCATTGCAGACCATTAATGTCGTGCTCGCTCGCCCGCACTTCAAGGCTTTCTCTTTCTGAGTGCACTATACCGCGACCTGCGGTCATCCAGTTAACATCGCCGGGTTCTATTTGCAGGCTATTACCTAGCGAATCGCGATGGTAAATACTGCCAGTAAATAAATAAGTGAGCGTTGATAGGCCAATATGAGGGTGAGGCCTCACATTTATGCCTTCACCGCGAGGAAAGTGGTTTGGCCCCATGTGGTCAAAAAAGATAAATGGGCCAACCATTTTTTTGTCAAAATGAGGCAAGATGCGTTTTACATCGAGCCCACCAATATCATGGCTGGTTGCTGTTAATAACGTTGCCATTTTCGCGCTCCCTTAAAAACAAATTCAGCCAACAACTTAGGTCATTGGCTGGTAGAAATATTACGCCTGACTACGTTTTAACACTAGTTGATCTAGGCTGATTTTGCCTGCACCAACACTGGCTAATGCTAAAAAGCCGCCTGCCATCGCAATGTTTTTGTAGAACATTAAAAATTGCATTTGATCATCAAGTTGAAAGTGGAATAGCAAAGCGCTGACTAGGCTGAAACCAGCAAAAGCGATAGCGGTTAGTTGTGTTAAAAAGCCTAGTAAAATAAATAACCCGCCAACAATTTCAAAAGCAATCACAAACGGTAGTAAGAACTCTGGTAAACCTACTGATGCCATGTACTGTGCAGTTGCATCAAAGAATTCTATTTTGCTAAAGCCAGTTAGTAAAAAGATGGCCGATAAACCAATACGCGCCAATAAAGTGCTAATATTTTGTAAGTGTGGTTGAGCTGAGATTAAAGTAAAAAGTTTCATAGTAGGTATCCTGTTTAGTTGAGCAGTGTGTCTGCGATGGAGTAACTATAAGTTCACTTTAAAAGAATTAAAAATTGTAAAATTAGTGTTTATCATTCTTCAAAAAAGAATTTAAAAGGAGGTTGAATATGAAGTTGTTGTTATTAATAGGGTTTTGTTTTTCGGTGGCTACAAGTAGCTTAGTGTTTGCCGAACAAAATTTACCAAATGGTCGTCATTATGAGTTGCTAGCTTCAGATATTGCGGTGCAGCAAAGCTGGCAAGTTAAAGACGCAATTAAAGGTTATGAGATGCTGGAATATCAAATTAACCTTAATAAAGGCACTACTTTAAAGGTTGATTTTGCTCCATCAAATTCAAGCAGCTACTTTAATATTTTACCAAAAGGCAACCCAACAGCTTTGTTTGTTGGCCCGGCAAAAGGTGATCATGCCGAGATTAAAATTCCTGATAATGGCGATTATGTGATTCGAGTGTTTTTGATGCGCAATGCAGCGCGCCGTGATGAGCAAAGTGAATTTACTGTCGATATCAGCGTCGTAAAAAGTACATTAAAAGGCATGCACCCAAGCTGGGATGTCGATGGTGATGGGGTAAATGATTGCGAGAAAGACGGTAGCTGCGATCACACGGTTGACTACAGTCTTCCTCGAAAGTTGAATTAGGCCTTTATTGAGGTCTAATCAGCTCATTATTCAGGTGCTACTTCAAGTGTTGTGAATAATGAGTAGCGTACGTTATCGATATCGGCCTCTGTTGGTTTTTGATCAACTGATGCTTCAATTAGATACATATCGGCATGAGCGAATGTCACCGTAAAGAAGCCTTTTTTATCGGTTGTTACTTTCACTTCGTCACGCTCGTTGCGGTAGCGTGCACTACCACGAACAATCGCAAGCTCAACGTCGGCAGCTGGTTTGCCATCCATTAATAATTGGAACTTAGCTTCTTCACCAGCAAATAGATCGTTCGGGTGAGTAGGTCCTGAAATTTCTAAGCCTTGACCAAGCAATGTTGGCTTAGAAGTACCATTACGGCTGACAAAAGTATCAACAGTTGCGATTGATTTTACAGTGCGCACGTCGGTTGCGCCTGCTGGTAGGTCTGCTTCTTTTTTACCTGCGAACACACGGCCACGGTTGCCATCTTTGTCTTTATAGAAAGTCATTAGCATTGGCTTTTGCTGCATAGCAATGTGGTAAGTACCGTCTTGCGTTAAGCTCACTGCCGCTGAGTTTTTGCGTTTTAAATAGTATGCGCGAATCGTTTCTTCGACCGGCTTACCATTTGGTGCAAGGGCAACTAATAAGTTGTCGTCATACTCTGCGCCTTTTTGTTTTGGGCGGTATGCTTTATCTGGGCTAAATAACTCATTAGAAATACTGGCATCGATCATCACGTAGTGAGTTTTCTCACCAGATAAAGAAGTGTGAGATGGCATTAACCAACGGGCATGTGCTTGTGCGTAGCCAGATGCAAGTGCTGTGAAGGTCACAGCGCCGATCAGCGCTGTTTTTAATAATTTTAATTTCATTGTTTGTCCTTAATTACTGGTTATGGTAACAAAGCTAGTCGCGAACTCTTTTTCGCCTTTAATTGTGACTTTGCCGTCTTTTGTTAAGTCGATTTCAACGCGGGTGTAATCTCGGCCACCTTCTTCACGTACAACTTCAACATTAAGTAGGTAGCTGCCAGGTTTAACTGGATTACCCTTTAAATCTTTACCTTGCCATTCAATCGTATAAGTACCTGGGCGTTTTGTTGCACCTGTCACACCATCAAAGCTGTCGTTGCTACGACCTGCTTTTCGCCACCACTGACGTAAGTCTTTAAACCATTCAGCTTTTTCGACCCAAAGTGCAATAGTGGTAACGTGTTTACGTTCAGGTGTTTCTAGCCATAACGCCACGTAAGGGCGATGATATGGAGAAACATCTAGCTCAGGTAAGGTAAATTCAACGGTTAGGTTGGGATCTTTTGCAAAGCTCAGAGGGCTGAACAAACAGCCAATTAGTAGAGCAACGAGTAAATGGGCTTTTTTCATTAAGATACTCCTTTAAGTTGAGGCACCCAAACTAGATAAATAACCAAAGGCGTGGCAACACCAAGCAGCGTTAACCAAAGGCCTGCGGCACGTTTTTTACGGTTTTGAAAGAGGATAAATAATCCGGTAATAGCAAACAGAATCATCAAAATAGCTGAGATATCAATCACCCAGCTCCATGCTTCGCCTGTATGGCGGCCCTTGTGTAAGTCGCCAATTAGACTCATAAAGCCACCGGTTTGATAATCAATATTCAGTTCACCGGTTTGAAAATCGATTTCGGCGTAGGCAAAGCCAGCCGGAAGCGGGTAGTCGAGCATCACCAAGGCATCTTCTTTTTCCCACTCAATACTTTTTACATTGCTGAGTGAAAACTGCTGTTGCATGTATTGCTCTATTTCAGGGTAAAGGCTTGGCAATGTGTCGAGGTTTGTTTGCGCTTTTTCAAATAACTCAGCAGAAACAAGTAGTTGGTTCTGACCATTATGTTTATCATTTTCGAGCCAACTAACGTGGTTAAGGATGATGCCGCTGACACAAAATAAAATAAGTAAAAAGAATAAGGCCGTTGAAAGGTATATATGTAAGGCACGGCTAACGCTATAAAAGTTGCGTTTGTTAAATGAGAACATAATGCGGTTTATTCGTTAAAGATACAAATATGATAATGATTTGTATTACTGATAACAAGCAGGTTTACGTTCTTTACATTTCTTTGTGCTAGAAATGAATAGCGAGATAAGCCATAACTGCTAGCTGCGAGCTGAGAAAACAGGCAAGCAACATCAAGCGCATCTGTGTGGTTATATTAACTTGAATTAGGGTTGGTTTATTGGGCGCAGATGGGCGGTTAATTAAATAGGCTAATACGCTCAATTCAATCACTGCCACAAGATACATCACCCAAATTGGCGCGGTACTTTGTAGTAAAAAAGCATATCCGATAGCCATACCAAAACCTGCTAATAACTTAGCGCGGGTAGGGACAACCTTATGCTCTTGCCAAAACCTTAACGGTTGGCCGTATCTTGGGTGGTTTAGCAGCCAGGCAGAAAGCTTGGGTGATGAGCGGGTAAAGCACGCCAATGCTAGTATAAAAAAGATAGTCGTAGGCATCACAGGTAATGCAATACCTATGATACCTAAACCCACCATCAATAACCCGAGTAATTGATAGCAGCCATTTTTATAGGCGTTAAACGCCGCTCTCACATTCATCAATAAAGTTGGGCCTGATAAAACTTAAATCGTTGTAGTGCTTGCTCGATACCTATGATCAAGGTGGTTTGTATTTATTGGTTTTAGCAACATAGTCTACACCATGTTGTTTATTTAACTTTAGCTCAGCTTAATATTATTAGCTAACACTATAGGTAAACTTACTTCAAACAAATGAAAAGCCCAGTTTAAACTGGGCTTGTAGGTCTTATTTTTGGCTATTTCTAGAAATAATAACCAATATTGATATTGAAGCGAGTTTCAGTGTCGTCGCTGTCGCCAGCAATTGAGCCGCCAACAAATGGTTGGTTTTTCGCTTGTACAAAATCAAAATAAGTGAATAAGCCACCTGCGGCAACAGATACCCCTGTTACATTCATCCATGTATCTTCGCTGTTATCTGACTTGTCATAAATAATGCCGTAGTCATTATAAAACTGCAGGTTTGTTACCGGACCCCACTCTACAGGCAGGCTGTAAGCGATATTGGCATTAGTCATGGTTGCTTCTGCGGCAATGCTATCGTAAAACGCATAAGCACCCACAGCCATACGGTCGACGTTGTCGATATCGTAGTTATACTCACCATGCTGGAGCTGGAAGTTCCATGGGCCAATAGTACTGTTTAAGTGCAGTGCCCAAGCGTAGTAATCGCCGGCTTTGTCTTCGCCGTCATGCAAACCACCTGATAACGCAGAAACACCTAGCTCGGTGGTGCCGCCGTCATGCTCAAAATGATAGCCATAACGGCCAGAGAAGGTATTGTACTCACCAATCGGATTGGTTGGTTCGGCATAAACACCTTCATCAGCAGAGCGGAAACCGACAACATCATATGAGTAGCGGTCGCTTCTGTCGTCTACATAGCCGTCAACGCCACCTAGCTCATCATTTTTGAAAAAGCCAAGATCAATTTGCCAGTTATCAGCAATTTTGCGCTTGAATAGCACACCTAAATCATGATCATCTTCAAGACCTATATAATAAGTAGTGCCAAAGAAATAGTTGTGCGAGTTGTAAGGCCAGTTACCAAAAGGCACTTTGGTAATACCTGCCTGCACCTGCCAGTCTTCAGCAAAGTCATAGGCTGCATAGGCATATTTAACTGCAGTCATGTAATCGAAAAAACGGATCTCAGCGTTAAGCTGTACATCACCGACATCGCCTGCAAAATTTAGTCTGAAGATGTCAAAGTCGAAGTCGCCACCGCGGTTTTTATTACCATCGTCATAGGATGTATGGCTGAAGTTGGTACGTACTGCACCCCCAACCTTAATGCCAGATTCTTTTTTAGGAGCTTCAACAGCCGCTGTTTGCTGCTCAAGTTGCTTTTGTTGCTTTGCTACTTGTGCATCAATTTGCGCTTGTTTCTCGGCTTGTTGCTGTGATTTTTCTTCTGCAGCATCAAGTTTGCTTTGCAGTTGCTGCATTTGCTGTTTCAGTAACTGCAGCTGTTTTTGAAGGTCATCAATTTCAGATGCCTGACTAAGACTTGAAGTTGTGCCCAAGGCTATTGCGAGGGCTAACTTTGATAGTTTAAGCATGAATTTTCGCTAGTGTTGGAATGGGTACTACCAAGCATAGTTGATATTCATGCTGAACCCAAGACTAGCCACAGAAAATTAATATTAATCAATCAGTTTTAATTTTTACTGTGGTTCTAATGTCTTGGTGATTGCGCCAACTTCAAGTAGTGGTGAAGCATCAAGTTGATCTGCATCCATCATTGCGGCAATACGTTGCATTGATGAAAGTAATAAGCTTTGTTCCCACTCTTCGAGTGCTGAGAACTTTTCGATGAAGTGCTCTTGCAGAGGTTGAGGTGCTTGTTCTAATAGCTGTTTACCTGCTTCTGTGAGATGCAAACTAACTCGGCGTTTATCTAATTGGCTACGTACACGGGTGATCAGGTTACGGTTTTCTATACGGTCTAAGATATTGGTAACCGTAGCCGGGCTTAAATTTACATTTTGTGCAATGCGACTAGCGGTTATGCCATCGGTTTGTGCAACCTCGTTCATAATCAGTAATTGTGGGCCTGTTAAGCCTGAGGTTTTATTGAGCTGTTTTGAATGAAGGTCGATGGCTCTGATCACTTTGCGCAGCGACACTAGTAGCTCGTCATACTTTTGCATGTTTCTGTCTCTTAAATAAGGCGGCGTGGAACAACCGCAATCGCAAAATATTACACATCTAATAAATTGAGTTCAAATAAATAATAACTATGTGGCTTATAATTTGCGGCCATAAAGGTTGTTATCGTGTTTATTTATTAATTAGAGTAGAAATTAAAACATAAAAGTTGAAATTTAGATGGAGTAATTGTTGTTAACACTTAAAATGCAACTACGAGGTGACACCATCACTTTGTAGTAAAACAATTTATACAAATAACTAAATATTATTTACTAAAAGCCACTGCATTGGGTAAGGTGGATTTTTCTTTCATTAAATGGGACGAATTATGAAGTTATCGCCATCAGTTACGATTGAGCAAAGTGAAACCGGGCTTGAATTTATTAAAGTTGCTAGTGAGTTTTGTAGCGCAACTATTTTTCTGCAAGGTGCGCAGATCACTGAGTTCACGCCAACCGATAAAAAGCCACTATTATGGGTCTCAGAATTAGAAGATTACCAAGAAGGCAAAGGTGTGCGAGGCGGTATTCCAATTTGTTGGCCATGGTTCGGAGTAAGCCAACATGAAGGCTGGCCAGCTCATGGTATTGCTCGCACAAGTTTATGGCGCGCAGAAGAAGTGAAAGAACAAGACGATTCTATTTATATCAGCTTGTCATTGCCGATGACGCAAGTTGATGAAAAGTATTGGCCTTATAAAACTAAGTTATTGGCTGAGTTTATTTTAACCTCTAGCTTAGAGCTGCGTTTAACAACCACGAATTTAGATAACCAAACATTACAGTTCACTCAAGCACTGCACACGTACTTCCCAACACCAGCAATTGAAGAAACAAAAGTAGATGGCCTGCAAGGCGCGAAATACATTGAATTTGCTGAAGGTCCATTTGAGCAAAATGAATTAGTGTCGTTCGCGCGTGAAACAGACATGGTTTATACCGAAGCAAAAGACACTCAGCGTATCATTACACCTGATGGCATTATTGAAGTAGGCCGCGAAAATTCAACATCCTGTGTACTATGGAACCCATGGATTGATAAATCAAAACGCCTTTCTAATTTTGCTGATGACGAATATCACGTCATGCTGTGTTTAGAAGCGGCTAATGTCCTTGATGATAGTGTTGAACTTGCACCTGGAGCAAGCCATACACTTGCAACAAAACTACGCTGGGTATAATTTATAACATATAATAACTCAGTGTTAGCACGTAAGGCCGGCACCGCTGGCCTTTACAAGGAATTACCGTGTTTAGTAATCAACAAATAGAAACCCTTCCAAAGCATCAAACGATTCAATTCCAACCACTTGCAGATAATGCGATATGGCATGTACAACTAAATTGGTTGTTGTTTTATGTGCCTTTAATGGCCGTGATCATTACAGTACGGCACTTTAATCCAGCCATTAGCCAAGCTATTGCTACACCTTGGCTTTTGGTTTTGCCATTGTTGGTAATACTGTCAATGGTTTACAACCTTTACAGCGTTCGCGCCAAAGGGGTAGCAGTAAGAGAGCATGATATTGCCTTTAAGCGAGGTTTAATTTGGCAACAAATCACCTTATTGCCTATTTCTCGTGTGCAACACACCGAAATTCATCGCGGCCCAATTGAGCGAAAGTTAGGACTCGCAACACTCAGGCTTTACAGTGCCGGTGGCATGAGTGCTGATTTACATATCAGTGGGTTAACGGACGAACAATGCAATGATGTCCGCCAGTTCGTGCAAAGTTATGGTGATAATGCAGCAACTCAAGAAAATGAGCTTGCCGATGAGTGATCAACAATGGCAACGCGTGTCGCCATGGGCGCTACTGTATTTTATTGTTCACTTTGCACTGCGCTTCATAAAAGATGGGCTGCTTAATTTACTGCCTATTTTGGTGTTATTTGTTACGCAAGTTGAGCAAAAGCTGTTTTGGGGGCAAATAGCTGTTGCCGTGGCCTCTTTAGTTTTAGTGCTGTATGCCTTTGCTTATTATCGTAATTTTAAATACCGCATAACGGATGGTCACGAAATACTGCTCAATAAAGGGGTATTTAAAAAAGAGCGGCTAACCCTAAAATTTGCTCGAGTACAGAACGTAAACATTGCCGAACCTTTTTATTTTCAGCCAGTTAATTTAGTTAATTGTATTTTCGATGCCGCCGGTAGTAGTGCTCAAGAAGCTGTGATCCCGGGAGTTAAGCTTAGCTATGCCGAGCAAGTTCGTGAACAAGTTATGGAATTTAAGGCTCAGTTACAACAGCAAGAACAGCCGTCTATTGAGCAGAGCGAAGCAACAGATAAACCGAAAACCTTAACGATCAGCAATGCTGAAATTGCTAAGTTTGGTTTGATGTCGAACATGGCAATATTGGCATTGGCTGCACTTGCTCCATTTATGAATGTGATTTTTGAGTACCTCGAAAAAACCATCATAAACCGCCTAGAGGCCATACTGAATGAGCAAGCTGCGTTCGTTGGTAGTGCCGCTGCAATCGCTGTGTTAATCATGGTTGTTGCCATTGTTTTATGTGCTATTTTACTTTCTGTTGTCATGGCCTTGGTGCGCTTTTTTAACTTTCAGCTGTATTTTCAGGACGATAAGTTTAAGCGTGTGGCAGGTTTATTTGAGCGCCAGCAACTCTCGATCAGCGTGTCGAAAATTCAAAGTGTGCAAATCAAGCAAAATATTATTGCTCGGCTGCTTAATCGCTATACCTTAATTTGCCCACAAGTGAGTAGTGGTGGTATGGCTGCTGGGGTTGCGGCACATAAAAATAAACAAACGTTAGTGATGCCAGTAATCACCAAAGAGCAAGTGCAAGCCGTGTGTGGCTGGTTATTTCCATGGTTTGTTGATTTAACAGAGCTTAACTTTGTTAAGCCTGAGCGCGCTTTACTTTATAAGAATACGTTTTTATATGTGGTCCTACCTACTATATTTTCTGCTTTAATTTTCAATGTCTTATTTGATGCTGCTACGATGCTGTGGAGCATTGTCGTGGGCTTAGTTTTGATGATCGGTGTGTTTTTGAATTATCAAAAAACGGGTGTGGCTATGTATCAACATGACGGCCGCTTTTTTGCCGTATTTAAAACCGGCATGCTGGGTGTGCAGTATCGTGTTTTTGAAATCTATAAAGCACAAAGTGTCACCACAATAAGCACTTATTTAATGCTCCGATCACAGCTAAAAAGCTTGTATATACAACTTGCTTCTGGTTCAGTATCAATGCCTTATTTAAAAGCAGAGCTGGCTGAGCAGTTTGCTGATTTCGCCCTATATGAAATAGAAGGCGTCGAGCGGAATTGGTTTTAAATGAAAATAATTCTCAATATCATTGACCTGTTTGGGTTTTTGAGTATACTTTCTCAAAAGCTACAGATGGAGGTTCGCAATGATTTATTTACTACCTATTTTAGCTATTTCAGGTGTTGTCGGATTGCTTTGCTATGCTCGCAATAAGAAGGAGTGTAAAGGTCTTTGCGTAAGTTGTGCAGTGACTTGTATTGCTTTGCTTGTGACTGGCGCGATGGCTCTTGCGGGTCTTGGTGCATTGAGAAGCAGTATTATGTTTGCAGCGACAATATTTATTGTTTATCAATTACTAGGCTTGGTTCGCCCACTTAAGATCGAGTAATTTCTTACACTTTTTAACTTCAGCCTTTTTAAAAAGCATCGCATACTAATCCTTAAATTAAGTAACTTGCTAATCAAGGATTGTGATGAAAAAAGCCCTGTTAACTGCGGCACTACTTGCTGCTAGCCACGCTTCAAGCCAAGAAACTTGGCAAACCATTCATACCGAACACTTTAACGTGCATTTTAGTACTGAGAATCAGCAATGGGCCCGTTCAGCAGCAACAGAGCTTGAAATTGTTCGTGATAAGGTTTTAAAACAGCAAAACCGTGCCCTTGATGAAGTGGTCGATGTACTGGTTTTCGACCCGTTTAACGCCTCCAATGGCTTTGCTTTGCCGGTGACTAACAAACCTCTAATGGCTTTGTTTACCACGCCTCCACAATCCGACACGGTGATTTCTAACACCGATGGCTGGCAGCAGTTATTGATTTTGCATGAATATATTCATTTAGTGCATCTTGCTCAGCCTACTCGAAGCGACGTACGTCAGGTTATTCGTAATAGTTGGGATATTTACGATTTAGTTGATGGCGAAATGCCGCGCTGGGCTGCCGAAGGCTATGCAACGCTGCTTGAGTCGAAAATGACAGGCCGAGGCCGTTTATACGATAACCTTTCAGAAGCAATACTGGTTGAATTTGCCCAGCAAGGTGCGCTGCCACAATATAACCAATTGAGTAGTACCGAAGGAGGCTATTTAGCTGGCTCAATGGCGTATTTAATGGGTTCTCGCTTTCTTGCATGGCTCGAAGAGAACTATTCAGCGCAAACTCTTGATGCAGTTTGGACACGCATGCAAGCGGTTAAAGCACGTGATTTTGATGAGGCCTTTAGCGGGGTATTTGGCGACTCACCTGAGCGCCTATATCGTCGTTTTATTGCCGAATATACTTATAAAGCAATGGCTAAAGAGGTAAGTGAGCAAACACTTACAAGTAAGCTTTGGTTAGAGCTTGATTTATACGCTTCGAACCCTGTTTTAAGTTTAGATAACAGTAAACTTGCGATTGTTGAGCGCAACAAAGATGACGAAACCCGTTTAGTCATTTATAGCACTGATGACAATCAACAGGCTGCCGATGATTTTGCAAAGCAGCAACAAGCGTTACTTGATAATGATCCTGTCGATATCGCAGATAAAGCCCCCAATGTCTTTAAGCGTAAGCAAAAACATGTGCTTCAACAAATTAATAGGCAGGGTATAAAAAACCCGCAGTGGTTAGACGAAAATACTTTGTTTTTCACTGCCACAACAACAGTTGCTAAAGGCTCCATTCAAGGTATTTCTGATTTATACCGCTATGATATCGACACTGGTAAAGTGAGCGCTTTGACGCATCATGCAGGGCTGCGCCGCTTTAGTATTAGTGATAACGGGCAAACTGTTTATGCTGAGCAAACTCAGCATGGTTTCTCTGAGCTAGTGCGCCTTGACCTCAATACGGGTGTTTCTACCCCTTTATTTGAGAAAAGCCTAGAAACGGTTTATGACTATCCATTACTAAGCCCTAATAAAGCTCAACTTGCTTATTTAAAAGCGACATTGAATGCCAACTGGGAGTTGTATATACAAGATTTAAGCTCTCAAAAATCACTTACTGTGCCAATGCCTGAGGGCTATCAGTATCTGTCACAACCTAATTGGCAAGCAGATGGCAAAGGGCTATATTTTGTTGCCGGTAAAAAGAAAGCTCTCGATTTATATCATTATGATCTACAAAGCAATTCACTACGCCAATTAACGCAAGGCCAAGAAGCTGTTGCACACCCAATGGCAATGAATAATGGTGAACTTTTGTATTTATCGATCACTGCTGAAGGGCCGAATATCAAGCATTTTGCTGAGCAACCACAAGGATTAGAGGTTGTTGAATTTGCTAAAAGTGCGGCGCCACCACGAGGGCAAGTAACGAGCGAAGTATTACCTGAGGCGAAAATCTACCCGCAAAGCCCAACTGAGCCAGCCGATTATGATATTTGGCAGCAAAAACCAACCTTTTCGTTGGCATCTCAGTACTATTCAGCTTCATCTTCACTGCTTACCCTTGGCGTAAAAAGCAATGACTTTTTAAAGCAGCTCGATTTACAGGCAGGCTATAGTGCTGATTTACATGACAAAGCATTAGAAGGGGTGTTCGCGGCCGTTAAGTACTCAGCGTTTGATTTAAAATTTAAAGCGCTGTTATTTGATTACGACCTTGAATCAGCAAAACAGTACCACTCACAAATGCCACTAAACATTAGTAACACAGGGGCGCATTTAGCTTTGAGTTACCCGTTGCAGTTTCAGCAGCTTAGTATTACGCCGAGTTTGAGCTATAACTACAGTGACTTTAGTAATGGGGATGATCAATGGTTAACGCTTGGCCTTGAACAAAAATGGCAACATGATAGACAGCAATATGGTTTTGCTCAGTCCGTAAGTGCCCAGTGGCTATCCGGTGATGCTGACCCGAATAATTGGCAGGGCTATAACTTTGCTACCGTATTGAGCGGTTATGCCTATGATATTCCCGTTTATGTTAATTTTGCTCAGCAATATCGCGATGACAGTAGCCTTGCGCTTGGCGGTTATGAGTCAAACTTAATTAATAATGACACGCAAAGTGGCTTTGTTGTTGCCCCTGAGCTGCCGTTTATTAGTCAATTAGGTAACCGCTATAAAGGCTATGGCGGGGGTATTAGTTACAAAGATTCATTACCTTGGCTTTATTACCAACAGCATCAGGTCGATAACCGAGTTTATGCACAAAGTTACGGTCTCAAGTGGCAAGGAGACTTTAGCTTTGGCATGGGGCCTGCAGGTTTAAATGATGTAAACCTTGATTTTGGCGTCGCCCGAGTAGAAGGCGACGACTTTGAAAATGATTTACGCGCTTGGCTAAGCTTTTATTACTCGTTATAAACTAGTGTTGACCTTTTAAGGCGAAAAGCTTGGCGTGATAAAGTGCTAGTTTTTCGTCTTTATTTTCTATCTCAATGGCTTTTTCTAGCCATTCTTTGCTGCTTTGTTCATTACCTTGCTGATAACTTACAATCGCTAACTCTATATATGGTTCAGATAAATACGGAGCTAATGCGATAGCCTCCTCGAGTTGTTGTTTTGCTTTGTAAAATTGGCCATTGTTACGAGCGTTAATCGCTGTAGCGAGTAACTCGAATGGGTCTTGTCTAAGCATAGCAAGTTGAGAATTGAGCTGCTCTGCCAAAACCTGATCATTCAGTTGCTCGGCCAGCACTGCGTAATTATGTAGTAAATTCGTATCTTTAAAGCCATGCTGCATCGCTGTTTGATAAATATGTTTTGCTCCAGCTAAATCACCCGATTGACGATGTAATACGGCAGCTAAATTGTAAAGCGCAGCAGAATTTGGTGTATATTCATTGGCTTTTAAAATATAGCTGTAGCTCAAATCAAATTGGTTAGCAATAAGTGCGTCGCTTGCTAGGTTGCTGTAATAACGGCTAATTAAATCTTTTAGTTCAGCGCGGCCGGAATAAAAACTACCACGAGCAGGAAAGTAGTCAATGACAGTACCTGGCGGTACCAAATAATTATCTTCTTCACTTAAAGGGGCATAGACTTTGGTGCGAAAATGGCCTGACACATACACTATATTATTTTGCTTACTATAAACAGGCTCACTTGAGACCGCTTGGAAACCAGTTTTGAGCCCGACTAGTTGCGCGTATGCGTGAGTTAAAATTGCTAAACTGATGCAATTGCCTTGCTCATTTTGTAATGCCTGTTGGGCATTTAAGGTGGCGCTAAAATAATTAAAATTACTGAGCTTATTTTCTAAGTATTGATAAAGAACTTGATCATCTCTTAAATAGTCACCTTGGTGTCTTGTGAAATAGTTAAGGAAGCGTTTTTGTTCCTCGGCTGGTAAGGTAAAAAGTTCAGGGTCTTTTAGTTCAACTTGTTGAAAATGTTCATTGTTTAGTAAGCTGGCAACGCTAGGAGGGGGGGCTGACTGTTGGCTTGTACTCTCGCATCCAGCCAAAAAGGAAAATAAAACAATTACATATAAAATTGGCTTCATAGCTTTTCTCTCCTGAATACTATCCGCTCAATGTACCCATATTGCAGTGACTATTCAAGTCAGTCGTTAGTGTCATCAGCTGTAAACAGCTTGTACGGATATCTTGCCAATAGTCAGTTGTATATTTTTTATTCTTTATTGCATTCTAATACTCTCTCATTACAATGCCGCGCTCTTTTAAATCGCTTTAAAAACAGTTGTTTACTGCACTTTCATGGGCGATTTATAAATTGCTAACTTATTAACTAAATTGTAACGAGAGAGGTCTGTTTTGGCGCACTTTTTGCCGATTATTTCATGCTTTATTTTAGCGTTTAGCTTTTATCCGCTTTTAAATAAGATCCGTAAAAATCGCAGTGTGTCGGGCGTTTCGCTGTTAATGATGAGCTTTGGTGTTGCGCAAAGTGTGTATTTCATCACCTTTAATTTGTTTTTTCAGCGTTTTTACATGGTTTTGCCGTTTGTTGTTACCGGCATGCTAAGTGGTGTGATTCTTTACTACTTTGTTCGTTACAATGCTGAACGAAAGCAACGCATGCAGCTAGCTGGGTTATTAGCTATCTCGGTCGTGCCTTTTGGTTTGTTGCTTAACCCTCATTATGAAACAGCAACGGTGCTTAACTGGCTAACCTATGTAGGTTTAGTCATGAGCTCTATTCGTGTTATGCCGCAGACTTATAAAACCATTAAAAGTGGTGATATTAGTAATTTAAGTGCGCGCTACTTTAGCCTACAGTTTGTTGCTGGAAGCTGCGGCCTTGCTGCCGAGCTTGCTATGACGACACCGAGTGTGTCTCACATACTGACCTTTGTAATGATTCTACTGACTAATGCAGCGCAACTAGGGTGTATTCAGTATTATAAATCGCGCCCAGCAATGGCTTAAACTAAAAACAAAAGGCTGCCAAGTGGCAGCCTTTTTTGTGTTGCTAAGATTATGCTTCGAGGGCTTTACTAATTAAGCGATCGATATATTGCTTATGCGCTTTAGCTGCGGTGTCTGCACCCCATGGTACGCTCATATCAGCAATTTGATTTAACTGATAAAGCGCGGCAGCTTTGGCTAGGTTATCGTGCTTGCTCGCTTTGCCTAAACCAGCGATCGTGATTAGCTGATTCACATATTCAACTTGTAGATTGTGACTTAGGGTGTTTGCTTTTTTGCTGTCTACAAAAATGCTTGCTGTTAAGTCATTCATAAATTGGTTAAGTGAATACTCGTTGCCATACATTGCGCTGTCTGAAATACGCAGCATGACAGCCGGGTGTAATAACTGAGCAAGTACCAGCTTCTGCATACCTAAAATCATGCCGTGTGGTTTAGGGTCTTCGTTCTTACCGTAATGATTAAAACCACGACGCTGCTGTAGCAGGTAGTTATACAGTGGCTGCATGCTCGAAAGCACATTTGGCGAGAATACTTTGTCGGCTAACACTTGCATTGCATGTTGCTGGCGCTCAAGTGGCACAGGCGTAAATGGTGCACCATTTTTGTCATCGCCCACCACATTACGTTCTACATAAACACCACCAATTTGACGAGATACCACGCCTGCTTGTGTTCTGTAGCTTCTAAATAAAATGTTCGCTGAGGTAACCAGCTGTTGGTATGACTCACCATTAACCGTGGCTTTGTCTTTAAGTTCAGTAAGCAGCTTATTGATAAGCTCCATACGATCATCAGCATATGCGGCAGGGTTAGATGACATATCGCCAATCATTACACGTGGGTCAATATGGCGGCCTGGAGCACGCATATCATCAGCATCATTACCAAACGCTAAAGCATGCTCAGATGAGCGAGCGAGAATTTTCTCAAGGCGTTGTTGCTCAGCCGCTTTATCAGCCAATGCTTGGCTGTAGCCGTATTCAATTGCCCAATCATCGTAAGGGCCAGGTTTGGTTTGGAAGATATCACCTTGCTGCATACCAATAGGGGCAATGTTTGCTGGTGCATAGTCCATAACAGAACCCGTTACGATACCTTGCGTTTTACTCTTATCGTGAACTTCTTTTTCATCCCATAAGATAGATGACTTCATATTGTGGTTAAGACCAAGGGTATGGCCTACTTCGTGTAAAACTAGCTGAGTTAAACCTTGGCGTAAAATCTCTTTGTCTTCAATGCTCGCACCTGTGCCTAAGCCTTTAGCAAGTAGCATGTTTTCTTGAATGCTGTGACCCAATGAGCAATGTAAATCGGTGCTGCTTTGGTTAGTTTCAAGCGTGGTTGCACCTTGGGTGTATAAAGTGTCGTACATCCAACGGTTTTTCATGAAAACATACTCTAACATGATGTCAGAGCCTAAGATTTCACCGGTTAATGGATTCGCAAGGGCAGGGCCATAACCGCCAAATGGAGGGCGTGGTGATGCCGTCCAACGTAACACGTTGTAGTTAATATCGCCCGCATCCCAATCAGCGTCATCAGGTTGTACTTTTACTTCGATGGCATTTTTAAAGCCTGCTTTTTCAAATGAGCTATTCCACGCGAGCACGGCATCACGAATAGTGTCTCGCCACTCAACCGGGGTAGTATTTTCAATCCACCAAGTAATCGGTTTAACTGGCTCAGACAGTGCCGCTGACGGGTCTTTCTTTTGTAAGTCCCAGCGCTTGATGACATCTTCATAAGGTGCCCAATCCGCTGATGTCATATTGTCGAATTCGTTAGTAAAATAACCAATACGTGCGTCATCTTGGCGAGCTTGATAATCATTTTTCGGTAGCGCGACAAATGAATGCTGTACTTTAATTGAAACGTTACGAGGATCGCTTACGGCTTTTGAACCTCGTACTGTTGGGTTAGCATTAGAAAATACATAATCCACCACAACATCTAGGTTATTTGGGTAAGGGCGCTGTTTAACAATACGCGATTTTTTGTCGTTTAACTTACCAAGTTTAAAGCGTTTGCTGGCATTTTTATCTTTTGGGTTTGCCCAAGGTGACACTTTATGCAGTGCTTCACTTAAAAAGAGCTTATCAACTTTAAAAGCAATTTTACCGTCTTCTTCTTTTTCGATTTTAATACTCGCAAGGACAGCTTCGCTGATGTTGGCATCGGCAGAGCGTGCTAGGGCTGAGTTTTCATCAAATTTATAGCGCGGTGTTTTGCTAATAATATCAATGCGGTCAAAGTATTTACGAAACTCAATTAGCTTTGTCTCGCGATATGCCCCTCTGAAGTGACCTGCGTCAGTAACACCATCAACGGTGTGAGCAAAGTACACAAATGGTGTATCAAGTTGAGATTGGTCGATCACCATTAAGTTATCGCCGGTTTTCGCATCTTGGTAAATGCTGAAAACACCGGCAAACTCGCTTTTATCTTTGATCATTTCAGCCAGTGTTTTTGGCTTCTTTTCTTCTTTTTTTGTTTCGGCGGCGTGGCCATTCATGGCAAACGCTAAGCTTAGTGCCAGCGCAATGTTTGTTATTTTCATTGTTAACTCGTTCCTTTCATTATTTCTCAATCAAGTTTAATGAATTAACCCTTTGATAAAAGGCTGTTTGTTAACAAGTGTGAAAGTAGTGTTGTAAGTCTCTGATATTAAGTGGTTTTTGTTTGTAACAAATTGTTCTTAGATAAGTTTTGGTTTTTGTGTTGCCAATTTATCTGTTTTTGTAACAGTTCCTTACAAATGTCACATTAATGTTTCTGTCAGCTTTGGTATGATAGGGCCAGTGAAAATATTATAGGTGTAAGTTATGCGCACAAGTTTATTAAAATGGATCTTACCGTTTGTTGCATTAATCGTTGGTGTTGCTGGTTTTAAGGCAATAAACGCGATTGCTCAAGAGCCTAAAGACAAGGATGTAGTTGATGTGCGTCCTTTAGTACAGGTTGAGCCAATAGCAAGTGATGATCATCAAGTGATTATTAATAGTTACGGCGAAGTGAAACCGCTTGAAAGTACCTTACTTGCCTCGCAAGTGGCTGGTGAAGTTACAAGCTGGCACCCAAACTTTGTTGCGGGTGGCATCGTAGCTCGCGGTGAAGTGTTATTTACCATCGAAAAAGACAACTACGAAGCGGCTGTACTACAAGCTGAAGCGTCACTTGCCAGTGCTCAAGCGGCACTGATCGAAGAGCAAGCACAGGCTAAAGTGGCAGAGGATGAAGCAAGACGTTACCCAGAGCGTGAGCGCACCGACTTATTCCTACGTAAACCTCAAGTTTTAAGTGCACAAGCAGCTGTTAAATCAGCGCAAGCGGCATTAAAACGTGCCGAGCGTGACCTTGCTCGCTGTGAGGTGAAAGCACCTTACGATGCACTGGTGATCAGCCGTGAAATTGGTGTCGGTCAATACATCAATGTAGGCAGCCAAGTTGCTGAAATTAATAATATTGAAAGTGCAGAAATCATTGTACCAATTGCTGGTTTCGATAGTGTATTTTTGCCAAAACGCTTAAAAGGCGTTAAAGCGACCATTATCAATAAAGGCTTAAACAGCTTTACTCGTGAAGCCGAAATTGACCGTGACCTAGGCGTTGTTGATAACGCGACGCGTATGAGCAACTTAGTTGTTCGTGTTGATGACCCATACGGATTAAAGCATGACGTACAACCAATTAAATTTGGTGCTTACGTTCAAGTGAACTTTGCCGGTGCAACATTACAAAACATCTACCGTTTACCGCAGTCTTTAGTGAATAACCAAACGGTGTGGATTGTGAACGGCGAGAATAAACTTGAATCACGTAAAGTAACCGTAGTGCGTGAAGAAGGTGAGTATTTCTACATTAGCGATGGCCTTGAAGTGAATGACCAGTTGGTTCTGACGCTACCTGAGTATCCGCAAGAGGGTATGGAAGTGAAGATTGCTGGAATGAAAGAAATGACAAGCGATGCAGAAACTGCAGCGGTTGAAAAGCTTTAAGGTAGCACTATGACTGATACAAACACAGAAAAACAGTCTGGCCTTATTGCCTATTTTGCCAATAACTCGGTCGCTGCTAACTTAATGATGGTGTTTATCATCATCATGGGGATCATTAGTTATTTCACTATTCAGCGTCAGATGTTCCCGAATATTGAAATTAACTATATCGAGGTACAGGCCAATTATCCGGGTGCCTCACCACAGGAAATTGAAGAAAGTATTCTGATCAAAATTGAAGAGTCACTAAAAGATGTCACCGAAATTAAACGTGGTGTATATCGTTCGTTCCGAAATAGTGGCACTGCAAGTTTAGAGATCAACACAGATGCAGAGCTCACGGATGTACTCGATAAAGTGAAACTACGAGTAGACAGTATTGCGACTTTCCCTGCCGGCATGGAGCCGGTGACAATTAGCCAAGTTGAGTTTCGCCAAGACGTGATTGGTATGACGCTAGTGGGTGATATTCCACTGACTGAGTTAAAGCCTGTTGCAAACAAAATTGAAGATGAGTTATTGCAGTTATCTAATGTGTCGCTGGTACAAAACGATGTACCACTTGATGAGATTGCGATTGAAATTGACCCAGATTCACTTCGTCAATACAACCTTACTTTAAGTGAGGTGGCCAGTGCTGTACGTCGTTACTCTGCAAATATTTCAGCAGGTCAATTACGTACTGACGCAGGTATTATCTCGGTACGTGTTGAAAATCAATATTACAGCGGTGATGAGTTCCGCCAGATCCCAGTAAAAATTGGTGCTAATGGCGCGAAAGTACTGCTAAACGACATTGCTGTGATCAAAGACCAATTCACTGAAGGTGAACGCTATTTTAAATTTAATGGTGAAAATGCCGTTTATTTATCTGTAAAAGCAACTAAAGAACAAAATATGATCCCGGTTGCTGATTCAGTTAAAGCCTTTATTGAACAAAAGAATAAAGAGCTACCAGCCGGTCTTCGTCTTGTGCCACTGATGGACATGACTTATTACCTCAATGCCCGTTTAGACATGATGAAAACCAACCTTTTCCAAGGGGCTATCTTGGTGGCAATTATGCTGTCTATCTTCTTACGCTTTAAGCTAGCACTTTGGGTAATGATTGGTTTACCTGTGTGTTTCTTAGGTGCAATGATGATGATGCCATTATTTGGTATCAGTATTAATATCGTGTCGTTATTTGCCTTTATTATGGTACTCGGGATCGTGGTCGACGATGCCATAGTCATAGGGGAGAGCGCCTACACCGAAATTGAGAAAAAAGGCGGTGGTGTTGTAAACGTGGTAAATGGCGCAAAACGCGTTGCTACCCCAGCAACATTTGGTGTCTTAACAACAATTGCTGTATTTGCACCGTTTACATTATCAAGTGGTCCAGAGAGCGCATTCTTCTTTGGTATCGCCGTGGTGGTTATTCTGTGCCTGATATTTAGTTTGATTGAATCGAAACTTATTTTACCCGCACACATTGCCCATACTAAGTTTCCGCCAATTAATCCTAATAGCTGGCGAGCGCGTTTTAACAAACGTTTCTTTAACTTTGTAAATGGTCCATATAAGCGTTTTATTGAGCTGTGTGTTGAATGGCGCTGGTTTGTACTATTTGCGTTTGTCGGTTTATTGATTTTGACGTTTGGCTTAATTACATCAAACCAAGTGCGTGTGGTACCAACACCAAAAGTACCTCAGGACTTTCCGCAAATTCGTTTAGAAATGAATGAAAATGCCTCGGATATGCAAACAATTAATGCTATTCGTGAAATCGAAGCCATGGTTAACAAGGTAGATCAAGAGACAGAACGAGAGTTTGGCCAAAAGCTAATTCGCGATATCTTAGTGTTTAACCAAGGTCGTACTGAAGCACAATTACTTGCTCCGCTGGTAGATGAAGAGCTTCGCCCGTATAACGCATTCGAATTATCGCGTCGTTGGCGTGAACAAATGCCAAGCATCCCAGGTGTGAAATCACTGCAAATTTACGATGATGTAAATGGCGGTGGTATGGATGGTGAGTTTGGTTACTTACTTTACGGCCCAGATATCGATACCTTAAATGATGCAGGTCGTCGTTTCATCCAACTATTACAACAGCAAAAAGGCTTGTTTGATATTAGTTCGACCATCGATCCGGCGAGCAAAGAAGTACAATTAAGCTTAAAACCTGTGGCATATGATTTAGGTTTAGACCTTGCCAATATTGCTAATCAAGTAGGCGCAAGCTTCTACGGTGGTGAAGCACAGCGTGTTATTCGTCGCGGTGAAGAAGTACGTGTTATGGTTCGTTACCCGAAACTAACACGTGAAGCGTTTGCATCATTAAAGCATGCTGTGATCACAACGCCTGCGGGCCAAGAGGTGATGCTGGGCGATGTTGTTGAACTGAACGAAAAACCAGGTATTAGCTATATTCGCCGTGAAGGTGGCTATCGTACTGTGTATATCTACGGCAGTATCGATGAAGAAGCGATTGAACCGGGTGAAGTGGTTAAGCAAGTTGATGAGAACTTATTACCGCAGTTAAAAGAGGAATACCCATCAGTTAAAACTGAGCTAGGTGGTTCTATTGAAGAACAACAAGCGCAAGCTAACGAGCAAATCATGTTCTTTATTGGCGGTATGATTTTAGTGTATATCTTGCTTGCAGTGCCGCTTAAGAGCTATTCACAGCCTCTTATTGTTATGTCGGTTATTCCATTTAGCTTAACCGGTGCTATTTGGGGTCACTTCTGGTTTGGTTTAGATATTAGCTTGATGTCGGGCTTTGGCTTGATTGCTGCGGCCGGTGTTGTAATTAATGACTCGTTAGTTATGACAGACTTTGTAAACCAAGCACGCCGCGAAGGTATTTCAACTCGCCAAGCGGTTATTGAAGCAGGTTGTGCGCGCTTTAGAGCAATCACCCTGACATCAATTACAACCTTTGCCGGTGTACTACCGATTATGTTCGAAACCAGCTTGCAAGCTAAGTTTGTAATTCCAATGGCGGTTGCACTTGGTTTTGCGGTTATGTTTGCAACTCTAATCACTTTAGTACTAGTACCTTGTTTGTACATTATCATGAGTGATGTAGGTAATGGCTTTTTGAATATATTCCGTTCTGGTCACCGAGTAACGACCAGAAGAAAGCTGGTGAAAGACTAAAGCTCTTTCTGTTTTAAAGCCAACCGAGCGGTTGGCTTTTTTGTTTCTGCATCTTTTGCTAGTAACTATTTGCTATATAAGACCTTTGGTTACATTCTTTTGTTTGATTTGTGATTCGGTCGCGATTATACTCAGTCTTGTTTTTGGCAAACTAACTGAAAAGTTAGGACGCAAAGTTTCCGGTCTAAGGTTTTAAACTATGATAGCGGGACCGCTGATAAGCACATAATCTAGTGCTTTGGATCTTTTGCCTCAAACTAAAAAGTATTTATTTTGTACGGTTGTTAGATAATGCCTATTAGTTGTTCTTAGGGTGATACTTTGTTTATGCATACGTCAATGGCCTCCGGGAAGTGGTTGCCGATTGGTTGCTTGAATCATCATACCCAACTATTTGTTGGTGATAGGGTGATTGTGACCTTTTATGACATGCAAGGAGAGCTAGTCGATTTATCATTCGAATATCCAATAGTCAGTACGGATCAAGGTGAGCCTCATAATTGGCCGCGCTCCGTTGCTGAGCATATTAATGTGCATATTCCGCTAGTAAAAGCTGGAAAAATGACTGATCAAGGTTTAGTGGTAGCCTATCGCTCAAACCAAATTTATGCCCTAGAAGGCTCGGGTATTACGCATGTAAAAGTGGCGTTTAATTGTATCGCCAAGTGTGAAGAGCGAGTAAAAGATAGTCTGCAAGATTATGACTATGTTTATCCTCAAGCATGCAACGATTACAGTGCAGGAATTAAGGTTTTACAACCTAAAACAGGCCATATTTATATGTGTAAACCATGGCCATTTAGCGAGTTTTGTCGTGTTAAAGATTCACACAACCCGCTATTTGAACCAGGTGTAGGAAAAAGCTGGGCTATGGCTTGGCAGCAAGTTTCACATTAAGAGTTTCCCCCTAAATGCTATTTTAGCATTGCTTAGCCCACTCAATTTGAGTGGGCTTTTTTAATACCAACCCGCAATAATACTTAATCATTTTGAGGGATTAAACCTGTCGTTAACTGCGTTAAAAATTCCTCATTTACGACTGCATGGATGCAGGAGGTAGAGCAATGCAGGAGCAATTGCCGAGAACAACTAAATAACGAAATTTTTGCCTTGTTATCAACGAGGTTTTATTGCCTCAAAATAGACTACTTAATTAAGCGGATTGGAATAATTCTGTGATAAACTGCCAGCAATTCGTTTTTTATTTTGGTTTTTTCTTGTGTCGTCAAATTCGTATTCTTTGTCTTTATTAGCGCATCCTCCTGTTGCCAAAAAACAGCCTCA
Organism: Pseudoalteromonas sp. DY56-GL22; assembly: GCF_041414715.1. Classification (NCBI taxonomy): domain Bacteria; kingdom Pseudomonadati; phylum Pseudomonadota; class Gammaproteobacteria; order Alteromonadales; family Pseudoalteromonadaceae; genus Pseudoalteromonas; species Pseudoalteromonas sp. DY56-GL22. Next base: position 212,151 of record NZ_JANHZR010000006.1, on the reverse strand, counting down.
TCCATTAACTACTCATCAACTAACTCGCACCGATAACTATTATTGGATGCGTGATGATGAGCGTGAAAATAAAGATGTATTAGCGCACTTAAACGCCGAAAACGATTATTGCGATGAGCAACTCGCCGATATAAAACCACTGCGCGAACAATTATTTAATGAACTAAAAGACCGCATTGTAAAAGACGACAACACGGTACCCGTGAAAGATGGTCAATATTGGTATCACTCAGAAGTACGTGGCGACGATGAATATGCACGCCATTATCGCAGTAGCTCAATAGAGGCACGCGACAAGCACTTGCTGTTAGATGTAAATCAATTAGCTGGCGATTACGAATTTTATGAATTAGGCGAAGTTGCAATTAGCCCTGACGAGCAGCTACTTGCATACTCTGAAGACACTGAAGGTCGTCGTATTTATACCGTGCGTTTTAAAAATATTGCCAGCGGCGAGATGTTTAGTGATGTGCTGGAAAACACCGAAGGCCAAGTGGTGTGGGCTAATGATAATAAAACGGTGTTTTATGTGAAAAAAGACCTGCAAACCTTATTGGGTTTTCAGGTTTACCGCCATGTTTTAGGCACCCCGCAAGCTGATGACGTACTGGTTTATGAAGAGCAAGATAAAAGCTTCTTTATGGGGCTTGGCAAAAGCCGCGATGAAAGCCTGATCATAATTGACCTTGCGACTACAGAAACAAACGATACTTGGGTGCTTGATGCCAATAATCCAGAAGGTGGATTTAGCGCCTTAATGCCACGCGAAGAAGGCCATGAGTTCGATGTCGATAAGCTAGGTGATACCTTTTACATTGTGACCAACTGGCAAGCGAAAAACTTTCGTTTAATGACCGCGACGCAAAGCACCATTGCCGATAAACATCGTTGGCAAGAGCATACAGCACATCGCGAGAACGTATTGTTAGAAGGGGTCGAGATTTTCGATGACTACCTTATCCTCACCGAGCGAGAGCTTGGCCAAACACGTTTTGTAGTGGTGGCTCAGCAAGCCGAGCGTCTTACTTTAGAGTTTGATGACCCTTGTTATTATGCTGCAATTGCCATGAATCCAGAGCCGAATGTGAGCTCTGCGCGTATTTACTATTCAAGCTTAACTACGCCAGGTTCTTTGTATGATGTTGATTTAAAAACAGGTAACAAAACCTTATTAAAACAACAGCAAGTATTGGGTGATTTTAACCCAGAGCATTATCGCTCAGAACGTTTAATGGTTACTGCAAGAGATGGCGAGCAAGTGCCGGTATCTTTGGTTTATCGTATCGACCAATTTAATAAAGATGGAAGTAATCCGCTGTTGCAATATGGCTATGGCGCGTATGGTATTACCATCGATCCTAGTTTTTCAAGTAGCTCACTAAGCTTGCTTGACCGCGGTTTTGTTTATGCGATTGCACATATTCGTGGTGGTGAAATGCTAGGGCGTCACTGGTATGAGCAAGGTAAAAAGCAATATAAGCAAAATAGCTTTAGCGATTTTATTGATGTTACGCATGCGCTTACTGAGCAAGGCTATGCACACCCAGAGAAAGTATTCGCGTCTGGTGGCAGTGCTGGTGGCTTATTAATGGGCGCTGTGGTTAACCAAGCACCTGAGCTTTATTTAGGTATTGGTTGTCATGTGCCATTTTTGGATGTGCTAACTACTATGCTAGATGAGAGTATTCCACTGACGACCAATGAATACGACGAATGGGGTAACCCAAATGATCCAGCGTTTTATGATGTGATTCAGGCTTACTCACCGTACGATAATATTAAGCCACAGGCTTACCCTAATATTCTTGTTACAACAGGGTTTCATGACTCTCAAGTGCAATACTGGGAGCCAATGAAGTGGGTTGCTAAGCTACGTGAGCTTAAAACCGATGACAACATTTTGGTATTTAAAACCGACATGGATGCAGGCCATGGTGGTGCATCGGGTCGCTTTAAAAGCCTTGAAGAAAAGGCATTAGAAATGGCCTTTTTTATTGCTTTATTATCGAATAAAGGCTTAGATAAATAGGTAAATAAATTTTATAAGCGTAAACTTAAGTTGTATTTCAAAGGGGTAAGCATGTTTAAAGCCCATGGTGATTGGCGTTATTTTGTTGAGCCGCCGGTGATTTATGTGGAAATGAGTGGCAGTTTTAATAAAGAAGCCGTTGCTTCATTTAGTATTGAAGTTGCTCAAGAAATCATGAAGTACCCAGAGTTTTCAATTCAGTATGCTGTGGTTAATTTGGAACAATTTGAATTAGCAACTGCCGATAGTATTGAAACTGCTAAGGTTTACTTTCAGGCTGTCAAAGCACGAGGCTACAAACGCGTTGATTACATCAAAGCGAATATCATTGCCCGCAATTTATTAGAAACAGTTTGGTCTGGTGTCGAAATGGATATTAACTTTCACCAAGACGCTGAAAGCTTTTTTCAAATAAGACCCGAGTACGATAATTTAAGAAAGTGGTTAAAATAATACCTTCTGAATATAAAAAAGCCCTCAAGAGAGGGCTTTTTCGTGTCAATTCTGAATATTAACCTAGGTAAGCTTTTAACATCCAAACAAGTTTCTCTTGTTCTTTAATGTAGTCGCCCATTAATGATGCTGTACCTTCGTCATCTGCATCACCAGCTTGTGCTAAGATTTCACGCTGCATTTGAATAAGCGTGCTGTAACCTGCTAAAAGGTTTTCTACTGCAGCAGTGCCTTCTGTGATATTTTTAGCTTCACTGATCTTACTTGCTTCAATGTATTCAGAGAATGCATGTACCGGTGTACCACCTAACGTTAAAATACGCTCTGCAATCTCGTCTACTTTCTCAAGTAGTAAGTTATAAATTTCTTCAAATTTAAGGTGTAATTCAAAAAAGTTACGACCTTTGATATTCCAATGAAAGCCGCGTGCGTTCATATATTGAATTTGGTAGCAGCTTAGTAAAGAGTTTAGTGAATTTACGATATCTTCACTTTTTGCGCTGTTTAAACCAATTGCATTTACCTGTGACATAGATTGCTCCTTAAAAAAACCGTTAAGTGTTTACTTGCTAGTGCTTGGTGTTAAGTATTAGCCATCTTGGTTAATCTGTAAAATGGTTTAATTCGAACACAGTGATAGGTTTTACCTATCAAAGGTTGGTGTTGTCCATTTATGCACTATCAATATAACTTTGAATTACTTTTAATAGACTTGGGGCAACTGAGCAAAAAATCTACCTTATTTTACGAATATTTTAAAATTAGGCAGAAAGTATGATCTAAAACAAGGTTTGCACCTGCTGAGAAACACGCTGATTTAGAACTTGATTTAGGTCAAAAAAACAACGAACCAGAAGCGCATAATGACTTTACCGCATTTAACCAGGAGAAGAAAAATGGACGGTAAAACAGTTAAAGAAAACAAAGCTGAAATAGTCGTTGTCGTGATCGCATTACTTGCATTTGTTATCGGTTTGGTAGGTCATCTAGCAGGTGCTAGCTTCGCAAACTTTGATACCTTTGGCTATATTGCAGCACCTGTACCATTGATCTTAGGGATCATTGTTTTAATCTCATATAAAGTGGCTGCAAGTGCTGAAGATTAAAGTATCACTCACTTTGATTTATAAGCTTAATGATGTAATCCATCACTTGGCGTGAGTAGATCATACTGGTGTGACTCAAATGAAACACCTTATGTTCTGCCATGCCATTGAGCTTGGTTTCATCTATCAAAACTGTACCATCAGAGACACTGCCTTTAGCAATCAGTGGCATTAGCCCTATGGGTAAGTCACCAGCAATACTATAAAGCTTGGCATTAAACGGCCAATTGCCATTCTCAGATAATAGAAACTCCACGCTATTTTTTAACAGCATTTCAAAGCCCTTCTGCTGCATTTGTTTGGCAATATGGCTGCCTTTATGCGGGGTGCCTAAGGTGATCACCTTTTCGACATGGCGGCTTTGAAGAGAATTGGCCTCTAAGTAAGCGCGAGCAACCAAGCCGCCCATTGAGTGGCAAACTAAGGCGGTAGGTTTACCACCAATAAAGCGATCAATCTTATCGAAAATCGCCGCTCTATCGGGAGAGAGCGTGTTATAGGTCAAATTGAGTATTTTTAGTCCTGACTTTTCAAGACGCGCACATAAAGGGCGCATCACAAAGCCTGACATATATAGTCCGTGTAATACTACAACTTGCCTAATTGCCATCGCATTCCTTACATTAACTGTTGCGGTTTAATTTCGATATTTGCTGTGTCTGAGCTAACCCATACTTCACCGTCTTGAATGGTAATAGTGAGCTTAATATTACGATCAGCTAAGTCGGCTAATGCCTGAGTCGCAGCATAATCGAGACTAAAAATACTTAAGTTTTTAAAATCATACAACTTAGGTTGATGTTTTTGCCACCAAATCGCTTGGTTATTTTCACCATAGGTATATAAAACAACTTGCTTCGACTTATTGCAGGCTTTTTTCAGGCGTTTTTCGTCTGGTAGTCCAAGCTCAACCCATAATTCAATTTCTTCGCTATAGTTAATGTGCCAAAGCTCAGGCTCATCATCGGCGCATAAGCCTTTAGTAAACTCTAAGCCTTCACGGGCATTTAGCGCAAAAGCCAACAAGCGGATCATCAAACGTTGTTCGGTTTCTGATGGGTGTTGTGCCAGAGTTAAATTGAAATCTTGATAAATGTGGCGATCCATATCGCTTAACGATAATTGCGCTTTAATAATGGTTGATTTAAGAGCCATAACTGCTTACTTGAAAAAATTTGCGTCATTATAGCGCAATTCGTTGCCGAGCCAGTTAAAATACCGTGAAATTATCTTGTAGGAGTTAAAAATGGCCATCCAGTGGTTCCCGGGTCACATGAACAAAGCCCGAAACGAAATTAAAGAAATCATGCCACAGATGGATGTGATCATTGAGGTACTTGATGCCCGTATTCCTTACAGTAGTGAAAACCCAATGGTTACTGCGCTGCGTGGCGATAAGCCGGTGATCAAAATCATGAACAAGGCGGACTTGGCTGATCCTAAGTTAACGCAAGCTTGGAAAGACTACTTTGAGCAGCAAAGTGGTGTGAAAGCGATTGATTTTGGTAATGATAAAGCAGGTGAAGTGCACCGTATTAATGAGCTTTGTAAAAAATTAGTGCCTCATAAAGTAGGCGCTGATAAACAAATTAAAGCCATGATCATGGGTATTCCAAACGTTGGTAAATCAACGCTTATTAATACTTTGGCCGGCCGTATCGTGGCAAAAACAGGTAATGAACCTGCGGTAACCAAAGCGCAGCAACGTATTAAGCTTGACGATGGCATTATGCTTTACGACACGCCGGGTATGTTATGGCCTAAAGTAGAGAACGAAAACTCTGGTTATCGTTTAGGGGCAACCGGTGCTATTCGTGATACCGCTATCGACTACGAAGAAGTGGCAAGTTACACCGCTGAATATTTACTGCATGCATACCCAGAGCTTTTAAAAAGCCGCTATAAAATTGATGAGCTACCAGAGTCTGACTGGGAGTTTGTTGAAATGGCAGGTAAAAAGCGTGGTTGTATCCGCGGTGGCAATCAAATCGACACTTACAAAATGTCTGAAATTCTTATCAACGAATTACGCGATGGCATTATTGGTCGTATTACCATGGAAACACCGGCCATGCGTGAAGAAGAAGAGCAAATGGTTGCACAGCTTCGCGCTGCTGCAGAGGCGAAAAAAGCCGCTAAAGAAGAAGAGAAAAAACAACGCCGTGCACGTGCACGTAAGAACCGTCGATAAAGTTAACGCATTAACTTTTAGACATAAAAAAAGCCCTGCAAGGGCTTTTTGAGTTTCATATCTACCGTCACCGATATGAGCAATGTAGCAAGTAAAATAAGTAGGGTCGCTTATATGTCGCCAATATCAAGGGGCGTTGCGATTAGCAACATATAAGCTAAAGCTTTAACGTGTCGACACGCGTTTCTGGGGAGAAACAAATTCAATCTCAACAAGTCATCATACTTCGCTTGGCTTGTTGAGATTAATTATCAATTAGGTTTGCGATGCTGTCAATACTTTTTTGAAAATAATTCTCATTTAGTTTTATTGCAGGTTTTGTACGAATTTCAGACATAAAAAAAGCCCTGTAAGGGCTTTTTGAGTTTCATATCTACCGTCACCGATATGAGCAATGTAGCAAGTAAAATAGTAGGGCGATCACCTGTTGCCAATATCAAGGGGCGTTGCGATTAGCAACAGGCGATCTTAGCTTTATCGTGGGCCACACGTGTTTCAGGGTCGAGAAACAAATCAGTTTATTCCGAACAAGTACTTTATCGTCTTGTTGATAGTGATTATCAATTAGATTTACGTGTCTGTCAACACTCAATTGAAAATAATTCTCATTTCTTTGTGTTTGTTTTTTAAACTTCCGTAATACAATGCATTAGCACTAAAGTTAGGCTGTAAATTACGTGCAATAAAAACTATGCTGGGGCTATAACAATTAAAATAATCACATGCGATGTTCTCAATTTGGTCAATAAGCCTTCTTGCAATTGTGTATCTGGCAATTTTATTTGCGGTTGCAGGCTGGGCTGATAAAAGAAAAGTATTGCCTTTTAAAGGCTTAACCTATGGTTTATCACTTGGGGTGTATTGCACCTCTTGGGCGTTCTTTGGCACTACAGCACAAGCTGCATACAACGGCTGGTGGTTGGCTCCGACCTATGCAGGCACTATCTTGTTATTCATTTTTGGGTGGCAAGTCTATTGCCGCATAGCGCATATTTGTCGGCAGCAAAAAATAACCTCAATGGCAGATTTTATTGCGACTCGGTATGGTCAGTCGTCGAGTTTGTCTGGACTCATTTCATTGATTTCAGTGATTGCCATTGTGCCCTATATCTCTTTACAGCTAAGTGCAACTGCACAAAGTATCAACTTACTTACCGACCGTGCTGCCACACAAAGCCATGAAGTATGGGCCGATAGTACTTTTTACATCACGATTGTATTGGCACTGTTTGCTATTTTATTCGGCGCGAGGCGGTTAAAACCCAGTGAGCATAACCCAGGATTGATTGCCAGTATTGCTTTTGAATCTGTGGTTAAGTTGTTGGCGTTTTTAGCGGTGGGTTTGTATGTATGCTTTGCTCTATTCGACAGCCCAGTGGCGCTGTTTGAAAAAGCGCATGACTTAAATATTGATCAGCAAGTGACGGCCACACAAAGTCCAACCTATGTGTATGTTGCTCATACTTTGCTTGGTATTTTGGCGACCTTATGTTTGCCAAGACAATTCCACATGAGCTTTATCGAAAAAAATAACGATAAAGAGCTGGCCTCGGCGCGTTGGCTATTTCCGATTTACCTCTTACTTATTAACCTATTTATTTTACCTATTGCATATGCCGGATTAATTTACTTTCAAGGTCAAGAAGTCGGCTACGACACCTTTGTATTGGCTTTACCTATGGCGGCTGATGATGCTTTTGTGGCGTTATTAGCCTTTTTAGGCGGCTTTTCCGCGGCAACCAGTATGGTGATAGTGTCATCAATTGTGCTTTCAGTGATGATCACTAATGACTTTATTAACCAGTTTATTTTACGCCGCTCGCAACTTACATCGAGCAGTCGCGGGCTTGATAAAAATAACCTATTACATGCACGTAAAATCGTTATCGTATTGATTTTATTGCTTAGTTACTTCACTCACCGAGTGCTAGGCGAAAGTACAACCCTTGCCAATGTGGGTTTGATGTCGTTCACCTTAGTCGCGCAATTTTCGCCAGCCATGATTATAGGCTTATGGTGGCGACAAGCATCGTGTCGCGGTGCGCAATTGGGGATTTTAAGCGGCTTTATTATTTGGGGATACACACTTTTACTACCGAATATCGCTGGAGGTTTAGGAAGCGATAGCTTATGGCTTGTAAATGGACCTTGGGGAATAAGCTGGTTAGCGCCAACCGACTTATTCTCACTAGGCATGGAAAGCATTAGCCAAGCTCTATTGCTATCGTTAGGTGCGAACTGTTTAGTGTATTTCTTAGTGCCTTTATTTAGTCGAGCAACCTTAGCTGAACGCTTACAGAGTAATAAGTTTGTTTCGCAGCTGAATGATTCGAAGGTAAGCAATCATCTACAGCCTTTGAGCTACCATGACCTAGGTGCACTATTGCAACGATTTGCCGAAAAAGAAGCGGCACAGTCTTTGGTAAATCATTACTTTCCGGATGATAAAAGTAAGTGGAAGCGCCCTGCCAATGTCGAGTTAGAGCTATTAGTTGAGCGCGAGATGTCTGCGGTGATCGGCGGCGCATCGGCACGACTTATTTTAGATGTGGCGAAAAATGAGCAGCGCCAGCCTCTAGAACAGGTTGCCGAGTTTGTTGACGAAGCAAGCCAAGTGCTTAAATTTAATCGTGATTTATTGCAATCAACAATCGAAAACATTCAACAAGGGATCAGTGTAGTTGATAGTGAGCTGCGCTTGGTAGCTTGGAACCAAGGCTACAAAAACATGTTCGCCTACCCAGATGATGCGCTTTACATAGGCCGCCCGGTTGCCGACATTATTCGTTTTAATGCCGAGCGCGGTTTATTTAGCGGCGAGAGCATGACCAGCGAAGTTGAAAAACGCTTAGCCTATTTACGCCAAGGCAGTGCTTATAAATACCAGCGCTCGCACAATGATGGTCGCGTGTTTGAAATGCAAGGTAACCCACTGCCAGGTGGCGGCTTTGTAACAACCTATACCGACATCACCGAGTTCGTAAAACAACAAAAAGCGTTAACCGAAGCCAATGTTAGCCTTGAAGAAAAAGTCGCAGCACGCACCTTGGCATTGACTCAAGCAAACCAAGAGTTGTCGATGGCAAAGCAAGTGGCGGAGCAAGCAACGGTCAGTAAAACGCGCTTTTTTGCCGCTGCTAGCCATGATTTACTGCAACCTTTCAATGCTGCGAGCTTGTTTTGTTCTTTAATGAATGAAAAAGCCCAAGACACCGAACTTAAAGAGCTGGCGATGAATATTAAGAATTCATTGGGCAGCGCCGAAGAGTTATTATCGAGTATTTTAGAGTTAACTAAGCTCGATTCAGGCTCATTTAAAGTACAAATGAGCGAGTTTGCTGCCAGTTCGTTGGTTGAGCCTCTGCGTAATGACTACGAAGCCCTTGCCCGTGAAAAAGGCTTAAAGTTCATTATTGAAACCTGTGATGTGCGCTTGCATACCGACAAAGCGCTGTTACGTCGAGTACTACGTAACCTTTTGAGTAATGCGATTCGTTATACCGAGCAAGGTGAAGTGCGCTTAAAAATGCAGTACGACGATGACCATGTATCCTTTATTGTTGAAGACACAGGGATTGGTATTGCATCGAGCGATCAACAAACTATTTTCCAAGAGTTTAAACAGCTTGGTGCAAAGCCAAGCGCCGAGGGGTTAGGCTTAGGGTTGGCAATCACTAAACGTATATGTGACTTACTTAAAATACCCTTAGTGATGGGGTCTGAACTTGGTAAAGGCACGCAATTTACCCTTACCCTGCCTTGTAGAGTGAGTGCTGCGCTTGCGCAAGCGAAAGGCGCTGAAGCATCACAAGAAACAGAGCTGGGGCAATTGCGTATTTGGTTGCTTGATAACGACCGCAACGTGTTAGAGGCATTAAAGCAGCTACTCGAAAATTGGGGCTGTGAAATTTCAATAGCCACTAACTTAGCGGAGCTTGAGCAGTTAAAGGCAAGTCAAGCCCTGCCGCAATTGTTGATTATTGATTATCAGCTTGATGATGGAGTAACGGGACTTGAAGTGATTGAGCAAGCGGCACTAACACACTTACCTGCCATCGTTAATACTGCGAATCATGATGAAGGCATACGCGAATTAGTGCTCGATGCGGGCTATCCATTGCTTTATAAGCCTCTGAAAGCGCCCGCCTTAAAACGCATGATTAAGCGACTGACTTAATCTGCGTTTTGCTCAGTTGCTAAGGTTGACTCTTTGAGGCGTTGCTTAACCTTGGCAACAAAGCGTCTATCTAGGTCGTCTTCATTGCTTAAGAATAACAGCATCTCATTACCGTCATAATCAATAACGGTAAGTGAAGATGTTGTTAGAGGACTTTTTGCATAGTCTGCTTTCACTTCTTTTATTTCATTAAAGTAGAGCAGATCTTTTTCAATTACACCTTGTTCATTTTTCCAGTAACTAAAAAGCGTATTTTTCGTCATGCCATTGCCATCATCTCTGAAATCAAAAAATGCATCGCTATAAAAATACTCCACATTTTCATCACTAGGCATAATCTCTTGACGCTTTAAAAAGTTAACCTGATAAGACCAAAGTTTGTCACCTGTAACTATGGTTGAATTAGGCAATAAGTATAATTCAGCAATTAGCCCATAAAGTAGTAAAGGCGTCGCGAATACAGAAATTAGCAGCTGTCTTGCACGCCATTTTGAGTTGTACTCTAACGCATCTTTAGGTTGGTTCAGGTTTTGAATGTAGTTAACAATTGGTAGCCACAATAAAGGAATGATTAAGAATAGCCACATACCATAGTCACCTAGTGAACTTGCTATTTCACATACAATAATCATTAGCCAAATTACAAAAGCAACCGCAGTTGGTAATATTTTATTTTTGTTAAAGGTTTGTTCGCTATGTTTTATAAGTTGAAGAAACAGTGCAAAAAAGAATAAAGGCGCAAAAATACCTCGGGCAATGGGCATCATATGGCTGTTTTGTTGCTGCTTAATAAACTTCCAATTGCGATAACTCCAGTAATTAATAAATATGCCCAAGCTGAATAAACTATAAAGGTAAAATTTACTGTTGCTTACAGGGTAAAACTGCGCACCTTCAAATTCTGGACGTTTTCGAACTTCAAAACGCCAAGCCGCGATGAAAAAGATGATTGCCGCTAAGTAACTTAAAATAAAAACGCTATACCAGTTGGTTTCGTCATCCGCTGGTGTGGTTGTGGCGCTATTTGTGCCGTATTTAATGATGCCGTAATGGGTCGCGTTATTGAGTTTTTTACGCTCGCTTAGGTAAAGGTCTATTTGATCGGCTGGAATATGATCCTGCTTAGCACTGTAATCAAAGTATAAGGTCAACACCGAGTCTTTAAATGTCACGCGTTTCTCGAGATGAAAAAATGGGTTATCGATTGTGGCCTGCTCATCATCAAACTGCCAATTAGAGTCCGTAAACGTAACCTTTATGGTTGTTTCGATATTATTTGGGTAACGAAACCACATTGGTGCATTGTTACGCTCTCGCTGTTCCGGCTTATAAACTGAGTTTTGAATTTCACTGGCGTAAAAGTCATTTTGAAAATCATTACCCTCAGGTCGCCAAAAGTCATCAATAGTATAGTGCTCATTGGTAATTAGCTGACCGGTGTCCTCTGGGGACTCAACCAGCATAGGTTTGGCAGTTTTTAAGCCCTTGTAGGTATCTTGATAATATTCGCGGTAATCATCTTCTATGCTTTTTAAGCTGTTTTTAGCGATTGAACTGCGGCGGCTAATTGCTTCAAAGTCACCGTATTTATATTGAGTTGAGAAACTAACTGGCTCATCAATACCTTCTGGGATCTGATAATTATCAGAAACCTGTATGCGTTTTAGGGCAGGCTCTGTGAACATATCTGTAAAGCCTGTTTCACCTTGCTTTATTATTAACGCTACATCGTAGTTCGGTTGAGCTAAATTTTCTAAATCGCCGCGCTGATACGAAATGGTCGGATCAAGCCAATAACGCTTACCTTGATGCTCTAAGGTGACAATGACATGGTCAAATAAGCTAGGAGAGACCGGTAAGCTAGCAGTACGTTTTCGGTCTTCAGTGTTAACTAAAGCAGGATGAGCCTCTACCCCGAGCGCTTTAAGTAAAGAAATGAGCAAGACGGTTTTGTCTTTACAGTCGCCATAGCGCAGTGCCAGAGTTTCTGATGCTGGAGTAGGCTGGTGTGAGTTGGTGCCCATTTCTAGGCCCAAATAACGTACTTCGTCTTGGCTAAAGCGCAGGGCAGCCACAATTTGAGACTCTAAATCGGCATGTTGAAACTTAATTTGACGAGCAATTGTTTCAATAGCAGGGCTCACTTCGATGGCAGATTGGTACAAAGGTAACGACCAATTGACTACCTCTTGCCAATTATTTACTTCAGAAAAGTACACTTCCTTGTAAGGCGAATACCAATGCGGTACTTCGCTTGCAGAGCTAAGGGTCGGCTCATTGTGTTGGCTAATCTGGTAGTCAAAACCCGTATCTAGCTTGGTTTTAGTAACAGGCGACTCGCCATTTATAAAGTTGATATATAAGGGCGTAGGCTTTTGCCACTGTACCCGCATAAATTGCTGCACTATCGGCACCGACCAGTTCAGTGTGCGCTTGGTGCTGAAGTGTTGATAAACCGGATTACTGCCCGAAACCGTATAGCTGTAATCTAAAATATCCATGACCCGCATATCATCAATAATGACATTTAGGCTTAAGGTGCCATTGTATATACGACTTGCTAAGTCAGTCTCGCGTTGTAACACCTGTAGCTCGGCACTATTTAGTTTATCTATATATTGGCCGTCACGAATAATGCCTAAACTATTGAGCGTAAGAAATTGATAATTTGGGTCAAAATCAATATTCAGCTGGCTAATATAATCAACCCCAGACTGATTGACCGCTTGCATTACAGTACGATTAAAGCGTTGCTGTGGGGCTTGCTCAGATACCTGAAGCTGAGTGTCGAGCATCAGGTAGAAAGTCCCGTCTCGTATTTGGTCTCGAGGTATCTCAGGGGTAAGTAACTCATGGTGTTTTACCCAGTTAGCTGCGGGCGCAACTTGATACTCTTCAGCGGCTGCAAAGCAGCTCACAAAGAATAAAAAAACAGCCTGTAGCTTAAGTTGTAAGTGCATCCATTTCATTGTTATTTTCTAATTACGTTTAGCTTTATATGACAAATTACTGAATTTCGCTGCATGAGCCAAATAAAGTTCAATATAAATGCTTCTTTTTAGGTCCAATGCTAAATAAGCGTTAGTTTTCAGTGCCTTCTTTGTCAGGTAAATCTGTGATTTCAACGCGGCTATTTACTTCATAGTATTTTTGCGTGATTTTTTTCAAAATCTCGCGGCGCAGTGGGCTTACCTGACCTATTATTTTACTTGAATTATCACCATAGGTCGTAAAGGCCGTATCCCAACCAACTGCCACAATACTTGGATCGATAACTACTGCATTACCGCCACCGTATGGAATATCGCTACCTAAAATATCGGTAATATCGTAATTATCGATACTAAAAGAGAGGTTTTGCACAACTTGGTTTTTATCTGGCTCTGGAATCACTAATGACTGAAGATGAGCAGCTAAATCTTCTTCAAAATTAGGAAAATAGTTTTTCTTTTCAAGGTACAAAGAAGAAACGCGTGTGCTGTGAGTATCAATAACACTGCCTCGATTTGAATTTACAAATTGCACAGCATTGGTGGTCAGAGCGGTAAATACATTTTTTGCTGTATATGGGTGATCTAGTAAATTTGGGCTGCCAATGTAGCCACGGTAATAGCCGTACATTAGTAGTGGATCGTTGTTAAATAGTGGTGCCACAATGTTGTATTCAATGTCGTTCAATGAATACTGGTTACCATTAAAGTTAAAACGCGGCTTATCAAAAAAACTTGGCTCTTCGTTTATTAGCTTAGATAAGTTTTTTACTGGGTACTGCTGAACTAACTCATTGAGTACCGTCACGTTATAAAGATTGAACCAGTAAGCGAGCAGTTCAGACTTTGGCAAGTTACTCAAGTTAATCTTATTTGGCAGGTCGGCCATTTTTTTTTGCACAACTTGCAAAGCTTGCTTCATTTTAGGGTTTTCTTTATAAGAATCATAATAAAAGCGGTTTGCTTCTGTTGCTGTAGACGGTTTAGGGTTAGATGACAACCGTGTACCTATAGCAGTGGTGTGTGAGGTGATGCGGTAGCGGTCAGACACGCCTAAATCAATCACCGAAGCACTTAATATTTGCCCATAGCTAGCGTATTCAAGTGTGGAATTTGAGTTTTCATTATATTGATGAAATTGACTGAACTTCTCTTGGTTAATTGCTGTGGCGGCTGTTTTATTAATAGGTGCCGTTGAATTACAGGCCATTACCAAAATAAGTGACGTTGCTAATGCGATGGGTTTTATGGCGTTTTTCATTTTCACCACCTTGCTTAGTACAAAAAACAAACATATTACTTTTACTTTAAATTGGCAATATCCAGAAAATTAATACAGAAAAAACCAAACTTAAAGCTGGCTATTGCGGCTTTGCTAAGTGTTTTAGTTGGAATTTCAGGGAGATTAAAGCGGCTCATGGCGAGCCGCTTTAGGATACATTATTTATCTTCAGGCTCTTTAGCGGGTAAGTCTTTTATTTCAACGCGGCTATTTACTTCATAGTATTTTTGCGTGATTTTTTGCAAAATCTCGCGGCGTAACGGGCTTACATGACCGACTTCTTTGGTTAAGTTATCACCATAGGTCATAAAGGTTGTATCCCAACCCATTGCCACAATACTTGGATCGGCGACTATCGCATTCCCTCCACCGTATTCAATATCGCTACCTAAAATATCGGTAATATCGTAATTATCGATACTAAAAGAGAGGTTTTGCACAACTTGGTCTTTATCTGGCTCTTGAATAACTAATGATTGAAGATGGTCAGCTAAATCTTCTTCAAAGTTTGGGAAGTAGTTTTTCTTTTCAAGGTATAAAGAAGAAACACGAGTGCTATGGTTACCTATCACACTACCACGGTTTGAATTAACAAATTGCACCGCATTGGTGGTCAGGGCTGCAAACACATTTTTCGCTGTATATGGGTGGTCTAGTAAATTTGGGCTGCCAATGTAACCACGGTAATAGCCATACATTAATAGCGGGTCATTGTTAAATAGCGGTGCAACAATGTTGTATTCAATGTCGTTCAATGAATACTGGTTACCATTAAAGTTAAAACGCGGCTTATCAAAAAAACTTGGTTCTTCGTTTAATAGTCTCGTTAGGTTTTTAACAGGGTACTGCTGCACTAACTCATTGAGTACTGTCACGTTATAGAGGTTGAGCCAGTATGCGAGTAACTCTGATTTTGGTAAGTTACTTAAATTCACCTTGTTTGGCAGGTCGGCCATATTTGCTTGCACTATTTGCAAATCTTGTTTCATCTGAGGATTCTTTCTGTATGAATCATAATAAAAGCGATTTGCTTCTGTTGCGGTAGACGGTTTAGGGTTAGATGATAATCGTGTGCCTATTTTGCTCGTATTATTTGAAATGCGATAGCGGTCTGACATACCTAAATCAATCACCGAGGCATTTAATATTTGCCCGTAGTCAGTGTACTCAAGGGTGATATTTGATTTTTCATCATATTGATGAAATTGGCTAAATTTTTCTTGGTTAATGGCTGTCGTTGCTGTTTTATTAATAGGAGCCGTTGAATTACAGGCGGTAATTAGAATAAGTGATGTTGCTAGTACGATGGGTTTGATGGCGTTTTTCATTTTTATGACCTTCCGTAGTTTAAAAATTAAACATAGCGTGGTTTTTCTGAAAGCACAACAATCTGTTGTTTTTGTTAAAAGTACTAACTTTTGTGTTTCTCAGGTAGGCACAGTAATTATAGCTTGTGTGCCTTGCTGGGGTTTTGAATTTATCGATAACTCAAAACCTTGGTTGCGCACAAGTTCTCGGGTGATCACAAGTCCTATACCTGTGCCATTTGCTTTGGTTGAGTAAAATGGCACGAACAAGTTATCGGGGTTTTGAATACCACAACCTTGGTCGCTAATTGCAATATTTAAGTTATCACCTTGTCTTGACCAAGTGAGGGTAGGGGCTGAATTGCTGTCTGCTTCAAAAGCATTTTTTATCAGGTTTATTAATGCTTGTTCTAGTTGGCCGAAGTCGGCATTAATAAGTAACTCTTCACTGCTATTTATCACTAGTTCAGGAAAGATAGCACTTAAACGCGTGTTTAATTGCTCGCTACTGATTGCCTGCTTTTGTGCGGGTGGTAGCTTGGCAAACGCACTGTAACTGGCTACAAAATCAAGCAAGTGCTGAGCGCGTTTTTCTATTACTTGCAGCATATCTTGAGCGAGATCATCGTGACTGCTAATTTGTCCTTGGCGCTTGAGGGTTTGCAATGATTGACTCATTGAATAAATCGGCGTGAGTGAGTTACGTACTTCATGATTCAACACGCGAATTAAACGTTGCCAAACAAGTTGTTCGTTATCGCGAAGCTGTTGCTCAATTGAAAAGAAGGTTAGTAATTCAAAGTTTCTGCCGGTCCGCCAAAAAGTCTGCGATGAGATTTGAAAGCGTTGTTTAAACAGTGAGTCACTGTTTTGTTGCCATTCGCCATCATGCAGGGCTATGCCTAAGTCGCTGGCCGATTTACCTTCAATCTGGCGATGGCTAATACTGTTTAAAAATGCCTTATTACTAAAGTAAATCAAGCCATGGGGGTCTAGTATAACGATGGGTAAGTCCAGCATGCTGGCAAACTCAAAAACAAACTCTTCAGTTTGCATATAATGGCGTTTGTTCTTGGCTATTTTATTGCTGAGCTTGGCAAAATCTTGCTTAAGCGCTGCAACTCGTCCACTTTGATAAGACGCTAAATGCCAACTATTACTTTCGTCATTTGCCAATGCATCTAGTTGCAGGCCAAAGCGTTCAACCACATCGGTGATCGCACGGTAGCTTTTAATTAAAGCAAAAGCGCTTATTCCGATAAACGGCAATAATAGGCTGATACTGGCAAACCAATCTAGTTCTAAGCTGAGCGAAAGGGCAATACCAAGTGCTAATAGCACCGCTATAACCATATAAAAATAGCGTCGAACACGCTGCTCTAACGACAACTTGCTACTCATTTAGCGTTCTACTTCTTTTAAATCGAGCTGATGTTTATCAATGCGACGATAAATCGCTGATTTACTTAACCCTAAAAACTCTCCTGCGGCGATAACATTGCCATTAAATTGCAGCAGTGCTTTTTGAATCATCTGTTTTTCAAGCTCTTCAAGGGGCAATAGTGGCAAAGCTTGTTCCGCATTACTATTCGGTTGCTCGCAACTTGGTTGATCTAAAATGAGGTCATTGGCTTGAACATTGTTGTTATCGCTCATGATCACCGCGCGTTCAATGCAGTGACTTAGCTCACGAATATTACCAGGCCAGCTGTAATTTTTTAGCGCCTTTAGGGCATCAGGACTTAGCGCCATATTCGCGCGTTGGTATTTTTTACCATGCACCAACAACAAGTGTTCTGCCAAGGGAGCGATGTCGTCTTTTCTGTCGCGAAGCGGTGGAATGTGTAGTTCAATGGTATTGAGTCTAAATAATAAGTCACGGCGGAATTCACCCTGCTCAATGGTCGTAGCTAATTCACTATTGGTAGCAGAAATAATGCGAACATCGGCGGTTTTGGTTTGGCTTGAGCCTAGCACTTCAAATTCTTTGCTTTCTAGCACACGGAGCATTTTACTTTGCAGCTCAAGGCTTAAAGTCGCAATTTCATCTAAAAATAAGGTACCGCCTTCGGCAATTTCAAAACGCCCTAGGCGGTCTTCTTTGGCATCAGTAAAAGAGCCTTTCTTATGGCCAAATAATTCGCTTTCGAATAGCGTCGGGGCAATGGCGCCAACATTCACGCTTACATAGCGTTTATCAGCTCTGAGTGAGTGCTGGTGAATATAATGTGCCAATAAGCTTTTGCCAGTGCCATTTTCGCCGGTAATTAAAATGCTGGCATCGGTTTTAGCTGCGCGCTCAGCTTTGGCAAGCAACAGCTGCATGATTTCTGATTGAGCTATGTAATGTGCTTGTGTGTCACTGGTAAGCGCCTTTAAGCATGCGTTGTCGTGATTACTTTGCTTGAGCTTGAGTTGTTGTTGTACAACGGCGGTTAAGCGCAAGTTATTCCATGGCTTTTCAACAAAGTCGACTGCCCCTAATTGCATGGCTTTAACAGCGACGTCAATGCTGGCCCATGCGGTCATCACAATGACAGGTATGGTCGAACCTAATTGATTTAGTTGCTTTAAAAAGCGTAACCCTTCTTCACCTGAGGTCGTGTCGAGCTTGTAGTTCATATCAAGCAAAATCAGGCTAATGTGCTCCGATTTTAATAATTCAAGGGCATGTTCAGGGCCTTCGGCCTCAAGGCAATGTAAGCCCAGTTGTTGTAATGCAACAGTAGCAGCCAGACGCACATCAGCTTGATCGTCTATGACTAAGATTTTGTCCATGATGTTTTCTTATTATCCTGTTGAGGTGGCTTAAATTTAAGCCACCATTTTGTGCTGTTAATCGTTACGTAGTGCGGCCATAGGTTTTGCTTTAAGCAGTAAAACCAAAGGTCTAAAGCAAGCGAATAGCGCAATACATAAGGTAATACTCCAAGCGAGTAATTGCAGTCTTACATCAAGTATCAGCCAAGACATTAGCTGTCCTTGTAACATGTAAAAACCCACCATTACCGCGGCGAGAGCAACCGCAAAACCAATGAGCACAGGGATAATAGCTTCAACACTCATCAACTTGAATAAGCGTGCTTTTTTTGCACCTAATGCCATACGAATACCAAACTCATAGCGGCGCAGACCCAGGTTGTAGCTCAGTACCCCAAAAATACCGATTGCTGCTAATAATAGAGTAAATAGCGCTAAGGTACTACACAGAACCACGGTCAGTCGGCTCATGTACAGTAAATTGTCGTACTCTTGTTGCAGGTCATTAAACTGCCACATGGTTAGGTCGCTGTTTTTTTCTTTTAGCGTATTAAGTATTTGTTTATTAGTCAGCTTAACGCCTTCAGAAGCTTTGATAGTAAACATGTAGCTATACGGTGTCGCAGGCCACCAAATGTGACGACCAAACGATTCATCGTAGTATTTAGGGTGATTAAAATCTTCGGTTACACCCACCACTTCATACATCTTTTCTTCTAAGCCTTGGTAGCTCTTGCCGATGATATTTCGATAGTCTTGGCCTGGTAATAAGTTTTCAGCCACGCTGACCGATACCAGTATCTCGTTAGTTTCACCGCGTATTGCTTGTTCAGTAAAGGTGCGGCCAGCGAGAATTTTGGTGTTAACTAACGCAAAGTAATCAGGCCCTACCCACTGACTAGGGAAGAAAACTGAGCTTTTACCGTTTACATCAGTCAAGGTGTTGGCGTTTTGTCTTTGCGAAACCGGGCTATGACCCAGGGCAACATCATCAATGCCTTGGCTATCAAGCAAAACCTGCTTGTATTGCAGCATATGTTCGTAGCGCTCAGCCAATGACATCTGATTATTTGGCTGGAAAAGGTTGGCAAAATATAGGTTTTCGGTATCACTGCCGAGTGGGCGGTTAATCGTGCCCATGGCTTTACTCACTACCATCACTGAAAAACTAACAAGCAGCGCGGCAACAAACATTTGTGAGCCAATTAAAATACGCACTGTAAGGCCAGATACCTGTGAAACCCCGCCTTTACCGCTGTTCTGCATTTGCGTATTTAGGGTTTTGTAATTCACCAAACGCGCTGTAATTACAGAGAAAATATAAGCAAGAGCAATACACAGTATGATGGCAACAATGACCAACGTGCTATCCACGGCCAAGCTATTAACCAGTGGCAGTCGGCCTTCTGCTAGTACTTTAAATAAACGTATGCCCCATACCGATAAAAACAGCGCAATGCTTACCGATAAGGTCATTAAAATCAGTGACTGTAAAAAGATACTTTTAAATAATGTGCTGCGTTTTGCACCTAACACCGCCTGCAAGGCGAGGGTTTTATGTTGGGCAAGAGCGCGCGAGAAGAATAAAGTGCTTACATTAAGTACTGCAATAATCAGTAGCCCTACTGCACCGGCTAACATCATTAAGCTTAAGTCATCGTTATTACCCAGCTCAACGTCACGATACGGGGTTACTTCAGGTTTTACATCGGTGATCCCCCCGTTGTTTAGCCACTCTGATTTAACCGTATCAATTTGCTGTTTTAAATCGACTTTAACTTGATCTATGGTGACCCCAGGCTTTAAAACGGCAATCAGTTTTAGGTTTTTGAAAGTGTTTGTCCACGGGCTTTGCCAATCGTCATTGTGAAAGAAACGGCGGTCCGCACTGGATGGAAACCATACTTCAACATCGCTTGCTTTAAACATGTAAGGTGGGCTGAATGAGTCATCAACAACACCGACGATACGGTGAACGTAATCGGTTTCACCCGCCATGACTGAAAGTGTTTTACCAATAATGTTCGGATCGCTGTTGTAATGCTTGCGCCAGAAGTTAGCAGAGATAACAACGCGGTCATCAGGTGTTTCTAGCGTTTCTCCAAGGTCAAAACCTTGTCCCATTAAAAATGGCGTGTTTAATAAGTCAAAGTAGTTGCCGCCAACATACAGCACAGGCTCTTTAGGCTCGCCATCAAGGTTTGCAAAGATTTGCTCACCTGCATTGATCATCATACTTTGTTCAAAGCTTTGATTATGCTTAAGCCAATGCACCATCGATTGATAGCTTTGAAAGCCGGTGGCATCGTAGTCATCATAAGTAAGTGATTGCTCAACCACCACCATGCGGCTTTCATCGTACACATCAAGGGGCTTTAAAAAGTAGCTGTTAACAAGGCTAAGCACCACAAATAAGGTGGCAAGAGTTAAAGCAAGCGTTGCGATAACCGCTGTCACAAAGCCCGGTGCATTCATTAATGATGCCCACGCTAAGCTTAGTTGGGCGCGTGTTTTGGTTAATTTCATTACATCACCTCGGCGCTTTCGAGTACTTGCTCAGCAGTGTCGCTGCTAGGTGCTTGGCGTGCTTCAGAGTAGGAAACAATTTCACCATCTAGCAATTTAAGTTGCGTCTTTGCACGTCCGGCATAACGTAAATCATGGGTTACCATACAAATCGTGGTGCCTTTTTTATTCAGCTCATCAAGCAAGTCCATGACGGCATCACCATTTTTTGAATCTAAGTTACCAGTTGGCTCATCCACCAATAAAATACTTGGCTTGCCAGCTAGTGCGCGGGCAATAGCAATACGCTGTTGCTGACCACCGGATAATTGGTTTGGTTTGTGCTGAGCACGGTGGCCCATCTCAACTTCATCAAGGGCTTGCTTTACCGCAAGCTCAATTTCGTTTGGGCTCATGGCTGGCTCTCGGTAAGTGAGCGGAAGTGCCACGTTGTCAAATACCGATAATTCATCAATTAGGTTAAACGACTGAAATATAAAACCAATGTGAAGGTTTCTAAGTTCAGCTTGCTGATCCATATCAAGGGTTTTTGTGTCGACTTCTTTAATGAAATAGTCGCCAGCAGTAGGGCTATCGAGTAAGCCTAATAATGACAGTAACGTCGATTTACCACAGCCAGATGGGCCGCTAATGCAGATATAGTCACCTTGGTTAATATTCAGGCTGATGTCTTTTAATGCATAGGTTTCAACATTTTGGCCGCGATAAACTTTGGCGATTTTGTTTAATGAGATAAGCGTATTGGTTTTCATAAACTGTCCTGTTCGATTTTTATTGTTGCCAAATGCTGCCATTTAGAAAGGTCTGAAATGATCAGCTGTTCGCCCACGGTGGCACCGCTCAAAAGTTGAATTTGATTGTCACTGAGTGTACCAAATTCGATATTGGTTGGCGTTGCTAACTGGGTATTTGGATTAAGTTTAAACAGCGTGGCTTCGCTGTGTGCTTGTGCTTTTTGTGGCACGTTAATGGTTAATGCATCGGGAATAATGTTGCTAACGACATAGCCTTCGATGCTTAAATCGGGGCGAGCATTAGCGGGCAGTGTGCCTTGTAAATCAAGTTCGATAATAACTCGACCATCGGTAACAATAGGGTCAATTCGGGTGACTTTGGCATCAACTTCACCGTGGTCTGCTTGGCTAAAAGTATTTACTTTCGCTGCCATATTGAGTGCCACTTTTTCGGCATCTGCTTGCTTAACGCTTAGCTCTGCTTTGAGTGCTTTATTTGAGCCAACCACCGCAAGGCGGGTACCGGGCACGAGGTTTTGGCCAAGTTCAACATTCAATTCTTGCAGCATGCCATCGATACCTGACGTTATTTGCAGCTGATCAAAAGCCTGTTGCTCAACTTGATAATTAAGCTCAAATTGGCTTAATAGCTCTTGCTGTATTTTGCTACGTTGTAAGTGCATTTCTTTAAGCTGTGCAAGACGTTGCTGCTCAATACTTACGCGCTCTGTAAGCTGTGCAACGTTTAGCATGCTTCGTTTGTAATCGAGGCTTGAAACAATTCCTTGCTCGATCAGTTTGCTTTCAGCATCGACTCTTAGCTCTGCGCTTTGCAGCTCACTTTTTAAAATGGCGAGATTTGCTTGGCGCTCAAGTAGCTCACTCTGCTGGTTAATTCTTTGTTCATTAACACTGGCTTTTTGGCGAGCAAGTTCTAGCCTAGCGACCGATAAACGCTGCGCTTGCTGTGGGTTGACGAGGCTTAAAATCACCGTGTCTTTTTTAACGATAGTGCCGGGGTATACATGGATAGCTTCGACCATTGCGGTGTCGGTATTGGTTAAATAACGTTGATACTTTGGCTTTAAACGGCCAAAGCCACGTATTTTTACCACAAAATCGGCTTGTTCTACGGTTGCTATTTGCAGCTGGCTTGCAGCAACCACAGTGGGGGTTGTCCATTGATACACCATTAAAGCGCCAAGAGCCGATACGCCAATGGCTGCAACAGCCAGCCATTTTTTAGCTTTTGATTGCTGAGGTTTGCGTTTTAGTGTGCTGTCTAAATCCATGATACTGAGAAATATAAATAATCATGGAATAGCTAAAGCGAGTTTTGTGCCAAAAGTTAAGGTGTTGAAAAGTAGTAGCTTTTTATCTTTTGCAACGTGAGCTTTTCCCACTACTGGGAAAGCGAGTTTTAAAACTGGGAGTGAATGCTTAAATTAGCTTTCTTCGATTTTGCCAACCTGCGAAAGCTGGTTAAACAAAATGCCTGCTTGAGTACGGTTATAAACATTGAGTTTGCGTAAAATCGCTGACACATGTTGTTTGATTGTAGTTTCTTGAATCGACATTTCAAAGGCGATTTGTTTATTCAATAAACCGTCGGCAATCATTGCAAGTACGCGGTATTGCTGCGGAGTTAGTTTTTCGAGGTTACGAGCAAATTCGCTTTGTTCGTCGTTGATCACCACATCGGTTAAATCTACTTCAGGTGGTAACCAAGTGTCGCCATTGAGTACATGACTAATTGCTTCACTAATAACATCTAAAGAAGATGACTTAGGAATATAGCCAGCAGCGCCAAGGCTCATCGCTTGTTTGATTATGGCGGGTGTCTCATTGGCAGAGACCATGATTACCAAGATATCAGGGTAGTGGTTACGCAGTTGCGAAAGGGCTTGCAGGCCATTTGCACCTGGGATCGTAAGGTCTAAAAATATCAGTTCAATCTCAGGATGAGCGCTTAACAGTGCAAACAAACCATCAATGTCACTGGTTTCTTTAATATGTTCTTCAGGCACTGATGTCGCGGCAGCTTGACGCAGCGCACTTCTAAATAACGGGTGATCATCGGCGATTATGGTGTTCACAGCTAAAGACATTCCCTCGATTCTCCAATGCGTTATGTTATAAGTGATTTTGCCTTTTGAAACAAGGTTTGCCTGAGGGGAAGTTTCAGACAAACCTTTCTCACACAAGGATTTAGATTCTATTTTAGAAACGGTAACCAACAGTGAAGGCTACAGTACGAGGGTCGCCGTAGTAACCAATCAGGGTATTATCACCACCTAAACCTGGGGTGTATTTGCTGGTATCTGTTGGGTCTGTTGGATCAGGTGCTACGAACTGGTAACCACCAATCATGTACTCTTCGTCCGTTAAGTTTTTACCGTAAAGACCTGCCGTCCAGTGACCATCTGTGCTGTACCAAGTAATACCCATATTAAAGATACCGTAAGTATCTTGCGTTAATAGGCTATCTTCTTCGAATAGCGCGTAGTTGCCTCTGTGGTAGTAGTTACCGTTGACAACAAAGTCACCCATTTCTGTGTACATGCGGTACGTTGCACCCAGGTTAAAGGTTAAATCAGGTGTGTTTGATACCGTAAAGCGGTCTGATTTATCGAATGCTTCACCGGTTTCTGGGTCGTAATCAATTACGTTATCAAAGCTACTATCGATGTAACCCACTGATGCATCAAAGCTGAGTGATTCTGTTGCAACATAGTTAAGCTCAAGCTCAATACCATCTGATGTTGACTCACCAATGTTACCTAAACGTTGGTTTAGATCTGCAGCGCTGTCGCCCGGTAATACCGAAATATATTGACGGTCTTTATGGTCAAGGGTGAATAACGTGACGTTTGCACGTAAGTTGTTGTTCCACTCACTCTTCATACCTATTTCGAATGAATCAACGATTTCTGGTTTTGCTGCTGGCTCTGCAGTGGTTGCACGTGGATTGAAAGTACCTGACTTAAAGCCTTGCGCATAACTTGCAAAGAACATGATGTCACGATTGTACTGGTATTCAACGCCAGCACGTGGTGTGAAGCGTGACCATTCTTCTTCATCATCGAGTACTGTTGGTACAAGCTGACCTTCTGGGCGAGTGTAACCTGGTACCCAACCTGATTCAGGGTAAACAATGTCAAAGATTAGGCCATTGTTAACCTGCGCTTCTTTTTTGTCTTTGGTGTAACGTGCGCCGAGTGTCATTGACCATTTATCTGTTAAATCAATCGAGCTTTGGATATACGCTGCTTTACTGTTTGAGTTACTACAGCCGCTTACTTCACGAGTTAGGCCTGGTGCCCCTAAGCTTTGACCTAAGATACCTAAAATAGCCTCAAATTGACCGCAAGATTCACCATCATAGTAGTAAAGACCTGAAACCAATTTGTAGTTATCGCCTTGATGATTTAGCTGCAACTCGTGAGTCGTTTGCTCATCATCGTAAATAGCAGGTACGTCGAAAATTTGCAGTGACGTGTTATCAAAGTCGATATTGGTTGGTGAGTAGCTCTCACGGCTTGAACCAATATATTTAATACTAGTGCTGTCAGTCATATCCCAACGAGCAGTTAGGCTGTAGCCTTCGAGTTCAACTTTATTCCATGTTGGTAAGCTGGTGTATGAGTCATACACGCTGTCTGGAACTGGTGCATCGGTAAGAATACTAGGTAGTAAACGGTAACCACCTTTTGCGTTTGATTTGTCTTCTGTTTTATCCCACGCGAGGCGGAAGAATAAGTCATCAGTCGGTGTGTATTCGAGTGTAACACGAGCTGCGGTTACGTCTTTGTTGTAGTTTTCGCGGTCTTGGTTATCAAGAGCCGATGTTAAAAACTCACCAAAGCCATCACGGTTAAGCGTTGCAAAACCAAAACCCACGTAAAGTTTTTCGTCAACAATCGGTAATTGGCCAGTGATTTTTAAATCTTTTTGGTTATAGCTACCTACAGTGCCTTGTATATTTAAGGTAGCATCACCGCTCATTTCTTTGGTGACGTATTTAATTGCACCACCAATGGTATTTTTACCGTAAAGCGTCCCTTGTGGGCCGCGTAATACTTCGATTTGTTGCACATCAAGCAGATCAAGCACGGCACCTTGTGGGCGAGCAAGATAAACATCATCGATATAAATACCTACGCCTGGCTCATACCCCCAAAGTGGATCTTGCTGACCTACACCACGAATAAACGCAGTAATTGTAGAGTTAGTACCACGGCTTGCTTGTAAGGTGGTATTTGGCGAGAACTGCTGAACTTCGGTCATGACGACGATGCCATTTTCAGCTAGCTCTTCAGCACCAATTGAAGTGACTGCGACTGGCACTTCTTGCAGGTTTTCAACAGTTTTACGTGCTGTTACCTGAATACGTTCAAGTTCACCTTTTTTTGCTGCAGGTTCGGCTTGTTCTGCCGCTTGAGCACTGACACCTGCCAAAGCAAGTGATACAGCCAGAGTAAGTGGCGCGACTTTTGGGTTAAGCTTTATCATGTTGTATTCCTTGTTATTGTTGTCATTAGTCTTATGGCCACTCACATCGATGTTGCCGAAGACTGAATAAGATTTGCCCGTGTCACCTGTCAATTAATGTAGAAGATAGTTGCAAAAATTGAATTAGTACCATAGTGCTATACCCGTCACAGCCCTTTATTTATCAAGCAATTAAGCTATTTTTAAAGCAGATAGTACCTTAGTGTTATGTATTTTTTGAACGCTTAGGGTAAGACTGAAAGCATTATTCCGATGTCACCTCATCTGTGTAATAACAATAATTATAGGAATGTCTATGCTGAGCATGATAGGACTGTTAGGCGGTTTAATACTGCTGATCATTTTAACGCTGCGTGGGGTAAATTTATTTATCGCTGCGCCAATCTGTGCACTGTTAGTTGCACTTAGTAGTGGCATGGCCATTTTCCCTGTATCGGCAGATACAAACTTTATTAACGCCTATATGGATGGCTTTGCAGGCTTCTTAAGTGCGTGGTTTTTTATGTTTTTACTGGGGTCGTTGTTCGGTAAATTCATGGAAGACACCGGTGCTGCAGACAGTGTTGCAAGCTACATTGTGGGTAAACTAGGTATGAAGCACGCCGTTCTTGCGGTTGTGATTGCCTGTGCTGTTTTAACCTACGGTGGCGTGAGCGTCTTTATTGTTGCGTTTTCCGTTTATCCAATGGCATTAAGTCTGTTTAAAGATGCAAACTTACCGCGCCGCTTTATTCCAGCAACGCTGGCATTTGGTTCGGTGACCTTTACCATGACTTCGGCAGGCTCGCCAGAAATTCAAAACTGGATCCCGGTTAAGCACCTTGGTACGTCACCCTATGCAGCGTGGGAAGTGAGCTTAGTGGTCGCTATTTTCATGGCGACAGCAGGTTACTTTTGGTTGAACAAGATGATCAAAAAAGCCGTTGCTAATGGCGAAACCTTTGAAGCGCGTGATGATGATCCTGTCATTATTGAGCGTCGTCGTCCGCATCCAATTACGGGTGTGATCCCACTGATTGTGGTGCTGCTTTTATCATTTACGCTACATGATGTACTGCAGCAAACCGCGCTTATTGTCGCTTTGCTTGGTGGTGTACTGAGTATTGTGATTATCAATTTTAAGCATTTTCACGATATGGGTAACGCTATTAATGTTGGTACAACCGGCGCCTTAGTGGCAATCGGTAATACCGCTGCCGTGGTTGGTTTTGGCGCTGTGGCGAAAGTATCACCAGCATTTACCGCCGCTGTCGATGTGATGACCCATATGCCGGGAAATGAGTTGGTTGGTGCTGCGATTGCGGTTAGTGTAATTGCTGGTTTAACTGGCTCTGCTTCTGGCGGGCAAGCCATTGCATTACCCCTTGTCGCACCAGGTTATTTAGACATGGGTGTAAACCCCGAACAACTGCACCGAGTAGTGGCAATTAGCTCTGGAGCCCTCGATACCTTGCCGCATAATGGTTATGTGGTCACAACAATACGCGCTATCTGTAAAGAAACGCACCAACGTGCGTATTGGTCAATGGCAGCGCTGACGGCGGTTATTCCGCTTATCGGTGTTGCATTGGCACTCGGACTCTTTATTATCTTTTAAGGAACAGCAATGAAAACCAAATTAATAATTTTGCTATGGCTGGTTGTATTTAGTAGCACTGCGTTTGACGCTGCAAATAAAGCCGACACCATGCTGGTGGAAAAGCAGCATTTTACGACAAAAGATTTTACCACCGTGTCTGGTGTGACGTTAGAGCAAGTGGATATTGGCTGGGAAAGCTACGGTAAACTAAACGCCAATAAAGATAACGTGATTTTAATCACTCATTACTTCTCTGGTACTTCTCATGCCGCAGGTAAATATAAAGCAGATGATGCCCTACCGGGTTATTGGGATGCGATTATCGGCCCAGGTAAAGCTATCGATACCAATAAATATTATGTGATTAGCTCAGATACTTTAGTAAATGCCAACTGGCATGATGAAAATGTTATTACCACAGGCCCTGCGTCAACTAATCCAAAAACAGGTAAACCTTATGGTTTGGATTTCCCTGTGGTTACGATTACTGACTTTGTGAATGTGCAAAAGCGTTTACTCGACAACCTAGGTATCACTAAGTTACATGCTGTGATGGGTGCATCAATGGGGTCGTTTCAAGCACTTGAGTGGGCAACTCGTTACCCAGATAAAGTAGAGCGTTTAATTCATGTGATTGGCGCTGCAACGATGGATGCATGGACAGTCGCTGCACTTGAAAAATGGGCGTTACCAATTCGTCTAGATAAAAACTGGCAGCAAGGTAATTACTACGGCAAAGAGCGCCCGTTAGATGGTTTAGCGGCAACCATGCTTAATATTACGCAAGATGCGATGCATCCAATTATTTATAACGCGAGCTTCCCTGACTTTAATGTATTGGATGAAGGTGCATTAAAAGATATTCGTACCTTGCCTAAGTTAAACCAAGTACTCGCTCAGCGCGCAATGGCACGAGCTAAAACCCAAGATGCAAACCATGTACTTTATTTGGTCCGGGCATCACAACTATTTACCGCTGGTATGCAAAGCGATTTAACAACGGCACTTAAAAATGTCTCTGCCAAAACATTATTACTACCTGCAACGAACGACTTACTGCTTCGCCCTGAAAACATGCGCACCGTTTTTGACACCATGAAAGCGGCAGGTAAAGACGTTGAGATTTCAGAAATTGAAGGGGGCTGGGGACACCTTGATGGCATTTTCTCAATCGCCCCGAAAGCGCAGCTTATCAGTGAGTTTTTAGAGGAGTAACCCGATGAGCAAAACAGTTTTAATTACCGGTGCAGCCAGTGGGATTGGTCTATATGTTGCCCAGCAACTGGCGATGCAAGGTCACACTATTATTGTGACTGATTTAAATCAGCAAGCAGCACAACAAGCAGCCGCAGGCATTGTTGAACAAGGTGGTAGCGCCGAAGGGTATGCACTTAATGTGGCCGATAGTGATGCAATAGAGCAGTTTTTCATTGAGCTTAATCAGCCAATTGATGTGCTTATTAATAATGCAGGTATTCAGCATGTTGCTAAGCTTGAAGATTTTCCGGCTGATAAATGGCAGTTCTTACAGCAAGTTATGCTCGTTGGCCCGGCGATGATGACCAAGGCGGTACTCCCTCGCATGCGTGAGCAAGATTTTGGTCGCATCATTAATATTGGCTCAATTCATGCCATGGTGGCATCTAAATATAAGTCGGCTTATATCGCTGCAAAACATGGCTTAATCGGCTTTGCTAAAACCATGGCACTTGAAACGGGCGATGCCAACATCACGATTAATACCGTGTGCCCAGCCTATGTAAAAACGCCGCTTGTGGAGCAACAAATTGCCTCGCAAGCCAAAGAACATGGCATTTCTGAGCAACAAGTGATCGACACAATTATGCTAGCACCGATGCCGAAAAAAGCATTTATCGGCTTAGATGAGATCCTGCATACCGTTAGCTTTTTAATGGCCGATGCAGCACGCAATATTACCGCCCAAGCAATCGCCATTGATGGCGGTTGGACTGCACAATAGGAGGAGCCAATGGCAGGTTTTGATAAAGTAGTTACAAGTTATAGCGAAGCAATGGCTGGCCTTGAAGATGGCATGACAGTGATAGCCGGTGGATTTGGCTTATGCGGTATTCCTGAAGGCTTGATTGCGCAAATTAAACGTCAAGGCACCCGAGATTTAACCGTGGTATCGAATAACTGTGGTGTTGATGGTTTTGGTTTAGGGGTGCTACTTGAAGACAAGCAAATCAGCAAGATGGTTGCCTCTTACGTTGGTGAAAACGCGTTATTTGAGCAGCAACTATTAAATGGTGAACTAGAAGTTGAGCTGACTCCGCAAGGCACCTTAGCTGAAAAAATGCGAGCAGGCGGTGCGGGTATTCCTGCATTTTATACCGCAACGGGTGTCGGTACACCGGTGGCTGACGGTAAAGAAACCCGCAATATTAATGGTCGCGATTATTTATTAGAGCCAAGCATTACTGGCGACTTTGCGATAGTTAAAGCGTGGAAAGCAGATCGCTACGGTAACTGCATTTATCGTCATACGGCGATGAACTTTAATCCGATGGCAGCAACCGCTGGCAAAATTACGGTTCTTGAAGTTGAAGAAATTGTTGAGCCAGGGGAGCTAGAGCCAAGCCAAATTCACACGCCGGGTATCTATATTGACCGAGTGATTAAAGGTGAATTTGAAAAACGCATCGAGAAAGTTACCACTAAGCAAGAGAATCAATAAGGAGCACGCTGATGGCATTATCACGAGAACAAATCGCTAAACGCGTGGCGATGGAACTACAGGATGGTTACTACGTTAACTTAGGCATAGGTATTCCAACCTTGGTTGCTAATTATGTCCCTGATGGCATCGAAGTGATGCTGCAATCTGAAAATGGTTTACTCGGTATGGGGCCATACCCAAGTGCAGACCAAGTTGATGCTGATATGATCAACGCAGGTAAAGAAACGGTCACCGCTGCAACGGGGGCGGCTATATTTAGCTCCGCAGAAAGCTTTGCCATGATCCGTGGCGGCCACGTTGATTTAACCGTGCTGGGCGCGTTTGAAGTAGACCAAAACGGCAACATAGCCAGTTGGATGGTCCCGAAAAAGCTGGTTAAAGGCATGGGCGGTGCGATGGATTTAGTGGCCGGTGCTAAAAACATTATTTGTACCATGACCCATGCCAACAAGCATGGTGAATCAAAACTGCTGACCGAATGTAGTTTGCCGTTAACGGGTGTTGGTTGTATCAATAAAGTGATCACTGATTTGGCTCTTTTAGAAATTAAAGACGGTGCATTTCATTTATTAGAGCGTGCTCCGGGTGTTTCGGTTGATGAGATTATTGCTAAGACACAGGGCAAACTTATTGTCTCTGGAGACATTCCTGAGATGACTTTTAGCTAGTTTTGCGACTTTTAAGCAGCTAATTTGCCTAGATTTTATACTAACCCACAGTAATGTGCTTTTTGTTCATGGGTTTTATGAACAAAAAGCCATTTATCACCATCAATGCAACTTACCCCCTAAACATTTCGTTAATCTATCGTTAACACTATGCTCCAAACCAGATCGCCGTTTGCAGTAGGCCGATCAACGACAACAAATAATTATAATCTGGTGTGGAGTAATTCATGAAAGCAAGTAACACACAGCTCGCTTTAGCCGTTGCAGCGGCGTTAGCAAGTACATCAGCATTCGCACAAAGCGACACTGAACAACTACAGCAACAACTCGATGCACTTCAAAAAGAAGTGGATTCATTAAAAACATCTAGCGGCTTCAACCTAGAATTTGGTGGTCGCGTGCAACTTGATTACAACTATTTCGACGGTGCTTACAATGCCGACAATGATGGCGCTGGAGGCAGCGACTTCTTCCCACGTCGTATCCGTACTTATGTTGAAAGTGAACATGGTAACTGGGATCACAAATTACTACTCGAATTTTCTGAAGGCACGGCTGAAATCGTGTTAGCGCGGGTACGTTATGCATTCGACAACGGCTTAAAAGTAAAAGCCGGTAAAATCCGTGAAGACATGTCGCTCAATGCGCTAACCAGTTCTAAACACATTAATACCATTGAGCGTAGCACCCTTGCTAACACCTTCTCGCCTTTCTTCCGCTGGGGTATCTCGGCTTATCAATACTTTAAAGATTCAGGCTTACGTTACGCCGTGGGTGTTTACAAAAACGATGCGTTTGGTGCCTCAGGCCATGACGAAGATGACAAACTAACATTGGCTGTAACAGGTCGCTTAACTTGGTCAAGTGCAGCGCCGGGTGATGTGATTCATTTAGGTGCTTGGCACTCTTATCGTGATATGGGCGGCAATGACTTAAGCGCTCGTTTTGCCCGTGGTGAAGTGCGTGAAACCAATGTGCGCTTAGTCGATTATGCAGTCGGAGGTGAAACCGCAGCGCTAAATAGCATGTCGCAAAGCGGTCTTGAATTTGCCTACCAAGCGAATGCATTCACTCTAGAGGCTGAATATGCCAGCCGTTATCTTGATACGGTAGATAGTAGCAACGAACTTGATGGTGAACGTTTTGATGGCTTCCATGTTTCGGCAAGTTACTTCTTAGGTGGTGAGCAGCGCCGTTACAAAGCAGGCTCAGCATTATTTGTACAACCAAAAGGGATTAAAGATGCATGGGAGCTTGTTGCACGTGTGTCACAAATGAACGCCAGCAGCAAACAGCAAGGTACCGATGTAACCACTTACACATTAGGCACATCATATTACCTAAGCAGCGATATCAAATTTATGGGCAACCTGATTTACAGCGATGTTGATGGTGCCGGTGCTTCTACCCTGGTAGGTGATGAAGATTCAGGTATGGGCATCAGTGCTCGTATGCAGTACTTATTTTAGGAGTCGTGCATTATGACTATGTTTAAATCATTAAAAAGATCTGTTTTAGCAGCTTCATTATTAGTAGCCAGCCCACTGGCATTAGCAAACTTACACTTTTTGGTACCAGGTGGCCCAGGCGGCGGTTGGGATACCACAGCACGTGGTGTTGGTGAAGCAATGGTAAAAGCGGGCATTGAAGATAATGCATCGTTCCAGAATATGTCGGGCGGCGGCGGTGGCCGTGCAATTGCTTACTTGATTGAGTCGGGCACTAAAAAAGGCGATATGTTGATGGTTAACTCAACGCCTATCGTTCTGCGCGCATTATCAGGCAAAATTCCTTACAGCTATCGCGATTTAACACCAGTTGCCAGCATGATTGCTGATTATGGTGCATTTGTGGTGCGTAATGACTCCCCATTTAAAACATGGCAAGACGTTATTGATGCCATGAAAAAAGACCCAGGCTCTGTAAAAGTAGCAGGTGGCTCTGCGCGCGGCAGCATGGATCACTTAGTGGCTGCACAAGCGGTGAAAGCGGCGGGTCTTGATGGTCGTCGATTACGTTACATTCCTTACGATGCCGGTGGTAAAGCGAAAGCTGGTTTACTGTCGGGTGAGGTCAACTTACTTTCAACAGGCTTAAGTGAAGCACTCGAAGTCGCTAATGGTGGTCAGGCACGTATTTTAGCGGTGACTTCTGCAGAAACATTGCCAGATTACCCAGCAATTCCAACCTTAAAGTCGCTAGGTTACGACATGGAGTTCGTAAACTGGCGCGGCTTTTTTGCAACCCCAGATTTACCAGCAGACAAACTTGCCGAGTACACAGAAAAGCTACGTAAGTTGCAACAAACCCCTGAATGGGAAGCGGTTCGTGCCCGCAATGGTTGGCTAAATCTATTTCAAGAAAAAGAAGCGTTTATTAAATCGCTTGAGCAGCAAGAAGCGCAATTACGCGTTGTAATGAAAGAACTTGGTTTTATCCGAGGCTAAGGTTAGACGATGTTAAACCGTGAACTAATTGGACCAAGTTTATTCTTGGTCCTCTTTACCCTCTACGCCCTTGTGGCTTGGCAAATTCCACTTATGCCATTTGAAGAGTACGAAAGCGTTACTTCTGCAACCTTACCAAAAGTGTATGCAGTATTCGGTATCGTGGTGTGTGTACTATCGATTGGTGCCAACTTATTAAAGCAAGCGCCTGCAGAAAAAGCAGAGCTACTCAGTAAGGGTAACTTACTACGTACCTTTGCACTGTTGGTATTAATGGTTGCTTATAGCGCCATGCTTGAACCGTTCGGCTTTTTAATTGCCACCAGTGCCTTTTTAATTACGGGCTTTTTTATCATGGGCGAACGCCGTAAGGCAGTGTTGTTGTTTGCTTCTGTGCCTGTGGCCGTGGTTTTTTGGTTTTTAATGACACAAGTACTGGGCATTTACTTAGTACCTGGCAACCTGTGGAGTTAAGTTATGCTTGATGGAATTATGTTAGGTTTGTCGACCGTACTCGACTGGAACAACTTGCTATATGTGATTGTAGGCTGCTTTGTTGGCACGTTCATTGGTATGCTACCTGGTCTTGGTCCAATTACTGCAATTGCGTTGATGATCCCGATCACTTACAGCATCGGTGCTGATTCGGGCATGATTTTAATGGCCGGTGTTTACTACGGGGCTATATTCGGTGGCTCTACTTCTTCTATTTTGATTAATGCGCCGGGTGTAGCGGGGACAGTAGCGTCATCGTTTGATGGTTACCCACTAGCAAAACAAGGTAAGGCTGGTAAAGCCCTTGCGATTGCAGCTTATTCATCCTTTATAGGTGGGACGATTGGCGCCATTTTATTGATGGTGGCTGCGCCATTATTAGCGAAAGTGTCATTAAGTTTTCAGTCGCCTGATTATGTTGTACTGATGTTTTTAGGCTTAACGGCTATCGCTGCGTTCTCTAATAAAGGGCAATTTTTAAAAGCCATGATGATGACGGTATTTGGTTTAATGCTGGCAACGGTAGGTATTGATCCCTCTTCAGGTACCGAGCGCTTTACTTTTGGCCAAGCTGATTTATTAGATGGTATTAGTTTTTTATTAGTAGCAATGGCAACGTTTGCGTTGGCTGAGGCACTGATTAATGTGGCACGCCCTGAAGCTGAACCAGATAAAAAAATTGATGATCCTGATACGCCAAAAATTGGTTCAACAAAGCTAACCAAAGAAGAAGTAAAAGACATGGCTCCTGTGGTTGGCCGCTCATCTTTACTTGGCTTTATAGTCGGTGTTTTACCGGGCGCAGGGGCAACCATTGCCAGCTTTATGGCCTATGCTACTGAGCGTAACCTTGCTCCAAAAGCACTGAAAGATAAATTTGGTAAGGGTTCAATGCGTGGCTTAGCGGCACCTGAGTCGGCTAATAATGCAGCCTGTACGGGCTCATTTGTACCATTACTGACTTTAGGTATTCCAGGCTCTGGTACAACAGCGATCATGCTAGGGGCATTAATTGCTTACGGTATTCAGCCGGGCCCTATGTTAATGCAAGAAAACCCAAGCGTGTTTTGGGCAGTTATTGTCAGTATGTACTTTGGCAACATTGTACTGCTGATTTTGAATCTGCCGTTGATCCCATATTTCGCTAAAGTGTTGGCAATGCCTAAATCTGTGCTGACCGTGATGATTTTATTCTTCAGCTTAATTGGTGTGTATTTAGTGTCATTTAACACCTTTGATTTATTTATGATGGTGGGCTTTGCGCTGGTGGCCTTGGTGCTTCGATTGTTAGCTTTCCCGATGGCACCTTTATTACTTGGCTTTATCCTCGGTGATATGATTGAGCGAAACTTCCGCCGTGCCATGATGATTTCAGATGGCTCGCTGAGCTTTTTATGGGACCGCCCATTAACACTGAGTATTTTTGTGATTTCGATCTTAGTGTTGTTGTTCCCACTGAAAGACTATATTGTCCAACGTCGTAAAGAAAAAGCAGCTACGCAAGCAGAGCAACATGCGTAGAACAAGGCACTGATATGAGATACACCAATAAGCTAAACCCATTTCAGCATATGGTTAAAAAACCTAAGCGCTTAGAAACGCGACTCATTATTTGGGTTACCGGTCTATGTGTTTTGCAAGCTGTGTTGTTTGGCGCTTTGGTGTATCAGATCACTGCAGAAAGCTTACATAACCACATGGGTGATAAAGCGCTTGCGCTCGCAACCAGTATTGCCTCACGGGATGATGTGCAAAGCGCATTGCAAACCAAGCAAGGGCTTGATGAGTTAAATACGCAAATAGAGCATATTCGTGAACTCACCGCTGCCAGCTTTATCGTGATTGGTGATAGAAATACTCGCCGCATTGTTCACCCCGACTCTGATAAGCTCGGTAAGCCGATGGTGGGTGGTGATAGTAAAGCGGCGCTACGTGGTGAGCGGTATGTGTCGATTGCAAAAGGGAGTTTGGGCGAGTCTATTCGTGGCAAAGTCCCCGTGCTTTCAGAGCAGGGCGAAGTTATCGGCTTGGTATCGGTTGGCTTTTTAGTGCAATCAATTGAACCGCTTATTCGTGCTCGTAGTGCTGAAATTATGCTTTGGGGTTTGTTGTTAGTCGGTTTAAGTATTTTGGCCGCGGTATATATTGGTCAACGGGTTCGTAATGCTATTTTTGGTTTACAGCCTGATGAAATAGCACGATTGTTCTCTGAGCAAGATGCTATTTTGAATACCGTTCGTAGCGGCATTATTGCCCTCGATCCTGAAGGTAATGTACGTAACTTAAACCAACGTGCCTGCGAAATCCTCGGTAAACCGACTAGCTGTATTCATCAGCCACTTAAGCTTGCAGATTTGCTTCCTGAACATAGCGAGTTTTTGATGCATAACCAACAGCGTCCGATTGTAGGTTTTGAATTGTTTGCCGCCGATAAACGCATTGTGTTGTCGCGATATGCATTGCAAGTGCAAGGTCAGGCTGATGGTATTTTGTTGAGTATGCGCCCTGCGGATGAGCTTGAATATTTATCGCAGCAATTAACTAAAGTGCAAGCCTTTGCTGAGTTATTGCGGGTGCAAACGCATGATTACTCGAACAAGCTAAACTTAATTGGTGCGTTAATTCAAATGGGGCAAACGGATCAGGCAATTGAGTTAATTGGTCAAGAAAGTAAAGGCTCGCAAGCGCAGATCCATCATTTACTCGAAAGGATCCAAGATCCGGTACTAGCAGGTTTATTGGTTGGTAAATACCACAAAGCCCGTGAATTAAACGTGATACTTGAGCTTAATCCAGATAGCTTATTAGGATCGATCACCCGTAAAGATATGCTTGAACGGGTTGTCTCGATACTTGGCAATTTGATTGATAACGCAATTGAAGCTGCTATTCGAGCTAGCGATACACGTACCCCTAAGGTTCGTGTTACGGTTGATGAAACCAGTAAAACACTATTGTTTGATGTTGAAGACAGCGGTTTTGGTTTAGGCGATGACAAGGATGTGATATTTACACCACAATACAGTTCTAAGTCAGGGGCTGAGCATGGTATCGGCCTTTATTTGGTCAAAACCAACTTAGATTCGTGTCGTGGTAGTTTAGAAATAGGTGAGTCTGATCTGATGGGGGCACGTTTAAGTGTCTACATTCCAAAATAATAAAAAATGATCAGCCTATAAATAAAAGGTAAAGAACATGACTTACTCAGTTGTCATTGTTGAAGACGAAGTTGAAGTAGCCCAATTATTGGCGCAATACTTATTACTTCCTCATGGCGTTGCTGGCCAACAAGGGGCACGGCAAACTCTACGTCAGGGGCAATATCAGGTTGTTGGTATTGCAGGCAATCTTGCCACCGCGAAAGCGTTATTATCGGCGATTAATGCCGATTTAATTTTGCTCGATATTCATTTACCCGATGGCAACGGTCTTGATTTACTTAATGAATTACGCCGCGAAGAAATGAAAAGCGAAGTAATGCTATTAACCGCAGCAAAAGAAGTAGAAACACTGGAAAAAGCCATGCAACTTGGCGCCTGTGACTTCTTAGTAAAACCATTAATGCTAAATCGTTTAGATCAAGCACTGGCGCGATTCGAAGCAAGGCAACAATGTTTGTCAGATGCCGATGAAGTAACCCAATCTATGGTCGATACTTTATTTGGATCGCAAGAACAGTTAAAAACCCCTGTCAGGCTGCCAAAAGGGGTGGATCAGCTTACTTTGCAAAAGATCTTAAAAGCGTTTAAAGCTAATATTGGCACGGCTTTTACTGCTCAGCAAATGGGTGATTTAGTCGGCGTAAGCCGCTCAACAGCCCGTCGTTACCTCGAATACTTGCTTGAAGCTGAGCAAGTCAGTGCTGATCAGAGCTACGGAAGTATCGGGCGACCCGAGCGTTGTTATAAAATGACAAGTAGCTAATCGCATCATTTAATTGCCAAATCAGCGCTAAATTAGCGATTTTAGTAGCATAAACTCACTATTCGGCACGTTAAAAAGTGCCGCTTATCCTGAGCATAGAAAAATTTTATAAAATTGATTGCATTTTAAGCGACTTCGATGGTGATGTTCGCTTTAAGTAATGCTATACTCCCGCCGAATAATTTTTCGACTTTATTAAGAGTAAAATAATGGCAGATTTATCGAAGTACAGAAATATTGGTATTTTCGCCCACGTTGACGCGGGTAAAACTACCACCACTGAGCGTATCCTTAAGCTTACGGGTAAAATTCATAAGACTGGTGAGGTACACGACGGTGAGTCTACTACTGACTTCATGGAACAAGAAGCTGAGCGCGGTATTACAATCCAATCAGCAGCTGTAACTTGTGAGTGGAAAGGCCACCGCTTAAACGTTATCGATACTCCGGGACACGTTGACTTCACAGTAGAAGTATACCGTTCACTTAAAGTACTAGACGGTGGTATCGGTGTATTCTGTGGTTCTGGTGGTGTTGAGCCGCAGTCAGAAACTAACTGGCGTTATGCGAACGAATCAGAAGTTGCACGTGTAATCTTCGTAAACAAATTAGACCGTATGGGTGCTGATTTCTACCGCGTTGTAGGTCAAGTTGAGAAAGTACTAGGTGCTAACCCACTAGTTATGACTTTACCAATCGGTATCGAAGACCAATTCACTGGTGTTGTAGACGTACTTGAGAAAAAAGCATACGTTTGGGACGAGACTGGTCTTCCTGAAAACTACGAAGTACAAGACGTTCCAGCTGACATGGTAGACAAAGTTGACGAATACCATGAGATGCTTGTTGAGTCTGCTGTTGAGCAAGACGAAGACCTAATGATGGCTTACATGGAAGGTGAAGAGCCTTCTTTAGAAGACATCAAACGTTGTATCCGTAAAGGTACTCGTGATCTTGCGTTCTTCCCAACATACTGTGGTTCTGCATTCAAAAACAAAGGTATGCAGTTAGTATTAGACGCGGTTGTAGATTACCTACCTTCGCCTACAGAAGTTGACCCACAACCTCTAACTGATCCTGAAACAGGTGAGCCTACTGGTGAAGTAGCAACTGTTTCTGCAGATGAGCCACTTAAAGCGTTAGCGTTCAAAATCATGGACGACCGTTTCGGTGCACTTACGTTCATCCGTATCTACGCTGGCCGCATGAAGAAAGGTGACACAATCCTTAACTCAGCAACTGGTAAAACAGAGCGTATCGGCCGTATGGTTGAGATGCAAGCTGACGAGCGTAACGAACTTACTGAAGCACAAGCGGGTGACATCATCGCTGTTGTTGGTATGAAGAACGTTCAAACTGGTCACACTCTTTGTGATCCTAAGCATGAATGTACACTTGAAGCGATGATCTTCCCTGATCCAGTTATCTCAATCGCTGTTGCTCCTAAAGACAAAGGCGGTAACGAGAAGATGGGTATCGCGATCGGTAAGATGGTTGCAGAAGATCCTTCATTCCAAGTTGAAACTGACGAAGATTCAGGCGAAACCATCCTTAAAGGTATGGGTGAGCTTCACTTAGATATCAAAGTAGATATCCTTAAGCGTACTTACGGCGTAGACCTAGTTGTTGGTCAACCTCAGGTTGCTTACCGTGAAACTATCACGAAAGAAATCGAAGATAGCTACACGCATAAGAAACAATCTGGTGGTTCTGGTCAATTCGGTAAGATCGATTACCGCATCAAGCCAGGCGAGCAAAACTCAGGCTTCACGTTCTCTTCATCAGTTGTTGGTGGTAACGTACCTAAAGAATTCTGGCCTGCAGTTGAGAAAGGCTTCGCATCAATGATGCAAGAAGGTGTTCTAGCTGGCTTCCCAGTATTAGACGTTGAAGTTGAACTTTTCGACGGTGCTTTCCACGCAGTTGACTCATCAGCAATCGCGTTCGAAATCGCTGCTAAAGGCGCTTTCCGTCAGTCTATCCCTAAAGCGGGTGCACAACTTCTTGAGCCAATCATGAAAGTTGACGTATTCACTCCGGAAGACAACGTAGGTGACGTAATCGG
This sequence comes from Pseudoalteromonas sp. DY56-GL22, assembly GCF_041414715.1. NCBI lineage: Bacteria > Pseudomonadati > Pseudomonadota > Gammaproteobacteria > Alteromonadales > Pseudoalteromonadaceae > Pseudoalteromonas > Pseudoalteromonas sp. DY56-GL22. The sequence goes on along the minus strand of NZ_JANHZR010000006.1, from coordinate 172,205 downwards.
TGACCTTAACCGTCGTCGTGGTATGATTAAAGACCAAGAAGCTGGCGCAATGGGCGTTCGCATCAAGGGTGATGTACCACTTTCTGAAATGTTCGGTTACATCGGCCACTTACGTACTATCACTTCTGGTCGTGGTCAGTTCTCTATGGAGTTCTCACACTACGCACCATGTCCTGCAAACGTTGCTGAAACAGTAATCGCTGCAGAAAAAGAGAAAAAAGCTGCTAAGTAATTAGCCTTTTAACTTCTTTTAAAAAAACCCGCACTTGTTGCGGGTTTTTTATTGCCTAAAATAGACCGCTTATTAAACGAATTTGTGTGATACCAACCCGCAATAATACTTAATCATTTTGAGGTTTTATTGCCTCAAAATAGACAACTTAATTAAGCGGATTGGTATGAGTGGTATAAATTATAATATTTTAATTTAAATCTATGATAGGTAAAAAGTAGCGGTTTTATAATGAGTTGCGGTCTGGTTTCTTTTTTCTAGTACAAAAGTATTTTTTTGTACCTTGTGTCCCTTTTTTAGACTCTGTAAAATAGCAATCGAATGATTCTTTAATCATTTTGTATTAAACGTCAGCTTATTATCATTAAAATTTTAAGATTCAGCCTCATGAAAACGATAAAGTTAAGTCCTAATTGGACTCTACAGGGAACCAAGATAGCGTTTGCTATTCTTGTTTTATTAAGCGTTACTTTTCTTGGAACATCGCTACTTTTGTTTCTTTTACCTATTTTGCTCTTTATAACTATTTTAAATTTCTTACAACTGCGCTTTTTACACTGTTATAAAGCGGGAATTTGTTATTCGCGTGGAATTAAAAAGCGTTATATTAACACTGAAGATATTGCTGCAGTTGAGTTCTCTCAGCTCGCATTTCTAACTATTTTTAAAGTAGATTTAGTAAATGGAAAAAGCTGCCAATTCTTTAATTGGCAAGTTAGCGATGAGCAAAAAATTGAGATTGAAAGACTCTATAAGGCAAAAGCCAACTCTAGAGTTGAATCAGTTTTAGAGTGTGAAATATAAAAAAGGCCGCGATAAGCGGCCTTTTTACTTAATGCGGTGTCGCTTATTTTTTCATGCGACGACGAAGTGCAAATGGTAAAGCAAGTAGACTTAACCAAGCAAATGAACCAGAATCATCATTTTTTGACTCTTCTTCAGTTTCATCTTCTTCAACTTCTTCGGTTACATCATCTGCCACATCATTGGTAATGTTGATGTATAGCAGTTGTGCTTCTGATAAGTTGCCTGCGCTATCTTCTGCACGGATCATTAATGTAAGCTTGTCTTCTTCTTCAAAATCGAGCTCTTTGGCTACTGTGATTTCACCTGTAGCACTGATTGCAATCGCGTCAGCATGCTCACCTTCAATGCTAAAGCTAACGACAGGTGTATAATCAGCGTCACCATCAGAGAAAACAAGTTGACCAATCACAGCGCCTACCTCACTGTTTTCAACGATTTCGAATGATTGCTGAACTTCGATTACTGGCGCTTGTTGTTCTGGAACAGGCTCTGCAGATTGGATATCAACAATCACTGGGTCGTGATCAGATGCACGGTATGCATCGTCAGCGTAAAGGCTAGCTTGTTGTGTCGATGATTTATACTCAAGGTTGTAGTCTAGGCTGATTGGCTCATCGGCATTGATATGCCAATCCGTAGCAGCAACAACTTTAGCAAGCATAGATTCAGAGACTAGTGCGTGGTCAAGGCTACCAATGCGGCCAGAGAAGCTATAAGAGTAACCTAATGTGTCGCCGTCTAGTTCAGTAACTGCACTTTTCAGACCTTTATCTGCAAATGCACGGATAGGATCTTCCATCGCATAAGCGTTCATATCACCGACTAGGATGATATCTTCATCTTCAACTTCTGTTGGGTAAGTGGCTAACCAATCAGCATATGCATTTGCACCCGCAACACGGATTTCATTCCAACATGCTTGACCATCGCCTAAGTCAGCATTATTACCTTCAGCGCTACCACAGCCGCCTTTAGATTTTAGGTGGGCAACGGCAACAGTGAAGATTTCTTCACTTTCAAGAGATTGGAAGCTTTGTGCAATTGGCGGGCGATTGCTGTAATCGAAAGGTTCTACTGTGGTATGAGCAGCCTTACCAACTTCAGATACTTTATTTGAGCGATAAATAAGTGCTGTCGTGATTGCATCAGTACCAATTTGGTCAACGCCGAAATCAACGAATGCGTAGGTATTTTCTGCATCTTCATCATTAAGTGCAGATACTAGGCTAGCAATGGCGCTATTTTCACCGAAACCGTCATTTTCGATTTCCATTAAGCCAATCACATCAGCATTTATAGCCGTGATTGCGCTAACTAATTTAGCTTCTTGGCGAGTAAACTCTTCTTCGCTATCTGCACCACGGCTAGTTGGGAAGCCTGCACCTTGGCCGTCGCCATTAAAGTAGTTTAATACGTTAAAGCTTGCTACACGTAGATCTGCATCTTCGTTAAGCTCTGGTGCATCTGTACGAGGGTTAGTTGCAGTGAACTCAGGTTGTACTGTTGGGTGAATACGATAACGGTCGAAGCTGTAACCCATTACACCGGTAATCGTATTAACAGTATCGCCTAAACGTAATGTGTTATAGGCATCAAGGCCCGTACCTGGGTAAGCAATAGGATCAAGGTTTTGCTTTGTTGAACCATCGTCGATTAAGATTTGTTTTTTCAGGTTTTCAGCTTCAACAGCATTTGCTGCATCGCCTGGAAGCGCTACTTGAGTTCCTTGGTATAAACGCTCAGTACCTAAGTCAACTTCACCATAGCGACCAAGGCCGTAGTTGTTATTAACGACTAAAGGTTGCGCGATGGTTACTAACATACCTTCGTAAGCTTCAAGGTCTGCCACGTCAGTAACTGGTAAAGTGATAGCGGTTGCATCAGTAGATAAACCTGTCGCACAGATCTCAACTTGGCTAACATCGCCTAGTTGTGTTGCGCTGAAGTATTCAGCAACGCTACCTTTAACACGCACATGGTCACCAACTGCAACGTCGGTATCTGCGAAATAAACAAATACACCTTCAGAAGTTAGTGGGTTTGTATCAACATCAGCAGCAAGTGAGCTAATGAAGAAACCTTTTAGTTGATCATCACCTTGGAAGTCAGCTGTAACAACACCTTCAACTTCTACTTCAGTGTTAATAAGCGGGCTGTCGCCGCCTTCACCTTGAATTGCGCTGATTAAGGTTTTTGCTGCACCACACTCAAGGGGAGTGACAGGTTCTGGCTCAGGCGTTGGCTCTGTGCTCTCACCATATTGACCAATATTGCTGAAATCGTCTTGGTCGAATTGCTCCCACTCATCGCTTGGGTTGAACGCAGAGGTTGCATCAGTACGGCCTGTAGTAACAGTTGCTTTACGGCGCAGTGTTTTATTTTGTGTTGAAACGCCGCCTTCATCCCATGCTGAACCTGGATCAACGCCCAGTTGACCAAAGCTATCAACAATTGCACCATCTTTAGTTAGCACTAATGCGTCATCACCGTTGAAGTAAGTGATTGTTGATTCAGTATCTGCATTGGCTTTTAACTCATCAGCAGAGCCCGCATTTACAATAACGTAGGTTGCATTTGCTGCAAGAGTACCTGTTAAAGCTAAGCTGTTATTAGGGTCTGCTAGATCGCCGTTACCATTTGAGTATAAAGAGATGGTGTAACCGTCAAGCGATAGTTCAGCACTCGATGTGTTGTATAGCTCTACCGCTTTATTGTTAGAGCTTCCTTCAACATATTCAGAGATGATTAGGTTGGCAGAAGCAGGCGCGCTCAGGCTTGCAATAACAAGCGCGAGCGGCGTTAATTTTGTATTTATCATTATTTTTCCCGTGTATGTATTATTAAAGTCCCAATATGGGACACAGTACTTTAAGAAAAATCTATGACAAATTAAATACAAAATGTTAATAAAATAGAAATAATGACCTATTTTAAGAACATTTTTTTAAGTTAGTTGTTTTTTAACCATTTTGCAGCTTGTTTTGCAAAATAAGTCAGGATGCCATCGGCGCCAGCGCGCTTAAATGCTAATAATGACTCCATGATTATTGCATCTTCTGCAAGCCAACCGTTATCAATGGCTGCTTTATGCATAGCATATTCACCGCTTACTTGGTATGCAAATGTTGGTACACCAAACTCATCTTTTACGCGGCGTACTACATCTAAATATGGCATACCTGGTTTCACCATTACCATGTCTGCACCTTCTTGCAGATCAAGGGCTACTTCACGAATCGCTTCATCAGAGTTGGCAGGGTCCATTTGATAGGTCTTTTTATCGGCACCTTTTAAGTTGCCTGCAGAACCTACCGCATCACGGAATGGGCCATAGTAGCTTGAAGCGTATTTAGCTGAGTAAGCCATGATACGAGTGTGGATATGGCCTTCGGCTTCGAGAGCTTCACGAATTGCACCAATACGTCCATCCATCATGTCTGATGGCGCAACTACATCAGCCCCAGCTTCGGCATGCGATAGCGCTTGTTTAACTAAGATTTCAGTTGTTACATCGTTAATCACATAACCGTCTTCATCGATGATGCCGTCTTGACCATGAACAGTGAATGGGTCAAGTGCAACATCTGTGATCACACCTAATGTAGGAAAAGCTTCTTTCAGTGCGCGTACAGTGCGTTGTGCTAATGCATCTGGGTTATAGGCTTCTTCAGCAAGAAGGGATTTTTTATCGCTCGGTGTTACCGGGAAAATAGCGACGGCAGGTACACCTAGCTCTACAAGCTCTTTTGCTTCCTCAAGCAACAAATCAATAGAAAGACGATCTATACCTGGCATTGACTCAATGGCTTCGCGGCGGTTCTTACCTTCTAGCACAAATACGGGAAAAATAAGGTCATTTACAGTTAGTTGGTTTTCAGCCATTAGGCGACGAGAGAAGTCATCACGACGCATGCGGCGCATACGTGTATAAGGGAAAAGGTCGAGTCCTGATTGGGCCATGCTTTGTATACTCCTAGTCTGGTAGAGGATAACTCACTACGCGATTTCGACCTGTTTGCTTGGCATGATATAAGGCTTTGTCGGCATAGTCAGTGAAAAAACTTGGGTTATTAATGTCTTCAGCAATTGCGCTGTAAACACCTGCACTCAAAGTAAATTTAATCGTTGTTCCGGCAACTATTATATCAGTATTTTGGGCTGCTTTGCGTATTTGTTCGGCAATTTCTAATGCACCTTCTAGTGGTGTATTCGGTAATAACACTACAAATTCTTCGCCGCCATAGCGCGCCACTTCATCGAGAGGTCGTTTAAGATGCTGTTTGATGACATCTGCAGCTGCTTGAATGGTTTGATCACCGGTTAAATGACCATAGCTATCATTGATTGCTTTGAAGTGGTCAATATCTAACATGATGATAGCTAGAGGTGTTTGCTCTCGACGTGAGCGACGAATATCCATCAATAGCTTTTTATCAAAGTAGCGGCGGTTTTTGGTTTTAGTGAGGGCATCTTCCATATTGAGCTGTTCAAGCTCTCGGTTTTTCTCTTCAAGTTCGCGTAATGTCACTTGTAACTCAAAGGTACGCTCTTCAATATTAGCTTCAAGATCTTGGCGTGCTTGCTCTTGCAGTTCAAGGCGCTCACGCATTAAGGTATCTTGTGCTTTACTCTCTGCTAGTGCATTTTGTTGCGCTGCGACTTCAGCGTCGCGTTGCATCAAAAACAATTTTATTACCGCATAACTCAAGCTCAAGCTACAAACTAAAAAGCAAACGAAGGTGAGCGAAAGCATTCCGATATTTAAATCAAATGGATTAAATACACCGAGTGCACTGTAAACAATGGCACAGAAGAAAGCGAACAAAGCAACAAAAAAGCCAATGCACGGCTGCTTATATTCATGATTAAACTGCTTTAGAGCAATACCTGCAAAAATGATAAGCACCGCAGGTAAACTCAATAAGCAGAGTGTGATAGCAATATGAATAGGCAAAAACCACATTGTTATAGTGGCAAGCACAACTGCCCATGCTAGCCAATACTGAAAACGGTTTAAGCGAGATTTGGTAAAGCCGAATATATAGCCTTGCAATGGTACAAATAACGCACCACAGATAAAAAATAGAGTTGGGATTGTCAGTTGTTGAAACGATGAGCCACTAGGTTGTAAATAACGATAACCAAAGCCATAAAGGTAAGCCAAAGAAAGCCACAGCAAGGTAAGTAATAATCCTGTATAGGCGAAATAGCGGCGTCTAGAAAAGCCATAAAGCACTAAATTAGTGAGTGCGAGTGATAATATAAAACCGACTAATAAACCGTACAATAAATTAAATTTACTTTTATGCTTTAGGTATTCTGAGGGTTTCCAAAGGCTTAGAGGTACTCTTAAACCCCCATTGTTTTTAACTTTAAGATAAACAACGGAGTGGCTGGCTTTTGGAATGGTTAATGAGACTAACAGAGACTCATTTTTGATTTGCCGATTAGATAATGGGACTGCATCCCCAATCTTTGTGTTAAATAATAATTGGCTACCTTGAAGATGAAACACGCTCACTTCATCGAGTAAAGGGTTATCTATCGATAATATCAGTGGAATAACATCTAATGAGGTGTTTCTTATCGATAGCTTGAGCCACATTGGTTTTAGAGTCATACCTAGATTTAGGGTTTCGCCTTGGCTTGAATGCCAAGTTACATTGTTACTGCTAAAGGCTTGCTGTTGAGTGATAGGATCAAGGGTGTACTCAACATTAAGCGTATGTTGAGATTTGAATTGTGAACTAACAACAATGGAGTTAGCCTGCAAGTAAGGAGTAAATAAAACAACGAAGATTACGCCACAAAGTGACCATAGGCGCTTCATCTTAACCCTTTATGGAAAATAATTGCTGAAAGTTTAGTGTAGTTTGTTTTGCCACTTCAGTAAATTCTGAGCCTTTTAAATCAGCAATTTGCTGACATACATAAGGAAGGTTCTGAGGCTCATTACGGCGAGTTTTAGGTCTAGGCCTAATATTTCTCGGCATTAAAAAGGGCGCATCAGTCTCAATTAACAAGCGATTTAAAGGGATAGTTGGTACTAAGGCTTGTAGTTGTTCACCACGGCGTTCATCGCAGACCCAGCCCGTAACACCGATATAAAGCCCCATTGCTAGGTAACTTTGGAGTGCGTTTTCGTCACCCGTGAAGCAGTGTAGTACGCCTCGTACCTTGTAATCACTCAAGATTGCGAGCATATCTTCGCTGGCATCTCGCTCATGCAAATACACAGGCATATTTAGTTGCTCAGCAAGCTGTAACTGGCGTCTAAAAACGCTGCGCTGAACATCGCGAGGAGAAAAGTCACGATTGTAATCGAGGCCACACTCGCCAATTGCAACCACTTCAGGGTGTTGGCTGAGAGTTGTTAAGTGTGCTTCAAGCTGATCATCTGCAGTTTTTGCATCATGAGGGTGGACCCCAGCTGTGCAAAATTGCTTAAACTGTTTGGCGAGTTTAAGAGAGGCTTGGCTACTTTGCAGATCGCAGCCAATAAGAAGCATCTGTGTTACATTTGCCTCTGCGGCACGTTGTAACACAGCTTGATGAATATCATCAAATTGATGATTGCTTAAATTGACGCCAGCATCAACTAGCGAATAGTTCATTAGTCAGTACGCTTAACACGAATTGAACGGTTTTGCCCTTCGATTCTTAACAAGAATGAATTGAAAACGCCTCGTTCAATTATGACTTTGTCGCTGACCTCTAGCTTCATTCTATCTGAGCCTACTTGGCGCCACTGTTGACCGTTTTCTAGTTCTATAATCAGCTCCCCGTAAGGCGCTTTTCTAACGCTCTTAACCACTGCGGTTATTTCGTCATCATTTTTTTTTGCAACTTCTTTGTGCTCTAAACCAAAGTCTTCATTTTTTGTTTTTAGAGCTTGTTCACTTGTTGCGGCTGCCGCGGCAACAGGAGCTGCTGAGCTAGTTACAGGTTGCTCAATTTGTTTTTTTGTAGCCGGTTTTGAAAGTGATTTACCTGCCATTACGTTGTCGTAACAAAGTAAGCGGTTAAAATCATTTTCAACAAAAGTACAGGCTTGCAATGCTTGTAAGTTAACTTCGTCTGCCTGTGCAGTACCAGCAATAGTTAAAAGAGCAACGAAGGGAATGAGTTGTTTTTTCATTTTATTCCTCGGATTCCTGTTGAGGTTTGGCGGTATAGAATGCAGCCAAAATTAAACCTAATTCAAATAATAACAGCATGGGTAATGCTAGCAATGTTTGTGACAGTACATCAGGAGGTGTTAAGAACATGGCAACCACGAATACACCTACCACGATATAAGGTCGTTTTTCTTTTAAACTTTTCGTTGTTGTTGCGCCACTCCAGCATAACAGCATGATGGCAACAGGTATTTCAAACGCAATACCAAAAGCAAAAAACAGTTTTAAAGCAAAACTTAAATAACTACTAATATCAGGTGCTAATGTCATCATATCAGGGCCAGTATTAGTAAAAAACCCTAAAATAATAGGTAGCACCACAAAGTAGCAAAATGCGATACCACTATAAAATAGCAAGATACTTGAGGCCAAAATTGGCATTAGCATGCGCTTTTCATGTTGATACAAACCTGGTGCTATAAAGCTCCAAACTTGATGCAGTATCATGGGAATAGCAGCAAATAACGCCACAAATAAGGTGAGTTTAAACGGTGCAAAAAAAGGTGCTGTTACATCCGTTGCGATCATGGTGGCAGTGCTTGGCAAGTTTGCAATCAGTGGAGCTGCAACAAAGCTATAAATATCGTTGGCAAAGTACACCAAGGCGATAAATATTAGCAAAATGCTTAACAAAGCTTTCATGAGTCGGTTTCGTAACTCAATCAAGTGGCCAACAAAGCCTGTGTGAGCTTGCTCGGTCATAATTTACTATTCATCATCATTGTTATTGACCACAAAAGCAGAGATTAAATTCACTTTTTTTCGTCATTATTGTTAGTTTCTGCTTTTTCTGGTGTGTCTTTTTTATAACTGTGGGTAACTGACTGAGCAGCCTTTTGAAGTTCGTTTACAGAATCTTGCAGATCTGGTGTGAGCTCTTGCAAATTTTGCTGTTCTGCTTTTTTTAAGTTCTCGTGAAGCTCATGGATACGGAGTTCTTCGTTCACTTCAGCTTTCACTGAATTGGCGACTGACTTTAATGTTTTTACCCAGCGGCTAACTGTACGAATTGCCACAGGCAAGCGCTCAGGGCCTAACACAATCAGACCTACGATAAGTACGACAACAAGTTCCCACATCCCCATGTTGATTAAGCCTTATGGTCGTCTTTGCTTTTCTCTACGGTTTCTTTGCTTTGCGTGTTAGAAGCTTGCTCTATTTGCTCGCTTTTGGAATTAGTTTGGTCATCATCAGACACGGCTTTTTTAAAGCCTTTTACTGCGCTACCTAAATCACCGCCAATGCCACGAAGTTTCTTTGTGCCAAATAACAACACGATGATTGCTAAAATAATGATTAATTGCCAAATACTGATACCACCAAAACCCATGGGTTACTCCGTTTTTATCAAATTTATTGAATAGACTTGCCTTGATTATACCCACCAAAACATAAATAGCACTTAGTTTATGCGCTTCGCCATGCTGCAATAAAGCCTGCTATAGCAAAGCCTGCGGTAATTACACTGGCGACTAAGTCATGCTGTAAATAACATAAGCCTGAAACTATTAAACAGCTACCAGCAAAGATACTAAGTAACAAAGGCTTAGCAGATTGCGGCGCTGGCAATTGTACAGGTTGTTGTTGACGTTTTAAGTTTTGATAAATTAAATCAGGTAATTCAGGCATTTTTTCTGCCCAAAATGGCAAGTTCGCATACATTTTTTTCATTACTGCAAGCGGACCAACTTGTTCTTTGACCCAATCTTCTAGAAAAGGTTTAGCGGTTTTCCATAAATCAAGCTGCGGATACAGTTGTCTGCCAAGGCCTTCAACATACAACAGCGTCTTTTGTAGTAACACTAATTGCGGTTGAACTTGCATATTAAAGCGACGAGCCGTATTAAACAGGTTAACTAGCACGTGGCCAAAAGAGATTTCGGCCAGTGGTTTGTTGAAAATTGGTTCACACACAGTACGAATGGCAAATTCAAACTCTTCAATGCTGGTATCGGCGGGTACCCAGCCAGAATCAACATGCAGTTGCGCTACTTGACGGTAATCACGGTTGAAAAAGGCAATAAAGTTCTCTGCTAAATAGCGTTTATCTTCACGATTAAGGGTGCCCACAATGCCGCAATCAATGCCGATATATTTTGGGTTATGAGGGTTTTCACGTGAAACGAAGATATTACCCGGATGCATATCAGCGTGGAAGAAACTGTCGCGGAATACTTGTGTGAAAAATACTTCGACTCCACGCTCAGCTAGTAGCTGCATATTGGTATTTTGTGCCAGTAATGCGTCGGTATCAGATACTGGAATACCGTAAATGCGCTCCATTACTAATACGTTATTGCGGCTGTAGTCACTGTAAACAAAGGGGATGTAGAGCGAATCTGAGTCTTCGAAGTTACGGCGTAGCTGAATCGCATTCGCCCCTTCACGCATTAAGTCGAGCTCATCGAGTAAAGTTTTTTTGTACTCGTTTACTACTTCAATAGGGCGTAAACGTTTTGCTTCTTTTAATAACTTAGCAACCAAGCGAGCGACTTTTTGCATTAGCATTAAGTCAGCATCAATTTGCTCTTTAATGTTAGGGCGAATGACTTTAATCACCACATCTTGTGGCGCGCCATGCTCATCAATTAAAGTTGCCGTGTGAACTTGTGCAATCGAGGCTGATGCCAAAGGTGTTTGCGAAAAATCACTAAATAATTTACTAATATCATTAATACCGAGCGCCTTTTCGATCAGTTGCTGGGCAAGCTCACCTTCAAAAGGTTCAACCTGATCTTGTAGCAGTGCAAGCTCTAATGCGACATCATGCGGCAGTAAATCACGGCGTGTAGAAAGCATTTGACCAAACTTGATCCACACCGGGCCGAGCTCTTGCAATGCAAGTCTTAAGCGCATACCTGCAGGTTTATCTTTATGTTGGTTACGTAACCAAAATAAGCTGCCACGGGCGAGTTTGGCAAACCAAGGCACTCGTTTACGCGGAATTAATTCGTCTAAGCCATAGCTCAGTAGAGTTTTAGTAATGTAATAAAGACGAGCAGACGACACACAAGTTCCTTAGCGCATTAGCGTGACTGTAACAGCGCGTTAATTCGCATCTCTAATTGAGATACTTGGCTTTTTAATTGGCGATTTTGCTGTTTAAATTCAGCAAGTTCAAGAGGGTGTATGGTCACTGCTAACTCATCTTGGCAAAGCGTTGTTAAGGTATTTTCTAACTTGCTTTTCGTTTGTGAATTACGACGTTTTAAAGCTTGAATAGAGAGCCACAACTGTTGTGCTGGGGCATCGCCAATGTATCGAGAAAAATGTTCTGGCCAATCAATATCAAGCTCAGCAAACGCATTGCTAAAGCCTTGCGCAAGATTTAAATCGCCTTGTAAGTCGAGCTTGTCTTGGCGAATGAGTTGCGTGAGCATTGATGGATCTTTAAGCGCCAATAAGGTGTTGATATCGGCGCTGATCATGCAGTCAAAACTGCGTTCTTGCGTACTGTATAAGTGAATTTGCTCGTCGCTGTAAACGCACAAAATTGACTGTTGCCAATCACGTATCTCAATCAACAGCTGTTTATCAGCAATTGCTGCAAGCTTACCCTTTAACTGAGGGTCTAACTGCAGCAGTTGATTAATGATTCGTTCGACGAGTGATAACAGAGCGTTTGCTAACATCGCGTTACCTACTTAATTTACAGAGTTTTTAGTATTTAAAACCACGGTGAAGGGCAACAATACCGCCAGTAAGGTTTTGATAACTGGTTTGTTCAAAACCCGCATCTTCCATCATGCCTTTTAATGTTTCTTGATCTGGATGCATACGGATAGACTCAGCAAGGTATTGATAAGACTCGCTGTCATTCGCAACCAGCTCACCCATCTTAGGTAAGATATTAAATGAGTAGAAATCGTAGGCTTTGCTCAGTATTTCTTGCTCTGGTTTTGAGAACTCAAGCACAAGTAAACGACCGCCAGGCTTAAGAATACGATACATTGAGCGTAGAGCTTTATCTTTATCGGTCACGTTACGAAGACCAAAGGCAATCGTAATTAAGTCGAAGCTGTTATCAGGAAATGGCAATGCTTCTGCATTCATTTGAACATATTCGATATTGCCAACACGACCAAGATTACGAAGTTTCTCACGGCCAACTTTCAGCATTGAAGAGTTAATATCGCCTAAGATTACCTGACCGGTTTCACCCACTAGCTGACTAAATTTAGCGGTTAAATCGCCTGTACCGCCTGCAAGGTCTAATACATAGTGACCTTTGCGAACACCAGAACTTGCAATAGTTTGGCGTTTCCATAAACGATGAATACCGAACGACATCAGATCATTCATTACGTCATACTTTGCAGCGACTGAGTGGAATACATCTGCAACCATTGATGCTTTGTCGTTTTCAGCAACGGTTTTATAGCCAAAATGCGTGGTCTTTTCTTGATTCTCGTTCATGATTAATCTCTATCGTGGCAATAAAGACTAGTGTACTTGATTGTAGCTGTGGGGTGCAATTTGATTATAACTAAATCATCAGATTAGCATTGCTTTTCATGATTTAGCACAGGTTTAAACTTTACTGGCCGGCAATAAAACTACTTTGCCCAAGCGACTTGGCTTTCGCAGCTGCTAAAGAGGCTTTACGGGCTAAGCTGTTAAAGTCGCCATCGTCTTCATGTTTAGCGATACCTAGGGCTAAGGTAATAGCGGGGAGTTTGGTGCCATTTTTTGAGCTGACAAAGCGCAGCTTTTCGACACCATTTCGTACTTTTTCGGCTATTAAGTTGGCAGTTTCAGGCTCTATGTCGGCAAGTAAGATGGTAAATTCATCTTTACTTGTGCGCCCAGGTAAACCGCTTTCTTGTACGTATTTTTGCACCTGCTTGGCGACTTTATTTAAAATCACCTCACCAATCACATCACCATAGTTTTCAATAAAATGGTTTAAGTTTTCAATGTGAATAGAGATAGCACAAACCGCTTTATTTTGGCCGACCCAAAGTTGAGTTTGTTGATTTAAGTAATGGCGCTTGTATAAGCCGGTTTGTTGGTCGGTGATGTGTTGTTTGCGTAATTGAGTGAGCTGTTTTTGGGTTTTTTCTTGCAGTGATTTGGCTTTTGCTATTTCTTGCTTAAATTGACGATGCTGATTGAGCAGGACTTCAGATTGCTTACTGAGCATTTTTAATGCATGACGCGTTTGCTCAATATTGTTTTCATCAATTGAATGAACACATTCCGTGACTTGATCAGCAAAGCGCACAATATTTTGCTCGTTATTGTTAGCATTTCGCGAAAGGGTGTTTATTACTGAGTCAACGTTGCGAACAATGGCGGTTTTCATTTTATGCCCTTGCTCTATAAAATCGAAATAAAGCTGTTCTACATAGACACAATCGATGGTTTTTCTTTGTGCGATGGCACGGTCAATAGCGGCGTTAAGTTTAGGGTTAGACTGGCTGACGTAGGTGTAAACAACTTGGTAGTTAAGTGGTGACGGCGGTAATGCATGATGTTCTAAAAAGATACATACCTTTGTCATTTTTTCTTGAGCAATAGCCATGGGATCATGGAACATCATTTTTCAATACCACTAAATACGCATATCAACCAATTAATCATCTCTTCCGTAAGGTATAGCTGCTTCCAAGCATAAATACTGAGTCTACAGTAATCTGTAATCAGCCTATTTAAAAGCAAAATCGCTTACTTTGGAACTTAAATTTGTTTCGTTTGTGTCTATTAGCTGATTTTCTCAACAACTTTAACAAGTGTAATTAAAAATTGCTTAAACCTTGCTCATTCTTATTTATACACCGTTGTTAATTTGAGCGTATTTAACCTGAGCTTGGTCGCATTTGTTTGGGTTTTAGCCAGTGCTGCGCTACTTTAGCGATACTGATTAAAACTAAAAAGAATGCTATGAAACAAACACTGTCGCGAACTTTAAATCGTTCTGTTATTGCGGTTGCTTTAGCGTGTACTTTAAGCGCTTGCCAAGTAACAAATATTGATGCTGATCAGCAATTTACTCAAGTAGCCGAAAATATTGTTAATTACCGCCAAAGCATCAGCCCGTATGGTAAAGATAATGGCGTTGATGGTTATTTATTAGAAAATCTATCGGCTGAATTTTTAGAACAAAAATACCAAAAGAATACAGAGTTACTTGCCGAGCTAGACGCTATCGACCGTGATAAGTTATCGGAAGAAAATCGCATTAACCTGACTATTTTACGCGGCCAAGTGCAAAATAGTGTCGATGAATATGTGTTTAATGCGCACTATATGCCGCTGACATCTGAATATGGGTTCCATTCTAGCTTGTCATTTATGATCTCCAGCTCAGATTACACAAAACCACAAGATTACCAGCTATATCTTGCTAAATTACAGCAAATTCCTCGCTATTTTTCGCAAAATATCGGCTGGATGCGAAAGGGGCTTGAAGTGGGCCTAACCCAGCCAAAGGCTGTTTTAGAAGGTTATCAAGACTCAATCACGGCTTATATTGTTGATGATGCTACTAAGTCTGAATTCTACAAACCATTTTTAAATAATACGGCAGGCCTAAGTGATAGCGAGTTTGCAGCGCTACAAAAGCAAGCGCAAACCATTATCACAGAACAAGTTATTCCGGCATATCAAGGTTACTTAACCTTCTTTAACAATGAATATCAACCGGGTGCACGTACAGATATTGGTATTTCAAGTACGCCGAATGGCAAAGCGTTTTACGAAAATCGCGCTAAGTACTACACCACCACAGATATGACGCCAAAAGAAATCCATGAGCTGGGTTTACAAGAAGTCGCGCGTATTCGCGCAGAAATGGAAAAAATTATCGAGAAAGTAGGCTTTGAAGGCTCGTTTGCTGATTTTGTGCACTTTTTACGTACTGATCCGCAATTTTACGCAAAAACACCAAAAGATTTGCTAAAAGAAGCGTCTTACATTGCCAAGAAAATGGATGCGCAGTTACCTAAGTTATTCCACACCTTGCCAAGAATGCCGTACGGTGTTGCGCCAGTGCCAGAGAGCATTGCACCTAAATATACAACGGGTCGTTACTCAGGCTCTCGCCGTGATGACCAAGCAGGTTATTACTGGGTTAATACCTATGCGTTAGATAAGCGCCCGTTGTATGTACTTGAAGCATTAACTTTACACGAAGCTGTACCTGGCCATCATTTACAAATCTCGCTAAATACTGAACTTGAGTCATTACCAAGTTATCGCCGTAATGCATATTTGTCTGCATTTGGTGAAGGTTGGGGCTTATATTCGGAGTTTTTAGGTATCGAAGCGGGCTTTTATCAAGACCCATACAGTGATTTTGGTCGTTTGACTTATGAAATGTGGCGTGCTGCACGTTTAGTGGTTGATACCGGTATGCATATGTATGGCTGGAGCCGTGATCGTGCAATGAAGTTTATGAGCGAAAACACCGCGCTTTCATTACACAACGTGAAGACTGAAACTGACCGTTATATCTCATGGCCTGCACAAGCGTTGTCATACAAAATTGGTGAGTTAACGATTAAACGTCTACGCCACGAAGCAGAGCAAGCGCTTGGCCGAGACTTTGATATTCGCGAATTCCACCATCAAATATTACGTCATGGCTCAGTGCCAATGTCAGTGCTTGAAGAGCAAATTCAACTTTACATTAAAGCTGAATTAGCAAAACGAGCAGCATAGTGGCATAAAAGAAGCGAAAAGGCGTGATTTACATCACGCCTTTTTTAATTAATAAAATGCGAATTCTCCTAGCGCCTTTGTTATTTATCTTTGGGTAATATTATTTTAATCAAATTTGTTAGGAGTAGATTAAATGGACATTATTCCAAAAGCTCGCCTTTTACTTTTAAGTGTATTGGTTGTATTTACTTTTCAAAATTCAGTTTTTGCAAAAGAGGAACCTACACCCAAAGAGGTTGTTACAGTATTGCTTAATGCAATGAAAAATAATAATGAGGAACAAATTCGGGCTGTTTTTGCCGACAATGCAAGCCAAGAATATGAACGTTGGTATAAGCGTAAGAATAGTGGTGATAGATTTAAAAGCTGGCTTGAATCAGACATTATCAATGTTCATGGCCAAGTAATTGAACCTGTATTAAAAATGACGGGTAATCAAGTCGTTGTCACTGGTACTTATAAAAACAATGATGGTTACTCCAGCCCAGCAAATTTTTTATTAGTGGTAGAGCAGGGTAAGATTGTTAGCTGGACAATGCGGTACGATTAACTAGTAATATTAGTTGAAACTTGAGTTGTGTAATGTGCTAACGGCTTCTTTCATTTTATCAATAAACACCTTAATTTTTTGTGGTGTGTAAGGTTGCTTTTTATACACTGCATGTGATGAGTAACTTTTTAACTGGTAGTCCGTTAGCAGAGGAATGAGCTGTTTTTCTTGGATAGCCTCTGAGAAAAACCAAAGCGGCCCAAGGTGAATACCTACGCCATTAATTACTAAGTCTTTCACCGCAGACACACTATTAACTGTGAAGTTACTGTGCATTTTAACATGTGGAAAACGAGTGAAATTAAGGTATTCAATATCGCTTTTTGCTTGTTTTTGAGAATAAAAAATAAAATTGTGTCGTTCAAGATCCATAGGATTCAATGGTATACCAAATTTCTCTAAATACTGCTGACTCGCAACCAGAACTCTGGGGATTTCTCCAAGTTTTCTGGCAATAAGCTGCGAGTTGGCTAACTCACCAATTCTCACCGCAACGTCAATTTTATTGCTAAATAAGTTCTCAAAATCACTACCAAGGAATAATTCAAAATTTAAGTCAGGGTATTGCTTTTGCATTGCCCTACATACTGGGACGACAAACTGTGAACCAAAGTCGACTGGGGCTCCTATTCTTAAAGTGCCGCTTACTTTATGAATACTGTTCGAGATTTCTTCGTCTAATGCTTGTTGAGCATCAAGGATATCTTTTAGTCGTTCAAAATAAGTTTGTCCTTGTTCTGTAGGAGTAGTACGAACCGTTGAACGATTAAGTAATTTTACCCCTAAGCGCTTCTCTAGTGCAGCAACTTTACGGCTGATAGAGGAAGGTTCGATCCCTAATTGTGCCGCAGCATTTTTGAGGCTGCCAGCTTCTACAACTCGAATAAACAGTGACTTAGCATCGTGCATTTAGTTAATTGCATTTTTGACAATCAGTAATTGCATATTCACCTAATTCCCGCACTTTATTCAATTGGATAAAGTAATGAATTGAGAATAGGTACGCCTAATCCGTTTTAGGTTACTTACTGACTTTGATATGAATTACTTAAAGGAGATAGGAATGTCAAAACCTGATGTTAAAGGTAAAGTGGTGGTTGTTGCTGGCGGTGGCAAAAATTTAGGTGGCTTGATCAGCCAAGAGTTTGCTAAAGAGGGTGCAAAAATTGTTGCACACTATCATAGTGACTCTTCGAAAGCGGAAGCTGAGGCGACTGTTGATGCGATTCTAGCGGCAGGAGGTGAGGCGGTGACGTTTCAAGGTGATTTGTCTAAGGCTGATAATGTAACGGCGCTTTTTGATTTTGCTAAGTCTACTTATGGTGGTATCGATATAGCTGTAAATACAGTTGGCAAGGTCCTAAGAAAGCCAATAGTTGAAACATCTGAAGCGGATTATGATTCGATGTTTGATGTTAACTCAAAAACAGCGTATTTCTTTATAAAAGAAGCGGGTAAGCAGTTAAATAACAACGGCAAAATCATCACAATAGTCACCTCTTTACTCGCCGCATTTACAGATGGGTATTCAACATATGCTGGCGGTAAGGCACCTGTTGAGCACTTTACCCGAGCTGCTGCAAAAGAGTTCTCTGGTCGTGGGATTTCGGTTACAGGTATTGGTCCTGGTCCAATGGATACGCCTTTCTTTTATGGTGAAGAAACGCCAGAGCGTGTGGTATTTCACAAATCACAAGCAATGGGAAACCAATTAACACAAATTGAAGATATCGTACCGATCGTTAAATTTTTAGCGACTGATGGTTGGTGGATCACTGGGCAAACTATTTTTGCTAACGGCGGCTATACAACACGCTAATTGATTAGGTGTGCCGTCAACCTCGGCATACCTATTTTTTTGAATTCAATGCTCTTATCACTTCTATTTTGTAAATACTTATCCTTTGAACCAACGAAACCTTAAATATATGAAGTGCTTATTGCACGTAATATAAACACCTTATATGCTTTGAAGGATGTCATTTCACAAAGGGGCCTTGGATGAGTGATTTTATAATTTTTAGTATCGATGTATTTGCCAGCTTGTTTATTTTTGCACTCGGTATAGGTTTGCTGGTGATTGTGTGCTTTTACATTAGTGATGTGACGCAATCTAAACAGGCGATTCGCCGTAATTACCCGGTGATCGGTCGCTTTCGTTATTTTTTTGAACGCCAAGGTGAATTCTTCCGACAATACTTTTTTGCCATGGATAGGGAAGAGCTACCATTTAATCGTGCTGAGCGAAGCTGGGTGTATCGTGCTGCGAAAAATGTTGACCGTACTACGGCCTTTGGTTCAACCCAAAGCCTTGAAGCAACGGGCACTGTGATGTTTATGAACTGTGCGTTTCCGACTTTAGATGAAGATGCACTTGATCCAAGCGAAGTCACGTTAGGGCCTTATTGCCAAGCTCCTTATACAACAAACTCGTTATTTAATATTTCAGGTATGAGCTTTGGCGCATTATCTAAGCCCGCTGTTCGCGCATTATCGCGAGGGGCAAAATTAGCCGGCTGTTGGATGAATACCGGCGAAGGAGGGCTCAGCCCTTACCACCTTGAAGGTGGCGCTGATATTGTGTTTCAGATTGGCACGGCAAAATATGGTGTACGAGATGAGCACGGTAAATTAAGCACCGAAAAACTCAAAGCGATTGCTGAGCACGAACAAGTTAAAATGTTCGAAATTAAAATGAGTCAAGGTGCTAAACCCGGTAAAGGGGGTATGTTACCAGGGCGCAAAGTGACTGCTGAAATTGCAAAAATTCGGGGTATTCCCGAAGGGCATGACTCGATTAGTCCAAATGGTCATCCAGAAATTAAATGCCCAGCAGATTTACTCGATATGATTGAAACGGTACGCAGTACCACAGGTAAACCAACCGGTTTTAAAGCGGTGATTGGTGAATATACTTGGCTCGAAACCTTGTTCAGCGAAATAAATAACCGTGGTATTGAATCTGCCCCTGATTTTATCACTATTGATAGTGCCGACGGTGGAACGGGCGCTGCCCCTCAACCCTTAATGGATTCAGTTGGTTTACCGCTGCGCGAGAGCCTGCCTTTGGTTGTTGATCTGCTAAAAAAACATGGTCTCAGAGAGCGTGTGAAGGTGATTGCATCGGGTAAGCTAATCGTACCGTCAAAAGTGGCTTGGGCACTCGCACTGGGTGCTGATTTTATTGTGTCGGCGCGTGGTCATATGTTTTCGCTAGGTTGTATTCAGGCTCTACAATGTAATAAAGATACCTGCCCGACCGGTATTACGACTCATAATGAACGCTTACAGCGGGGCCTAGATGTGACCGATAAGGCACAACGTGTCGCCAATTATAATAAGTTTATTCATTATGGTGCAGGGCTGATTGCTCATTCATGTGGTGTATCAAGTGCCCGCGAGTTAGCTCGCCAGCATGTGCGAGTGGTACAAGAAAATGGTTTATCAGAGCCGCTCGATAAAATGTATGAGCACTACAATAAATAATCTAGTTGAGTTGAATAATTAAAAGGCGCATTGAGCGCCTTTTTACTTTTTGACTATCAGTTTAATAAACTGATTAACAACGAAAAGAACTCGTCTTTATTGTTACAGCTTGTGGCATTGAGCATCAGTTGCTCGCCGAGTACGAGCGTTTGCTGTTGTACTGCTAAACGAGCTTGTGCATCTTCAATACCGTCTATATCTGCAACATGGGCTAAACCAATAGTACGGCGAATAAGTTCAGCGCCACAGTAGCCAATCGCATCACGCAATACGTGTTGTAAGTAATCTTCGCTAAAGGCGCGGTTTGCAAAGCTAATATCAGTTGCTTCGCTGCTTGCTAGGTTCAGCCAATGTTGCTCAAATTGGCTATAACAGTCTTGTAAGCAAGTTAATAAATGGGTTTGATACTGGCGGCGTTTTGCTTGCTCTGTAATACGGGCGTTTTGGGCACAGTAATTTAGTAGCAAGTTACCCATAAATGAGCCGATATCGAAACCAACAGGGCCAAAAAAGCCGAACTCTGGGTCGATCATTTTAGTGGTTTTGCTATCAACAAAAATGCTGCCACTGTGCATATCGCCATGCAATAAAGTTTGCGGGCACGATAAGAATTTCGCTTTTAATTTAGCTGCGGCTAGTTTTAAAGCATCATTATTACGAATACTTTCGACGTGCTCAGTAAGCTCTGCAGGGAAATTATTGCGCTCATGCTCAATGTACGGATCAGTGAAAAATAAGTCTTCTGTGATCTTACATAAATCAGGGTTAATAAATTGACTGACTTTGGCTTTTTTATCTTCAGCAGATAAGTAAAAGTCTGAGTTATAAAAGCCTGTTCGGCTTAAGTAGAGCGCAACATGGCTGGCCAATAAGGGAAATTGCTCTGCGTTGATTTGTGCGCCACGTAAAATTTGTAACTCACCTAAATCTTCTAACACGGTTAATGCCAGCTCGACATTGTGATGTAATATCGCCACGGTATGCTCTGGACATAACTTACCATGATTAATCAATACTTCGGCTTCGATTCTGGCGCGGTCTAACGATAATGGCCATGACTCACCTACGCAGCGGGCATAAGGGAGTGCTTGCTTTAGAATTACACTGTTGTTGTGCTGATCAGCAACCCGAAAAACTAAGTTTAAGTTTCCATCTCCAAACTCGTATGCAGTCAGTGTTGCATCAGCAGGGAAGACTGAAATTAGTTCGCTTTTAACAAGTTCTTTAATGTAATCAACAGCATGCTCTGCATTAAAGGCAGTGTATTTAGCCATGGCTCTATCTCGTAATACAATTAACTTTGAGCATTCTATACCTGTAACCGTTTAGATGTCCATACATCTAGCTTGTTAGTTATCAAAACTGATGTAAAATAACTATTCACATAAATTAGTTATTCATTAGTTATTCGGATTCAGTATGCAAGATCTCATCGCCAGCAGTATTAAATATCAGCAAGGTACGCTAACCGTGCTTGATCAGTATTTGTTGCCACATCAACAGCATTGGCATGTATGTAACGATGTTGAAACGATGAAAGATTTGATTCTGACTTTGAAAATCCGGGGAGCGCCTTTAATCGGCTTAGGTGCTAGCTTATTGGTTGCACACCTAGCCGAGCAGGGCATGAGTCAATCAGCACTTGCGGTTGCTATAGATGAACTAGAAGCAACACGCCCAACCGCCGTTAACCTTATGCACTGCATGGCCAAGTTACGCGTAGCGCTTGTAGAGACTGATTATGTTGCAGCTGTTGTCTCTACTGCTGAGCAGTTATTTAAAGAAGATATTGCCCTTTGCGATAGCATGGCAGAACGTGGTGCTGCCTTGGTTGATAAAGGTGATAACATTTTAACGCACTGTAATACCGGTGCGTTAGCGACTGCGGGTGTCGGTACTGCATTAGGGGTTATTCATAAAGCGCAGCAACGCCACGGTGATATTCATGTTTGGGTTGATGAAACGAGACCGCTACTGCAAGGCGGCCGCTTAACGGCTTTTGAGCTTGAGCGCTGGCAAATTCCTTATACCTTGATTTGCGATAACATGGCGGCGAGTTTAATGGCTGCGGGCAAAGTAGATAAAATCTTTGTAGGTGCAGACCGTATTGCTGCAAACGGTGACTTTGCTAATAAGGTAGGTACATATAACCTTGCTGTGTTAGCGCATTTCCATAACATTCCATTTTATGTCGTTGCGCCACTTACGACACTTGATACACAAACGGCGTGTGGTGCGAATATCGAAATTGAGCAACGCAGCCCTAATGAAGTGCGCGGTGTTAGTGGCAGTTTTGGCGAAGCAATATGGGCACCAACTAACGCGAAGGTTTATAACCCGGCATTTGATGTTACACCGGCTAGCCTAGTCACAGGCTGGGTGCTCGATAGCGGCGTTTATAACCAATCTGATATCGAGCAAGGTATTCTAAAGCAATTAAAATAGAAAATTACTCAGCACTTTTTTTAGTGTAGAGCTCAATGCTATTTTGACTATTTGCGGTTAGTAACGAAATCGCCAGCTTGTCATTACTCGCATTGATATGCGTTATATAGTGTAAGGGCCGCATTTTCATTGCTAGATCAACATTTTGTATGTTTGCCAAGTCAATACTATAAATTTCATTATTTGTGGCAATATATAAGCTGTGATGGTTGCTTGTCATAGTGATAATTGAAGGCTTTAGCTCGATTAGTTTGTCAGGAGTTATCAGCTCACTATAAGTATTGCTGTCACTATCTAAAAGCAAATATTTTCCGTATTTAGAATGGACGATTAGCTGATTATCATCATACCAAGCAATTGCCAATGGGGTGTCGATGGTGCTTTTGACAACCTGATCGCTGTTGGTGTGCAAAATCATTAGTTGGTTTTGCTGGTTACTAAGCTCGGTAAAGATTACTGCAATTTTATTACCTCTGACTGCTGCTAGTTTGCTGTTTCCTGGTAGTGTCCAGTGTTTAACTTCTGAAAAGTCATTGGCATTTAATAAGCTTAGCTTTTGATTGCTTTTATTAAAACTCACCAGCTGACTGCTGTCGTTATTTGCAGAAATAATGGTGGTATCTTCACCAATTTTGTCGGTTATATCTATATATTGGTTGTTTTTTCTGAGCCAGTGCTGTCGTTTATAGTATTCAAGATCAGCGAAGTAGACATCATTATTCGGTAGTGCGACAACATCATCCTCATGCTTATTAGCTGTGGCAATATAGCTCATTTGTTTTGATTTTATGTCAAATATAGCCGCATCACTGTCGTGTAAATCAGTGCTGATCAGTACACTTTGTTTATTAAGAGGGTAAGCGTAATTTGCTCGTTTTACTGGGGCTTTAATGGCTTGTCCCCGACTCATGGTATCAAATGAAAATGATTCAATAGTTAATTTACCGCGGTTATACCAAACAAGCGAGTTAGTTTGTTTATCATAAGTTGCAGCCCAAGCTCGGTATTCGTTGGTGGTTAAAAGTTTGAGTGAGCTACCGTCTAAATTCGCTATATAAATTTCTGCTTGGCCAACATTGTGGCGTTCAAAAATAACACGGTTGGGGTTTTTAAGTGTTGTTAAAATATAATCGCCAGTGCCAGTAATATTAGGTGATGTAATGCGAATTTCTTCACCGGTCTTTAAGTCTTGCGCATACAGAGCAGATAGGTGAGTTAAGCCACGGTAATTATTACGTCTTGTAATTGCCGTATTACCAATTTCAATGTACTGATCTGGTGTGATATTTAATATAGATTGATTTGTAACTGGCTTTAGTAATACTTCATTTGATAGCAAATTGCTTGCTTGCCAAGCACTACAATCATTGAAGTCACTGTTTTCACATGAACTATAAAATAGCCGCTCGCCATCTTCAGACCAGCCCTGTAAAAAGACAGCGCCAGATGTAATTGAGTACTCTTTTTTTGTTGTTAAGTCGACAACATAAATATGTTGATTGTCATTTTGCAGCACATAGGCAAGCTGCGTTTTGTCGTGATTTAGCAATAATTGATAGTGAGTGCCCTTATGCCATGAAATCGTTTCGGCTTGCAGGTCTAAAAATGGCGCTTCGTTTTGTGCTTCATCATTTACTTTAGGTTGCTGTAAGAACAACCAAATAGCCGCAATCAATAAACCAAGCGCTAAGGCCGCAAAAGGCCATGGCCAGCGTGAAGAATGCGCTTTTTGCTCGTTAAGGGAAGTTGTATTAACTGGAGTTTCAGCTTCTTTATGTTCTGTGTTTTTATCTTCTGTTATTTGTGGGTCTGAAATGGGGGTGGGCTCAAGAGGCTTAACTTTAATAAATAGGCTATAACCTTTGCGGTAATGGGTTTTAATAGTTTGCCCGGGCTGCTTTTCTGATTTGAGAGTTTTTCTTAGTTCAGAGATGGCACGGTTAATAGCATTGTCATCAACAAAACTTTGTTGCCAAATATTCTCAACCAGCTCTTGGCGAGTGATAATGCGATCATTATGCTCAATAAAGAAACACAGCAATTTAAACAATAAAGGTTCTAGTTCACGCTTATGAGTGCCATCGCTGATGGTTTGCTGCTGAGTGTTAAATTGCCACTCACCCACATAAATAACGGTATCGCGTAAGGGTGAAAATGCCGACCCCATGTTTAGTCCTTTAACTAAAAAATATTAATTTTGATAGGGAAGATAATAACAGCTTTTGTTCTTGATTTGGGTCTTTTTGTTTTATATTTGTAAATTAAAGGCTGTTTTTTGCAACATATAGCCAAGCTTGGTTGTTACATTGGAATGTTTCTGCGATTCGTTGATAATCATCTACTTCGTAAGCATCAGCCTGATTGAGCTCACGTTTAGTGATTAAATAAATAGTGCCATTAACAATATCACTTTGTTTGCCTGTTTTGATTAACGCCGGGTGAAAACGTTGACCACTACTTTTTAGCACGGCTTCGTCGGTGATCTCGACTTCACCAATGACATACCCAGTTAGCGTAGCAGGTTGACCTTCGAGCAAACGCCCAAAGGTATCAAGCTGAACCTGCGGGTACTGTAATGTACCGTAAGAAAATAGCTTTTCCATGTTAGTCCAGCAGCGGGAAGTTGGTAGCAATAGTTGACTCAGTGCTTTTAGCGACCCAACCTTCGGTATTATTGAATAAGCGAATTGCTGTGAATTCAGGGTCGCTGCCCATATCAAACCAATGTGGTGTGAGTTCTGGTACTGAAATTAGGTCGCCTTGTTGACACAGCACTTGATACACTTTATCGCCTAGGTGTAAGCAGAATAAGCCTTGGCCTTTCACAAAAAAACGAACTTCATCTTCGCTATGTGTATGCTCAAACAAGAACTTACTGCGTAGTTCGCTGGCATTTGGATTACCCTTAGCAAGCGAAATAACATCCACTGTTTGATAGCCCCCTTCAGCTTTTAAGCGCTCTATATCTTTAGCATAAGCAGTTAAAATTGCGTCATGACTGGTCTCTTGGTCAATCTGTGCTGTTGCTTGCCACTGCTCAAAGCGAACGCCAACGGTATTTAGTTCATTGGCAATCGCGCTTAAGTCTTCACTATGAAACAGTATGTTGTTTGCGTTGTTATCATTAAAAATAGTTAATTGGCTCATGCTAAAAGCTCCGCACTAAATGCTGTGAAATCGTTAATGTATGGGTGAGCGTCGCTTACTGCTTGTCCATCGCGAACAAGGTGTAAAGTGCCAAGGCCTGCAGCTTTGGCAGCATCAAGCTCTGCCACCACATCGCTTAAAAACAATACTTCGGCAGCGTCAAATGGCAGCTCGGCAATAATATTTTCATAAGAGCTCTGCTGTTGTTTTGCGCCAACTTTAGTGTCGAAGTAATCACTAAATAAAGGTCTAACATCACCATAATCAGAAAACTCAAAAATCAGGTGCTGCGCTTTCACAGAGCCCGAAGAGTAGACATATAAACTTTTACCAGCTTGTTTTTGGGCTTGTAAAAAGTCATAAGCATCTGGGTAAAGGTGGCCAGTAAAGTCACCATTTTCGTAGCCTGTTTGCCAAATTAACCCTTGTAACTGCTTAAGTGGGGTAATTTTTTGATCAGTTTCAATCCAATGAATTAAATGTTTAATGACCGTGTCGATATCGGCTTCGGGTTGTTCAATATGTGCTTTAACGGCCTCAATTTGGGCTGCAACTTCCGGGTCTGTTTGATGTGACTTTACAAACTCAGGTAATTGCCCTGCCGCGTAAGGAAATAATACGTCTTTAACAAATGAGATGCGGGTAATAGTGCCTTCAATATCAGTTAAAATTGCTTTGATCATGGCTGAACTCCAGCTTGAATACCTTCTAGTTTTAGGCGCTCAAGCTCACAGCTAAATAGAAACTCTAATCCTTCTAAATGGCGAAGTACTTCTTTGATATCTCGACCAACGACATATAAACCATGGCCACGAATTAATACAGCATGCTCAATAGGCGTGTGAAGGTTATGATCACTGACTAGTAAGCTTAAACGGTCAATGTCTTGGTCATTATCAAAAATAGGAATAGTTAAGGTATCTAAGTGCGATTTGACACCGCTTAAAGATTTTTGCATTTCGTAGCCATGCAAATTGATAGCGTGGCCTTTGATCACGCGAGATAACACAGTTGCCGCAACAGAATGAGTGTGCAAAACAAATTTAGCTGATGGGATCAGCTTATACATATTTAAATGTAGCTCAGTCTCAGCCGATGGATTGCCAGAGCCTTTAGTACGATTACCTTCATGATCAAATTCAATAAATGCATGAGTGCCGAGTTGACCTTTATCGAAACCACTTGCTGTGACGACATAACCGCTTGCAGTGCGGGCTGAAAAGTTACCACCAGTAGCAGGGACCCAGCCACGTTGGCTTACCCATTTACCAGCTTCAATTAGTTCTGAAATAGCGGTATTGTTATGCATATATTCCTCGACATTCTAAAAGTTATTTAGACGGCTATACATCTGTTTTAAGCAATGATAGCATCGCTTCGGGCGCAAAACCATCTTTAAGGAACCTCTGTGTTTGAAAGTAAATTGCCGAATTTAGGCACCAGTATTTTTAGTCAAATGACCGCTCTAGCAAATAAGCACCAAGCGCTTAATTTATCTCAGGGTTTTCCTGAATTTGATGCACCAGAATTACTAAAAAAACAGCTAAATCATTATGTACTTGAGGGAGTAAACCAATATGCGCCTTCAAGTGGGGTTGCAAAGCTACAACAGCAAATAGCGGCTTTGATTGCTAGAAAATACCATAACAACATAAATTACGAGCAACAAGTTACCGTCACCTCTGGGGCAACAGAGGCATTATTCGTAGCAATTCAAGCGCTTGTTAAAGAGGGTGATGAAGTTGTGGTATTTGACCCCGCGTATGACTCGTATCAACCGGCAATTGAACTTGCCGGCGGTCGCTCAGTTCACGTTGCCTTACATGCGCCAGACTACAAAATCGATTGGCAAGCCGTAGCCGATGTTATTACAGAAAAAACACGTGTCATCATCATCAACACGCCACATAACCCAAGCGGTAAAATCTTTAAAACAGAAGATATTAACGCCCTTAAAGAGCTTGTTGCTGAGCATGATTTATATGTGATCAGTGATGAAGTGTATGAGCACATTACCTTTGACGGTGCTTTGCATTTAAGTGCGCTGACCGACTCTGAGTTATTTGCTCGTAGTTTTGTGATTTCAAGTTTTGGTAAAACCTTTCACAGTACTGGCTGGAAGATGGGTTACTGTGTAGCACCCACTCAGCTGATGGTGGAGTTTCGTAAAATTCACCAATATGTGACCTTTTCAAGTTTTACGCCTGCCCAGCATGCATTAGCCGATATGCTTGAGTTAGAGCCTGAGCATGTTGATGAGCTAAGTTGTTTTTATCAACAAAAACGCGACTTGCTCAGCGAAGCACTAGCGCAAAGCCGTTTTAAAATATTACCAAGTGAAGGCACCTATTTTTTGCTACTCGATTACAGTGATGTGTCTGATCTTGATGATGTTGAGTTTTGCCAATGGTTGGTTGAACAAGCGGGTGTTGCAGCTGTACCACTCAGTGTGTTTTATAACAGTGCAAGCAGCGACAAAGTGATTCGTTTATGTTTTGCTAAAAATGATGACACATTAAAATGTGCCGCGGAGATTTTATGCCAACTTTAACCTTAGCTTTAGTGCAGTCATCACTGCATTGGCTTGATAAAAGCGCTAACCTTGCGCACTTTACTGAGCAGCTTAACAGTTTAAACGAGCAAGTTGATTTAATTGTCTTGCCAGAAACATTTGCCACGGGTTTTGCGATTAATCTAGATTGCAGCGAACCAGAACAAGGCGAGGTACTTAGCTGGTTAAAAGCCACAGCTAAGCAAAAAAATACTGTGGTTGCAGGCTCTGTTTTAGTTGCAAAAGGCGACAAAAAGGCTAATCGCTTTTATTGGGTTTGGCCAAATGGCGAAGTGAAGTATTACGACAAACGCCATTTATTCTGTTTAGGTAACGAAGGCAATTTCGTCGCAGCAGGCGAGCATCGCGAGATATTCGCTATCAATGATTTTCGCATTTTGCCGCAAGTGTGTTACGACTTACGCTTTCCTGTATTTCAGCGTAATTGCAACGACTACGATGTGATGATCAACGTAGCTAATTGGCCAGCAGCTCGTCGCCATGTCTGGGATACCCTGCTAAAAGCACGCGCAATGGAAAACCTGTGTTATGTCGTGGGTGTCAATCGCATTGGTGCTGATGGTAATAATGTTGCCCACAGTGGTGGTACTGCCGTTTATGATTTTAAAGGTGACACCTTGGCTAAGCTCGAAGATGGCCAATCGGGTATCATTATTCAGCGCTTAGAAAAATCACCGCTTGATGACTTTCGAAAAGCGTTTCCTGCTCACTTAGATGCTGATCAATTTCAGTTACTGTAATTGCTCGAAGCCGCATACTCAAAAATTTGTTAAACTCATGGTTGGATTATTTACTTTAAGCAATCATGAGTCACAAAATCACCCCCGTTATTCTTGCTGGTGGCATAGGTTCTCGTTTATGGCCTTTGTCGCGTAAAGCGATGCCTAAGCAGTTTTTGTCTTTGCTTAGCGAAAAATCACTGTTACAGAGCACGCTTTTACGAGTGGCTGACTCACAATTTAATGCGCCAATTCTAGTGTGCAATGAAGAGCATCGCTTTATCGCTAAAGCGCAAATTGCAGAAATCACAGATAGCTATACTTTATTGCTTGAACCTGAAGGTAAAAATACAGCCCCCGCGATTGCCCTAGCCGCTGAATTTGCATTGCAAAATGGTCTAACCGATCCCTTACTAGTCATGCCTGCTGATCACCATATCAGTGATTTTGATAAACTTATTGCCTGCTTCGATAATGCGATATCGCTTTGTCAGCAACAACAATTAGTAACCTTTGCCATTACTCCGACTGAGCCACATACCGGCTATGGTTATATTCGCCAAGGTGAACAGTTGGCTCATAAAGGCTGTTTTAAGGTGGCTGAGTTCAAAGAAAAACCAGCTCTGCAATTAGCCGAAAAATACCTTGCCAGTGGTGAGTATGGCTGGAATAGCGGCATGTTTTTATTTTTACCAGCTGTGTACTTGAGTGAGCTTAATCGTTTTGCGCCAAAGATTGCTGACAGTGTCGCAAAAGCGGCTAGCTTCACCGCAGATTTAGGGTTTCAACGGCCTGTTGCGGGTGCGCTCACAGCATGCCCAAGTGATTCTATTGATTATGCTATTTTGGAGCGTAGCGCTAACGTTGCTGTTATACCTGTTGACTTAAATTGGAGCGATGTTGGCAGCTTTTCTGCATTATCGAAAATCGCAGAAAAAGACCATCATGGCAACTATTTAGCCTCACAAGGAGTGAGTTTAGATAGCGAAAATAATCTACTGATCAGCGAGGCTGACCACACTATTGCGGCGCTCGGCGTAAGTAATCAAGCAATTATACATACTCATGATGCCACCTTAGTGGCAGACAAAAGTGCACTCGATAAGCTCCCAGATTTACTTAAACAGCTCGCTGTTGTCGATAGCGATAAACTAACCCACCATCAAGCCGTATTCAGACCTTGGGGCAACTATCGAACTTTAATTGAAAGCACTGGCTTTAAAGTAAAGAAAATAATCGTAAACAGCGGCGCAAAGCTTTCAACTCAACGCCATCAGCACCGTGCAGAACATTGGGTCGTCGTATCTGGAGTGGCAAGCGTGCGAGTAGGTGATGATGAATTTGAATTATCCGCCGACCAATCTTGTTACATCGCGGCTAAGCAGCTACACAGCCTTGCTAATCAGCAATACACGCCACTAATCGTTATCGAAGTACAAACCGGAGCGATACTTGATGAAACTGACATCGAGCGATTTGATGATAGGTATGGGAGGGGATAGCTGGAAGCTTTAAGCTTATCGAAAAGGAGGCTTTTTAACAGAGCTTATGTAAATTCTGTTGTCATTGGTTAAATTTTTACCACCATTTTCTGATGAACTATTTCACTCATCTGACACTCTTAAAAATAAAAAGCGAGGCGCTTGGGTGTTAAAAGGGAATTACAAAGCATGGATCATCTCGATATCGCTACATACTGTGCTTTTGTTGTTACTAGCTCGATATGGCAAGTTTGTGAAGCTTCCCGCCGTCGCTGAACCGCCCAAGGTAATCAACGCGTATGTGAGTGTCGATTTAACAAAGCTACCAAGTTTGCAGAAGACTCAAGACAAACCTTTATCGGATCAGCCGCCAGAAATAGTTGATGAAGCGAAGGCTTTGCCGCTAAGAGAGGAAACCCCTCATAGCAGTCCTAAGCAGAAAAGAGATGCTAAGGTTGTTGAATACTCAGTTAGTGAATCCCAAGAAGTGACAACTGAGGTCGCAAAGCCTGATCAGGCACCTGAACACTCAAAAATAACCGAAGTACCCTTTAAAAAGCTCAACCCGTATGCGCCAATTCCAGAGCTTAAGTTTGAAAATGACTCTTCTAATGCATCGCTATTTGGTCAGGTGAACGCCGCAAATAATAATTCGTCTGTAGGCAGGATTTCTGTACCTGTGCAATTAACAGTATCAGATAAGGCAAAAGTCGTTTGGCAGAGTGGTGATGGCAGCAAGCGCATCGAGGTGCTAAATGGTATGTGTTATGGCATCGATTTTAATTCGGTGTTTGGTAAATCTGGAGTGCCAAGCGGTTCGCCCAGACCTTGTGAAGACAAGGATGCTAGATTATTTAAAGAAATAATGAATAAGTGGAGTAAAAACTAATAAAAAAACACTTTACCTCAACCTAACTTGAGCTTTTAAAGTGGCGTTTTTAAAAGGGCGCTACAATGAATCCATTAGAAAACTATCTATTAAGTTTGCAGATTAATACTTATAAAACTTCAATTTATCAAGTTATTGAAATACAAACGCGTATTTGGCAATCACTCCAATCAGGCTCTAGCTATGCACTGGCCATGCTGGAGGTATTAGAAGTAGTAAACCATTCAAAACAACAGCAGCATCAAGCACTGTTAAAGCAGGTGTTACAGCTTCTTGGCTATAGTGCCCAATCTCAAGTCGGTAATAATTTACTTGTTGCGCATAAGCGCTTTTCACATTCGTTAGAATTATTATGAGCTGTCATTATTAGGTCACAAAGGTTGGGTGAAATAATACTGTTTTAAGGATTGAAACGGAGTTTCTGCATCATGAATGAGCAGCCAGAGATAATTATTATAGGTAATGGCCCAATAAATACCGAGCTTGCTGAGCTGATTGATTGTTGTCCTCGTGTCGTTCGTTTTAACCGCTGTGCAGCAATGCCTACGCACCTAGGTAGGCGATGCACTGATCTATGGCTACTGGGCCGAGGAAGGCAGGCGCAAAGCTTACTTACTGATCCGCTTGTGATGCCGCTTGAAGGGATAAGTAAAGTTGTCGTCACTGATCCTGCGCCAAATTTACTTATGCAGCACATATTCAAACTGATCCGCCGTCAAAGCCGGCTTGACCATGGTGACGCTTTGTTTAATAAATATGGCAAAGGATCACAGCAAGAAAGGTTAACCCAGCAATTTCGCCAATCAGTCCTTGAGTATCTATTAACGTTAGGGCCAACAATACATAAGCCATATTGCCCAAGTTCAGGAACTTTAGCGATTGTTCACTACCTTAAATTGTTTTCAAAAGTGCATATAGCAGGTTTTGGTTTTCAGGGCTGGAAGCGTCATCCGTGGCATTTAGAAAAACGCTATGTATCAGAGTTAATTCACGAAAACAAAGTCATTATGCTTGACTGAAAAAAGGCACTTAGCCGAAACTAAGCGCCTTGGCTTAACGAAGTTACCAGATCATTTCTACAAATTCTGGGTGATCCACAAATGGGTTGCGGTTACCTTGATGTTCATAAGCGGCTTGGTTACGGTCAAGCTCTAATTGGCTAACGGGATCCTCGTTATGCCACTTTAATAACATAGTAACGACCCAGCTCTCAAAGACCTGATTAGATGAACCATTCAGTACAGCGTTACTGTAGGTTGTGTTGTTTTGCCATGAGCCAATCACGTTTTCATAGCGTGTTGCCATATAGAAGTACGCTCTTGCAAAGTCACCTTTAAATTCATCAATTGGTTCAAAAACCGTTCCTGAGTAATTTAATGAGCTGGCTGCACTACCTACTTTGCTGCCGTTACTAGAGGTATAGCTTGCACTAGCTACTTCACCAAATGGGTAGTTACTGCGTTTTGAATTGACATAACCGTCAGTGGCAAAAATATGATGTACGTCTGAATTCATTGGCTCAACTGTTCCACCAAACCAACTTTTCGGGAAAGAATGCTCACGGTTGTAGCAGTCTGCTTCGCTGTTGTAAGTACCACATTGATCGCTTACAGCAACATAGTTGTAGCTGTCTTGGCCTGCCGGGTTTTCTGAATAACGATCTAAAATAGAGTTGTCGTTTTCAAAATACTTATCGCGTGAAGCAACATCGTAAAAACTCCAAATCGCTGAATAGCCCTGCGAGTTGTGACCTTTGATAATGTTGTATAGCTCTGTTTTCAGTGCATAACCACTAAGGCCTTGGGTTGTAACATAGTACCCCGTTGGCTCTGTTGGGGTTGTACCACCGCCGTCACCGCCGCCTGAGCTATCGCCTAGGCTAAACGGCGTTGCTTCTGAGCTTTGGAAGCTTGCACCAGAGGCAAGTACTGTTTGACC
Organism: Pseudoalteromonas sp. DY56-GL22; assembly: GCF_041414715.1. Taxonomy (NCBI): domain Bacteria; kingdom Pseudomonadati; phylum Pseudomonadota; class Gammaproteobacteria; order Alteromonadales; family Pseudoalteromonadaceae; genus Pseudoalteromonas; species Pseudoalteromonas sp. DY56-GL22. Next base: position 139,099 of record NZ_JANHZR010000006.1, on the reverse strand, counting down.
TAATGAAAGGCTGTAACTGCCATTGCCGAATGAGCAGCATATGCCATCACCATAACTATCAAAAATCGTAAAACTATAGTCACCATCCGTTAAACATGCTTGCTCACTGTACTGAGTATTTGCTGCATAGCTGCCGCCTGATGCTACTGCACTACCTTGGCTATTGGTGATTTGCCAGCTGGTTTCTTCTCCATAGTTATCGGTAGTGAGGGTTAAAGACACTTGGTTATAGGCGCAGCTGCCCGAAGGTGGTGGGGTTGCGCCAGTGCTTGGTGCAAAGTTATCTACATAAACTACTTCGCTGCCATCAAAACCAGTTACGTCGTAAAAGCGCAGGCCAACATTAATTGATGTGGTAGCAGAGGCTGTGTACTGATAACTGATTTGTTGCCATTGATTAGTTAATGCTGAATTAGAATAGCCTTGATAGCCATCAACCACTAAGCGAGCTTTTACGCCGCCTTCTGTATGGTAAACCCAAGCTGAAAACTCATAAGTTTCACCCGCCACTACATCAACTAGCTGCTGTAAATCGGTATTACTTTGCGTGCCAGTATTAACCACGACTTGCGCTGAGTAATTACCTGAGTAAACCTCATTACTATTAGCGCTAAGGTTAATACCGCTATCTATGGTGCTCCAGCTTGCAGGGGTGTTTGCTGACCAGCTTTCGAAGCTGGCGTTATTAACATTTGCCAATGCTGAACTCGCTAGGCACAGTAAGACACTGGCTAGCATATATTTTTTACATGTCCCGTGTGACATTGTATTTTCCTTTTCATATTTTTTAATAGTTATTGCTGTTCTTAAAATGAACACAGCGAGTATAGGCTAACTGTCTTATGTTGCAATAATGTTAATTAATAAAAGTTTCTTATTTGGGAATTTTTGCTTTTAACATGTTTTTTTTGGATAAATACTAAATTAATAACTAAATGGAATATCAAAGCAGATTCTATTCTTTTTTAATCGCCTCAGACCTCGTTATTCTTCACGCTCAGATAAACCTTTAAAGCGTTTTTATTAGGTCTTTAAAGTCGAAAAAATTGTTCGCGAAATGACGGTAGCAAGTTCGTTTCGCAGTTAACTTTTCAGGGTTACGAGGAATAAATTCATGTTGTTAAGTCAACTAAATGCAGCGGCGAGCCCGCTATCGCAAGAGCAAGTACAAAAGCTGCAAGGCTTAGTGGCTGAACTTAATCCAATTCAGCAAGCGTGGGTAAGTGGTTACTTAGCTGCAAATGCCAACGCAGGTGCATTAACCGGTGGTGTTGCAGCCGCTCCAGATGCAGGTGATGCGGCCCCGCTAACTATTTTATACGGCTCTCAAACGGGTAACGCAAAAGGCGTGGCAAGTAAGTTAAAAGAGCAAGCAGAGTCGCGCGGTCTAACGGTTAAGTTAGTAAACATGGCTGACTACAAACCAACTGCCCTGAAAAAAGAAAAGTTCATCACGGTTGTTGTTTCAACTTACGGTGAGGGTGAACCACCAGAAGACGCTGAAAGTCTGCATGAATTCTTAACGACTAAAAAAGCACCAAAACTAGATGGTGTTAAAGTGGCTGTGATCGGCTTAGGTGATTCAAGCTACGAGTTCTTCTGCCAAACAGCAAAAGATTTTGAAGAGCGTTTTAACAAGCTTGGCGCAGAAACTATTTTCCAGCGTGCTGACTTAGATGTTGATTACGATGATGAAGCTGCTAAGTGGATTGACGGTGCACTTGATGCGTTTGAACCTGATCTTAAAGCGCAGCAGCAAGCAAGTGGTGGTCAAGTTGTGGCGATGCCATTTGGTGCCGCGGCACCAGCAGCAAGCCAATACACCAAGCAAAACCCATTTGCTGCAGAGCTAAGCGTTGTGCAAAAAATTACCGGTCGTGATTCAACCAAAGATGTGCGTCATGTTGAAATTTCATTAGAAGGTTCAGACATTACCTATACACCGGGTGACTCGCTAGGCGTTTACTTCTTAAATGACGAAGCGCTTGTTGATGAAGTCCTTGCGCTTACACAAATCGATTCATCTAGTACGGTTAAACTCGGCGACGAAGAACTAAGTATTCGTGATGCATTAATCGAAAAATTAGAATTAACTCAGTCTTACCCTGGCTTTGTTGAAAAATATGCAACAGCAACGGGCAGCCCTGATTTATTAAAGCTAGTTGAAGATAGAGCGGCAATGCGTGAGTACATTGAGCCTCGCCAAATCTTCGATATTATTCGTCAAAACCCAGCTCAACTAGAAGCGCAAACATTAGTAGACTGCTTACGTAAACTACAAGCACGTTTATATTCGATTGCATCTAGCCAAGCAGAAGTTGAAGAAGAAGTTCATTTAACGGTGGGCTTGGTTGAGTTTGATGCATTCGGTAGCGAGCACTTAGGTGGTTGTTCTGGCTATTTAGCACGTCGTGCTGAAGAAGGCTGCAAAGTAAAAGTATTCAGCGAGCATAACGATAACTTCCGTTTACCGGCTAATGATGAAACGCCAATTATCATGGTAGGTCCGGGTACAGGTATTGCACCTTTCCGTGCGTTTTTACAAGAGCGTGATGCCCGTGAAGCAAGCGGTAAAAACTGGTTATTCTTTGGTAACCCACACTTTACCCAAGACTTTTTATATCAAGTAGAAATTCAAGGTTACTTGAAGTCAGGTTTACTGACAAAAGTGGATGTGGCGTTTAGCCGTGACCAAGCGGAAAAAGTATATGTTCAAGACAAACTTCGCAAAAACAGCCAAGAAGTATTCGCTTGGTTAGAAGCGGGTGCTCATTTCTATATCTGTGGTGATGCAAACCGTATGGCGAAAGATGTTCATCAGGCGCTTGTCGACATTATCAAAGAAAATAGCGGCAAAGATGATGAACAAGCTGAGCAATATTTAAAAGATTTACGTAGCGCAAACCGCTATCAGAAAGACGTGTACTAATCACGTTTAAAGCTAACAGCCGTCACTGTAACAAATTTAGGAAATACCATGAGCGAACAAGACAAAAACGTAAAGCTTTCTGATAACGAGCGTTTGAAAAGAGAAAGTAACTTTTTACGTGGCACCATTGAGCAAGACTTAAAAGACGAGATCACCGGTGGTTTCACTGCTGATAACTTCCAACTGATCCGTTTCCACGGCATGTACCAGCAAGATGACCGTGATATTCGCCCTGAGCGCGCTAAACAAAAATTAGAGCCGTTACATAACGTAATGTTACGTGCTCGTATGCCTGGCGGTATCATCAAGCCAGAGCAATGGTTAGCGATTGATAAGTTTGCTGAAGAGAAAACCAGCTATGGCAGTATTCGTTTAACCACGCGTCAAACGTTCCAGTTCCATGGTGTACTTAAGCCAAATATTAAAGGCATGCATCAAATGCTCAATAGCGTGGGCATTGACTCAATTGCAACGGCGGGCGATGTAAACCGAAACGTATTATGTACAACGAACCCAGTTGAATCTGAGCTTCACCAAGAAGCGTACGAGTGGGCAGCGAAGATCTCTGAGCACCTATTACCAAAAACCAAAGCATACGCTGAAATTTGGCTAAATGGTGAAAAGAGTGAAACCACTGAAGAGCCAATTTTAGGTTCAACTTACTTACCGCGTAAGTTTAAAACCACAGTGACAATTCCACCGAACAATGAAGTGGATGTGCATGCGAACGACTTAAACTTCGTGGCAATTGCAGAAAACGGCAAGTTAGTTGGTTTTAACGTGTTAGTGGGTGGTGGTCTTGCGATGACTCACGGTGATACAGCAACGTATCCTCGTAAAGCAGATGACTTTGGTTTTATCCCACTTGAACACACGTTAAAAATTGCTGAGCACGTGGTGTCTGTACAGCGTGATTGGGGTAACCGCTCAAATCGTAAAAATGCGAAAACTAAATACACACTAGACCGTGTAGGTTCTGATGTATTTAAAGCTGAAGTTGAAAAACGTGCCGGTGTTCAATTTGAGCAAAGCCGCCCGTATGAGTTCACTCACCGTGGTGACCGTATCGGTTGGGTTGAAGGTATTGATGGTAAGCACCACTTAACGCTGTTTATCCAAAGTGGCCGTATTTTAGATTACCCAAATCAACCTCTTAAAACAGGTTGCCGTAAAATTGCTGAAATTCACCAAGGTGATTTCCGCATGACTGCAAACCAAAACTTGATCATCGCAGGTGTTCCGGCTGATCAAAAAGCGGTAATCGAAGAGATTGCTCGCAACCATGGCTTAATTGATGACAGCCATACAGAGCAGCGTAAAAACTCAATGGCGTGTGTGGCATTACCAACGTGTCCGTTAGCGATGGCTGAAGCTGAGCGTTATTTACCAAGCTTAATTGAGAAAACTGAAGCGTTATTAGCTAAGCACGGCATCAGCGATGACAACATCATTATGCGTGTTGTGGGTTGCCCGAATGGCTGTGGCCGCGCCATGTTGGCAGAAGCGGGTCTAGTTGGTAAAGGTCCGGGTAAATACAATGTGTACTTAGGCGGTAACCGCGAAGGCACGCGTATTCCAAAATTGTATTTAGAAAATGTCGGCGAAGACGTATACCTAGACGCATTCGATAAGCTAATTGGCCAATGGGCAAGTGAGCGTAATGAAGGCGAGTGTTTTGGTGATTTTGTAATTCGCAAAGGCATTGTTGCTGAAGTTAAAGTTTCAGTAACCGATTTTCACGCATAATTTTATAAGCGACACCGCTTTAAGGTTTGGAATTAACCATGAGTGAATTTAAAGACATCTTAACGATGAGCAAAGAAGACCAAACAGCCATGCTGGCTGATATTAATGGTCTTCTGACTGATAAAAGCGCAGAAGAGCGTGTTGCGTGGGCACTTGAAAACTTACCAAGCACGCACTTTTTGTCGTCGAGCTTTGGTATTCAAGCGGCGGTGATGTTGCATTTAGTGACATCGCAGCAGCCAGATATTCCAGTGGTACTGACTGACACGGGCTATTTGTTCCCTGAGACTTATCAGTTCATTGAACAAATGACGGAGCGACTTTCGCTTAATCTTAAGGTTTATAAAGCACAGCTTAGCCCAGCGTGGCAAGAAGCAAAGTTTGGTAAACTTTGGGAGCAAGGTGAAGAGGGTATTAAGCAGTACAATCAACTGAATAAAGTTGAGCCAATGACTCGCGCTTTAAACGAGCTGCAAGCAGGCACCTGGTTTAGTGGTTTGCGCCGTGACCAGTCATCAAGCCGTGCTGATAAGCAAATTGTTGAAATTAGCCGTGGCACAGTGAAAGTGTACCCACTTATCGAGTGGAATAACCGCGATATTTATCAGTATCTAACTAAGCATGATTTGCCGTATCACCCGCTTTGGGAGCAAGGTTATGTGTCTATGGGTGATGTTCACACCACCCGTAAACTTGAGCCTGGCATGACAGAAGAAGAAACGCGTTTCTTCGGTTTAAACCGTGAATGTGGCTTACATATTGATGGTGACGGTATCTAATCCTAAATTCCTATCAGAATTTTCTCAAAGCGCAGCTTAGCCTGCGCTTTTTTTGTGCTATTTATATACAATCCCTGGCTCAATTTTATGAGAGAAAATTATGAGTCGTGCCGTTGTTTTTTTATTATTGCTATTAATTACGCCTTTAGTGCGAGCAGAAACTTTACGTGTTGCGTTGTATGACACGGATTACCCACCTTATCATTTTGTTGATAGCGGTCAAAAAGGCCTAGTCGCTGACCTATTAAGCCGCTTTGCCGAAAAATATAATTATGATCTTCAGTACATGCTGGTACCAGAAGTGCGTTCGCAGCATTTACTTGATGAGGGTCAGGTTGATGTTCGTTTAGAGTCTGAGCAATGGTATCGTGGAGATAATCAATATTATTGGAGTGATAGTATTGCGATTGTTGAAGATATTTTAGTTATGCCCAGAGGTTGTCATATTCCAGCGATTGATGAGCTCGGCGGCTATGTGTTGATGGCTCGCTTTGGTTACACTTACCCGCAATTTGAAGCATTGTTTGCAGCTGGCAAGTTGCATCGTGAAGATTTTTACTCTGAAATAGATATGTTGAATGCTTTAGTCGATATGCAGCAAAATCAACGTGTTGCCGTCATCGCAAAAAACACATTGCAGTGGTATGCCTCAAGAAATCATGTCTTTAAGAAATTCACGGTAAGTGATTACAGTGTGGGTAGAGCGCCGATGCAATTACAGTTTACATACAATGAAAAAGGTAAGCATATGAGCGAGCAATTTAACGAATTTATGAAAAATCTTAAATCATCCGGCGAATTTGCTAAGATTGAGAGCAACTACCAATAATCGGTAAATGGAATGATTAAGCGTTTTTGTTATCTTGCGGTTATGCTATTACTGACCAGTGTTGCCCTGCTGTTTTATATTAAAAAGCCAGACGGTAAACCTTACCTAGAGCTGAGCATGTTCGAGCGTTACTCAGAAAAAGTAAGTGGTGATTTGAGTGATTTTGCTTCGCAAGGTGCCGATACACTGACCAGCCAAGCAAAAAAGCTCACTGAGACGTTGAGCTTTAGCAAAAACGCGGATGCACCTGTCGTCGTGTATAAATGGCAAGATGAACATGGTCAGTGGCACTATGCTGATACCCCTCACCCTAATTACGTTAGTACTACAGTAACTTTGGATCCGAACGATATAACTGTGTTACCTGCAGAGACTTTTCAAGCTGATGAAAAGCAAGCTGCAACAGTTAAAACTGACGAAGTACCTTCAGCGCTTGGGATATACGACCCTAAAAATGTACAAAAGATGATGCAAGATGCTGAGCAAGTAAAACAGCTTATGGAGCAACGTAACAAGCAACTTGAGCAGCAGCTCAAAGAGCAAGGTGGGAATTAGCTTTGTTTGTTTTGAGCTGTGAGATCGCTTTCCATTTTCATCAGTAAAATAGTGAGATAAATTTTGGTGGGTAACGAGAACAGCACACCAACAGCAATACACGCTGCGCTTATCATAATGCCATGTATACCCATGCTATCACTTAAGTAATTGCCGGCTAATAAAGAATGCCCCAAAATGATTAGACAAATACCTAAAATAATAAAGGTTTTTAAGATTCGAATGATGGTTTGTTCAGTCATACAAGCACCTCACTTTAGCCTTAATTAAAGTGTAGGAGCTGTTGTCATTAAGAGGATTGTTCTAAATCAAGCAAGTGTCGGTTATTTGTCTAATTTTAACGCGCTGGTTTTTATGCGCTTTTCATTTTTTGTAAATAAGTGTGTTGCTCTAAACTGTAATTTATACCAATTCGCTTAATTAAGTGGTCTATTTTGAGGCAATAAAACCTCGTTGATAACAAGGCAAAAATTTCGTTATTTAGTTTGTTCTAAATCAGAAATTTTTAACGCAGGTAGCGACAGGTTTAATCCCTCAAAATGATTAAGTATTATTGCGGATTGGTATTACTGGTGTTCTAAATAAAAAAGGGGCTGAAAATTCAGCCCCTTAGTTAACTTAAAAGCAATTACTGCTCAGCCAGCATATTACGCAGAACATACTGTAAAATACCGCCATGTTTGTAGTAGTCCCATTCTTTCGGGGTATCTATACGTACATCAACACTAAAGCTAATTTGTTTTCCTTCGCTGTTAGTGGCAATCACACTGACTTCATTGGTTTTGTCGTATAAGCCTTCAAAATCGAACGACTCTTGGCCGGTTAAACCGAGTGACTCATAGCTTTCACCTTCTTTAAATTGTAGGGGTAAAACACCCATACCAATCAGGTTTGAACGGTGAATACGCTCATAGCTTTGTGCAATAACGGCTTTAACACCAAGCAGAAGTGAACCTTTAGCAGCCCAGTCGCGTGATGAGCCCGTGCCATATTCCGCACCCGCTAAAATAATCAGTGGCGTGCCATCTTGCTGATATTGCATCGCAGCATCATAAATGCTGGCGAGCTCATCGCTTGGTTGCATACGGGTCACACCACCTTCGGTACCCGGTGCTAATAGATTACGTAAACGCACATTAGCAAAGGTACCTCGCATCATTACTTCGTGGTTACCACGACGCGAACCGTACGAGTTAAATTGTGCTTTTTGCACACCGTGCTCTTGCAAGTAAAGACCTGCTGGGGCATCTGCTTTAATCGCACCTGCTGGCGAAATGTGGTCAGTGGTTACTGAGTCACCTAATTTTGCTAAACAGCGCGCACCACTAATGCTAGGAATGCCAGGAGGCTCAATCTCCATGCCATCAAAGAATGGCGCTTTTTTGATGTAGGTTGACGCATCATCCCAATCATAAAGTTTGCCATCAGGAATTTGAATTTTCTGCCAACGATCATCACCTTGATACACATTGCCATAGCTTGATGCGAACATTTCTTTGGTGACAGTTTCGCGCACGAGTTCGTTCACTTCACTAACACTTGGCCAAATATTTTTTAGATAAATGTCATTACCATTTGGGTCTTGCGCAAGCGGCTCATTGTAAACGTCGATATCTGTACGACCCGCAATTGCGTAAGCAACCACAAGGGGTGGTGAGGCTAAGAAGTTCATTTTCACATCTTGGTGAATACGGCCTTCAAAGTTACGGTTACCCGATAAAATAGAGCTTACAACCAGTTTATGCTTTTGAATAGCTTCACTGATTTCATCAGCTAGTGGGCCTGAGTTACCGATACAGGTTGTACAACCATAACCGACAAGGTTAAAGCCTAAGGCATCTAAGTCATCCATTAAGTCGGCTTTTTTCAAGTAATCAGTCACCACTTGTGAGCCAGGAGCAAGTGATGTTTTAACCCATGGTTTAACCTTTAAGCCTAATTGCTTAGCTTTTTTAGCTACTAGGCCAGCTGCTAAAATAACACTTGGGTTTGACGTGTTTGTACAACTTGTAATTGCAGCAATGACACAAGCGCCATCATTAAGCTCAAACTCTTCGCCTTTAAAGTTAACCTTAGCTGCGCCCATAAACTGAGCTTCGTTCACTGGCTCATCAGGGTTAGTTGTTGGGCCTTCATCTTCAATGCGCGCCTCTTGAGCATCGCTTTTATCGCGATGTTGCATACGCTCTTCTTGAAAGCCTTTTAAGTGCTCACCAATAATGCTACCTGCTTTATCAAGGGCAATTCTATCTTGCGGGCGCTTAGGTCCAGCAAGGCTTGGCACAACATCATCAAGTGATAACTCTAGTGTGTCGGTATAATGAGCTTCATCGCCAGGGTTACGCCATAAGCCTTGGTGCTTTGCATAGTCCTCGATGAGTTTAAGTTGCTTGTCATCGCGGTTAGTTAAACGTAGGTAGTTAATGGTTTCATCATCAATTGGAAAAATACCGCAGGTTGCACCATATTCAGGTGCCATGTTTGCGATAGTTGCACGGTCTGCAAGCGGTAAATCAGCAAGACCATCACCATAAAACTCAACAAATTTACCTACTACGCCATGGTTACGCAGCATTTCTGTCACGGTTAGTACGAGGTCTGTTGCAGTTGTGCCTTCTGGCAGGCGACCATTGAGCTTAAAGCCAACGACCTGTGGAATAAGTAAGCTGATTGGTTGACCAAGCATTGCAGCTTCGGCTTCAATACCACCCACACCCCAGCCTAATACCCCAAGACCATTGATCATGGTGGTGTGCGAATCGGTTCCGACTAGGGTATCTGGGTAGGCGAGTGATTTACCATTTTTACTATCGTTAAATACCACGCGGGCTAAATATTCTAAGTTAACTTGGTGTACGATGCCGGTTGCTGGTGGCACGACTTTCAAGTTATCGAAGGCAGTTTGCCCCCAGCGTAAAAATTCGTAACGCTCTTTGTTACGCTCATATTCAAGTTTCGCATTTAAGTCGAATGAGCCATCTTCACCGTAGCCGTCAACTTGTACTGAGTGGTCAATAACAAGCTCAGCAGGCGACAGCGGATTAATCTTCGCAGGGTCGCCGCCAAGTTTTTCCATGGCATCACGCATCGCGGCTAAATCGACAATGGCGGGTACGCCGGTAAAATCTTGCATTACAACGCGAGCAGGCGTAAATGCGACTTCTGCTGATGGTTTCGCTTGAGGGTCCCAGTTTAATAAGGCATCGATATCTTGCTTTTTAATATTAACGCCATCTTCATTGCGCAACAGGTTTTCAAGTAAGATTTTTAGAGAGAATGGTAGACGTTTTGCTTTGTCGCCTAAACCTTGTAAAGAGTGAATATGATATTGCTCACCATTAATCGTAAGCTGCTTTTGGGTATCAAAACTGTTATTCATTATTTGCCCCTGTGGTTTGAGCAAGCAATTTGGCTTGCTTTGTTGTTTCCTTTTCGAAATAGACACAGTGTTATTGCAAACTTAATACCAGCTGAGAAATTCATCTAGCTGATGAAAAAATATGCTACCTAATATAGTTGCTGCTGATGTGATTTATTTCAAGGGAAGGGGGCAGATAAAAAGGGTAGTCACTTTAAACTACCCTCAGAAATAAGTGTTTTTAGTTAAGCCAGTTTTGTTGTTTACCTTTATGGCTAATAAACAATAATAGTAAACCAATAACGATAACACACAATGGCATTGCTAATGCGCTAGTACCAAACATAGCAAGGCTATCTATCACCACAAAATTATAATATTGCTGGACTAATACGGCGATAAACGAGATTAAAAATAACTCGCGCGCAAGGGCTTTTTTTACCAGTAATAAGATGCTCGCGAAGCTTGCTGCAAACACGGCTATCGCAAAGGCAGCCGTTGACCAGAGCGGTATGTCGCGGTATGCGGCTTGTTGTGCTTCGGGGAGTTGGTTAATCATTTCGGGTGTGATCAACAGTTGCATTATAAACGCAATGACACCTAAAAGATTCCAAACAAGGGCTGCCCAAGCAAGTGGCTTGAGCCAAGCTGGAGGATTCATAAATCACCTTTTATTGTTGTTATTATCTGGTTCAATTAAAGGTGATTTATGCTAACTAAGCAAGCTCTAGTTAACCAAAAGAGATAGGGCGGCGACCGGTTTTTTCGTCTACTTTTGGTTTTTTAGTACGTTTACGCTTCGATTTTTTTGGCGCTTCTTCAGTGCTTTGTGGTTGTGCTTTTTGTACAGGTTCCGGTGGGCGAGGATTCGGTGTTGCATCTTCGCTTAAAGTAAGTTGGAACAACTCACCATCGAAAGCCAACACGTCACCACTGTATAATTTTTTCCGTTTTATTGTACAAATTTCATAGTTAACCCCAACATAACCTTCACCAATTAAGGCTTTTGCTTGGCCACCAGTTTCGACTAGGTCGAGCACTTTTAACAAGTTGCATAACTCTATTGGCTCTTCTTCTAGTTCAATTTCGATGAAATCTTCGTTCATGTTGGTCTCTCTTAATTCAATCGCAGCCATTATAAAGCCTAGCACTCAATTGAACCAAGATTAAATTTTTAAGCTCTTCAGGCGGTTAAAATTTACAGCAATAAAAAATCTGACATTTTTATAAACAGTAAAAAAACTGCAGTATTTACTGGATACACTGCGCGCGTTCGGAATTGGTGTACAAATTGCTAAATGCATGTCCGTTTCATTTTTTATTCGTTCAGGAGAAGTTGTAATGGGCGTAAGATCAGCGCTAAGAAAAGAGTTAATGGGTTTGCAAGATTCGTCATTGCTTGCTGCAGATGATGTGCGAGCTTTGTTAACGCAAACAATTAAATCTCAGCCTGAAAAGTCAGAACAAGGTTTTGCGTTAATTTCGCGTTTTAATGATAACCATAGCCAGTTAAGTTCAGGTGAAACAAATAAAGAAAAACTGCTTCAGCATCAAACTCACCGTTTATTTAAAGATATTTTATATACCCGTCAAAGTGTTAATAGTTGGCTAAAAAAACATCTTAATTAATTAATTGATTTATTGTTTTCCTCACTTTAGACTACATTTGTAATCTAAGGTGAGAAAGAATATGAAAAGGATAATTTCGGCAGCCATATTTTTAATTTTGGCTGGTTGTCAGCAAGCTACAGTCTACGTATACACAGAAAATCTTGATCAGTCGCAGTTGCAATCATTAGAGCAAGCATTAAATAAGCAAAGCTTACCCTATGAATACACTCAGCTCCCAGTGCCAAGAGAGTTTGCGGATGCAACCTTAATGTTATCGAGTGATAAAATCCTCACTCATGAAACTGAGCAACTTGCTGAAATTATGCAAGGATTGGGTTATGAAGTTGAAATCAAATACACCACAGATGCCAACCACTTTTACAATCATGGCAATATTGGCTTTTATTTAAAAGCTAAAAATACTACCACTAATTTTACTATGCCGGCTCGTGTACTCACCACAGGATGTGTTGAAGACAAGTATAATGATCTTGTTGTTACATTCAGTGATAAGCAAGCTCACTTTACTCTTGCTGGCGGTAGTAAAGTTACTCTTGATTGGGAATACTTATACGGCCACCTAGTCATTTATTATAAAAACTATTCGCAAAGTTACAGCCATTTAACGCCAGAAGTGAGTACCCCTTTTGGTATGAAACCATCAGACACTTACCGTTACACGGCTCGCGTTAATAGCCCAAGTTGGTTAAATTGCTCATTTCAAATTGTGTATATGGACTAGCTACGTGACTCAAGGTAAGTGCTTAACTTAGTAATACGTTCACTCATACCTTCGATTATGCGATCTTTAATTTTCTCGCGGATCACATTCGGCAAGCGGGTAAGTGCTTCAGGGGTGATAGCTAACAAAATGGTATCAACTTTTGCGCGCGCACTCGTACTGTGCTCGCGGTTATTGATAAAAGCACCTTCACCGATAAATTCACCGGGTTCAATGGTGCCAAGTTCAAGAAGATGGCTTTGTTTGAATACCATCAGTGAGCCGCTTAGCACAATATAAAGCCGCTTATCAGTATCGTATTGTTTGAAAACAGCGCGGCCCTGCTTGACCAAATATAAATGGCTAAATGACTCTAATAACACTTGTCGTTCGCTTAATGTGAACTCTCTAAAAAATGGTAATCTGTTAATAATTTCCATTTGTTTAATTAGTGGAATGTGCTCGATTAAATTCATTGACTCACATTGGGTTGCGCGAAATTAGCTAATATTGCGCTCTTTTAGCTTGCGGGTCAATGTATTACGACCCCAGCCGATCTTCACTGCGGCTTCTTGCTTGTGCCCAGCACAGTTGGCAAGAGCAGTTTTAATCAAGCGAGTCTCGAGTTGTGCTTGAATGGCAGGCCAAATATTCTCTTTACCTTGTTTAAGTTCAAGGTTAAGCCATTGTTGGAATGCATCTAGCCAGTCGCCTTCTTGTTCGATTGGTGTAACTGCGACGATTTCAGGTGGTAAATCTTGTTCACTAATAAGTTCACCCGGCGCCATAACGGTTAACCAACGGCAGGTGTTTTCTAATTGGCGCACGTTACCTGGCCAGTTAAATAGGCGTAGTTGCTCAGTGGCTTTTGGGCTTAAAATTTTGCTGTCAACTTGCAGCTCTTTGGCACTTTTATGTAAAAAGTGTTGTGCTAGTCGTTCAATATCTTCCGTACGCTCACGCAGCGCGGGTAAGCGTAAACGCACTACGTTTAAGCGGTGGAATAAGTCGTCACGAAACTTACCTTGTTTTACCAAGTCTTCGAGGTTTTGGTGCGTTGCAGCAATAATACGTACATCAACTTTAATACTTTGATGGCCGCCCACGCGGTAAAACTCACCATCGGCTAACACGCGTAATAAACGTGTTTGAACGTCGAGTGGCATATCACCAATTTCATCTAAAAATAAGGTGCCGCCATTCGCTTGTTCAAAACGGCCTTTACGAATGCTGTCGGCTCCAGTAAATGCGCCTTTTTCGTGGCCAAATAACTCTGACTCAACTAATTCTTTAGGAATGGCAGCCATATTCAGAGCTATAAATTGGTTTTCTTTGCGTGGGCTGTGGTTATGCAGGGCGCTTGCAACTAGCTCTTTACCTGTCCCTGACTCACCATTAATCAGCACGCTCATACTTGATGCTGATAATTTACCGATCGCGCGAAACACCTCTTGCATTGCAGGTGCTTCACCGATGATATGCGCATTGGTTTGTGGTGCTTGTTTGCGTTTAGTTTTCTTCGTTGAGTTAGCACGACAGGCGCTTTCTACCAGTGCCACGGCTTCGTCTAAGTCAAACGGTTTGGCGAGGTACTCAAACGCCCCTTTTTGGAAGGCATTTACCGCCGAATCTAAATCCGAGTGAGCTGTCATGATAATAACAGGTAAGCCAGGATTTTGCTCGGCAATTGTTTCGAGTAACGCCATGCCGTCCATGCCAGGCATACGCACATCAGATACCAATACCGTGGGCTGGCTAAACTTTAATGCGTTAAGCACATCTTGTGCGTTTGCATAGCTTTCAGTGTCAAATCCTGCACGTGCCAACGCTTTTTCCAATACAAAGCGAATTGAGGCATCATCATCAACTAACCAGACTGTTTTCATGACTACTCCAAAAAACCATTAATCCGTAAAAGGCAAATAGATATTAAATTCTGTATGGCCTGGCCAACTGTCACAATCAATGTGGCCGTCATGTTGGTCAACCAAGGTTTGCGCTATCGATAAACCAAGCCCTGATCCATTTTCTTTGTTGGTGATCATTGGGTAGAACAAGGTTTCACGTAAGCTCTTGTCTATACCTGGGCCGTTATCCGAAATTTGGATCAGCAAGGTTTTTTTCGGTGCCTTACCCGGGCGCCTGTGTTGATGATTGATGCGAGTTTTTATTCTTATCTCGCCACCATCAACAAGTGCCTGTTGTGCATTACGAATAATGTTCAGTACCACTTGCTGAATTTTACTCTGATCTATGTATACACTCGGTATACTTGGATCATAGTCTTTCACTAAAGTGATATTGGCATTGTTGTCTAACATGCTCAGTTTAATCACCGACTCTAACGCTTGGTGAATATTGCCATGGGATTTGTGTGGCAGTTGATTCGGACCAAGTAAACGGTCGACAAGCTCGCGTAAACGGTCTGCTTGTTCAATGATTAATTCGGCACATTGATCACGTTCTTGCTGATCAACCTCATACTGCAATAATTGCGCCGCTCCGCGAATTCCACCTAAAGGATTTTTAATTTCATGTGCTAAACCACGAATAAGGTTACGGGCAGCTTGATATTGATGCATTTGATTCGAAGCTTGGTCATGGCGAATTTCATCATCCATTTGGCGGCATTCGAACAGGATATAATTTTCATCGTTGCTACTTATTCGGCGTGTGCTAATAGTTAACTTGGCATGGCGAGAATCGACGAACACCACGTCAGCTCTATGTTGGTGGCAATCGACACCATCAAACAACGAATACTGAGCAATACGTTTTAAATCTATCGAGTGGTAGTTAAATAGGTTGTCGAACGGTTGGTTGATGATACGTTTTGGGCCTAAACCTAAAAGCTCACTGGCGCTATCGTTTGCGTAAACCAGTTTAAAATCATGATCGAGTAAAATAACGGCAGTACTTAAATTTTTCCAAATACTGTCGAGTAATTGAGAATTAAAATGTAGATCTCTGAGCATGGTTGCACCATTTTAGTGCGTTTCAATTTAGTGCAGCTTAGCATACTCTTTTTGCTTTGCGAGACATCATGTCGAAAATTCTAATTTCCGTTATTAATTGAAGTTCTGTGCATGAAAAAAGTGCTGACAGGGCTAACTGAAACGAGTTTATTATTTGCATCAAAAAGTTTCGCTTGTAATGTGTGTTCGCCTCGAAAGACCTCTCTTAGAGCAAAGGTCGTGCTATTACTTGGTGCGCCATGAGGTGAACCATCAACGAGTAATTGAACTTTGAAACCAGTTTCAAAACGGGGGCTGATTCGTGTAGTAACATAAACAGAACCTGTATTTTCTCTCACAGTTTCTTCATTTGCGGGGGCTGCAATTGACACTTTAAAGTTAACAGGGACTGCACTTGGAGCAGTATCAAGAATACTGGTATCAGCTGCAGGCATTGTAAGGTTTTGGGTATTTAACTTGACCTCAGTAGCACCGGGGCGAGGAGTATCAGAAAATACTAATACACCATTCTCATCTTTCCAAGAATAGACTTTTTGTGCTGCTGTATAACCAAAAAAGCTTGCAAATAATAACGATAATACCAATAAGGTTGTGCTTTTCACCCTGCGACCCTGCATTTTTTCACTTAACTAAAACTGTAGAGTAGAACCCGCTCAATTACCATTAAAAAAGCCCGCAGAGCGGGCTTGAGAACACACATTTATTATCTTTTAGATAATTCTGATACAGCGTGTATTACACGCTGTAGTACATTTCGAACTCAACTGGGTGAGTTGTCATGTTAAGTTTTTCAACTTCTTGGCTCTTAAGCGCGATGTATGCATCGATTAGGTCATCAGTGAATACGCCACCTTGAGTTAAGAACTCACGGTCTGCGTCTAATGATGCAAGTGCTTCTTGTAAAGAAGATGCAACTTGTGGGATCTCAGCTGCTTCTTCAGCAGGTAGATCGTATAAGTCTTTGTCCATTGCATCGCCAGGGTGGATCTTGTTCTTGATACCGTCTAGGCCAGCCATAAGCATTGCAGAGAATGCTAAGTATGGGTTAGCTGTTGGATCAGGGAAACGTACTTCGATACGACGTGCTTTTGCAGACGGTACCACTGGGATACGGATTGAAGCAGAACGGTTACGTGCAGAGTATGCAAGCATTACAGGAGCTTCGAAGCCTGGTACTAAACGCTTGTATGAGTTCGTTGACGCGTTAGCGAATGCGTTGATTGCTTTAGCGTGCTTGATGATACCACCGATGTAGTAAAGTGCTTCTTCAGAAAGACCTGCGTATTTGTCACCCGCGAAGATGTTTACGCCATCTTTACCTAGAGATTGGTGACAGTGCATACCAGAACCGTTATCACCTACGATTGGTTTAGGCATGAATGTCGCTGTTTTTCCGTATAAGTGAGCCATGTTATGGATAACATATTTCATCTCTTGGATTTCGTCAGCTTTTAATACCATTGTATTGAAGCGAGTTGCGATCTCATTTTGACCTGCAGTTGCTACTTCGTGGTGGTGAGCTTCTACTACTTGACCTAGTTCTTCAAGAACTAAACAAGTTGCTGAACGCCAGTCATGTGATGAATCAACAGGTGAACACGGGAAGTAACCGCCTTTAACACCTGGACGGTGACCCATGTTGCCACCTTCGTAATCTTTATCTGAGTTCCAAGCAGCTTCTACAGAATCGATTTTGTACATAGAACCAGACATGTCTGATTTGTATTTAACGTCATCAAAAAGGAAGAATTCTGGCTCTGGACCGAATAATACAGTGTCAGCAATACCAGTAGAGCGCATGTACTCTTCAGCGCGTTTTGCAACAGAACGTGGATCACGCTCGTAACCTTGAAGTGTTGAAGGCTCAACTACGTCACAACGTACGATTAGTGTAGCTTCTTCAGAAAACGGGTCCATTTTCGCAGACTCAGGAACAGGCATAAGTACCATGTCTGATTCGTTGATACCTTTCCAGCCAGCAATTGAAGAGCCGTCAAACATTTTGCCGTCTTCGAAGAAATCTTCATCAATTTGATGATGAGGAATAGAAACATGCTGTTCTTTACCTTTGGTATCAGTAAAGCGTAAATCAATGAACTTAACGTCATTTTCTTTGATAAAATCTAAAACCGATTGTGACATGTGTCCTCCAATTGTTGGGTTTTATTTTTGCTGCATTATTGCTTTTCGCTTATATAAGCTGGTTTCGTGCCATGTTTTTAACACCTTGTTTAGGCTTGTAAAAAGTGAACAGGGCTTCGTTTTGTTAACTTTTGTTGCACTAAGTTGGTGCGTAAAAAGATCATTCTGGTGCGTAAAAAGTGCGACCTTGTTTTGCACAATTATTGAGCGTGCCAATTTTTCGGTTATGAACACTATTTAGTGCCAAAATATGGTTCAAAAACTAAAATTTCGCCAGTATTGAGCTCAGATTCACTTTAATTTTCATAAATTTGTCATTTATAAAACAGATACTTATAAAAAGCCTGAAGAAAGTTTATAAATTTATATTGGATAAACTTTCATCCATGCCATTATTAAGGGATAATATGCGCCCTTTTAAATCCTATGCTGGGACATCTGGTGAAAACGCAGGTGACTGCGTAGATCTTGCAGGATCAATGAGATTCAATTTCTCTGAGAAAAAATATGAGCATCGAAAAGTTAAGAAATATAGCGATTATCGCCCACGTTGACCACGGTAAAACAACTTTGGTTGATAAACTGCTTGAGCAATCAGGCACATTAGAAACGCGCGGCGGTAACGAAGAGCGCGTAATGGACTCAAACGACATTGAGAAAGAACGTGGTATTACCATTTTAGCTAAGAACACAGCTATCTCTTGGAACGACTACCATATCAATATCGTAGACACCCCAGGACACGCCGACTTCGGTGGTGAAGTAGAACGCGTACTTTCGATGGCTGACTCAGTATTACTACTTGTTGATGCTCAAGAAGGTCCAATGCCGCAAACGCGTTTCGTAACGCAAAAAGCATTCGCACAAGGTTTAACGCCGATTGTTGTTATCAACAAAATCGACAAACCTGGTGCACGTCCTGACTGGGTTATGGACCAAGTTTTCGATTTATTCGATAACCTAGGTGCAACTGACGAACAGTTAGACTTTAAAGTAATCTATGCATCAGCTATCAACGGCTGGGCAACAATGGATTTAGACGAGCCATCAGATAACATGGAACCAATGTTCCAGATGATCGTTGACGAAGTATCTCCACCGGATGCAGATCCTGAAGGTGCTTTCCAAATGCAAATTTCTCAGCTTGACTACAACTCATACATCGGTGTTATCGGTGTAGGTCGTATCAAGCGTGGTACTGTTCGTCCTAACCAACAGGTGACTGTTGTAAGCGCAGACGGTACTAAGCGTAACGGTAAAGTTGGCCAAGTAATGAGCTACTTAGGTCTTGAGCGTCATGAAGCAGAATCTGCAGGCGCAGGTGACATCATTGCAATCACTGGTCTTGGTGAGCTGAAAATCTCAGACACTATCTGTGATGTAAATACCGTTGAAGCATTACCACCACTAAGCGTTGATGAGCCTACAGTAACAATGACGTTCTCTGTAAACACATCACCATTTGCTGGTAAAGAAGGTAAATTCGTAACGTCACGTAACATTCTTGAGCGTTTACAAGCTGAGCTTGTTCACAACGTTGCATTACGTGTTGAAGAAACTGACAACCCAGATAGCTTCCGTGTTTCTGGTCGTGGTGAGTTACACTTAGGTATCTTAATCGAGAACATGCGTCGTGAAGGTTACGAGCTTGCGGTATCTCGTCCACAAGTAATCCTTCGTGAAGTTGATGGTCAAAAAGAAGAGCCATACGAAACACTTACAATCGACTGTCAAGAAGAGCACCAAGGTTCTATCATGGAACAAATTGGTCTTCGTAAGGGTGAACTAACAGACATGTCTCCAGATGGTAAAGGCCGTGTACGTATGGACTTTATGATCCCAAGCCGTGGCTTAATTGGTTTCCAAACTGAATTCATGACATTAACGTCTGGTTCTGGTCTTCTTTACCACACATTTGATCACTACGGTCCTCACAAAGGCGGTACTATCGGTGCCCGTAAGAATGGTGTAATGATTGCTAACGCAACTGGTAAAGCACTTACTAACGCATTATTCAACTTACAAGACCGTGGTAAGTTATTCATCGGTCACGGTGTTGAAGTTTACGAAGGTATGGTTATCGGTATCCACAGCCGTGACAACGACCTAACTGTAAACGCGCTTAAAGGTAAGCAACTTACAAACGTTCGTGCATCGGGTACAGATGAAGCACAAACGCTTGTTCCACCACTAAACTACACGCTTGAACAAGCGATTGAGTTCATCGATGATGACGAGTTAGTGGAAGTAACACCTGAGAACATCCGTATTCGTAAGCGTCACTTAACTGAAAGTGAGCGTAAGCGTGCGAGCCGTGCAGCTAAAGACTAATAACGTCTTTTAGTTTTGCAATATAGAAGCCGCCGTATTGAAAAATACGGCGGTTTTTTGTTGTAATGATTAGCCGTCAGCCGTCAGCCGTCAGCCGTCAGCCGTCAGCCGTCAGCCGTCAGCCGTCAGCCGTCAGCCGTCAGCCGTCAAAAATCGAGAAGTTAGATTTCAGAAGTCAGATATCAGTTGATCGAGAGGGGGGGGTTATTTTTTATGTAATTAAACAAACAATCTTGTTGTTGAGGAATGTATTTTACTTTGTTCTAACCACTAACCACTAACCACTAACCACTAACCACTATCCACTATCCACTATCCACTCGCAACTTTTTACTAACTCCCCCATCTGTACTATCTTTTCTAAATCCAACTTGCAGGAGAGTAAGATGTATTTAGTTAGACTGATTTATACAAGTGAAATTAGCGATGGGTTTGGGCCTAATGATATTGAGGATATTCTCGAAAAGGCGAAAAAGAAAAATGCTGAATGTAATGTAACAGGGCTACTTTGTTTTAATAGTACTCATTTTATGCAGTGTCTTGAAGGATCGCGAAAAGCAGTGAATGCAACGTATCATCGTATTTTGAATGATAAAAGGCATCGCAACATTATCATGCTGAACTATTGCGAAATTGCAGAGCGGGAATTCGAAAAATGGTCGATGGGGTACATACCATATTCAAAATTAACAACGCCATTAAATATTAAATACTCAGGTACTAGCGATTTTAATCCATTAGCAATGTCAGCAGGAAGTGCTCACAAATTGATGCTTGCTTTGCGAGACTCCATGCTGGATAAAGTTATTTAATATTAGCCCGTACCTTTAAAGCGAGATTTGCTCTCCTTCGTTCATTATATAAACTGGAACTTGGCTGTTCATCTGCTTTTGCATATTTAACAACCTAAGTAATGCCGAATGACTTGAATGGTCACCCATTTGCCAGCTTGAGTTGCCGTAACCCCATGGGATCATCACTTTACAGCTTAGCTCTTCTGCCGCGTTTAATGCATCTTCAGGTGTAGTATGAACATAACGATACCACTTACCATCTTCTTCATGGTAGTAGGAAGCAATTGGCATTAAGCACACATCAATCTCGCCGTATTTTTGCTTAATATCTTGAAAGTGTTTTGAGTAACCGGTATCACCAGCAAAAAACAAGGTCTTACCATTTTGCTCAAGTAACCAACCATTCCATAAGTCTTTATTGTGATCGTCGTAAATAAAGGGAACCATAATACGACTACTAAAGTGATGGGCCGGCACCGAATGAATCGTTAGGTCATTAATTCGTGTACTTGCATACCACGCCATCTCTGAAATATTAAAGCCACCAGTCGGAAAATTATCTGCAAAGCCTAGTGGCACTAAATAGCGGGGAGCATTACCAATTTCTTCGATATCTGCTTTATTAAAATGGTCATAGTGAATGTGTGAGTACATTACCGCGTTTAAACCTTCGAGCTCTGACTTAGTAGGCCAAAATCCGGGCTTACGATAACTGCCACCAGCAAGTTTAAAGGCCAAGTCTACGGGTGAGTCAAACTGATCTTTAACAGGGTCAAACAACAGTTGTTCACCATTTGGTGATTGAATATAAAAGCCTGCATGACCTAACCAACGGACTATAAACCCTGTATTTGTTGTTGGAACTATTTGTTCTGCTTGATATTGGCACTGAGAATTGCTGTCATCACATATAAGTAGCTCTGATGGTTCATAGCAATTGTCTGTACAGGTTGTTGGGTATTCTTTATCACCCGGATAAAGGTTGTGGTAGCGACCTTCGAAGTCACCTTCAGTTTTTAATGGGGTTATAGTGCCTTCACCGGCAATAACATTCACTGTATTTGAGTTGCTACATGCGCTTATAAGTGCTGCTGCAATAAGTGTTGAGAGTGTTTTTAAATACATACTATGCTTACTTTTTATTCTTTGCCGTGAGTTTAGCAAAATAAAAATTAAGATAAATCATTAAAAAGTAACTAAATATTGACTAATTTGTGATGCGTTTTTTTTTGCTATGATTTGAGTGATTTTTGAACAGCAATCAAGGAGGATAAATGAAAATTATTGCTTTTTTAATTGGTGTATTTTCACTGTCGTGTTTAGCCGCTACGGACTCGTTAACATGTAATGGCTGCTCCACTAATGGAATGGAAAACTTAGCTGCGTTTTCACAACAACGGTCGGGGTCTAGCTATGTGGTTATTTTTGATTTTGATAACAGACAAGTGAAAAAGTATTACAGGAGCTTGCGATTTAGTAGCTTTGGTGAGCCTATACGTAACGCTGTTAATGTTGAGTTGAGCTATGAAGAGCAATTTGATGCAAATTTAATTCTGGAGTTTAGGCAAGAAGCAATATTGCTATTGAAAAATAAAAGTGTTGCTATGTTTGTTTCTAATGATGCTGAAACAGATTATATGGGCACTGACTCGAGCCAATCGATCGCCGCATTTTCTAGAGCTGAGATAAGCAACCAAAAAAGTGCCTCTTCAGTTTTAAAATATGTAGGTGGATTTGATGTTAAAGGAGATCCGTATACCTTCTTAAGTCGGTCTAGTTTTAGAAATAATGCATTTGATTATTATTTAAACCAAGATGGTTCTTTGTTTTCTGAATTAATTGACTCTGCTCTAGATGCCGTAAGAATACCCACAGGAAAAGACATGGGGCTCTACGTGGCAATTAATTTTTATGAATCTGCCGATAAAAGTATTTATAACGGCTCTGTCAAAGCTGCAATAGACTTTACAAATGATGTGTTCATCATTTTGAGCGCAAAAGATGCAGATAATAACAGTATTCCATTAAAAGTTAGTGACTTAAATAATGAATTTGTTTTTAAAAATAAAAGCAATGGTGAAACAATATTTCTCAATTATATAAATTTACTGTTTGACAGTCATGGAGGGCACACTCCAAATTGCGTGGTAACATCACACCGCACGCAAGGTGATCAACACATCTTTACATATAGTTGTAAGTAAATTTTTATATGCTCTAATAAAATTAATGCGGCTAATTGCCGCATTAATTTTTAGCTAACTATCTCAACCTGCTTTATTCATTTGCTCAATGAACTTATTCGAGTCTTCAATTGATTTGTTCATATCGTCCATTAACACTTTAATATCGCGTTTAAGATTTGTGAACTCACCTTTGATAGCTGCAACAGCCTGTGCGTTTAGGTTATGTTTTAAGTACAAAACGTTGTCATGTAAAGATGATAACACGGGTTCCATTTTGCTTTCTGCACTGCGCATTGAGCGAAGCAGTTGATCAAATTGGCGCTTAGTTGCGTTGAGTTTTTTGCTGCTTTCACGTTTTAGTGAGGCGCTTTTGTATTGTTCTAGCTCGTCAGCCCATTCATCAAACAGTGCCTCAGCTACATCTTCTACTTTATTGATATTGTTTGTAACGTCGTTCGCTGCAGCTAAGCTCGACTCGTAATCATCATTCAGTTGATTGTAGGCATCTTGTAGCTCACCACCATCAAAGTTGATCAGCGTGGTTAATCTGTCTAGTGCTGATTGAAACTCTTCTTGTGACTCTTGCTGTGCTTCTTTTGTTTCTTCTACGCGGTCCACTAAAATGTCGCGTTTATGCACACCGACAGACTCCATGGCTGAGTAATAAGCTGACTGGCAGCCCGATAATGCCATTGTAACTGCAAATAGTGGTGCACTTAAAAGTGTCAGTTTTTTCATTGAGAATCCTTTTTAGGTACCTGTCATTTCAAATTATGTGGTGGATTGCTATGATTATCAAAACATTTTAGCAGAAATTAGATTCTATGGACGAGAAGCTCAGTCGGTATAAGCTGCAAATAAGCATTTTCTTAAAACAACAACCTGCTTGGTGGATGCAGTATCTCAATCGTTGTATTGACGATCAAATCACAGTCAATGCGGGTTATTTGGCTTATGTAACCTTATTATCAATCGTGCCTTTAGTGGCGGTTGGTGTGGCTATTTTTTCTGCTTTCCCAGGATTTGAAAGCACGTTAGTAACTATAGAAAACTTCTTGTTTACTAACCTTGTGCCGACCTCTACAGATGTAATTAAAGAGCATATCAGCGCTTTTGCCGGTAATGCGAATAAAATGACTGCCGTTGGTGTGGGTTTTTTAGCGGCGGTATCTTTGTTACTTATTCGCAATGTCGATGCTACATTAAATCGAATTTGGCGTATTAAGAAAAAGCGTCCAATGATGATTTCGTTTGCCGTTTATTGGATGGTGCTTAGTCTAGGCCCTGTATTATTAGGGGCTAGCATTGGTGTTACTTCATACATCGTGTCGTTAGTGTCGTTTGCCGATCAAGGTATCCCCGGCTTTAGCGGCTTTTTATTGAAATTATTACCTTACATAATTTCAATGATTGGCTTCATTATGCTCTATACTTTAGTTCCTAACACACGAGTTCCATTTAGAGCGGCAATTCCGGGCGCTTTGTTTGCAGCTATGTTGTTTGAGCTGACAAAAAAAGGCTTTGCTTTGTACATCAGCCACTTCCCATCATACGAAGTTATTTATGGGGCGTTGGCGACAATCCCTATTTTATTTGTATGGGTGTATTTGTCGTGGATTGTCGTATTACTCGGTGCAGA
This sequence comes from Pseudoalteromonas sp. DY56-GL22, assembly GCF_041414715.1. NCBI lineage: Bacteria > Pseudomonadati > Pseudomonadota > Gammaproteobacteria > Alteromonadales > Pseudoalteromonadaceae > Pseudoalteromonas > Pseudoalteromonas sp. DY56-GL22. Next base: position 114,504 of record NZ_JANHZR010000006.1, on the reverse strand, counting down.
ATTTACTGTATGTATCAGCCCTGAGAATATCGAGGACACGCCAGATATAGAGGTTTAAATTCACTGCACCTAAGGAGAGCGAGGTGCAGTTACATCCACAATATGTTGCCAACCGCGATTACCATTTGAGTGTTGGCGATGGTCATCAAATCCATGTGCAAGAATATGGTGCGTCTACAGGGATTACTGTGGTGTTATGCCATGGCGGTCCTGGTGCGGGTCTATGCCCTGAAAATTGCCGCTTTTTCGACTTAGAACGTTTTCGAGTGATCATGTTCAGTCAGCGCGGTTGCGGTCACTCAACACCCCATGATAGTTCAACCAATACCACCTCAGAATTAGTTGCCGATCTCGAGTATTTACGCCAACAACTGGGTATTGAAAAGTGGCTGGTGTGTGGTGAGTCATGGGGTGCGACTTTGGCACTTGTCTATGCTATTCATCACCAAAAGCATGTTGCAGGGCTTATTTTACGGGCTAGCTTTTTAGCTTGTAACAGTGACTTCGAGTGGCTTTACACAACAAAAGGAGCCGGCGCGCATTTTTACCCTGAGTGCTTTAATGAGTTTGCACATGATTACACTGATTGGCGTGCCTTACTCGACTTTTATCAGCAGCAACTAAACAGTGACGATCAAATTAAAGCCAGTAAATTTGCCAAGTTATGGTGTCATTGGGAGCAGGTGCTATGTCATGGCGAGCCTTTGACAAACTGGAGTTTACAGGAGCCCCATGTCGGGTTAAATCAAGCAAAGTTAATGGTGCATTACTTTCGTCATCGCTGTTTCATTGAAGAAGGCTTTATCGCAGAAAATGCACATTTACTGACTCATTTACCGATTTGGTTTATTCATGGCCGCGCCGATTTGATCTGTCGATATAGTGCCGTACAGCAGCTTGCTGAACAGTTAAATGCACAATTATTGATTTTAGATGGCATTGGGCACAGCAGCGATAATCAGGTATATTTGGCGGCAATGCGACGTGCCGCAGATTTAATGTATATCAAGTTATCGAGGGATCAATGCAAGGCTTAATTCAAAGAGTAAAACAAGCAAAAGTAGAAGTGGCAGGCGAAGTAGTTGGTGAAATTTCACAAGGTATTTTGCTGCTATTAGGTGTTGAAAAACAGGACACCGAGCAAAGCGCCCAGAAGCTTTTACACAAAGTCAGCAATTACCGCATTTTTACCGATGAACAAGGAAAGATGAACTTAAGTTTGAACGATATCAAAGGTGAGCTTTTAGTGGTTTCGCAGTTTACCTTAGCAGCCGACACCAAAAAGGGCATGCGCCCAAGCTTTTCAAGTGCTGGCACGCCAGAACAAGCCAATACGCTCTATGAGTATTTTATTGCAGAGGCTAAAAAAGCAGGCTTAACAGTGGCTACAGGGCAATTTGGTGCTGATATGCAAGTAAGCCTATGTAACGATGGTCCCGTTACTTTTAATTTATCTGTGTAATAGACAGCTACTTTTTGATCATCACGATATGATTCACGTAGTCGGGGATTTTTACAATGCTTGGGCGCTTGCCAAACTCGGTGATTAGCAGGTGCTCAAGTTGCTTTAGTTGCGATGGGTGATTGGACAAAAAATTAATGAACAACAAGCCATCTTTTGCCATCGCTGCTCTTAGTTTGGTGTAAAACAGGTGCTTGTATAAAAATAATGGTGCATCTACCTCACTGAATAAATCTAAGATGATCCAATTGTATTCGTTGTTTTGCTCTAATACTTGCTGCGCATCAAAACAGTGCAGGTTACTGGCATGGTCGCCACCAAAGTAACGTTTATAGCAGTGAATTATGTCGGGGTTTTTATCAACCGATGTCAGTTGGCTATCAGGGTAGGTGTGCTGTAAGTAGTTACGAATAGCACCACCACCTAGGCCTAATTCTAAAATCTTTTTCGGTTCCTCTAAGTCTTGCCAAAGCTTTGCAAGGTATTGTAAATGAGGGAAAAGTAATCTGGCAGGTCGGCGTTTTTCAATGACCGATTGCAGGGTTTCGTTGATCAGTAACCAGCGTAATTGGTTAAGTTGCCTAACTTGAATACTGTAATTGCCTTGTTTATGCCAATAAATGAGCTGCCCTAATCGGTGACAGTCCTCAATAAAACTATGTTTTACTGCGCCACTGGGTTCAAGAAAATGTTCCATATTTCGGGCCTTTAGCGTGTTATTATAATAATTAGACAATTATTTCAGCATAGACCAGTAAGCATAAAGTGCAATTGTGCATTAGTTTTTACAGCCATGAATAATAATTTAGGCTGGGTCACCAAAGTATTATTCCAACTTGATAGAAGATCGCGTATCGTAATTCGCATTGCAAAGGCCACGACAGAAAAACAACAGACCCGTGGCTGAATTATCACAGGAGTTTTTATGTTTAAAGTGACCACCCCGCAAAGCAGCGAAGATTGGCAAGCATACTATTCATTACGTTGGCAGGTTTTAAGAGCACCCTGGGGCGAGCCGCGCGGTTCTGAACAAGATGACTTAGAGCAAGACGCAGAGCACCGCTTTATCAAAAATAATGATGGCGAAGTATTAGGCGTAGCTCGCCTGCATTTTAATAATCATCAGCAAGCGCAAGTTCGTTATATGGCGGTTGCTGAAGGTAATCGTAACCAGCATATTGGTAGCCGTTTATTACATGAATTAGAAAAAATCGCATGGACTCAAGATGCAGATGAACTGGTATTGTTTGCTCGTGAGCGAGCCCTTGATTTCTATAAGCGTCATGGCTACGAATTAAAAGAAAAAGCACACCTTGCCTATGACGATGTACAGCATTGGAAAATGGTAAAACAAAAACCCTCTGAGCCGGGTTGGTTCCGTCATCCAAACTGGACACAAGTACTACAAAACACGTGGCGTGAGTCGATCCCTATCAGCGATGCAATGGGAATTAAAGTAGAAAGCTATACCGATTGGCAGTTTACTACGCGCGCTGATCTAGATGCGAACTTAAATCTTCATAACACTATGTTTGCCGGCTCGATTTATAGTTTAGCGACCTTAACAGGCTGGGGCGCAACTTACCTAGCGCTTAAAGAAGCTGGCCTTGAAGGGAATATCGTGTTAGCAGATGCCAACATTAAATACCTTAAACCACTGAATAACGATCCTCGCGGGAGTGTTGAGTTGGCTGGCTGTAAAGGCAAGTTGGCGGAGCTAGAGGACAATGGCAAAGCAAGCTACCATGTGCCAGTGAATGTATACGATGGTGATGTGCTAGTAGCAGAATTTGAAGGTCACTTCATCGTTAAAAAATAACGAATATTCAGAGCGAGCTAACTAAAGCTCGCTCTTTAAGTTAAAGCAAGTCAGTTAACAGAATACCCACACCAAAACGTTCAATATCGGCGTTGTAATCAATTAAGCTCTCACCATAACCATTAAAGTATTGTGCATAACCACGTAATCTGCCCCAAAGAGGGAAAGACCAGTCTAGTTGGATTGCGCCGCGGTTATCTGAATTTAAGTTATTACGGGTCATAAAGCTAAACTCATGCTCGCTGTAACGGTATGCACCCGAGAATTCAAAGTAACCCATGTATTTGTAGATATCAGGGTTGTCATCACCTTTAGCTTCTAGTTCATCGTCTTTTTTGTCTTCAGGAATGCGGTACCAAGGCTTAAAGCTAAATACAAAGCCATCTTTTTCCCATAAGAAGTCAGCATAGATACGGTTCCACGAACGTGAATTAGGCTGGCTGCGGCCATTAGATTGATGTGAAGCACCAATTGCAATCGCCATTTCATCGCCCCAAAGCACATGCTCAGGATCAAGGTAGTTCACCCAGAAGATCTCTGGTTCGTAGTTTGTTTCACGAAACGGCGATGAAATATCTTTATTGTAAAATTGCCAAAACGATTGCATGGTAAATGCAAAAAATACGCCCTGATCTTTATCAGAGAAGTCTTCGAAGATTGGCACTTTAATTGATAGTTGATATTTTACTTCCAGGTTATCAAGTGGCTCGCCATCAGTTTGCTCAGCAAGGTCTTTTAGGCCGTCAAAAGGGCGCTCATTCGGATTAGATACGTAAGAAAGCGGTAAAATATAGTTACGCTTATGTGGGGTGATCACATTACGGTTTTTCTTGCTCACTTCTTCACGCGCTTTACGTTTGTCTAAAGCGGTGAGCTTTTTGCTTTCATCTAAATCAGAGCACTTTTTACGAAGTTCTTCGAGTGTTTGCTTGCCGTCACCGCCAATAGCTTCGTTCAAAATACACTGCTTTACGAGTTCTAGAGCATCATCTTGTTCGTTAGTTTGTGGTTGTTCAGTTTGAGCAAATACAGGTACAGAAAATAAGCCAGCGGCTGCCAGCCAAATGCGCCATCCCATTGCAGTTCCCTTTCAGTAGACTTGTAAGTAGGTATAATTATAACGATTTTTACATAAGTAACCGTGAACTTGTACTGAATTGTTGAAATTTTAGGTAAATAGAGAGCCCCAAGCTAAGCTTGGAGCCCTGCTGTAACGGCCTAAGAGCATAAGCCGTTGACTCTCACGCAATGAGAAGGGATGAGCTTATAGCTCAAATACGTTGGTAAAAAACTTATAAAGTTCGGTACCTTGATTCACGCTTGCTGAAGCAAAATGCAAAATAGCAATGGCGTCTTTATCAAAACTTAATGTTTGTAGCGGCTGCTCAGAAAGGTAGCGCTCCATTCTTAAAATATGGGCGATAGGCTCACCAGCTTTAATATGGCCGCCCAGTGGGGCAAGGTATTCAACCATGCCACCCATAGGGGCATAGTAAGCTACATAATCTTCAAGCATGCAGGCATAGCGTGTCATCGCTTTTGGATGATACGCAGCATCAACTAATACCTCTTTTTGATTGAGGTAACTTAAAATGCTATTTGCATCTTCAAGTGCCGCACTTAAATCGATTTTTTCTTGGCTACCTAGCTCAACGGTGAATGCTTCTACTTGAACAGCAAATTCACGGCCTTGTTTGCCAAGCTCTTCAGACAGTGACCACCATGGACAGAAACTCGCTTCATCCATCGCGCCATCAAAATCACTTGGGATCAATAACACATGTTCGATGTTGAAGTAGCTCGCGCTGTCTTTGGCGTATTCAGGGCAATATAAGTGCTGACTTGAGATAGGCCCAGTGTGAAGGTCTAAAACAATATCTGCCTGATGGGCAAGCTTTTGCAAGTTAAGGGCAATACGCTTACCCGTTGTTAGGCTGTAATCAGGGCCCGTTAATTGACTATCGATGTCAGCAACGAGTGCCTGTTTAAACGCCGCTTTAAGGGTCGCATCATCACAGTCTTTATGCTGTTCAGCAACCTGTGACGGTAATGCTTTATTAAAGCGGTACATGCGGTTCCAGTTGGTGCCCGTAATTGGATCGAAGCGACCTAAAGTAAACTCACCTGATTTTTGATTGCAACCAATAGGGTTGGCATAAGGCACTAGGGTAATATCGCCACGCAGCTTGAGTGATTTTAGCTGCTCAAGCAATTGATAAATTACTGCATTACCTTGTACTTCAGCGCCGTGCATATTGGCTTGTATATACACGTTTGGGCCTGTGCCATCCCCTTTTAAGCGATACACTGGGATTGTCAGAGGTAGGCCGTTGGCAATCTCGCCAACCACAATATTCTCTTGGCTGATTAATTCTTTACTCATGGCGATTACCTTAAATAATAGCTGGCATCTTCAGCGCTACGAATGCACTCAATATTGCCTTGTTCAAGGATGTATTCAGCGGCTAATTCGTGGCATAAAAAGTACGGCATACTTTCGGTAAAGCCATACGCGCCACATTGGCTGAATACCAACCAGTCTTGCTCATTTAAATCGCTCGCTAATTGGTGCTCACCTAAGCAATCAAGGGCGGTGCAAAGCGGGCCGTATAAAGTCATTGCCGCAGGCTCAGCCGTCGATTCGCGAAGTAAGGCCGCAGGGAAATCTTGGCTTGTCACAGCTGGGCGAAGTAAATGGTTAATACCGCCTGATAAAATCACCTGCTGTTGATTGTAATTTACTTTACGCTCAACCACTGGCGTTGCGTAATGGCCGCATTCGCCCACCGCATAGCGGCCAAGTTCCATCCAAAGCTCTTTGACACCGGCATCTGCTTTAATGCTAGCCAAAGTCTCAATAAGTGCAGACCAATCGAGTCGGTTAGCATCTTGAGTATAAGGAATGCCTAAGCCACCCCCTAAGTCGAGAATATTAAGGTTAATGTTTAATGAGCGTGCTAGCTGTTGCAGTGGCGCAATCATCGCGCGCCATAGCTCGGCGAGCTTGTCAGTGCTCAGCATATTGCCCCATTGGAAAATATGCAGACCATCAAAGCTAAGAGCAGGGTAATCACTTGCAGTGAGTGCTTGCCACTCATCGCAGCCCAAACCAAAAGGAGTAAGACTATCGCCGCCAAGTGGATTCTTTTCGCTGTCTGGCCAACGAAGTTGAACACGCAATAGAACTTGCAGCTGACAATTTGCTTTTGTTGCTTGTTCGTTTAACCAGCGCACTTGGTTAATGCTCTCGGCGACAAAAGTACGTACGCCGCGAGCAATAAAATGTGAAATTTGTTTAGGGCTCTTTGCAGGCCCAGTGTTGAGCACGCGCTCGCTATCGATGCCTTGGGCAAGTACTTGCTCAAGTTCACCTTTACTTGCAACATCAAAGTTAAATCCTGCGCTGTCTAAACATTGAATAATGCGAGACAACGGGTTGGCCTTAACGGCATACCAAAGTTTCACATCGGTTTGCGCAGTCAGTTGATTTAAATGTGCAGTTAATTTATCTAAATCATAGATAAAAAATGGCGTATCAAGATGCGCTGAAACTTGCTCAACCGCTTGCTTGATATGCGTGCTCAAAAAGCTCATTAACGTAAAACCTCTTCTAACAGTAATGATGCATCGCTTTGTTCATCACGGTATTTCACGATCAATGCACACGACATGCTAAGACCTTGTTCACGAGCCCATGCATTTGAAGCTGGGCGAGAGCCTGGGATCACAATCGCGTTTTCTGGGATGGCTTCACCTTTGTCTAGCTGGCGCTCATTAACGCAATCGTAAACAGGAATGGTTGCCGATAAACGTACACCCGGCGCAAGTACAGCACCTTTTTTCACAACCACACCTTCAACAATAACGCAGCCTGCACCGATGAATGCGTCATCTTCAATAACCACAGGGCTGGCACCAATTGGCTCAAGCACACCACCTAATTGTACTGCTGCACTTAGATGAACATTTTTACCCACTTGTGCGCATGAACCGACTAATGCGTGGCTGTCGACCATCGTGCCTTCGTCGATGAACGCGCCAATATTTACATATGCTGGTGGCATGATAATGGTGCCTTTAGCAACGTGTGCGCCACGACGAACACTGCTACCACCTGGTACCATACGCACGCCAGCATCGGCTGCAAAGCCTTGTGGAGCTAAGTTGTGCTTATCAACAAAACCACCCGGGAACTCAGTGTTTGTGCCATTTTTAAAGGCTTCTAAAATGCCTTGTTTAACTTCAACATTGGCGTGCCAGTTGCCGTTCTCGTCTTGTGTTGCCGCGCGAACTGCGCCTGTTTCTAAGTTGTTTAATAATTCTAACCAGCTCATGATAAAACCTGTTTTTAGTTCCAAGATAAAATTGTGTTGTTTGCGTGGGTGATGCTGTCTGTTTGCTCAAGCTCTAAATGCGTAAGCGGCGGACGTAAATGCGGGGTATTTATTTTACCTTGCAGGTGCATCAGTACTTTTACGGGGATTGGATTTGCCACAGCGAATAAACTTTGAATCGCTTGCGACCAATCGGTGAATAGATTTGGGTATTGACCACTTAAACTGCGTTTAACAAACTCATGGGTTTGACTCGGCCAAGCATTCGCGGCAACCGAAACTAAACCTTTTGCTCCAGCTTGAGCAAAATACGGCATAAGAGCATCATCGCCACTAAATATGGCCAGTGTTGGCGATGCCGTTCTAAAGCCTTCAAATTTGCTAATGTCGCCACTGGCTTCTTTTAAAGCCCAAAGATTTTTGTGGTCAGCAAGGTTTTTGATCACCTGCGGTGAAATCTCAACTGCACTGCGTCCAGGTACGTTATACAGCATACAAGGGTGGTTACTTGCGTTTAGTAGGCTTTCAAACCAATGCGTTTGGCCAACAACCCCAGGTTTTGCATACAGAGGTGAACCCAATAGATAGCCATGAATAGGTAGTTGGTTGCAGTATTCAACCCAAGCAACTTGTTGTTTGAGGTTCATGCCGCCCACAGCAACCATGAGTGGTACACTCGGTGCTAATTGGCAAACATGCTCAACGATGGCTTGTTGCTCTTTGAGTGAAAGCGCCAGTCCTTCACCGGTACTGCCAAGCAATAAAATGCCGTTATTTGCATCTTGTTGCTCTGCGACCAGTTGTTCAAGGGCCGTGTAATCGACCTCGCCAGATTCAGAAAATGGCGTGACAAGCGCTGTCCATAATGGATAGTCGTTTAAATCAAAATTGTTGATCATCTCTCACGAACTTATAAGGTATTCGAAGAGTTTATGCGGGAACATTTGAATGGAGCCGCATGTCGTCGTTCGAACAAGGTATAATTCGAAGAGCGAATGGGCTTAAAATAATAAAGACGCGACGGCCTTATTATACTAAGACCAGAAGCTCTCCACCAAACTAATCAATAGCACTTTGCTATTGTTGGTGACAGTCGCTGGGATTCAGCCCAGTCGCCCGAAATAAGCACCTCACAAACGGTGTTACTTCTCGGCGTTAATTCCCCTCACGTATGATCAACAGAGTCTGTGCTCTTCCCATACGCTACCTGAATAACGCACCTCTTCCAGCCCTTTATGCTCGCTTTAAAGGTTAAAGCCAACATACTTAAATAGGGTATTTGCAGCGATTAAAGCATTTTAGCCGTCTAGGTGTCAAGGCGAGGAATTTGTTTTTTAGTGACCGAATTTGCAACATGGTTACGTATAACCGTGTTTTTACGTACACTTAGCGCTAACCAAATCAATTGGAAAAATGATGGAAAAATTTAACGATATTTATCAACGAGCCGTATCTCGAAAGGGCAGTGAAGAAATGCTGCAAGCACTGTTATCAAACCCGCTCGACGATGCTGATATTGCTAAAATGCATGACGATTTATGGTTAGAAGAGTTCACGCGTAAAGTCTTTCAAAGCGGTTTTTATTGGTCTGTTATCAATAATAAATGGGCTGGTTTTCGTGATGTGTTTTGGGATTTCAGTGTAGAAAAATTGTTGATGATGCCGCCAGATATGCTCGAGCAAAAAGCCAGTGATGAGCGAATTGTTCGTAATTTTAAAAAAGTACAAACGATCCCAGAAAATGCGTACATGATCCACGAAGTTGCTGAGAAGCATGGCAGCTTTAGCCAATTTATTGCAGATTGGCCTACTGACAATATTATTGGTTTGTGGGCTTATCTTAAAAAGCATGGTGCGCGTTTAGGGGGAAATACTGGCCCATACGCTTTACGAGCGCTTGGTAAAGATACTTTTTTACTTTCTCGGGATGTAGAAGCCTATTTGCGTGCCCATGAGTTGATAGATGGCGGCTTACAAACTAAAAAGTCACTGCAAGCAGCGCAAGATTTTTTCAACGAATTACAACAGCAAAGCGGTTACAGCCTGCAGGCACTAAGCCAACTAGTGGCCTATGGTGTAGGCGATAATCGTGTGGGTGTCGCAACACGTTAAGGACAGTTATGAAACTGCAAACTCGATACACAGATATTAGTGAACTACTTGCTATCAAGGATATGCCGAGCGCCGTTGCCGAGCCGCAATTACTGCTATTTAATGACAAGCTAGCTGATAATTTCGCAATTAAACACGACAGCGAATTTTTAGCTAAATTGCTATCTGGTTCAACGATAGATAACGACGTTGCGCCGGTTGCTCTTGGTTACTCAGGTCATCAATTTGGTCATTTTTCACCGAGTCTTGGTGATGGTAGAGCGCATTTACTTGGTGCTATTGCAGATAAAGATGGCACATTGTGGGACTTGCAGCTAAAAGGCGCTGGAGCAACAGTGTTCTCGCGCGGTGGTGATGGTCGCTGTGCCATTGGTCCAGCTGTTCGAGAGTACATTATGAGTGAGGCACTTCATGCGCTTGGCATCGCAACTACGCGCTGTTTAGCTGTGGTTACAACTGGCGAAACGGTATATCGTCAGCCACCACGCCCGGGGGCAGTTGTTACTCGCCTAGCTAAAAGTCACATCCGTGTTGGTTCATTTCAATACTTAGCTACACAAGGTGATATAGAAGGGCTAGAGAAGCTCGTTGATTACGCAATTAATTGTCATTTTCCAGACATTAGCAGTACGGGTGAGCAGCGTTATATTGAGTTTTTAACTGCTGTACTCGATAAGCAAATAGAGCTGGTTATCAGTTGGATGCGAATTGGCTTTATACACGGTGTGATGAACACAGATAATACCTTGATTAGTGGTGAAACCATTGACTATGGCCCTTGTGCGATGATGAATCAGTTTGACCTAGACACGGTATTTAGTTCGATTGACCATCAAGGGCGTTATGCATTTGGAAATCAACCGAATATTGCTAATTGGAATATTGCACGCTTGGCTGAAAGCTTAATTCCGTTATTTGCTGATCAAGAGAGTGCCGTCGAACAACTCTCACCGGTTGTAAATGGCTTTGCAGCTAAATTTAATGATGCATTTAATACTATGTGGCAGCAGAAATTAGGATTAGCAGGTCAGCACGAAGGCGATCATGCTTTAGTTTCAGAGTTGCTAGGTTTAATGAAGCAACATCAGCTCGATTATACTAATACTTTCAATGCTCTGACTGAATCTTTACTTGCGGATTTTGCAATTCCAACTAGTTTAAAAGAGTGGCATAAAAAGTGGAACGTGAGGACTTCGTCTAAAAGTTATGAAACTATGCGCGCTGTTAATCCTGCAGTCATTCCACGTAATCATACTATTGAAATGATCCTAGCGGAATACGAAGCATCGGGAGAAAGTTCATTAAAAGACGCCTTTTTAGAAGCATTTAACGATCCATATGTTTACGATGAGCGTCAATTTGAATGGCTTCAGGCCCCAAAAGATTATGATAAAAATTATCAAACTTTTTGTGGGACCTAGTCATTTAAATTAACTAGGAAAATTCCTATTTATTGAATTTAACTGTATGCTGATTGAGCGCTCTAATAGGCGGTGGTATTATAGATTTTAGGCTAATCTATTGCTTTAAAAGATGATCTCATACGGTATTCGAAGCTGGTTTGGTCATACATTTAATCGCTTATCTACGAAATTAGGCTAGGCTATTATTAGTACCTTAATAGTTATGGATTAATTAATAAGTTGAATGTCAATGCAAAGTAACTAATCGTTTTTTGTGTTGTTAAAGTTTTGATTACTCAAAAAATACGAGCTCTTACGAGCTTTATTATGAAAATGGGAAGGAAACAATGAAACTGAAATCACTGACTATAGCTTTGGCACTTGCTGCAACTAGTGCTTCAACATTTGCTGCTGAGAAACAAGGTTTTTATATCGGCGCATTTGGCGATTACTATGATAATTCATGGGAAAATGTTCGCGATTACGCACCAGGCGGCCTTGATGTTGATGATTCAACAGGCTGGGGTTTAGAGCTGGGTTATCGCTTTAGCGATTACTGGAGTGCTCGCTTAGAATATGCTGATATGGATTTTGACTGGACCGCTGAACTAAACGATGGCACATCGATGAGCGGTTCTGAAAGTGGTAAGCGTTACGGTATTGATGGTTTATATCACTTCGGTGGTGGCCCATTTTACGGTATTTTTGGTTTGAAAAACCTTGATGCTGTTGATGAGGATTTAATGTTTGCAAACGTTGGTGCTGGCTACCAACACTACTTCACAGATAACTTTGCTTTCAATGCCGAAACTTCTTTGTACCAAGGCCTTGATCGTGGTTACACCGATGTGGGTGCTAAGTTAGGTTTAAGCTATATCTTTGGTAATCAAAGCAGCTCTGCGGCTCCTGTTGAGCCAGCTCCTGTAGTAAGTGGACCTACAGATAGCGATAACGATGGTGTAATGGACGCTGATGACCAATGCGCAAATACACCAATGACTGATGCGGTAGATAGCAAGGGCTGTACTCTTTATGAAGAAAAAGAGGCAACAATCACTTTACTAGTTACTTTCCCGCATGATGTTGCAGAAGTACCAAATAAATACTTCAGCGATATTGCTGATGTTGCAGCATTTATGAAAGAAAACGAAGGCACATCAGTTGTTCTTGAAGGTCATGCATCAGCAGTTGGTGATGCGGATTACAACATGAAGCTTTCTGAAAAACGTGCTAAAGATGTAGCTGAAGAGTTAGTTAAAGACGGTATCTCATCAGATAGAATCTCTACGGTTGGTTATGGTGAAGAACGCCTGAAGAACAAAGCATATACGCTTGAAGCGCATGCAGAAAATCGTCGTGTTGAAGCACAAATTAGTACGGTTGAACGTGTAAAGGTTATGCGTAAGTAATAGATTACTATTAGCTTATTGTAATTTATTAATAATCTTGAGATTAAAGCTGAACTATTTTTATGGTTCAGCTTTTTTTATACCTTAAAAACGCATTTACTTTTTTAATAAACGCGATACTCTTAAAGGTATACGGCATGGTATAAAAATAAGGTACACTTATATTGATTTGAATCATCGCAGCAAATGGGTGATTATTGTACTATGTTCTTATTGTTATCTCGTGTAATTATCACTAGGTAAATTAGAGTTTTTTTGAGCACTGTTAATTTGGTATGGCATTCTATGGCATTTCGACGGTGCTAAACGTCACTTTTTTAGGTGGTGTTTTGAAATTAACAAATTTATTGTAGTTTTAGTTTATTAAGTTTGGATTAATTACTCATCATCTATCTTGACAGAGTTTAGGCTACACAGCCTTTAGTTACTTAAATGGAAGGGAAGGAAACATGAAACTAAAATCACTAACTATAGCTTTAGCTCTTGCTGCAACAAGTGCTTCTAGCTTCGCTGCTGAAAAGCAAGGTTTTTATATTGGTGCGTTTGGCGATTACTATGATAATTCATGGGAAAATGTTCGTGACTACGCACCAGGCGGTCTTGATGTTGATGATTCAACAGGCTGGGGTCTAGAGTTAGGTTACCGCTTCAGTGATTACTGGAGTGCGCGTCTAGAATACGCTGATATGGATTTTGACTGGAAAGCTGAATTAAACGACGGTACGTCGATGAGTGGTTCAGAAAGTGGTAAGCGTTACGGTATTGATGGTCTTTACCACTTTGGTGGTGGTCCTTTCTACGGTATTTTTGGTTTAAAAAATCTTGATGCGGTTGATGAAGATTTAATGTTTGCTAATGTGGGTGCAGGTTATCAACACTACTTTACAGAGCATTTCGCATTTAATGCAGAAACGTCTTTATACCAAGGTCTAGACCGTGGTTATACAGATGTGGGTGCTAAATTAGGTCTTAGCTACATCTTCGGTGCTCAAAGCGCGCCAGCTGAGCCTGTAGAGCCTGCTCCTACGGTTGTTCCTGTTGCTGTAGAACCAGTAGATAGCGATGGCGATAATATCCCTGATGCAGACGATCAATGTGCAAATACACCAATGACTGACGCTGTTGATGGCACTGGTTGTACGCTATATGAAGATCGTGAAGTAACTAAGAGCTTACTAATCACGTTCCCTAACAACACATCTAAAGTATCTCAACAATACCTAGATGATATTGATGCTGCAGCAGCATTCTTAAAAGAGCACCCAGGTACTGACGTAGTGCTTGAAGGTCATTCTTCATCAGTAGGTAAAGCTGACTACAATAAGTGGTTATCTAAGAAACGTGCTGATGCGGTTGCTAAGAAACTAATCGAAGATGGCATTGATCCAATGCGTCTAACTACTGTTGGTATGGGTGAAGAGCGTCTTAAAAACCCAGCAAACACACCAGAAGCTCACGCCGAAAACCGTCGTGTTGAAGCGAAAGTAACTGTTATTGAACGTGTTAAAGTAGAGCGTTAATCTAACTCTTTACGCAAATTTTAAAAACCCAGCCTAGTGCTGGGTTTTTTCTTTTCTAAGTACTAGGAATTGGTTAGATAGGAATGATTCTTAATAAATATTCATTTGAATAGCGTTTTTTTCTAGTACTATTCATGGTATTTATAGTGACTATTAAACTCCTTACTTACCGCATGGATTTTCATCTATACTTAAAAGCTTTATAATTAACTGTCAGAATACTATAAGTACTGGGTCTTAATTGGTATTTAGCTTAATACTACCGAGTACTTTCACGTCACCAAGAGGGCAATATTGTGCTACAAGAATATCGTAAACACGTAGAAGAACGTGCCGCGTTAGGTATCGTACCAGCGCCATTAGATGCTCAGCAAACGGCTGATCTTATTGAATTAATCAAAAATCCACCGGCAGGTGAAGAAGAGTTTATCGTTGATCTTCTAGTTAACCGTGTACCACCAGGTGTTGATGATGCTGCTTACATCAAAGCAGGTTTCTTGGCTGCAGTTGCAAAAGGTGAAGCGAGCTCTCCACTTGTATCAAAAGAAAAAGCAGCTGAGCTACTTGGTACTATGCTAGGTGGTTACAACATCGCGCCTATGATTGACCTTTTAGATGACGAAGCGTTAGCGCCAATCGTTGTTAAAGGTTTATCAAACACATTATTAATGTTTGATGCTTTTTATGATGTAGAAGAAAAAGCGAAAGCGGGTAACGAATTTGCTAAGCAAGTAATCGAATCTTGGGCAAATGCTGAGTGGTTTGTGAACAAGCCTGCAGTTGCTGAAAAAATCTCAGTTACCGTATTCAAAGTAACTGGCGAAACAAATACTGATGATCTTTCACCTGCTCCAGATGCATGGTCTCGCCCTGATATTCCACTACACGCTTTAGCAATGCTGAAGAACGAACGTGATGGTATCAATCCTGAAAAGCCAGGTGAAGTTGGTCCAATCTCACAACTAGAAGAGCTTAAAACGAAAGGTTTACCTCTTGCATACGTTGGTGATGTAGTTGGTACGGGTTCATCTCGTAAATCTGCAACTAACTCTGTACTTTGGTTCATGGGTGATGATATTCCTCACGTACCGAACAAACGCGTTGGTGGTGTATGTTTAGGCGGTAAAATCGCTCCTATCTTCTTCAACACAATGGAAGACTCTGGTGCATTACCAATCGAACTACCTGTTGATGAGCTAAACATGGGTGACCAAATCGATATCTTCCCATACGAAGGTGTTGTTAAGCGTCACGGTACTGATGAAGTAATCTCGACTTTCTCTCTTAAATCAGACGTAATTCTTGATGAAGTGCGTGCTGGTGGTCGTATTCCACTGATCATTGGTCGTGGTTTAACTGATAAAGCGCGTGCATCACTAGGTATGGAAGCAGAAGATATCTTCCGTAAGCCAGCGCTTGTAACTGACTCTGGTAAAGGCTTCACATTAGCTCAGAAGATGGTTGGTAAAGCATGTAACATGCCTGGCGTACGTCCTGGTCAATACTGTGAGCCGAAAATGACAACTGTTGGTTCGCAAGATACAACAGGTCCTATGACACGTGACGAACTTAAAGACCTTGCGTGTTTAGGTTTCTCTGCAGACTTAACAATGCAGTCTTTCTGTCATACATCAGCTTATCCTAAGCCAATCGACGTAAACACTCACCACACACTTCCTGATTTCATCATGAACCGTGGCGGTGTATCACTACGTCCTGGTGACGGTGTAATCCACTCATGGTTAAACCGTATGTTATTACCAGATACAGTAGGTACTGGTGGTGACTCACATACTCGTTTCCCTCTAGGTATTTCATTCCCAGCGGGTTCAGGTGCGGTAGCATTCGCAGCAGCAACAGGTGTAATGCCTCTTGATATGCCTGAGTCAATCTTAGTACGTTTCAAAGGTGAAATGCAGCCAGGTATCACACTACGTGACCTAGTTCATGCTATCCCTTACTACGGTATCAAAGAAGGTCTTCTTACAGTTGAGAAGAAAGGTAAGATCAACGAATTCTCTGGTCGCGTACTAGAAATCGAAGGTGTTGAGCACCTAACAGTTGAGCAAGCTTTCGAACTTTCTGATGCATCAGCTGAGCGTTCAGCGGCAGGTTGTACTGTTAAACTTTCTAAAGAGTCTATCGCTGAATACCTTGAGTCAAACATCGTAATGCTTAAGTGGATGATCTCTGAAGGTTACGGCGATGTTCGTACTATTGAGCGTCGTATCACAGCAATGCAAGAGTGGTTAGCTAACCCAGAACTTATGGAAGCTGATGCAGATGCAGAGTACAAGCACGTACTTGAAATCGATCTTGCAGACATCAAAGAGCCAATCCTTTGTGCTCCAAATGACCCAGATGATGCGCGTCTTCTTTCAGACGTAACAGGCGAGAAAATCGACGAAGTATTCATCGGTTCTTGTATGACTAACATCGGTCACTTCCGTGCTGCAGGTAAACTACTAGATGGTTTCAGTGGCCGTATCCCAACTCAACTTTGGGTTGCACCACCAACGAAGATGGATAAAGACCAGCTTACTGACGAAGGTTACTACGGTATCTTTGGTCGCGTAGGTGCACGTATCGAAACGCCAGGGTGTTCACTATGTATGGGTAACCAAGCACGTGTTGCTGATAAAGCAACAGTTGTTTCTACCTCTACGCGTAACTTCCCTAACCGTCTTGGTACTGGCGCTAACGTATTCTTAGCATCAGCTGAGCTTGCAGCAGTAGCGGCAATCTTAGGTAAACTACCTACACCTGCTGAGTACCAAGAGTATGCAGATAAGATCAATGCAACTGCAGCTGATACTTATCGTTACCTGAACTTCCACCGTATGCCTCAATACACTAAAAAGGCAGACAAAGTAATCGTTCAGCAAGCTGTTTAATTTTAGCTAAATTAAATGACAAGAAAGCCCGCTTTTAGCGGGCTTTTTATTTTAGATAAAATTTCTAAAATATTTATAAATACGATCTTAAAGCTACATAAATCATCATCAGCGTTTACATAATAACGCAAAAATTTCCTACCAATTGCATTAAAATCCTCGCCAATATTCTCAACGTATTAAGGCGAGATCGAAATGACTACATTAAACAACCAGAACCTTTTACAGCTTCGTTTTGTAAGCCAAGCACATATTGACGCAGTTAAGCCTTCTTTTGCTAACCTACCTGCTAACCCATACGCAGATGGTGAATTTCGTAAGCGTCGTTATTCAGTAATTAAAGTTGTTGATGGTGAATTAAAACTACAACCAACAAAAGCATTCGTGCAAGATGACTCAATCAATACATTCCAAGGTAATGTTGAGCGTACTTATGAAAATCTAGAAGATAGCTTATTAGCGACTGATGGCATGAAGCAAATCGTTAATCAGTTCCGTGATATGACGGGTATCAGCGATGATCGCGATATTGAAATTCACCAATTCAGAATGCTTGCGATCGACAGCGACACTCCAGCTGCACCTGAAGGTGTTCATCAAGATGGTTTTGATCACGTATGCGTATGTGGCGTATCACACGAAAACCTAGAGGGTGGTGAGCTACTTGTTTATGAACACCAACAAGCTGAACCATGTTTCAAAATGGAAATCAAAGACGGCATGTTCGCACTGATTAATGACCGTGAAGTATGGCACAACGCTACACCAATGAATAAATTAGACGCAAGCAAAGAAGGTTACCTTGATTGCTTCGTACTAACTGCGTAAGGGTAAACTATGAACTTAACGCAATTACGTCGCCAGTTCCCTGCACTTATGCAACAAGTTGCAGGTCAGTCACCTATTTTCCTTGATGGCCCAGGTGGCTCGCAAGTACCACAGTCAGTTCTAAGCGCTATGAGTGCATATTTGGGTTACTTCAACTCAAACTTAGGCGGCGCATTTTTCTCAAGTGATAAAACGGTAGAGTTAATGGCAAATGCTCGCCAAGCTGCAGCCGATTTATTAAATGCGCCATCTAAAGAGCAAATCGTGTTTGGTGCAAACATGACAAGCTTAACGTTTAGCTTTAGCCGTGCCATCTCGCGTGATTGGACTGCTGATGATGAAATTATCGTCACCAATGCCGATCACTTCTCAAACGTATCATCTTGGCATCAAGCCGCTGAAGATAAAGGCGCGACAGTAAAAACTACCCTTATCAACGAAGCTGATTGCAGCCTAGATATGGCACATTTTGAAAGCCTTTTATCTAGTAAAACAAAGCTTGTTGCTGTGACATATGCGTCGAACACGACAGGCTCAATTAATGACATTAAACGCATCGTTGAGCTTGCACATGCTATTGGTGCGCTAGTTTATGTTGATGCCGTACATTATGCACCTCATGAGCTTGTAGACGTACAAGCACTTGATTGTGACTTCTTAGCCTGCTCTGCATATAAGTTCTTTGGTCCTCACCTTGGTATTGTCTATGGCAAACGTGAGCACCTTGAAGGTTTCACACCATATAAAGTTGAACCTGCAAAAGATGTTGCGCCAGGTCGCTGGGAAACGGGTACACAAAGCTTTGAAGCGCTAGCTGGCTTAATTGCTGCTGTTGATTACATTGCTGCAATTAGTGAGCTTGATGATACTCATTCACGCCGAGATAAATTAGCTGCTGCATTTGCTATGACTAAACAGCACGAAATGACATTAAGTAAGCATTTCTTAACGCGTTTAGCTGATTACCCGCGCATCAAGTTGTTCGGTATTGATGATCTAGAGCGCGTAGCTTCACGCACACCGACTTTTGCTTTAACGTTTGAAGGCATCGAGCCACGTGTTGTGTCTGAATTTTTAGGTAAGCAACATATTTGTGTGTGGGATGGTAACTTCTACGCTCAAGGCTTATGTAAGCAGCTAGGTGTATTAGAATCAGGCGGTGTAGTACGCATTGGTTGTATGCATTACAACACAATTGAAGAGCTTGATAAGGTTTTTGATTTATTTGATCAATTACTGGCAGATTAAAGCTGAGTTGTTGGTTTTAAGCAGCCCGAGTGGGCTGCTTTTTGTTAGCATAAAAAGCGTGATATCAAACGTTGCATTCTTTCTACTAACAGCTTGCCGCTAAGATTGTGGTTGGCCATATATTTGTTCCGCGCGGTTGAATAAGACCCACGAGGTTAAAATATACTTATCATTTGAAATTGGCTTATTACCACGGTGTGTGTGGGTAAAATAGCCCGGTGCTACGACCATAGAACCCTGTTTAGGCGATATTTTTCGTTGTTGATAGTAAAACTCAGTTTCACCACCTTCTTCTACATCATTTAAATAAAACATAAATAACAGCACACGATGCAGAGCTTCGTTGTGGCCTGCTTGCGGATATACCTCGCTATGCCAATAAGGGTAACCACCTTTATTGATATCGTATTTTTGTGCTTGAATTGGACCCATACGAAAAATCTGCTGCACGAGTAATGGCAATTGTGGTTTGCCGACTTCTTCAAAGTTATCTTGTGTTAGGTCAACAGGTTTGCCTGTTTGCGGATGGTAAACCTTTAAACCAAAGGCGCCAATCATCATAAAAATATGCTCTTCAAGGTATTTGAAGACGTAACCCGCAGTCGTTTGTTGAATATGCTTAAGTTGCTCAGCGTATTCAGAGTGATTATTAAGGTATAAATCGCGGCTGTCTTTTTTCGCTAAATCTACTCCGCCTGAGGTAGTGCCTTGTTTTAAATGAGGGCTTTGTTCAAATACCGTGATAAAGTTGTCGCAAAATTCTTTGCTGAGGGCGTTTTCGTATACGCGAATAAAGTCCGTCATGAGCTACCTTTAGTTTATATTTTTTATAGGGTTACTATGTTTACTGAAACTATCACACCACGCTTTAGCGAAACAGATGTGCTAGGGCACATCAACAATACCGTACTCCCTGTATGGTTTGAAGCCGCCCGAGCGCCTATTTTCAGGTTTTTTACGCCTGATTTAAACCCTTATGAATGGAAACTGATCATTGCTAAGGTTGAAGTAAGCTTTGTGGGTGAGTTGTTTTATGGTCACGATGTCACAGTGAAAACCAGTGTTGAGCATGTCGGCTCTAGTTCATTCGTACTGCGCCAAGAGGCTTGGCAGCAGGATAACTGCTGTGCCGTTGGTAAAACCGTACTAGTACGTTACGACTTTGCAAATAAATGCTCGCAAAAACTTAATGAGCAAGAAAGGGCTGACCTCACAGCGCATCTAATCGCTGATGAATAAGCCATTTTTTGCCGACATTTATGTGTGCTTGGGGTAAAATGCGCCTTCATTATTTTGACTGAGTAATTTTGGGTTACACGCAATGCTGTTAATGATCGACAATTATGATTCGTTTACATACAACCTAGTGCAATATTTTCAGCGCTTGGATCAAGATGTATTAGTTAAACGAAACGATGAGATCAGTATCGCTGAGATTAAACAACTTAACCCAGAGCACGTCGTACTGTCACCTGGGCCCTGTTCGCCAAACGAAGCGGGTATTTCTTTACAAGTGGTGGAACAACTAAAAGGGCAGTTGCCAATTCTCGGTATTTGCTTAGGGCACCAAACCATTGCTCAGGCTCTGGGTGCTGATGTTATTCGCGCTAAGCAAGTGATGCATGGTAAAACATCATTAGTTAAGCATAGCAACCAAGGTGTGTTTAATGGTTTAGCTAACCCGCTGACGGTGTGTCGTTATCACTCACTTGTGGTTGATAAACAAAGCTTACCTAGTGACTTCACTATTACTGCATGGACAGAACAAAATTCTGATTTTGATGAAATTATGGGGATCATGCATAATGATTTAGCACTTGAAGGCGTGCAATTTCACCCCGAAGCAATTTTGACCCAACAAGGGCTTGAATTACTTGCTAACTTTTTAACTCGCTTCTAATCTTAGGCTAGTGAATTAACAAATATGACCGACAATACGCCTGTGCAAATGACTGAAGAAACCCGACAACAAAGGACTGCGATGGTGCTTAATGAGCGCGCGCACGATCTTTTGCTTGGTCATAGTTTTGCGCAGCGCCAAATTGGCTTTATTCATACCTTAGAAATCGATTATGGCGAGTCAATGGAGCAACGTACTTTATTAGAAGTAGAAGTTGCTGCTGAAAAAAAACGTCAGAAGGTAAGTACGGCGCATCATAAATATCGTGCTCAAGCGAGTAAGCAGTTACATCAAGTTATTGAAACAGCGATGAATAAGCAGCTTGAAGATATTGATACTGTAATTCACGAAACGATTGGGATTCAAGACAGTGTACCTGCTATTTTAGATATTTTAGCTGTACGTTCAGCTTCAGTGGGTCGACTTGAGCCTTTGGTTAAAGATTTAAGCTGGCTGGGGCGCGAGCTAGTCGCGTTTGTGAACTTGCCTTTTTACCGTCAACAACGTAATAAGCATACTTCCGTTAAAGTTGATAACCCGCTTTTAGCACTTCGTTACATTGGTTTAGATAACTTGAAGTTTGTCGTGCCGACATTTGCTGTACGCCACTGGATGCCCCATAGTACTGAGCCATTCCCGCTTTTAAAGCGTCGACTAAGAGATAATTCAATGGCGTGTGCCATTGCAGCGCAAGAAATAGCAAAGCTAAATGGCGTAAATGAAGAACATGCATTTACGCTTGGAATGCTGCTTGATGTTGGGAAGATTGCCTTAGTACGTTTGTATTTACGCACTTTTGAGCGAGTTTGGCAGCGTAAAGTAACTATGGCTCGTGATGAACAAAAGAAAGACTTGCATACTGCATTATTAGAGCTCAAGCCTGATCCTTTGTTTTTAAGTAGTTTGCTTAGCAAGTTGTCATTAAAAGTAACCGCAACAGTAATTGAACAAATGGCCTTTAGGTATTTACCATTTAATGCGGTGATGCAGCAGTTAACGACTCCATTAGCTAAAAACGATGAATATTTGCCGCTTACCAAGGTGATTTTAAAAGCACGTTGTTACGCTCAGTTTTTAAGTTTAAATGAGCATCAATTGGTCGAAAGTGACGAAACTGAGCGTTGGTTTGCACACTTCGATTTCACTAAGGAGGAGCTTGAACAGTTAGCTAAATGCAATTTTGAGCACTTTCATATCCAAATTAATTAAAAAAATTGTTAATTTTTTTGCGACTATTCATTCATTGTTTATCAATCCACAGCGACAAAGTTTTTGTCATTAGCCAGTGCTTGGCTCACTAGCCTTACGCCTTTTTGTAGTATTTCGAGCAAAAAAAGGCCTTCAAATAGTTATTCACTATCCATGAAAAAATATCTCAAGCCCTTTGTTTTCAAGGCCTGCATGAAAGTTTTCTAAGAGACATAACGAAAATTTTCTGAAATAATGGATGAATGAAAATTGAACCAAAGAGTAATTTTGGTGATTTTGCGCTAAGCTCAATCGGCTAAGTAAAATGGCTTAGTTTTGCTTTAAAGCGCCACCAAACTCTGTGTGTGCTTACAATTATGAGGATATAAAATGACAGTCAATCGCGAATTATTTGATCAAGTAATGGTTCCAAACTATGCACCATCAAGTGTTATTCCTGTTCGAGGCGAAGGTTCTCGCGTATGGGACCAAGAAGGTCGCGAATTTATCGATTTTGCGGGTGGTATTGCTGTTAACTGTCTTGGCCATTGTCACCCAGCTCTTGTAAGTGCATTAAAAGAGCAAGGCGAAAAGATTTGGCACTTATCAAATGTAATGACTAATGAGCCAGCGCTTCGCTTAGCTAAAAAGCTAACTGATGCAACGTTCGCTGAAAAAGTATATTTTGCTAATTCAGGTGCAGAGGCAAATGAAGCGGCACTTAAACTTGCACGCCGTTTTGCACTTGATAACTTTGGTGAGCAAAAGTCACAAATTATCTCATTCAACAAAGGTTTCCACGGCCGTACTTTCTTCACTGTAACAGTAGGCGGTCAAGCTGCATACTCTGATGGTTTTGGTCCAAAACCTGGTGATATCGTTCACTGTGACTACAACGATTTAGCGGCATTTGAAGCGCTTATCTCAGACAATACTTGTGCGGTAATGATGGAACCTCTACAAGGTGAAGGTGGCATTATTTCGCCAACTGCTGAGTTTGTTGAGGGTGTTCGTGAACTGTGTACTAAACACAATGCACTACTAATCTTTGATGAAGTACAAACCGGTGTTGGCCGTACGGGTGAGCTTTATGCTTATCAAGGTCTAAATGTAACTCCAGATATCTTAACGACTGCAAAAGCATTAGGTGGTGGTTTCCCTATCGGTGCGATGATCACCACAACTGATATTGCTAAGCACTTAAAAGTGGGTACTCATGGTTCTACTTACGGTGGTAACCCACTTGCGTGTGCAGTAGCTGAAGCTGCATTCGACACAGTAAATACACCAGAAGTACTTAACGGCGTTAAAGAAAAGTCAGCGTTATTCCGTGAGTTACTAACTGCGATTAACGAAAAGTACAATGTATTCACTGAAATCCGTGGCGAAGGTCTATTAATTGGTGCTGTAGTAACAGAGCAATTCAAAGGTCGTGCAAAAGAGTTTTTAGTGGCTGGTACTGCAGAAGGCGTTATGTCTTTAGTAGCTGGCGCTGATGTTGTTCGTTTCACTCCGTCACTTGTAATTCCAGAAGCTGATATCCGCGAAGGTATGGCTCGTTTCGAAAAAGCAGTTGCAAAAGTCGTTAACGGCTAAACGAAACTGTCATTTCAGGGCAAGTTAAGCTTGCCCACATTTCTTAATTTACCGTTATTTATAAGGGAGCAAGCGGACTTATGATGATCCTTCGCCCAATCCAGCAAAGCGATTACCAAGCGTTAGTAAAGATTGCTGATGAGTCAGGCCATGGCTTTACGTCTTTGCCTAATAATGAAGAGTTATTACAAAAGAAAATTGATCATTCTGTCAGCTCATTTGCAAAAGCTGCGCAACAGCCAGGTGATGAAGGTTACTTGTTTGTTCTTGAAGATAGCGAAACGGGTGAAGTTGTAGGGACTTCGGGGATTGAAGCTGCAGTTGGTTTAGATGATGCTTTTTATCATTATCATCTAAGCAAAGTGATTCATTCTTCTCGTACGCTAGACGTGTATAAAGCCGTTGATATATTAACCCTGTGTAACGATTACACCGGCGCAACTGAGCTGTGCACATTATTCTTAAAAGATGGCTACCGTAAAAATAATAACGGTAAATTGCTTTCAAAAGCGCGTTTTATGTTTATTAATCAACATAAAGAGCGTTTTGCTGACACCGTAATTGCTGAGATGCGTGGTGTTTCTGATGACAATGGCGAAAGCCCATTCTGGCAATGGCTAGAAGAGCACTTTTTCTCGATGGACTTTCCAACGGCAGATTACTTAACGGGTATTGGCCAAAAAGTATTTATTGCCGAGTTAATGCCTAAATATCCAATTTACGTCAACTTACTGAGCAAAGATGCGCAAGCTGTGATTGGTCAAGTGCATGATAATACACGCCCTGCGATTGAACTTTTAAAGAGCGAAGGTTTTACCTTCAATGGTTATGTAGACATTTTTGATGCAGGCCCAACTGTTGAAGCAAAAGTTGATAACATTGCTACAGTGAGAAATGCCCAAACGGTTAAAGTAGAAATAGGTGAAAGCCAAGGCGACACTACGGTCTTGTTAGCAAATGATAAAATTGCTGATTTTAGAGCAACCGTGACTCAAGTTAGCCTATCATGTGATGCCGATAGCATTACAATCTCAAGTGAATTAGCAAAAGCACTTCACTTAGAAGCGGGTGATTCAGTATCACTTGCAAAACTATAGAATTCAGGAGACATATTAATGACTCATGCAGCGCAATTTATTAATGGTCAATGGCAAGCAGGCCTTGGTCATACTTTTCAATCTGTAAACCCAGCAAATAATGATGTAATTTGGCAAGCAAACACTGCCACTGCTGAACAAGTAGACGGCGCAGTCGCTGCTGCACGTGAAGCATTTTACAGCTGGGCTGATAAAACATTTGCAGAGCGTTTAGCGATTGTAAAAACATTCGCAGAAACACTGAAAGAGCACAGCGAAGAATTAGCGATTGCTATCGCACAAGAAACAGGTAAACCACTTTGGGAAACACGCACTGAAGCAGGTGCGATGGTGGGTAAAATTGCTATCTCTGAAAAAGCATTTTTAGAGCGTACAGGCGATGTTGAAAACCCAATGCCACAAGGTCGCGCGATGATCCGCCACAAGCCTCATGGTGTTGTAGCGGTGTTTGGCCCTTATAACTTCCCTGGTCACTTACCAAATGGTCACATTGTACCTGCACTATTAGCAGGCAATACCGTGGTATTTAAGCCGTCTGAGCTAACGCCAGCAGTTGCTGAGTTAACGTTAAAGTTATGGCAAAAGGCTGGCCTGCCTGCAGGTGTTATCAACCTTGTGCAAGGTGAAGTAGAAACGGGTAAAGCGCTGGCATCTCATAAAGGGATTGACGGTTTATTCTTTACGGGCTCTTCGCGCACTGGTCATATTTTACATGAACAGTTTGCTGGTCAACCGGGTAAAATCTTAGCCTTAGAAATGGGTGGTAATAACCCGCTTATCGTTACTGATGTTGCTGATACTAAAGCGGCTATCCACGATATTATTCAATCTGCGTTTATCTCTACAGGTCAGCGTTGTACGTGTGCGCGTAAGTTATTCTTACCAGCAGACGAGCAGGGTGACGCCATCCTAGCGGGTCTTATTAAAGCAACGAAAGCAATTAAAGTCGGTGACTACGACGCAGAAGATCAACCTTTCATCGGGTCAATGATTTCTTCAGCGGCAGCAGCTGGTATGGTCAAAGCGCAACAGCAGCTTGTTGAGCTTGGCGCAGAAGTGCTTGTTGAGCTTACACATAAAGAAAATACCGGTTTTGTAACTCCGGGTATTTTAGAGTGTACAAATGTCGCTAACTTCCCAGACGAAGAGCACTTTGGACCACTGCTTAAAGTATTCCGTTTCACTGATTTTGATGCTGCTATTGATAAAGCGAATGACACAAGCTTTGGTTTATCAGCTGGCTTATTAAGCGACAGTGCAGCAGATTACGACCATTTCCTACGTCGTATTCGTGCGGGTATCGTAAACTGGAACCGTCCTATCACGGGTGCATCAAGTGCTGCACCATTTGGTGGTATTGGTGCATCAGGTAACCACAGAGCAAGCGCGTATTATGCTGCTGACTATTGTGCATACCCGGTTGCTTCGGTAGAACTTGAAAAAGTAGCAATGCCAGCGACATTAAGCCCAGGCTTAAAAATTGATTAATAATCGTAAATCATTACAAAAAGCAGCTTTGGCTGCTTTTTTTGTATGAGATGCTTGGCAAAGGTAGCAATTAAAAGCGCTTTCTGCTTAAATCTAAAGAGATAGTTTTTTATTAGGTGTGTAGTCGTATGGTTTTAGATAGGCAAGGGTACGATGATCTTGTCATGTATCTCACTCAAAATTTAGCGCTTTTTGAGAAGCCGGGTCAAATTAAACCAGGAGCTCCAACAGTGTTAGAGCTGATTGAAGATGTGATAGCAGAAAATGTCATGTTACTTTGCGAGCAACACACTGAGCTTAGTACTGAACAACGCAGCCAAATTGTTCGCGAAGTCGACGGTATCGTATATGACTTACAAGAAGTGCTAAGCAGCGTCACCAATCATACAGTAACCGTTGAACAGCACGCGTTTATAGATGAGTTTGCTGGATTAGTGAAAAACTTATTTGATAGTGCTGTTGTAGAAAGTGCCTAATGTGTAAAGCACAACACAATTTCTAGTCTTTAAGCGAGCAGCTCAACGTTAGGCAACTCGCTTTCCTTTAAAGCTCACCTCTTATCCCTTGCATCTGTGTGTGACTTGCTTACAATCAAGCAAAATAACTTTAAGAGATAAAGCACATGCAAGCGAATGTAAAATGGGTAGAAGGCGATACGTTTATTGGCCTTTCAAATTCAGGTCATAATGTAGTTTTTGATGCAGGTAGCGATAGTGCTGCGCCAAGCCCAATGGAAATGGTTTTAATGTCAGCAGGTTGTTGTTCATCTGTTGATGTTGTTAGTATTTTAAAAAAAGCCAAGCAGTCATTTTCTGATGTGCAAGTTAAGCTAACAGCTGAGCGTGCTGAATCAGCGCCTCGCGTGTTTACTAAGATTAACCTACACTTTGTGGTTACCGGTGATAATGTCTCTGAAAAGCACCTTGCAAGAGCGGTACAACTGTCTGCTGAAAAGTATTGTTCTGTAGCCTTAATGCTTGATAAGACAGTAGAAATTACGCATAGTCATGAAGTTGTGCAAGAACAGGTAAAATAACGCTTTTTCCGAGCAGAAAATTCGTATAAAATCCGCGAACTTTTATTTCTGCTGGTGCAGGTTTCACTCGTTTTAAGGTTGGTTTAGCATGAATAAACCCTTCGATAAAATTAAGCTTCATGGCTTTAATAACTTAACTAAGAGCTTAAGCTTTAGTATTTACGATATTTGTTACGCAAAGACGGAACAACAGCGTAAAGAATATATTGAATATATCGACGAACAGTACAGTGCTGATCGCCTTACCGATATTTTAGGTGAAGTTGTGGATATTATTGGCGCAAACATTCTAAATGTTTCTCGCCAAGATTATGATCCGCAAGGTGCCAGCGTGACAATCTTGATCTCTGAAGAGCCAATTGAGCAACAAACAACGTATGACGTTGATGAGGCGCCGGGCCCTCTTCCTGAAACAGTAGTAGCGCACTTAGACAAGAGCCACATCTGTGTTCACACATACCCAGAAGCACACCCTGATGATGGTATTTGTACGTTCCGTGCTGATATCGAAGTATCAACGTGTGGCATTATTTCGCCATTAAAAGCGTTAAACTTCTTAATTCACAGCCTTGAGTCTGATGTTGTAACAATTGACTACCGCGTACGTGGTTTTACTCGTGACGTAGATGGTGTTAAACACTATATCGATCACGCAATTAACTCAATTCAGAACTACATGACTGAAGATACCAAAGAAGCGTACCAAATGATGGACGTGAACGTGTATCAAGAGAACTTGTTCCACACGAAGATGATGTTAAAAGAAACTGACTTGAATACTTACCTATTCGGTGTTTCTACAGCAGATCTTTCTGAAGAAGAAGAAGAAGTTATCTACTCTAAGCTGACCCGCGAGATGCAAGAAATCTTCTACGGTCGCAACTTACCAGACACAGAGTAAGTCACTAAAGCTTTAAAAAAACGGCGCGTAATGTAAGTTACGCGCCGTTTTTTATGCCTCATTGACTGCACTTATCTGTGCTTATATGCTGATTAAAAGGCCAATTTAAGGATAGATATGTCAGTTATTCTCTCGCAGTCAGTGTTTTTAGCAGAGCAAGTGCGTGACCATGAAGGACCCGCAGCTAAGCGTTCTGGTATCACCTTGTATGAGCTTATGGAGCGAGCAGGGCTGGCAACTTATCAGCAAGCTATCAGCTATTTTCCTAAAGCAAGAACATTCGTTGTGTTAGCGGGCGTTGGTAATAATGCCGGCGATGGTTATGTTGTTGCTCGTTTAGCTAAACAAGCGGGCAAACAGGTTACGGTTATTGCAGCAATACCTGATAAACCGCTCAAAGGTGATGCGCTCAGTGCTCAGCAAGCTTGGCTCGACGCAGGAGGGGAAATAACCGCTGATGCCAGTGCTATTGAGCGTGCAGATATCATTATTGATGGCCTGCTTGGCACGGGAATTCAAAGCGCGGTGCGCGAGCCATTTTCACAACTGATTAAAGCTGCCAACGAAAGCCAAGTGCCGATAGTTGCTATTGATCTACCTTCAGGCATTCATGCAGACACAGGTGTCGTACAAGGAGTGGCAATCAAAGCCGCGCTCACTGTGACTTTTGTGGGGATTAAACAAGGTTTAGTGACAGGGCAAGGTAGAGCGCATACAGGGACGCTAGAGTTTAATGATTTAGGTATTGAAGATGCCTTTTTAAAACTGACATCACCCACGGCAGAGCTTATCAATTATCAGACACAGCCGAGGCTTTCTGATCGCGATAACAACAGCCATAAAACCAGCCATGGTAAATTGCTGTGTATTGGTGGTAATTCAGGGACTGCAGGCGCTATTCGTTTAACCGCAGAGGCAGCGCTTCGCACCGGTGCGGGTATGGTCAAAGTGTATACCCATAGTAGCTCTATTCTACCAGTGAGTATTGGCCGGCCAGAACTAATGGTGACAGATACAAACCTGATTAGCGCCCTAGAGTGGGCAACTTGTGTGGCTATTGGCCCAGGGCTTGGTCAAGACACTTGGTCGGAAACAACCTTTGAAACCGTCATGCAGTATTGCTTTACTAATAACAAGCCTCTGGTTATTGATGCTGATGCACTTAATTTAATAGCTCAACATGCTTCGTCATTTCCATTGGCGAATACCGTAATCACACCACACCCCGGTGAGGCTGCAAGGTTACTTAATTGTCGCGCTCGCGATATTGAAGAAAATCGCTTTCATGCGGTAAAGCAGCTCGCACGTAGCTATACCACTACTTGTGTACTCAAAGGCGCTGGTAGTTTAATTGCTGATAATAACCAAACATGGGTGTGTACCGACGGTAACCCTGCACTTGCTGTTGGCGGCAGTGGCGATGTATTAACAGGTATCATAGCGGCACTAATCGCACAGGGGCTTACTCTTCAGCAAGCAGCTTGCTTAGGCGTAATCTTACATGCAAAAGCTGGTGACATTGCCGCAGAACGTGAAGGCGAAAGAGGCATGTTAGCGAGTGACTTGTTTGCGATAGTGAGGGAGTTGGTTAACTGAGCCGTCAGCCGTCAGCCGTCAGCCGTCAGCCGTCAGCCGTCAGTTTCTGATAGCTGACAGCTTAAAACTGATAGCTAAAAGAAAACCCAGCCGGGGCTGGGTTTTTAAAGCGAGGTGCTTAGGAGGTGATGTTTATCACATCATGCCGCCCATACCACCCATGCCGCCCATGCCGCCCATATCTGGAGCAGCTGGCTCATCTTTCGGGATTTCAGCAACCATTGCTTCAGTTGTGATCATAAGACCCGCGATTGAAGCTGCGTATTGTAGTGCAGAACGCGTTACTTTAGTTGGGTCTAAGATACCCATTTCGATCATGTCGTTGTACTCGCCTGATGCTGCGTTGTAACCGTAGTTACCTTCACCGCCTTTTACTGAGTTAACAACAACAGATGCTTCGTCACCTGCGTTAGTTACGATTTGACGAAGTGGTGCTTCCATCGCACGTAGTGCAACTTTGATACCGTGGCTTTGGTCTTCGTTGTCGCCAGCAAGTTCAACAAGTTTGCTTGCTACGCGAACTAGTGCAACACCACCACCTGGTACAACACCTTCTTCAACCGCTGCGCGAGTTGCGTGAAGTGCATCTTCAACGCGGTCTTTCTTCTCTTTCATTTCGATTTCAGTTGCTGCGCCAACTTTGATTACTGCAACACCGCCAGCTAGTTTAGCCATACGCTCTTGTAGTTTCTCTTTATCGTAGTCAGACGTCGCTTCTTCGATTTGTGCTTTGATTTGTGCAACACGACCATTGATGCCGTCTTCTTCGCCTGCACCGTCGATGATTGTTGTATCATCTTTAGTGATCACAACGCGCTTCGCTGTACCTAGGTCTTCGATTGTCGCTTTCTCTAGCTCTAAACCGATTTCTTCAGAAATAACAGTACCACCTGTTAATACTGCGATGTCTTGTAGCATTGCTTTACGACGGTCGCCAAAACCAGGTGCTTTAACCGCAGATACTTTAACGATACCGCGCATGTTGTTTACAACAAGTGTTGCAAGTGCTTCACCTTCAAGGTCTTCAGCAATGATAAGTAGTGGCTTGCTAGCTTTAGCTACTGCTTCTAATGTAGGTAGTAGCTCACGGATGTTAGATACTTTTTTGTCTACAAGTAGAATGAATGGGTTGTCTAGCTCTACAGCGCCTTTTTCAGCGTTGTTGATGAAATAAGGAGAAAGGTAACCGCGGTCAAACTGCATACCTTCAACTACGTCTAGTTCGTTTTCTAACGACTGACCTTCTTCAACAGTGATAACGCCTGAATCACGGCCTACTTTTTCCATTGCTTCTGCAATGATGTCACCGATTTCTTTATCAGAGTTAGCAGAAATAGTACCTACTTGTGCAATTGCTTTAGTGTCTGCACATGGAACTGACAGTGCTTTAAGCTCTTCAACTGCTGCAGTAACTGCTTTGTCGATACCACGCTTAAGGTCCATTGGGTTCATACCCGCTGCAACTGCTTTTAAGCCTTCGTTTACGATAGCTTGCGCTAATACTGTTGCAGTTGTTGTACCGTCACCTGCAGCGTCATTCGCTTTAGACGCTACTTCTTTAACCATTTGAGCGCCCATGTTTTCGAACTTGTCTTCAAGTTCGATTTCTTTTGCAACAGATACACCATCTTTAGTGATCACTGGAGCGCCGAATGATTTGTCTAATACAACGTTACGGCCTTTAGGACCTAAAGTTACTTTTACTGCGTTTGCTAAAATGTTTACGCCAGTTAGCATTTTGCCACGTGCGTCACCTGCAAAAAGTACTTCTTTTGCTGCCATGATTAAATTCCTCTTAAATTCTGTAAACGGGTTGCTAAACGAAAAGTAGGATTAGCCTACAATGCCTAGAATGTTATCTTCACGCATGATCAGGTACTCTTGACCTTCGATCTTTTCAGCTTTTTCAACATAAGAGCCGAACAGCACAGTGTCACCGGCTTTAACTTCTAATGCTCTTATTTCACCGTTGTCTAAAACACGGCCATTACCAACAGCGATAACTTCTCCGCGAGTTGATTTTTCAGCTGCAGAGCCAGTTAATACAATACCGCCAGCAGACTTAGTTTCTTCTTCTAGACGCTTAACGATGACGCGATCATGTAAAGGACGAATGTTCATTTATTTAGTTCTCCTAACAGTTTCTGAACAGTACAGAAAAAATCTTGTGTTATTGCAGGGGAGTGCTAAGCCACCCGTTGCGTTTCATTGCATTCATTAATGGGGGTGGCTTAAAAAAATCCAAGTACAAAAATTAAAAAATTTTAATCTTTTCGCTCAAATTCACCATCAATAGTTGTAGGTTGATGGTTTGGCTCTTCATGAGTGGTTGTTTTACTATGGTATTGGAAGTGTGCAGAGCCTTGATTTGCCTGTGAACTCATACGCACGGTCGCTTGACTAGCAAGGCCTGCAGCCAGTTTGTTGCGGATTGCTGGCGTAAGTAGTAAAAAGCCAAAAAAGTCAGTCATGATGCCTGGTGTCATTAATAAAACACCGGCGATAATCACACATAATCCAGTAAATAATTCTTTTGCAGGCATTTGCCCTTGTGCCATTTGTAATTGCACGTTTTGAATCGCGCCCATACCTTGCTGCTTCACTAATTTCGCACCGACAATCGCGGTCACAATTACAAGCGCTATGGTGGCAAAGCCGCCGATCACTTCACTCACTTGGATGAGTAACGCGATCTCCACAATCGGCACTAAAATAAATAACAAAAACAAAAATCTAAACATAACGCTCTCTAAAAAATGTCATTCTCTTTCGAGTCAGTGAAATATAAATTGGGGTGAGCAGGTCATTTTTCAAGACGGAACCTAGGATCACCTTGCTCGCTACACATTATAGTTACTATCGGCTACTATGGTGCGACTCACGTAATCAAATAAAGGTTCCTTATGACTACGCATTTTCGACTTATTTTTACGACTTGTGCAAATGAGGCTGAAGCCCGTCAGTTGGCGCAACATCTAGTTAAAGAAAAGCTAGCTGCTTGTGTGAACATTTTGCCTACTATTGAATCTATTTACATGTGGGAAGGCGAGGTAACTCAAGCTATTGAGAGTAAGTTACTGATCAAAACTAAGTCAGAAAAAATGAATGAGGTGATCCAAACTATCAAGAAATTGCATAGTTATCAGGTGCCTGAAATTCAGGTCGTTGATGTGGCTACGGGCAATTTAGCCTATTTTAATTGGATGGATGAGGTACTTAATTAATGCGATCGTTCCTTTTATTACTTTGTGCATTGTGGCTTATGCCAGCAAGTGCAAGTAATAACAATTTACTTGGAAATCTACTACAACCTGCGGAGCAAACATTTCTCCGGGTTGATCAGGCGTTTGTTTTCGATTTTGACCAGCAAGGCAAAACCTTATTTATTGGCTGGGATATTGCGCCTGATTATTACCTTTACAAAAAGAAAGTCGAAATTATTGCCAAAGGCGCTGATATTGAAGTTCCTGATCTTGGCAAGGGCGTGATTATTGAAGATGAATTTTTTGGTAAGACCGAGGTATTCTTTGATTCGTTAAGTGTGGTTTCTAAGCTCAGCAACGTCACAGAAGGTGCAGTTGTTAAAGTGCGTTTTCAAGGCTGCGCCGAAGCAGGGTTATGTTATCCGCCAGAAGTTAGAACCATTCCTTTATCTGTGATTGCAGGTGAGCAAGTATCACAGACTGCAGATGCGGGGAACGCATTAGCGGCATTAACACAAGCAGCTGATACAAATGAAGCATCATCAGCGCCCTCTCAAGAAGCATCAAAACCAGCAGGTGAGCAGTCGTATACTGATAAATTGGCATCGCAAGGTTTACTAACGAACCTAGTAATCTTCTTTTTAGTGGGTATTGGTCTGGCTTTTACGCCTTGCGTATTTCCAATGTTTCCGATTTTGTCGAGCCTTATTGCGGGTCAGCAGAATTTGTCGACTAAAAAAGCGTTCTCGCTGTCTTTTGTGTATGTACAAGGTATGGCCGTTACTTACGCAGCACTGGGCTTAGTGGTTGCATCATTAGGTGGGCAAGTACAAGGGTATTTACAGCATCCTACTGTACTAATTAGCTTTAGTATCTTATTTGTATTGCTGGCAATGTCGATGTTTGGCTGGTACGAAATCAAATTACCTAGCGGCATGATGAATAAACTCACTCAGGTTAGTAACCAGCAAAAAGGCGGCAACTATGTTGGCGTATTTATGATGGGTGTACTGTCTGGTTTGATTGCTTCACCGTGTACAACAGCACCTTTATCTGCTGCTTTACTTTATGTGGCGCAAAGTGGTGACTATCTAGTTGGTGGTTTAACACTTTATGTGCTCAGTTTAGGCATGGGCTTACCATTATTATTGCTGGGGACTTCTGGTGGTAAATTACTACCAAAAGCCGGTGGTTGGATGGAGCAAGTGAAAACCCTATTTGGTTTCATTATGCTAGTTGTACCACTCATTCTGCTTGAGCGTATTGTTGATATTGAAATCATTTGGTTAATGGCGGGTTTATTAGCACTTGCTACAGCGCTTTATTTACACCATTGGCAAAGTGGCCAATCACAGGGCAAGCTAAAAACAGCATTGTGGTTTACTGCTACCTTATTGGTTGTAACTGGGGCGAGTTTAACGAAAAGTTATTTCTGGCCAAGTAAAGCGGTGGTTGGAGAAGCTGCTGTACAAACACATGGTTTTAGACAAGTTGCTAATCTAAGTGAATTAAAAGAAGAAATTGCACAGGCAAGTAGCGAAGGGCGCTTAGTAATGGTCGACTTATATGCCGACTGGTGCGTTGCCTGTAAAGAGTTTGAGCACTACACGTTTCCTGACGCTAAAGTACAAGAGCAATTTGCTCACTTTGAATTAATTCAAATCGATTTAACCGAAAGTGATGCAAAAACAATTGAGCTAATGGAAGAATACACGGTATTTGGGTTGCCGAGCATTTTGTTCTTTGATAGCCAAGGTAATGAGCTTTTAGAGCAACGTGTAACAGGCTTTTTAAATGCCAAAGACTTTGCAGAACATTTAGCAACAGTACGAAATAGCGCTAAATAAACGCAAACGTGCAAGAAAATAGCAAAACGCCACTCATCTGAGTGGCGTTTTTGTATCTGCATCGTAAAAAATACTTATTTTAAGTGAAAAATAGCAAATTCACTGATTGAAGTTCAATTAATCAGCAGGAAAACAGCTGGAATGACACTGTTGTGTGCCTTGCTATGCTTGACTTTACCACGAATGGGGAGTGATTAGACCAGTATTTTGCTGCTATTTACGTCGAAATATCTATAATAGGTGGTTAACGTGAGAAATAGTTGCTATTTTACATCAGCACGCTTAGGTTAAGCGTGGGTTTATGATGAATATGGTTAAACTGCTTACTTATAGGATATATCGCGTATTATGGCTGCAAAATTCAAACTTTTAGTTCTAAATGGGCCAAATTTAAACATGCTTGGCAAGCGTGAACCAGAAAAGTACGGTACTCAATCTCTTGATGAGATTATAGCTGAACTTAGCCTGGTTGCTGCCGGTCTCAATGTTGATTTAACGCATTTCCAAAGTAACAGTGAAGCTGCATTAATAGAACGCATTCACGATGCATGGCAAGCGGTTGATGCAATAATTATCAATCCTGCTGCATTTACGCACACAAGCGTAGCCTTACGGGATGCATTACTCAGTGTAAACATTCCCTTTTACGAGGTGCATTTAAGTAATGTGCATGCTCGAGAAGCATTCCGTCATCATTCGTATTTTTCGGATGTTGCACAAGGCGTCATTATTGGATTAGGAGCAATGGGTTATAAGGTGGCACTTGAAGCTGCTGTTAGCCGGTTGCAAAACACACATTAATTTTTAAATAACTAACAGGCGGGTCGTTCAATGGATATTCGCAAGATCAAAAAACTTATCGAACTAGTAGAAGAATCTGGTATTGCTGAATTAGAAATCACTGAAGGTGAAGAGTCAGTACGCATCAATCGTAACAATATGTCTGCAGCACCTGCAATGCAGTATGCACCACAACAGTTTGCAGCACCTGCGCCAGCAGCGGCACCAGCTCCAGTAGCAGAGGCTCCAGCAGCAGAAGCGGCTGCTCCAGCTGCACCGACTGGCCATCAAGTTAAATCTCCTATGGTTGGTTCATTCTACTCAGCGGCTTCTCCAGAAGCAGCACCATACGTAGAAGTAGGTTCTAAAGTAAATGTTGGCGATACGTTATGTATCGTTGAAGCAATGAAGATGATGAACCAAATCGAATCTGATAAAGCAGGCACAGTAAAAGCTATCTTAGTTGAAAATGGCGAGCCAGTAGAATTCGATCAACCTTTATTCATCATTGAATAATAGCGCAACAAAAGGCCAACTCTATGTTAGATAAAGTAGTCATTGCAAACCGAGGTGAAATTGCACTTCGCGTACTGCGCGCCTGCAAAGAGCTTGGGATCAAAACTGTTGCTGTGCATTCAACGGCAGACCGTGATCTTAAGCACGTGTTACTGGCAGACGAAACAATTTGTATTGGTAAACCAGCAGCCACTGAAAGTTACTTAGATATTCCGCGCATTATTGCAGCGGCAGAAGTAACAGATGCAGTTGCTATCCACCCAGGTTATGGTTTCCTTTCTGAAAATGCAGACTTTGCTGATCAAGTTGAGCAAAGCGGCTTTGTATTTATCGGTCCTAAAGGCGACACAATTCGTTTAATGGGTGACAAAGTTTCTGCAATCGAAGCGATGCGTAAAGCCGGTGTACCTTGTGTACCAGGTTCTGATGGCCCATTAACGGCAGACAGTGAGCGCAACATTCAAATTGCTAAGCGTATTGGTTACCCTGTAATCATTAAAGCAGCAGGCGGCGGCGGTGGTCGTGGTATGCGTGTTGTTCGCAGCGAAAAAGAACTGATTGATTCAATCGCTCTTACTCAGCAAGAAGCTAAGCAGTTCTTTGGTAATGGCATGGTTTACATGGAAAAATTCCTTGAAAACCCACGTCACATCGAAGTTCAAGTACTTGCAGACGGTCAAGGCAATGCAGTTCACTTAGGTGAGCGTGATTGTTCAATGCAACGTCGTCACCAAAAAGTTGTTGAAGAAGCGCCAGCGCCAGGTATCACAGCTGAAATGCGTAAGTTCATCGGTGACCGTTGTACTCGTGCATGTATCGAAATCGGTTATCGCGGTGCAGGTACGTTCGAATTCTTATACGAAAACGGCGAGTTCTATTTCATCGAAATGAATACCCGTATTCAGGTTGAGCACCCAGTAACAGAAATGGTCACTGGCGTTGACTTAATCAAAGAACAGCTAAAAATTGCAGCGGGTCAGCCATTATCATTCACACAAGAAGATGTGGTTATTCGTGGTCATGCAATTGAGTGCCGTATTAATGCGGAAGACCCAGACACCTTTATTCCATCACCAGGTAAAATCACGCGATTCCACCCTGCTGGCGGTCTAGGTATTCGTTGGGACAGCCACATCTACGCAGATTACACAGTACCACCTCATTACGATTCAATGATTGGTAAGCTGATCTGTTACGGAGAAAACCGTGATGTAGCTATTGCTCGTTCACGCAATGCGTTAAACGAATTAGTGATCGATGGCATCAAGACCAACACACCACTGCACAAGAAAATCTTGGCAGATGAGAACTTCCAAAACGGTGGTACAAACATCCACTACCTTGAGAAGAAACTAGGTCTGTAAACAAAATTCTGTTTAAGCTAAAAAGCCGGCAACTTTGCCGGCTTTTTTTTGTCAAACTAGGCATAAGAGCGGCTCTCGCCTTACAAAATTATTCTGGTATGATTAACAAAGTAATGTGTTTTTAGTTTTTCATGAGGTAATAATGACCGACAGTGTTGGTTTTCCACTCGCTGATGAAGCAGCAACGGTTAATATGGGTAAGCAACTTGCAACCTTAATGGAGCAAGGAGCAGTCATCTATTTACATGGTGATTTAGGTGCCGGTAAAACGACATTAACCCGTGGTATCGTGCAAGGTTTCGGTCATCAAGGTAAGGTTAAGAGTCCAACTTATACACTGGTTGAGCCTTACCAATTAGCTAAAGCTGATGTCTATCACTTTGATTTATATCGCTTAGGTGATCCTGAAGAACTTGAATATATGGGAATTCGTGACTATTTTTCACCACAGGCCATTTGTGTTGTGGAATGGCCTGAAAAAGGCGGCGAATTTATTCCAACACCAGATCTTGATATCACCCTACGCTATGAAGGCGAGGCGCGTGCTATTACAATTAATAGCTTAACCGAGCGTGGTAAGGCTATTGTTCAGCAACTTACGAGCGCGCAAGAATAAACATATAAAAATAAAGGTGTATTAGTAAAAATGGGTCGTTGTACGTTTAAACTATTAACTACTTTGATGTTATTGGTTGTTAGCCAGATTGCGCTTGCACAAAATACCATTAATAGCGTACGAGTGTGGCCCTCACCTGACAGCACTCGAGTGGTCTTTGATTTAAACGATAAGCCTGATTTCAGCTATTTCATGCTGAAAAACCCAGCTCGTTTAGTCATTGATTTAAAAAATACCGACAAACTAGATAGCTTGCCTGCTATTCCTAAAAAGCATCAGATTGTTTCCAAACTGCGTTACTCAAAACCAAAAGACAGCAAAAGTGTGCGTTTTGTCTTTGAGCTAGCCCGTGCCAGTAAACCTGTTGTATTTGCTTTACTACCAACCGATCCCTACAAGCATCGTTTAGTGGTTGACCTTGTTGATAAAACACCGAAGGCAGAACCTGTTGCTTCGACCAATACCAGTGTGAAAAAACGCGAACTTAATCAAGAGCGCGATATTGTTATTGCCATTGATGCAGGTCATGGTGGTGAAGACCCCGGTTCAATTGGTCCATCAGGCACTTATGAAAAAGATATTACGCTACAAATAGCGAAGCGCTTAGAGCGAATGATAGATGCTGAAAAAGGCATGATTTCGCGTATGGTGCGCCGCAGTGATTACTTTGTAAATCTAAACACCCGTACCAGCATAGCTCGTAAGAAAAAAGCTGACTTCTTTGTGTCGATTCATGCGGATGCCTTTACTAGTCCACAACCAAACGGTGCCTCAGTGTGGGTGCTATCACTACGCCGCGCTAATTCAGAAATTGGTAAATGGATTGAGGATAAAGAAAAGCACTCAGAGCTTTTAGGTGGTGCAGCTGGGGTATTAAAAGATACTGCAAGCGAAAAATATTTAGCACAAGCACTGCTAGATATGTCGATGGATCACTCGATGAAAACAGGTTTTAGTGTCGCAGAAGAAGTGGTTAGCGAATTACGAAAAGTGGCTAAAATGCATAAAAAACGCCCGCAAGCGGCGAGCCTTGCGGTATTGAAATCACCCGATATTCCGTCTATTTTGGTCGAAACAGGGTTTATTTCGAATCCGCGTGAAGAGCGAATGCTAAAAACGGCGCAGCATCAGGAGCGCTTAGCTAAAGCAATTTTCACCTCGATTAAAAATTACTACATGAAGAATCCACCAGATGACTCACTATTTGCTAAGTTAAAGTCGCAGTTTCCGACTAAACACAAAGTTCGCCCTGGTGAATCGTTAAGTATTTTAGCAAGCAGATACAACACCTCTGTGAGTAAGCTAAAAACGGCCAACAACTTAAAATCGAATACCTTATTTATTGGTCAAGAGCTTGATATTCCTCAAAGCTAGTCAATTTTCGTGTTAGGAACACTATGAGTATAGAAATACTACCCGCGCGATTGGCTAACCAAATTGCTGCGGGTGAAGTGGTTGAACGCCCAGCATCCGTTGTTAAAGAGCTGGTAGAAAACAGTTTAGATGCTGGCGCAACGCGCATTCAAATAGATATTGAGCGTGGTGGGCATAAGCTAATTCGTATCCGCGATAATGGCTCTGGCATTAATAAAGATGAGCTAACATTAGCCTTGTCGCGCCATGCTACGAGTAAGCTTAAGTCACTCGATGATCTTGAGAACATTTGCTCACTGGGTTTTCGTGGTGAAGCGTTAGCATCAATTAGTTCTGTTTCTCGCTTAACCTTAAGCTCAAAGCCAAAGCAGCAAGAGGCTGCATGGCAAGCGTTTGCTGAAGGTCGCGATATGGCGGTGCAGATTAAGCCAACCGCACACCCTGATGGTACCACCATTGAGGTGAAAGACTTATTCTTTAATACCCCTGCGCGCCGTAAATTTCTTCGCACCGAGAAAACCGAGTTTTCACATATTGATGAGCTCATAAAGCGTATTGCGCTGAGTCGTTTTGATGTCTCTATCACCCTGACTCATAATGGCAAGGTCGTGCGTCAATACCGTGCTAAACCAAACCCTGAGCAAGCGATAAGCCGTGTTGCACAAGTGGCGGGTAAGGCATTTAGTGAACAGGGGCTGCATATTCAGTCAGGTGAAGCAGGTTTGATGTTACGAGGTTGGGTATTGCCCGTGGGCTCAACGAATAGCACGCAATATACCTATGTGAATAATCGCATGATGCGCGATAAACTCATTTTGCATGCAATCCGCCAAGCCTTTGAAGAAGTCGCAGGCTCTGAAGAGCTGCCAGGTTTTGTCATTTATATTGATATTGACCCACGTCAGGTCGATGTAAATGTGCACCCAGCTAAACATGAAGTGCGTTTTCATCAAGGCCGTTTAGTGCATGACTTTATTCTACAGGCAATAAAACAAGTGGTGGTACCGCTTCAGCATGAAGCTGGTTTTACAGAGCATAATGACACTGCTTTTCAGCATGCTTCGTTTGATGAGGCGCACTCAAGCAGCATGCAGCCAAGTTTTACTCAATCAGCGCCAACAGAGCAATATGATTACCCTAAATCTGAATTACAGCCGACACGTTCAGCGAGTTATTCAGGGGCAACAGGAGCAGGGCGCTCTGGTGGTGGCTTTAGTAGCGACAGCCAAGGCCGCAGTAAAACATCGCATCAAGATGTCAATGCATTTTATCAAGGGATCAGTGAGCAACATGCTGCGCATTTTGACCAAGTACGCCCAGAGCCAAGCTTTACAGCACCGGTTGTTGAGCAAGCTAAGCTTGCCAAACTCATCCACGTACGCGAGGGCGAATGCGTATTTAGTGAAGACAACCAACTCTTTGCTGCGCACTTTAAGCATGCTTTAGCACTCGACTGGCAAGCGCACGTAGAGCAAGCAGGTAGCCTTGATGGCAAAGCCTTGTTGTTACCTGTGCGAGTAAATGTAAGTGCTGATGATATTAGTGCGTTAAATGCTCAGCAGTCGTGGTTTACCTTACTTGGTTTTGATTTAGTAATAGAAAAACAGTTTGTGATGGTTAAAAAGCTTCCGCCTTGCGTGTATTTACTTGATGTAAGTGATGCTATTGAGCGGCTTATTGCTGGCTGTAAAGCCTCACCAAGTTCACTCGATGAATGGTTAGCTTGGTTAACTCAACAAATACCAACACGTTATTACGCAAGCCAAGCCTTTATGGAGCAAGTGGCTCGGTTAGAAAATAATCCACAAACTATGCAACTTTTACGTCAAAAAGCAGTTAAAATAGAACTATCTCAGTTTTTAAACTAAGCAAGGTATTTAGGCTTGAATAACTTACCCGTCATTTTTTTAATGGGACCAACCGCTGCAGGGAAAACAGATTTAGCAATTTCGCTGTGTGAGCATTTAAACACAGAAATAATCAGTGTTGATTCAGCATTAGTCTATAAAGATATGGACATCGGCACGGCAAAGCCAAATGCCGAAGAGCTTGCTCGTGCGCCGCATCACTTAATTGATATTATTGACCCAGCAGATAGTTATTCAGTGGCAGATTTTCGCCGTGATGCAATTGAAAAGATTGATCTATTTCATCAGCAAGGTAAAGTACCTGTATTGGTTGGCGGTACAATGATGTATTTTAAGTCGCTTATTGATGGCTTATCACCGCTACCAGAGGCATCACCTGAAGTACGTGCTGAACTCGAAAAAGAAGCAGCGCAGTTTGGTTGGCCACATTTGCATAAAGAACTTGTGAAAATCGATCCTGATGCAGCGAAAAAAATGAGCGAAAATGATTCGCAAAGAATTAATCGTGCATTAGAAGTGTATCGTATAACAGGTAAAACAATGACTGAGCTGCAAAAACAAAAGCAGCCTGAGCTTCCTTATACTTTCTATCAATTTGCCATTGCACCTGATGATCGCAGTGAATTACATCAGCGAATTGAGAAAAGGTTTAAAATAATGCTCGATCAGGGGTTTGAAAATGAAGTTTCATCCCTATATAAACGTAAGGATTTACACCCAGACCTACCTTCGATTCGTTGTGTGGGTTATAGACAAATGTGGGATTACATTGCTGGCGAAATTGACTATGATGAAATGGTCTTTCGTGGTATTGCAGCCACACGGCAGTTAGCCAAGCGACAACTGACTTGGTTAAGAGGTTGGCCTGAAGTAATTTGGTTGACTACGGGTGATGAAGAAAACTTGCAACGTGTAGTAAGTTCGCTAAGCTAGTAGTAGCTGAAAGTTTTTTAGCTTTGTTAAATTAGTTCAGCTACTTAATTATAATAACACCTAGAACGAAGGAAAATAACATGGCAAAAGGCCAGTCGTTACAAGACCCATTTTTAAATGCGTTACGTCGTGAGCGCATTCCAGTATCAATCTTTTTGGTTAATGGCATTAAATTGCAGGGTAAAATCCAGTCATTTGACCAATTTGTTATTTTACTTGAAAACACCGTAAATCAAATGGTGTATAAACACGCTATTTCAACTGTTGTTCCAGCGCGTTCTGTTAACTTCCAAGGCGTTCAAGGAAGTGATGATTCAGAAGAGCAAGAATCTGGAAATTTTTAAACTTAGGAGCGTAATGCTTGTTTGACCGTTATGAAGCCGGCGAACAGGCAGTTTTAGTTCATATCGACTTACCCAAAGAGGGAGATCGCGAAGATCTTCACGAATTAGAGTTGTTGGTATCTTCTGCTGGTGTTAGTAGTTTGGCGATTGTGCAAGGCAGTCGTCAAGCACCGCATCCGAAACTTTTCGTCGGGACCGGAAAAGCAGAAGAAATCGCTGAAACTGTCAAAATCCACAATGCAGATGTCATTATTTTCAACCATCAACTTAGCCCGTCACAGGAACGCAATTTAGAGCGCGTTTGCCAGTGCCGCGTTCTTGATCGTACGAGTTTGATCTTAGATATTTTTGCGCAGCGAGCGCGAACTCACGAAGGTAAACTTCAGGTTGAGTTAGCTCAGTTACGCCATATTTCTACTCGCTTGATCCGTGGTTGGACCCACCTTGAAAGACAAAAAGGCGGGATAGGGTTACGTGGTCCGGGTGAAACCCAGCTCGAAACCGATAGACGATTACTGCGCGCAAGAATTAAAAATATTCGTGCCCGTTTAGATAAAGTTGCTGTTCAACGTGAGCAGGGGCGACGTGCGCGTACGCGAAATGAAATTCCAACTGTGTCACTAGTAGGTTATACCAATGCGGGTAAATCAACGTTATTTAACCGTATTACTGACTCAGATGTGTATGCTGCTGATCAGCTATTCGCAACCCTAGATCCAACCTTACGTAAGTTAGATATCGGCGATATAGGTCCAATTATTTTAGCGGATACGGTAGGTTTCATTCGTC
The DNA here is from genome assembly GCF_041414715.1 of Pseudoalteromonas sp. DY56-GL22. Lineage (NCBI taxonomy): Bacteria > Pseudomonadati > Pseudomonadota > Gammaproteobacteria > Alteromonadales > Pseudoalteromonadaceae > Pseudoalteromonas > Pseudoalteromonas sp. DY56-GL22. The sequence goes on along the minus strand of NZ_JANHZR010000006.1, from coordinate 71,039 downwards.
ACTTACCTCATGACCTTGTTGCAGCATTTAAAGCGACCTTAACAGAAACCCGTGAAGCTGATTTACAGTTGCATGTTATCGATGTGGCAGACCCTCGTCGAAAAGAAAATATTGAGCAAGTACAGTCTGTTTTAAAAGAAATCGAAGCAGATGAAGTGCCGCAATTATTGGTTTATAACAAAATTGATGCGCTAGATGACGTTGCGCCACGTATAGATAGAAACGACGAAGGTCAACCGGTACGAGTCTGGTTGTCGGCGCGCACTGGTGTTGGCTGTGAACTGCTAAGTGAGGCAATTAATGAGTTACTTGCCAAGAAGATGTTTGCTGATGAGCTAAAATTACCACCACAACATGGTCGTATTCGTGCAGCATTATTCAACTTAAACGCAGTTCATCAAGAACGTTTTGATGAGCAAGGAAACTGGTTATTATCGGTACGCTTGCCAATGGCAGAATGGAATCGCTTAAAAAAAGAGATGGGACAAGACCTCGACTCTTTTGTAGTGACTGATTAAAAATCGCCAGCATTTGTCTTTTTTAGTATGAGAAATGCTGTAGATTTGATAGATTTAACCTAATTCATTTAGATAACAATGGAGTATAGCTATGGCCTGGAATGAACCGGGTAATAATGGCAATGATAAAGATCCGTGGAATAATAAAGGCGGAAAAGATCAAGGCCCACCTGATTTAGACGAGGTAATGCGTAAATTCGGCAACAAGTTTGGCGGTTTATTTGGTGGTAATAAGCCAGGTAAAAACGGCGGCGGACTTGGTGGCGCAGGCATTTCTTTCATCCTTATTATTGCCGTCATTGTATGGGCATTAAGTGGTATTTACACGGTAAAAGAAGCCGAGCGCGGTATTGTTTTACAATTTGGACAATACAATCGCATTGCAGAACCTGGCTTACGTTGGAAAATGACCTTCATTGAACGCGTGATCCCTGTAGATATTGAAGCGGTTCGCTCGTTATCTGCAAAAGGTTTCATGCTGACAGAAGACGAGAACGTGGTAAATGTAGAGTTTGAAGTACAATACCGTGTTATCGATCCACACCTATACAAGTTTAGCGTAACCGACGCAGATGGCAGCTTGAAACAAGCGCTTGATAGTGCTCTTCGTTATGTGATTGGTCATGTAAAAATGGACCAAGTGCTAACAACTGGTCGTGAGTTAGTGCGCCAACAAACGTGGGATGAACTAAACAAAATCATTGAGCCTTACAACTTGGGTATTATCGTAAGCGATGTGAACTTTAAAGATTCACGTCCGCCGGGTGAAGTAAAAGACGCGTTTGATGATGCTATTGCTGCACAAGAAGATGAAGAACGCTTTATCCGTGAAGCTGAAGCTTACGCTCGTGAAATTGAGCCTCGTGCCCGTGGTCAAGTTACGCGTATGACACAAGAAGCAGAAGCGTACCGTGAGCGTATTACTTTAGAAGCGCAAGGTGAAGTAGCACGTTTTGAAAAACTGTTACCTGAGTACCAAGCTGCGAAAGAAGTAACCCGTAAGCGCTTATATATCGATGCGATGGAAGAAGTGCTAGGTAACAGCTCTAAAGTGTTAGTTGATGTAGAGGGCGGTAATAATATGATGTATCTACCGCTTGATAAAATCATGGAAAAGCAAGGTACAGCAACGCGTGTTGCGCTACCAAGCTCAAGTGATATTCAAGATCTTCGCAATAAGTTAAATCCATCACGTAACAGCACGGTTAATTCAAGTAATGATCGTTTCGCAACTGACCGTTTTAATGAGGGGAGATAAGTAAGATGAAAAATTTTAGTTTAGTAATACTTGCCCTTGCAGTTGTGCTGTCTTTTTCTGCGATTTTTGTTGTACAAGAAGGCGAAAAAGCAATTGTCTTATTATTCAGCAAAGTTGAAAAAGACAGTGACGATAACGCTGTAGTATATGGCCCAGGTTTACACTTAAAAGTGCCTTTCTTTAGCCAAGTACGTCGCTTAGATGCACGAATTCAAACGCTAGATGGTGAAGCTGACCGCTTTGTTACTAGTGAGAAAAAAGACTTAATCGTTGATTCTTATGTGAAGTGGCGCATTAATGACTTTAGTGCATTTTACCTACGTGCCCGTGGTGATAAGCAATATGCTGAAACACTGCTTAAGCAAAAGGTGAACAATGGACTTCGTACTAATTTCGGTTCTCGTACAATCAAAGAGATTGTCTCTGGCGAGCGTAGTGAATTGATGGAAGAAGCGTTAGTTCAAGCGTCTGAAAGTGCGCAAGAGCTAGGTATTGAAGTACTTGACGTACGTGTTAAGCAAATTAACTTACCACAAGAAGTGAGTAGCTCAATCTTCCAGCGTATGCGTGCTGAGCGTACTGCAGTAGCTAAAGAGCACCGTTCAGAAGGTCAAGAAAAAGCTGAGACAATTCGCGCAGAAGTAGACCGCCGTGTAACCGTAATGCTTGCAGATGCTGAACGTAATGCTCGTACAGTACGTGGTCAAGGTGATGCTGATGCTGCTGCTATCTATGCTAATGCATATAACAAAGACGCTGAATTCTTTGGTTTTATGCGCAGCCTAGAAGCATACAAAAATACCTTTAAAGATAAACAAGACGTGATGGTAATTTCACCTGATAGCGACTTCTTTAATTATATGAAAGGTACAAAAGTACAGTAAGTAATACTCGTATGATCAAAAGCCCCGCAATTTGTGGGGCTTTTTTGTCTCTGTAAGTGATTAATTTTTATTCTTAACAATTTTATAAACCTCTGTTCTGCATGTAGTTGTTTAAGTAATTGAGAAGATAAAAATTCAGGCGCAGAAAAAATAAGCTAAACGGGGTGATCTTTCACCTCGTTTTCTGATAAAATCTCGTCCTAATTTTTTCTAAGTGAATTTGCAATGGGTAAAAACGTTGTTGTACTAGGCACCCAATGGGGTGACGAAGGTAAGGGTAAGGTAGTTGACCTCCTTACAGACAAAGCATCTTTAGTAGTTCGTTATCAAGGTGGTCATAACGCAGGCCATACTCTGGTAATCAACGGTGAAAAGACGGTTTTACACCTTATTCCATCGGGTGTATTACGTGACAATGTTAAGTGTGTGATCGGTAATGGTGTTGTTTTATCACCAGAAGCATTAATGAAAGAAATTGGCATGCTAGAAGAGCGTGGCGTACCAGTACGTGAGCGCTTATTAATCAGCGAAGCATGTCCATTAATTTTACCTTTCCACATTGCATTAGATTTAGCCCGTGAAAAAGCACGTGGCGATAAGCCAATTGGCACTACAGGTCGTGGTATCGGTCCAGCTTATGAAGATAAAGTAGCACGTCGTGGTTTACGTGTAGGTGACTTATTCAATCCTGAACAGTTTGCTAGCAAGCTTAAAGAAGTATTGGAATACCATAACTTCACTTTAGAGCATTACTACAAAGCTGAACCAGTTGACTTCCAAAAGACATTTGACGATGCAATGGCTATCGCAGATATCTTAAAAGCAATGGTTGTTGATGTTACTGAGCTTCTTGACCAAACGCGTTTAGCGGGCGACAACATCTTATTTGAAGGTGCGCAAGGTACATTACTTGATATCGACCACGGTACTTACCCGTACGTAACATCATCAAACACAACAGCTGGTGGTGTAGCGACTGGTGCTGGTTTTGGTCCATTACACCTTGATTACGTGTTAGGTATTATCAAAGCTTACACTACACGTGTAGGTTCTGGTCCATTCCCTACAGAGCTTTACGACGGTCTTGATAAGCAAGATCCAGTTGGTAAGCACCTAGGTGATAAAGGTCATGAGTTCGGTGCGACGACAGGTCGTTTACGCCGTACAGGTTGGTTAGATGCAGTGGCAATGCGCCGTGCAGTGCAAATCAACAGCATCTCAGGTTTCTGTTTAACTAAACTAGACGTTTTAGACGGTTTAGAAATATTAAAAATCTGTACTGGTTACCAGTTAGAAGATGGCACAGTAACGAACGTTACACCATTAGCAGCTGAAGGTTACGAGAAAGTAACACCAGTATACGAAGAGATGCCAGGCTGGTCAGAAAACACAGTAGGTGCTACGTCAGTTGATCAATTACCGCAAGCGGCACTTGATTACATCAAACGTATTGAAGAAATCACTGGTGTTCCAGTTGATATCATCTCTACTGGCCCAGACCGTGTAGAAACTATGGTATTACGCAGTCCATTTGCATAATCGTCATAGTGACTGAAAAAGCTGCTTCGGCAGCTTTTTTTGTGCCTAAAATTCACTTGGTATAATATTTGTATATTATTTGCTAAGACTGACTTTATTTAAGTGATTTAGATGCGTGTTTTTTTGCCTTTAACATTACTCTTCTCAAGCCTGAGTATGGCTGAAGAGCCTATCACAGCTGTGCCTCTTTACACAGAGAGCGAGTTAATAGGCTTGATCAATAAAAATACACACCTAGCACGCGTAAAGGCAGATGATTGCCAGTTAGTGCAAGATATCGAAGCGCGAGCCAATAAAATGGCACTGCCATCATATCAGTTCCTGTATGGCGATATGCTAGCTTATGCGGTGTGTGTAGACCGTAATGTAGAGTTAGGGGTTTATTACATGCGTCAAGCTGCCCAGCAAGGGCTTGGTGCGGCATTAGAGCAACTAGGTCGCTACTATGATGTAGGTCAGTTAGTGCAGCAAGATAAAGCAATGGCGGTGACCTATTTACGAGAAGCATCAGCTCAAGGTAACCTAAAGGCACAAATGCGTTTGGTTAATCTATTTAATCAAGGTTATGGCAGCCCACGAGATTATGAAGACGCCTACCGTTGGTTATTTCATTCAATGGTTGCCGATAAAGCAACTCACAAGAAAGTCGAAAATTTACTCGCTAAGCTTGCCGAAAAAATGCCAGACAGCGTCGTTGCACGCGCCCGTTTACCTATGTAGGCAAATACATATAAAAAAGGCCAGCTAATGCTGGCCTTACTGTTATTTCTCTTCTTTACTTTCTTTTAGTTTGCCGTTATTCGGGTCTTTTAGCACCGATAGTTTAGGCGGTTGAAGTGCCACAATACGTTCACCTACTTGTGGAGGTTTTTCCATATTTGTAGTGAACGGGCGAATTTTAATAGGCGTATCGTCATCATCGCTTTTTTCACCATTTAAAATAAATAATGGGATTGCTTCGCTATTAACTTCTTTATATTGATCCCAACTAAACTCTTCAGAAATACGCGTCGCACTAACTTTACCGCCTTTGGCAATTAAGCTGCTTAAACGGGCATAAGCGCCATTGTCGCCAAACAGAATTTGTCGTGACAAGAAGGTCGCACTGTCTTTATTCGCTTTTGCATGGTTAGTCGAAGAGCGCAAAGAAAATACATTCTTTTCGTCGAACAAATGCGAGAAGTATTGTACGCCTAATGCATTGTGATGGCGGTTAGGTGAAAGCGCGAGTACGCTACGAATTGTTGTTAATGGTAAATAACGCTCCGCATGCTCTGACTGCGGATTACCATAGTAACAAGGTAAGCCATCCATGCGTGCCATTTTACAGTTTTCCCATGCAGGATCAGATAAGTGCACCGGAATATTTTGATCTTTTAAGCCGCAAGCAATAGCACGGGCTACATGGTTTGCGCCAATAATTAAAATAGTATTTGGCGCAGGCTGGCGTACTTTTAATAACTTTGCCAACGGTGTTGCTGTAAGGCTTTGCAGTACTACAGTAATAATAATTACAGTAAATATAAGTGGCACTATTTTTTCAGCATCGGCAATGCCAGCTTCGACCATACTTAGAGCAAATACAGAGCCCACCGCAGCGGCAACGATACCCCGTGGTGCAATCCACGACAGAACTAAACGAGACTTAAGTGGTAAATCAGTTTTAAAGGTCGATATTGCAATACAGGCTGGGCGAGCCACAAAAAGCACGATGGCTAAGAAAATAAACACATCGCTATGTAACATCATTAAATCTGATAGCTGTAGTCGGGCTGCAAGTAAGATGAACAGTGATGAAATTAAGATCATCGAAAGGTCTTCTTTAAATTCAAGCACAGAGTCAATTTCGAGATCATCTTGGTTAGCAAGCCAAATACCAAACACGGTAACAGCGAGGAGGCCAGATTCATGGCTTAGGTGGTTCGAAACCGTAAAGCTAATCAGTACTAAGGCTAAAATGCCAAACTTGTGTAACTCAAATGGTAGCCATTCTCGGCGTATCAGCAATGTGGTAAGCCAACCGGCAACGACACCAATGGTTAAACCAACTCCCAGGGTTTTAAAGAGCGCGATAATGGTATGACTCAGTACTTCGCCTTGACCTACAAGCATGACAGCTTCAAATACTAGTACTGCGAATAATGCACCTATAGGGTCTATAACAATACCTTCCCAACGCAAGATGCGGTCAATATCTTGAGTAGGTCTCATAGAGTTTAACAGCGGCGCAATAACTGTAGGTCCAGTTACAACAAGCACCGCCCCAAGTACTGCAGCAACTCGCCAGTTCAGCTCTAAAATCCAATAAGCGCTGAAGCTGATTACTAAGCAAGTCGTGAGCATTCCAATAGAGCAGAGGTTACGAACTACCTTACCAATCCCTTTTAACTCTCTGAAGTGTAAGGTTAGTGAACCCTCAAATAAGATCACCGCCACACTTAAAGAAACTACAGGGAAGAGTAAATCACCCAGTAGAGCGTCAGGTTCTAGTACGCCACTAAATGGCCCTAAAACTAAACCTGTTAGTAGTAAAAATAAAATAGCGGGTACGCGAAACGCCCATGCGACCCACTGTGCTAATACTGAGCACAATGCGATCCCTGCTATATAAATTGCTGACATAGAATAAATTATCCTTTTGTTACTACTGTTCAAAAAAGGTCGAATCACATTATTTATGATGTAATGCAATCCTCAATTAGACCTTTGAAATAAAATTGCCTGCTTATTAAAGCTTACTCATCACTATAGACACAAGCAAACTTGATGCTTCAAATACGATTTTAGTCGTTATTACTACTTTTTGGGGTTATATCTAAAACAAAAGTCAGGTTTGCAGAGAAAAAATCATTAGGGCTAACATATGGTGATCTAACTTATTGTTAAAAAGTATTTATTTTTCCTATTTATGGCAAGTATAAAAGCTGTGATTACTTTTCGCCCTTGATCTTTACCCCTAATTTCCCGTATTATATTTCGTGTTCAAACAATTTGATATCTAAATGTTTATCGGTGTTGCTACAGTTTTCTAGAGCTTTACCTCTAAATAATCAATTGTTTGTAACAATTTTAGTGTTTTATACACTTTGTTTTCTAATTAAATAGAAATGAGCTTACCCGTGTTCAGTGTGTATTTATTACGTGTTGAATAGAATATAAGTTCATTATCTGGTCAATGTTTAGTTCCCATCGTGGCAGCTAAATCTCGGTCATACAATCTACACCCTATCTGTCGGTGTACCAGATTGTATAGGCTCTATGTATGTTGTTATTAATAAAAGCCTCACACAGCTTTTTACAGCGATACATAAACAACACTTATCTCTTTTTATCAACTTATGGTTTATAACCGTTTGGTCTACTGACTGAATAAAAGTTGTGCTATATCTAATCGCAGTACTTGCGTGGCGTAGTCGTGTGCATAGATAAGTTGTTTGGCAAAGTGATAATAGTCAGTGCGTTTAGTAAAGCTAAACGCGAGTCTTTTAATCAGTGGCAAATTGGCACTGAATAGATAGTAAAATGGAAAGTTGAACAGTTATGCAAAAGTTAAATTGGCGACGTATAGTACTAAAAGTAGGTAGCGCATTAATCGCACCCGAACAAGACGGGTGTCGCTCACGTTATTTACTGACCATTGCACAGTTCATCGTTCGCTGTCGAGCGCAAGGTATCGAAGTTATTTTAGTATCATCGGGTTCGGTAGCTGCTGGTTCGCATTTATTCCCTGAACAAGAAAAGCGTTCAGTGACGATGAAAAAAGCAATGGCTGCTGCCGGTCAGACAGAAATGATGGCGATGTGGGATCGTTTCTTTGATTTCCCATCGGCACAGATTTTATTAACTCATGGTGACTTACGTGACCGTGAGCGTTATACCAGTATTCGTGAAACAGTTTTCACCTTACTGGAACATGGTGTATTACCTATCATTAATGAGAATGACACGGTAACAACTGATGATTTAAAAGTTGGCGACAATGATAACTTGTCGGCAATGGTAGCCGCAGCGGCGGACGCAGACGCATTGATGATTTTTTCGGATGTTGATGGTCTATATGACAAAAATCCGAATTTACATGAAGATGCAGTGCTATTACCAGAAATTGATAGCATCGATGAATCAATTTACGCAATGGCCGGTTGTGCAACCAGTGCCGTTGGTACAGGTGGTATGAAAACGAAAATCGAAGCGGCTGAAAAAGCCACTTCACATGGTATTACAACCTTTATTTTAAATGGTTTTAAAGAAGAGACATTTAACCGACTGCTTGCGGGTGACAACCCAGGTACTATCTTCACACCATATGAAAAACCAATGCAAGAAGCAGTGCATTGGATGACTCACACAGCTAACGAGCAGGGTGAGGTTGTCGTTGAAGGTTCATTCGATGAATCATTAAAAGATGAAGACGGTTGTATTCGTAGCGATGAAATCGTTGCAGTACACGGAGAATTTGGCGTAGGCGATACCATTTTAGTTCGTAGTGATGATGGTACGCGTCTAGCAAAAGCAACAGCGAACTACAGTAGCTGTTTATTGAATTTTATTGCTGACAACGAGCAAAGTGAATTTAGCGAAAAAATGCAAGATTCAATCGGCCCAGTTGTTTCAGAGAAAGATATCGCATTATTGGAGAAGTCATGAGTTTAATTACGGATATTTCGAGTCAAGCTGCAAAAGCTGCAACCCAGTTAGCTTTACTTGATGCTGCTACTAAGAATCAAGTGTTAACTGAGATGGCAGAGGCGTTACGCGAAAGCAAAGCGTTTATCATCAAAGAGAACGAAAGCGATTTAGCGGCAGCACGTGATAATAACCTTGCTGCGTCTATGATTGACCGTTTAACGCTTAACGATGAACGCATTGAAGCAATGGCTGAAGGCATTGAAGTAATTGTTAGCCTTGATGATCCTGTTGGTCAATTACGTGAAATTTCAGAGCGTCCAAACGGTATTAAGATTAGCAAGATGCGCGTACCACTGGGTGTTGTGTGTATGATTTATGAAGCACGTCCAAATGTGACGGCTGATGCCGGTGCGTTATGCTTTAAATCGGGTAATGGTGTTATTTTACGTGGTGGTAAAGAAGCACTTCGCAGCTCGCAAGCAATCGCAAGTGTAATGCACAAAGTACTTGAAAAGCATGGTTTACCTGCTGCGTTGATTTCAGTGATCCCAGATCCAGACCGTGGTCTGCTCATGGAGCTGATGCAACAGCGTGACACTATTGATTTAATCATTCCGCGTGGTGGTGAAGGTTTAATTAATTTTGTAACAGAAAACAGTACTATTCCAGTGATCCAACACTTTAAAGGTGTATGTCACCTTTATGTAGATAAAGACGCTGATCTGAACGTAGCAATCAATTTACTATTAAATGGTAAAACCCAGCGTACAGGTGTGTGTAATGCCCTAGAAGGTTTAGTGGTTCATCAAGATATCGCTGATGAGTTTTTAAACCTATGTGCAGTTGTTCTTCGTCAAGAAGGCGTTAAAGTAAATGCAGATGCGAAAGCTGCCGAGTACTTTGATAATGCAACAGTACTTGCTGACGACGAGTTTGGTGAAGAGTACTTAGATTTAGAAATCGCAATTAAAGTTGTACCTGACTTTGCCGGTGCCATTGATCATATTGCTAAGTTTGGTTCAAACCACACTGAAGTGATTTGTACTAAAGACCAAGCTGCGGCGCAGTTATTCCAACGCAGTGTGGATGCATCTGTGGTAATGGTTAATGCATCATCGCGTTTTTCTGATGGTTCACAGTTAGGTTTAGGTGCCGAGATTGGCATTGCGACAACTAAGCTACATGCTTACGGTCCAATGGGTCTTGAGTCACTTACAACTGAAAAATACTTAGTGAATGGCGAAGGCCAAATTCGTGAGTAATCACTAAAAAGCAATTGCTTTAAAAAGCCGGGCTTTGCTCGGTTTTTTTGTGTCTAAAACAAATAAAATGAATCGAAATATGAATATGAGTTTGTTTAGATATTTAATTTGGCAGATTGCCTAAAGAGAGGTAGGAAAGTGGTGGAGCTAAGCAGGATCGAACTGCTGACCTCCTGCGTGCAAGGCAGGCGCTCTCCCAGCTGAGCTATAGCCCCACATTCCTAAATACAGGATGCTTAAGTCTTGCGTCTCAAGCGGGGTGAACTTTAAATATTTTTGCATTTGTGGTCAAGTATTTTTTTTAAAATGTTCGAATTTTTACTCTGTAGTTTTATTTTTGGTAGACTAAAGCGCATTCACTGTTTAAGGCTTATCCAATAATGAAAAAAATAGCATGGCTTTTGGTTGTTTTACTTGCCGGTTGCGCAAGCCAAGAAGAAGCGCCTCCTTTTGAAATCAATAATAAACAGTTTTACGAAAAGAATGACGAGCAAGGCAATAAAATCTTTGCCTATGTGGTGTCAGTTAAAGCACAGGGCAGACGCCCGATTAATCTCGATAAGCCAATGACACGCCGGCAGTTTAAAGATTTTGCCGAGCAAGAAGTATTTGAAGAGTCGAGCAACTTAAAACTTATGCTCGAAGACCAAGCGGTTGAATTATTAAATGAAGAGCTTAAAGAGCGACAATACTGCGACGATAAACACGTTATTGACGAAGTATTATGGCGTGATTTAAGTGTGCAATTACGAGGACGTTGTTTGTAAATGTATGCAGATAAAAGCAAGTTAGCTGCTACGCTAGCTCAATTAGATATTAATTATGATGTGATTGAGCATCCACCATTACACGGCAGCTTAGATGCCGATAAGTTTATGCTCGATAGACCGGGCACTCGATTAAAAAACCTGTTTTTACGAGATAACGAAGGTAAGCGCCACTTTTTAGTGATCACTGCTCACGATAAGCAGCTCGACTTAAAAGCCATTGCTCAGCAGCAGGGGTTATCTCGCTTAGGGTTTGCATCTGATGAGCGGTTAGCGCGTTATCTTAAAGTGCCACCGGGCTGTGTTTCTATGTTGGCACTGTTAAACGATAAGCAAAATAATGTCACTTTTTGGCTAGACCAAGAAATTTGGTTTAACGAGCTTTTTCATTGTCACCCTTTTGAAAATACTGCCACTTGGCTAATGAAAAAAGAGGACTTAGAGCTGTTTTTTGAAAGTACTGGGCATCAACCACGTATTGTATTTCTACCTGCCAAATAAACTAAGCTTAAACCTACTAAGCAGACTAAAAGTAGCACGGTCATAAAGGCAACTTGGCCGTGTTGCTGATATACCAGCCCTGGCAATAATGAACCTAATGCGCCACCGCTATAATAAAACGATACATAACCGCCATTGGTGACACTTGCAGGTGCACTGCTGATTTTATTTACCAATGGAGCGGCACTTGAGTGGATCACAAACATTGCACCGCAAAAGCCAGTAAAAGCAACCACAAATAATAGTATCTGTTGGCTCATCAATAACACCATCGTCAGGCTATAGAATACAAAAACCCAGGTTAGTAAACGCCAAGGTGTTGATGACTTTCGTAACAGCCAAGGTGTGGCTATGGAAGCCAGCGCGCCCAGCAAGTAGCCGCTGTAAACCAGTCCGATGTCTCGGGTGTTAGTGATAGCAAAACTGTCTTGCAGAATGAAAGGTAAATAATTTAACAGTGCCGCAAAACAAAAGAACATACAAAACACTGCTCCGTAGAGCTTTAATACCAACGGATCTTTTAATTGCTTCAGATACAACAGCGGCGACTTTGCAGCATGAATACTCGCGCCTTTACCTGATTTAGGAATGGCGAGTGCAAATAGTACTAACCCAAGCGCAATCACATAATAAAAACTTTGCCAGCTTAAAAAGTCAGTAAACAAGGCGGCGAGCATACGTCCGAAGTAGCCACCAACAATGGTACTGCCAATGTAAAGTGTCATATTACGTTGTAATTGGTCGGCCTGAAAAGTCACACCAATATAACTGGTCATAGCGGTGAGCGCCGCGGGTAGGGTGATCCCTTGTATAAAACGAACCAGCAATAGCAGCTCAAAGCTTGGTGCTAAAGTAAAAGCGATACAGCTGATTGCTAACACAAACATGGCAATCTTTAAAATTGTGAGTGGGTTTCGTTTAGCTAAAAATAAGCCATACACTAAAGGAGCAATGGCTAGTGGCAACATAGTTGCGGTCATTAAGCTACCAGCAGTGGCTGGCGATACAGAAAAATGACTGGCAAATAATCCAAGTAAGGGTTGTGGGGCGTATAAAACAAAGAAAATAAACACAGAGCAAAGTAACAAATGTCGCAGCTGCATTTTTAGCTCCCAAGAGGAAAAGCCCTAGCTTATCGGGTACAGGTTTTTTTACAAGTTCAAAGGCGACTAAAATGATAAATCTTGCGTTAAATCAATATGTCATGATTTCATCGCGTGTTAATCTCACATCAATATACTCGATTGCTGTGAATCAAGTGGGCTCAGTACTGTTATTTGTTGGCAGAGCTGATTAAAATAACCCTAATACGCATTAATAAATTGGAATTTCGTCATGGGTTCATTACAAGATCAATTACTTAAGGCTGGTCTTACTACGGCACATAAAGCTAAAGTAGCCAAAACAGAAAAGCGCAAACAGCAAAAGAAGAAAAAGAAAGGCGCCACGAGTAATCCTAGCGATCTGCAAAAACATATTGAACAAACTAAGCTTGAGCAGCAGAAAAAAGCCGACGAGCTTAATAAAGCGCGTTTAGAAGAGCAAAAGCAACGTGAGCAAGTAGCGCGCATTAAACAGATTTTAGAGCATCACAACCAAGATGAAATCCGTGGTGATCGCACATTTAACTTCACTTATCAAAATAAAGTGAAAGAGCTCGAAGTAAATGAAAAAACACAAAAGGCCCTAGCTGGTGGCCGATTAGCAATTTGTGTTTTAGAAGGCCAATTTTTTGTACTGGAAGACGAACCAGCACGAAAAGTCGCTGAAGTCAGCGAAGACTACATAGTGTTCCATGTTGAGCCTGAAGATAAGCAAAAGGATGAAGATGATCCGTATGCTGATTTTGAAGTACCTGATGATTTAATTTGGTAGTGACTGTTTCTATTGCCGTTACAATTTTCGGGTGCAATATTGTTAAATCATGGTCTACACTAAAGAAAATGTTTAATAACCCGTCAAAAAAGAGAAAATAGATATGAGCAAGATCACGAAAATTTTATGTGGGGCTGGCATTGCAATGGCTGCAAGCCTATCTTTCAACACTATGGCTGCGGATGGTGCAACACTATACACAGCTAAGCTTTGCCAAACTTGCCACGGTGCAGAAGGTAAAGCGCCTATCATGCCTCAGTACCCTAAATTAAATGGTCAAAATAAAGAGTACTTACTAGCACAAATGAAAGACATTAAGTCAGGTGCGCGTAGCAACGGTATGGCTGCTGCGATGAAAGCAATGGTTGCAAACGTATCTGAAGAAGAAATGGCTGCCATTGCTGATTACTTATCACAAGTAAAATAAACACCATTTTAGCGTGAAAAGGCCACATCAATTGATGTGGCCTTTTTGTATCACCTATTGATCATCTATTAATAGTAATTTAGACTTCTATACATCTATTTGTGCAGTGTCACATATACAAGGTTTTCCATGTTTGACTTACCAAAACTCGATTTAAAAAATAAAGTATCTGAACAAGAATGGCAGCTTCGTGTTGATTTAGCAGCATGTTACCGTTTAGTTGAGCACTTTAGATGGGGGGATTTAATTTATACCCACCTATCGGCACGTTTACCGGGCACAGATCACTATTTAGTTAATGCATTTGGTCTTAGTTTTGATGAAGTGACGGCATCAAACCTTGTAAAGGTGGATTTAGCTGGCAATATTCTTGATGACACGCCATTTAAAATTAATCCGGCTGGTTTCACTATTCACAGCGCTATTCATGAAGTTCGTGATGACGCTCACTGTGTTATTCATTTACACACAAAAGAAACCATTGCCGTTGCAACGCAAGAAAAAGGCCTATTGCCACTTAGCCAATACTCAATGTTCTCATTGCCATCATTGTCTTATCATGGCTACGAAGGGTTAGCGGTAAACAGTGATGAGAAAAAGCGTCTACAAGATGATTTAGGCACCACTAATCACATGTTATTGGTTAATCACGGTGGCTTAACTGTTGGCCCAACGGTGGGGGATGCCTTTATGCGCTTTTATGATTTGCAGCGCGCCTGTGAAATTCAATTGGCTATTCAAGCCAGTGGTCAAACGGCAATCCCGGTACCACAACCTATTATCGATAATATTTATAATCAAGCGAATGTCGTGCATAGCGGCAGCACCGGTGGTCAGTTAGCTTGGCCAGCCATGTTGCGTAAAGCTTATCGTCTTGATCCTAGTTTTGCTCAGTAAGGAGTAACCATGAAAGTTAATCGCGTCGAAGTGTTCGATATTCATTGTCCAGACAGACCTGCTTGGACACCTGTTTTTGTGCGTATTCACACCGATGAAGGTATTAGCGGTGTGGGTGAAGCGGGTCTGGCTTATGATTTAGGTCATAGTGCAGCTGCGGCAATGATCAAAGAAATGGCTGATGCCTTTTTAATTGGTCATGACCCATTTCAAACAGAAAAACTGTGGTCACGAATGCTGCGCGAAAGCTTTTGGGGTTTAGGTGGCGGTCCTGTTGTGTATGCAGCAATGAGCGCCATTGATACTGCACTTTGGGATATTAAAGGTAAAGCATTAGGCTTGCCTGTTTACCAACTATTAGGTGGTAAAGTTAACGATAAGCTACGTACTTATGCATCACAATTACAGTTTGACTGGGACAGCGAATTTAAAGCGCTTGTTCACCCAGAAGAATACGCAGAAGCAGCGCTTAAGGCGATGGCTGAAGGGTATGATGCGGTAAAAGTTGACCCAATCCAGTACGATAAAAACGGCAATACTTATTACGATCGCACTAACATTATTTCTCGTGCAGAAATGAAATTATATCGTGCGCGTATGCAGGCTATTCGTGAAGCAGTCGGTGACGAAGTTGACATTATTTTTGAGTGTCACAGTTTACCAGGCGCAACATCAGCAATTCAAATTGGTGAAATTGCTGAAGAGTTCGATTGTATGTATTACGAAGAGCCTGTGAATTACTTAAATCATTCATTACACGCAAAAGTTGCTGACAAAGTAGCGGTGCCAATTGCAGGTGGTGAACGTTTGTATAACCGCTGGGGGGTGCGTCCATACTTAGAAGATCAAAGTATTGATGTGCTACAGCCAGACTTAGGCTTGTGTGGTGGTTTCACTGAAACTAAGAAAGTGTGTGATTATGCTGATATCTTTGATGTGCGTATTCAAGCTCACGTGTGTGGCGGCCCTGTAGCAACTGCAGCTTCGTTACACTTAGAAACTGCGATTCCTAACTTCTTAATTCACGAACATCACACCTACGCGATTAAGAAATGGAACCGTGAATTGTGTATTCAAGATCCACAACCTAAAAATGGTTTCTTCCAAGTATCAGAAGAGCCAGGTATCGGTATTGAATTAAATGATGAAGTCGTTATGCGATCTCAACGTGTTGAGATTAAGTAATATTCACCAACATATTATAAAAAAAAGCCCGCAAGGGCTTTTTTTATATCTACTTTTTAGCTTTGAATTAATCAACTGGTTTGCATTTCACCAAAGGAAGAGGCTCGGTCGCTTTACTATCTAAATGGCGCACAAAGCATATTTGGTTTTTAATAAGTAGCTCAAAGCGTTCTGGCATTGACAGTTGCTTGCCCATTATAAGGTTACCTTGCCCATCCATTACATTCATACTGTCAGTGACAAGCACACTGGTATTCATAAAAGCATCATCAGCAACAGCAATTGGCTTGCTGTGCATCAACCTTGCGATGCCTTGCGCTATTAGTTCACTTTGCGGCTCAGTAAGCCGTGCATGTTGCAATTTAGGTGTAGGCTCTTGGCTTTGAGCACTACAGCCTAGTAAGGTCAAAAGCATTAATAAGCTAGCTAATTGAACTCTCATGATTCGCTCCTATTGCTTCAATATTTTACTTTGTTGAAGCAAGGTTGAAGTTCGTATATCACGTACTTGCGGCGTATCGTTATAAGTAGCAGGTGCAAAGCCTTGCTCACTGACTGTTGAAGTAGCTACTGGACAGCGTCCATTCTCTCGATAGCTAAGTGCAGCACTGAGCATTGCTTCATTTTCATCGCCTAGTTGGTGAGTGAAATCATCAGCAATTGCACAGCCTGGGATTTTTACAGGTTGAAATTCACTATCGTTGCTGTTTTGTGGTGAGAAACCATCAGCATACTCACCAAACCCTTTATTATTGACGCCAGTAAATTGAATACTGAAGTATGTGGTATCGCAATTATCAGTTGGATAAAAACCATAGGGTTTACCGCAAGTTGTTTCGCCTATTTGAATTACTTCTATATTAGCGCCCCTAAGGCCATTGATCACAGCTTCACTTGCTGAGCAGGTACTGTCTGTTGTCAGCACAAAGACTCGCTCTAAATTTAGAGAAGGTAACGAAGTACCAGGCGTAATCGCAGGATTGTCTGCAAAACCTAAAAACTCATTAGTAAACTGAACAGGCTCTAAGCGCTCCCCAGTAATAGGGTTAAAAGTTGGGTGTTGATCATTAAAAATAGTCTGTTCAAATATTTTGCCACTGGTATTACTCTCGCCTGCCACCATATAAGCAACCTGACTTGCCATTTGAAGGAATCCGCCTGGGTTGTAACGCATATCAATAATTAAATCTTTAACATTACTTGCTGCTAAGCTGTTAAATGCGTCGTACAGAGGTTTTTCTGCAACTGCATTATGGCGATTAAACTGGAAATAACCCACTTCACCATCCGCAAATGTTTTAACGTTACTAACCGCTTGGCCAGTAATAGTTTGTGCAGTCATGCTCACTTCACGAATTTCACTGGTATTTATATCTCGAAATACAAATGAAGTAACTTTGCCGGACTCAGATGGAAATAGGCCTGCATTCAATATATCAACCTCTGCTTGGGTCGTTGCATTTACAAAGTCGACACCATCCACTTCGATTACTTCTAATCCTCGGCCAAGATTCAAGTTTGATGCAGGAGAGTTTGGCTCAGTATAGGAAATAATGCCTTGGCGGGGGGCGCCCGCACTTATCAATCTAAGTTTGAAACCATAACCAAAAGATTGCCCTGATTGGCTTTGAGCTTGCCATTCAGCTGTGGGTAAACTACTGTGGAAATTATCTTTTTTAGCACCTGAATCTGTAGTGTTTTCAGTTTTTAATAAAGCGAAATAATTTAATACCCCTTCAGTTAGTGCGGGGTCTCGATCAACTATTTCGTCATACCACAGATAAGTTTCATGACTCCAAGCTCGTAACCAATGCTTCTCATTGAGTGCTTGGCATTGTTGATCAAATTTGCTTGATGGCTCAAATACACCTTGAGTCCAAGTGATGTCTTCACTAGCAATTACGTCTGAATCTGAACTGCCGGAACCACCGCAACCAACTAAAATCAGTGAGCAAATAAGGGCACTACTTGCCATCGGTTTTTTTAAAGCATTAAACATAAAACAGAGTTCCAGATAAATTAACTTATTTGAATATAGCTAGTTTTTAAGCAATTAGATAGATTTCGTAGGCGTTTTTATAGCTAAGTTGATGCCATAAACTCGGCAGCGAGCATAGTGAGTGATAGTGTTGCCAGCAGTTTTCGTAACTAGTATTTATTTGGCATACAGGAAAGTTACTGGCAAACATAACGCGATGCTCACCAAAGTACTTAACTAAATTATCAACCAGCCATAGGTGTTTGTTTGTGGCAATTTGTGTGAACTCCAACCCTGAGAACTTTATCGCGATATTATCGCAGCGGCTGAGTTTAATGATTGCTTCAAGCCATCTTTGCTCATCACTAATAAAGCCTAAATGATTAATCACCACTCGTAGTGATGGTAGTGCTGTGCAATACTTAATAAGCTGCTCAGTTATCTGTATGTTTTCAATTTCAAACTGTGCTTCAAAGTGTAAGTTTTCGGCTGCGATAAAAGCTAGATTATCTAGGCAGTGGGGAGTTAATAAGCGCCTAGCTTCATCACCTTCTGTTATATCGCGAATACCAACTAAAGATGGATGTTCTAACTTATTGAGTGACGCTTCAAATTGCTTGGGAGATGCGTCAATCGGGCTGTAGCTGATTGCGCGATACGGAATGTCGTCTAAATGCGTTGCAAGCCAATTGAGCTCATTAATTGGTGCTTGATTATCAAAGCCAGCTTCAATATGCACCAAGGCTTCTAGTTGAAATGGACAAGCAGCTTTAAGTTCAGAAGCGACAATTTGCTTTTTAATTTTATCTAGATTTGGCCAAGCGGGGGGATTACTACCTTGTAGCCAAGTGTATTGACCCTCAGTGAGGTTAAAAAAGTGCACATGAGGGTCAATAATTTTGTCGCTCATTGCGTGGTGTATCCACCATCAATACTTTGTAAGCTGCCAGTAATAAAGCTCGCTTCTGGGCTTATTAAAAAATTAACCAAAGCAGCAATTTCTTCGGGTTGCCCTAAACGGCCTAACGGCTGCAGCGCGGCTTCTTCAGCAACAATCTCTGCTTTATCTGCACCACTGCGCTGACAGTAGGCATCAATCGCATTATGAAACAGTGGTGTTTCTATTGTACCTGGGCACACAGCGTTAGCACGAATGTTAAACGCGGCATAATCCAGCGCTGTCGTTTTTGCCATTGAAGCCAGTGCATGCTTGGTCAGGTTATAAGCAAACGAGTTTGGTTTGCCGATAATTGCCTGATCAGAGGCAACCACTACAATACTGCCGCCTTGCTGACTTTTCATGCTAGGTAATACAGCTTGAATTGCGGCATAGGCACCTTTCACATTGAGCGCAAATAGGGCATCAAACGTTGCTTCGTCGGTATTTTCAATGTTGGCACTTAAATGACGACCCGCATTAGAAATTAAAGCATCGACACGACCCTCTTCTGCAACAATATCGGCGATAGCCGACTTCACTTGCTGAGTATCACTGACATCACAGTGGCGATAATTGCCTTCTGATGGGGTAATATCTAAGTTATAAACTGTGTAGGCTTCACGTTCTAAACGCTCGACTATCGCTTTGCCAATACCTTTACTGCCACCGGTGACAATTGCAACGTTTGTCATTATTTACCCTTAGTGGCTGTGGCCACAACCGCCTTCACCGTGCACGTGGCCGTGAGATAATTCTTCCGCTGTCGCTTGGCGAACATTAATTACTTCAACGTCAAATGTCAGCGTTTTACCTGCAAATGGATGGTTTAAGTCACAATCTGCGTTGAAACGACCTACTTTAACGATAGTTACTTGGTGACGACCTTGATTTGAATGAACGATAGCAGTCATACCTGGCTTCCACACTTTTGTGTTGCCTTGTAAGTGCTTAAGTGGAATACGTTGAATTAGGTTATCAACGCGTTCGCCGTAAGATTCGCTAGGCTCAAGTGTTACGCTAAAATTATCGCCAGCCGCTTTACCTTCAAGGGCTTTCTCAAGACCAGGAAGCATGCCTTCAGTACCATGGATATATGAAAGTGGCTCGCCATCTTTACTTGATTCGATTTGCTCGCCTGCTTCACTAAGTGTGTAGTGAAACTCAACTGCTGCGTCTTTACTGATCTGCATGTTATTTCTCTTTAGAATTTAAATATAGGCACTGATTTTACGCTAACCACAAGTGCTGAGCAATCAAGGCTTTTTCAATGAGCTTTCAATCCCTGACAGCATGGTTTCACTTGCTGGCACTTGTGGCTCAGTTGGCTTAGCTTGAGGTAAGTGCAATGTTAAAATAGTACCGGGTTTTAAAATGCTGGTAGCGCTGAGCTTATTCCACGTTGCAATATCTTTATGCGGTACATCATAAAGTTGACTAATACTCCAAATTGAGTCTCCAGGTTTAACCTGATAGTCGATAGCGATTGTAGAAATGACTTCTTCATGTTGCTCAAGGTAGGGACTGATATTGTAATCAACCAATAATGATTCCGGCATGGTTTGTGGTTGTGATAAGCGCAATTGTTCACCTACCTTAATCAAATTTGTTGTTTTATCGTTGAGAGTTTTTAGATCTTTTACAGACATTTTAAAACGCCTTGAAATACTGTAGAGGGTATCGTCTTTTTGTACTGTGTATTCTCCAGCAAAATTGTTGCGAAACAGTTTGCTTTGTAACAGCGTACGGCGCTCTATTGGCAGAAGTAAAGTATGTGGGCCATTCGGGGAACTTTGGTTTTTTAAATACCCTGGATTTAATTTATGGAGCTGATTATGGCCGATGCCAGATAAATTAGCGATCACTGAAAAATCAAATTGTTGGCCTACATCAAACTCTGTGGTGAGTGCTTTATTCGCTAATTTCGGGCGTTTTAAACCTTTTTCTGGGTGCTTTAGTAAATAGCTAAGCGCCAAAAGTTTAGGAATATATTCAGCGGTTTCTTTTGGTAACGATAACGACCAATAATCAGTTTTCTTGCCAAGCTTTTTATTTTTTTCGATCGCTTTTTTAACGCGTCCTTCACCACTGTTATAGGCGGCAAGGGCATGCAGCCAATCACCATCAAAGCGTTTATGTAAGTAACTTAAATAAGCTAATGCGGCATCGGTTGAAGCAAGTATGTCTTGGCGGCCGTCATACCATTGGTCGCTTTGCACACCAAAATGATAAGCTGTCGCGCCGACTAGCTGCCAAACACCTACCGCTTGCTCTGATGATCGTATTGTTGGTCTAAAATCACTTTCAACAAAGGGTAATAAGGCCAATTCCATCGGTAGCTTTTGTTGTTCGATACGTGTGACGATATGGTACAAATAGGGTGCAGCACGTTTATTCACTTTAATTAGGTAATTGGGTTGTTTTAAATACCATTTTACTCGTGCAGATGTATGTTTATTGGTTTGAAATACCAGCGTTAAATTGTTGGCGATATGCTGCCATAGATCTTTCGCGCGAGGCTTTGCTAGTGGAATATTATTGACTGCTATGGGCGCAGCAATAGGGCGAGGTTCGACAGCTGTTGAATCGACAAACTCACTAGGTGCTTGTTGGGTTGTTAAATCGGGCTCGTAATGGCTAAAAATCTCCGGCCTTGCCCGTTGCTGTTCTGTTTCTTGCTGAGTTAGTTGGCATCCTTGTAAGCCAATAAACAAGCTCAGCAAAAGTAAATATTTCAAACTTACTTGAGCCATATAATAAAATCCTTTTACTATTTTAGCCCTATTTTGACAACTTGCCCTGTTTAAGTCCAGCTTCTAAAAACATAGAAAACGCTCTTTCACCCACTTCATCTAGCTGGTATTGCTGTTTTATCTCAGTAGGAAAAAGCGGAATTAATTCACTAACGGGCTTATCTGGTGAGGAGTTTGTCATCTCTTGAATGGTTTTTAAAAACCTTAAAGGGAGTGCAAGTTCAGCAGGTGTCAGTGGCTTACCGTGACCCGGTAAAATAGTTGTCAGTGTGGTATTTTTTTGAATATCTTGCAGCGCACTTATCCAGCTAGAAAACGAGCCATGTCCTGGGTAGGGTAAGCTGTCGACTATATCGCCACCCAATAGCACGCGACCTTGATCGGCACTAAGGGTCAGATCACCCTTAGTATGCGCTTGGTAGGGTGTAATAACGATGGGGTAGTTACCAAGGTCTAGCTGTGTTGATTCAGTAATGTTAATAGCTGGTGGGTTCAGGGTGAGCTCTCGCCAGCGAAATAAGCGTTTTTTAGCAAGTTCTAGTTTGTCGCGCCAAACTGCTTGCTGATCTTCAGGTTGATTGGCAAGGCGTTGATAGCTCAGTTCTATGCTTTTTTCATAACCATCTAATTTATCAGTCAATGCTTGCTGCATTGCAACAAACTCAGTCGCTACTTGCTGATGTACGATGAGCTTAGCTTCAGGGAACTCAGCCTGTAGAACGGCCAAGCCTAGTAGATGATCATCATGATAATGACTCGCCACTAAATAACATAATGGTGTTTTTAAGCGTTTTTTTAGCTGCTCTGCGAGCTTTTCTACTTCGGCAAAGTTACCACTGGCATCAAACATTAAGGAACATTCTTTACCCTCTATCAGCACTTGATTCGAATCGTAAAAACGCAGCTTATTTTGTTGTTGTAGAAATTGGATTTCGGGAGTGATGCTATGCCAGCTAACGCTTGCTTTGGCGCTATAGCTTACGAAAAGACAGATTAAAAAAGCACAAAATCGCATGGTGTTTCGCTCGAATAGGTGTCAGTGCTGTTGATTGTAAACAAAAAAAGCGCCAGATGCGCTTTTTTCTAAATACTAAGGTGTTGGCTGAGCTTATCTATTAAGCTGTCATGTTGTTGCTCTTGTTCTGCTTGTTGCGATTTTACTTCAAGCAATTCATGACTTAGATGCAATGCTGCCATCAGCAACGCTTTTTGGTCATTGCGAACCGATGAGCGTTGTTTCATTTGCTCCACTAAGTCATTCAAATTTTGTGCAGCAGCAACTAGGGCATGCTCTTGCCCAGGAGGGCAAGAAAACTCATGTTCTTTACCTAGTAGCTCTACGGTGACCCGCTGACTTTGTGGGCTGCTCATTAGCTAGCCTGTTGAACGCTTTGTAATTTCTCAAGCAGGCCAGTCAATGTGCTACTTGTATCTTTTTGTTTTTCTTCGTTTTCGAGTACTTCTAGTTGCAGAGTTTCGTTCTCATCTAAAAGCTTCGCGGTTTGTTCTTGTAAGCTTTTAACTTCACTTTCAAGTTCGCTGTTGCGAAGGATTAATTTGTCGATCAGTTGTTCGAGTTGGGAAAGAGTTTCGTTATTCATAAATGCGCTCATAAAACTGTGATTATTGTCATGCAAATGTAAAGGAAAGTGTCTTGATATGCCAGCATTTACGGCCGTTTTAGGGGATTTTTATTTATTATTAAGGTGTAATTCAGCGTAGCGGCTTTTTTATTCATTTATGATTCACCAAAGCGCCAGATGCTAGGATCATTTTCTGTTTATCATGTACAATATGGCAATTCATTTTTAATGCAGTTTTGCATTTGGCGATTTATAAATATGCTTAGTTATCGACACTCCTTTCATGCAGGTAACCCTGCTGATGTACTAAAACATCTTGTTCTAGCTGAAGTTCTTAAGTACCAAACAATTAAGGACAAACCACTTGATTATGTGGACACCCACTCAGGTGCTGGCTTTTTTGAACTTGCTGGCAGTGATGCACAAAAAACACAAGAGTATTTAGATGGGATTGCTAAGCTTTGGCAGCACAACAGTGAGCATGATGCACTTAATGAGTATATTGAGCTGGTTAAATCATTTAATTCAAATGGTAATTTAGATTTTTACCCAGGTTCGCCAAAAATTGCAGAGCACTTTTTACGTCGCCAAGATAACGGTTGGTTCTTTGAGTTGCATCCACGTGACTTACAGTTACTGCAAGACAACATGAAAGGTAAGCGCTCTATCCGCGTACGTGGTGAAAACGGCTTTCAAGGCTTAATTGGTTTATTACCACCAGCATCACGTCGAGCTTGCGTGCTTATTGACCCTCCTTACGAAATAAAAAGCGATTACGATACGGTTGTTAATACTCTTGTTAAGGCGCATAAACGCTTTGCTACGGGGACGTATATGATTTGGTATCCGGTTGTAGACCGTGAACGAATTGACAGAATGGAGGCGGGTTTAATCGCATCGGGTATGCGTAACATTCAGCTTTTCGAGCTTGCAACAGAGGCCGATACCGACGTTCATGGTATGACTGCATCGGGTATGATAGTGATCAACCCGCCATGGAAATTAAAGCAAACGATGGATGCTGTATTACCAGAACTTGTTTCCATACTAAGCGATAGCAGTGGTTTTTATCGCAGTGAACAATTAGTTGAAGAGTAATATCTTCAATACAAAAACGCCCAGCAATTGCTGGGCGTTGTTAATTTAACTGTTGTTAATTCATATAAGTCGCTGCGAAGGTCGCAAGTGGCTCATCACTATCATCTAACAAGGTTAACTGCTCACCATTGATTGAGTACTTAGCCGTGGCTGCAAGTGCTGCCGACATGGCCGCTTCAATATCCATTTGTGATACACACATTTTTTTGGTGCTTGCTAATGGCTTGAATGTGAGCGCCTGCTCATTAACCTCGTAACTACCTGAGAAGTTATTACAACCTAAGTGACCATTGGTTGAACCATCGTCTTTAAACTGTACGAAAGGTTCTTTATTTTCAACGGTGATAGCCTCACCGCTGATGGTAACTGCTTTCCAATAGGTATTGGTCAAAGTCACGTCTGGCTTTTTCGCTGATACTTTAGTCACCGTTACCTTGTACAGATCGCCAGCGGCATCTTCGGCAAATGGATTATTGTGAGTGGTGCTGATGTAAAGTAATTTACCTTGATTCTCAATGCGTGCACTTACACTGTAGCGGTGACGGTCAGCAATTTTGCTTTCGTCATATTCAAGTGCTACATCATATGGTGGTGCACCATCTAATTGGATTTCTTGTTCGCTAATTACTTCAGCCTTGACATCCATTTTAGAAACATCAGCGAGCTGTACTTTTAATACTGAACCCGGAGGTAGCATACTACGATCTAAATAGGTGATTTGAGTATTTAGGGTCTTCATTGATGATTGCTCAGCTTGTGGTGCACTAGAGTCTTCACCACAGCCTGTTAAAACCAAGCTGCTCCCTAAGATTATTAAACTGCATAGAGAAGCGCGTTTGAAAGATGAAAAGGTATCCGAAGCCATGATTATTTTCCTTGCGTTTAGGGTTATGCATCATATTTAATTGCCTAGCATAAAGTTCGCTGTCTTAATCATAGCTTAATTAACAAAAAATGGGCACTAAGCCCATTTTCGTAATAACGAATCGCTTTAAGAACATAAAGCGCATAAGAATGAACGTTATTTTTTCACGTATTTGGTAAGAATAACAATACGTTGACCATCAACACGGCCTTCAATGTGTTCTGGGTTGCTCGTTAAGCCAATGTTTCTTACTGCTGTGCCACGCTTAGCAACAAGGCTGCTGCCTTTCACATCAAGATCTTTAATAAGTGTCACTGTATCACCCGCCTGCAGCACAACACCATTACTGTCGATGTGTTTAATGTCGTCATCTTCAGCTAGCGCTGTTTGCGCCCATTTTAATGTGTCTTCTTCAAGATAAATCATATCGAGTGCATCTTGTGCCCAGCCGTTATCAGTAGCTAAGCGTTTCAGCATGCGGTAAGCGACAACTTGTACCGCTGGAGTTTGACTCCACATACTGTCATTCAAACAGTGCCAATGGTTTGCAGTTAAATCAGCATTGTTTTCGATTTGATCTTTACAAGTTTGGCAGACATAAATGCATTTATCAGAATGAGCCTCTGTAACAGGCGGCACTTCGTATACAGATAGGTTATCTGTAGCGGCACAAAGTTCACATTGGTTATTACTGCGTTCGATTAGGGCTTGTTCAATGCTCATAGGAGGCTCTTTTAAGTTTACAAGGTAAGAAAAACAGCGCGCATTATAGCAAAAGAGGGACTGAAGCGGAATATCCCTAGTTATTATAGGGGTATAGTTTTTGTGTATTTATTGATTATGGCATCTAAGCTGCCAGAATTTTTAAGTTCTTTGATTGCTGCATTTATTTTTGGTAACAATGATTGATGTTCACTGCGCAGGCGAATTTTTAGGTTGCCTAGCGAGTGTAATGCGCCAAAACTGATATCAGCATCAAATTGCTCAGCCCAATATAATGCTGGCAGTTTATCTATTATGACGACCTCAATTCGGTGTATTTTTAGTGCCTGAATGAGTTGTTGTTCAGAGTGAAAATCAACCCGTTTAAAGCGGTTATCGTCATAATAGTAATAGCCTAAAACAGTCCCTACGGGTTGATTACGAATACTGTTGAGTTGCTGCCATTGAGCCACCGAGCTTTTTAAACTCACGAGATACTCCTCAACTGCAAACAGGGTGTCTGAGTAACTAAATTGTCGGTTTTGTTTTTCTGTCTGGCTCAGCCACTCGGGGCTTATGACATCAAAATCAATATTCCCTTGGTGAAGGTATTTGACGGTTCGTTTTGCAGGAAGCTCGACATGCTTTACTTGAACATCAGCAAGCTGCATAACTTGCTTGATCAGTTCGGGGAGGATCCCTGGATTGCTTTTGTCATCAATATAATAAGGATAGTAGTTCCCAGAGCCGGTTACATTATATTTCAGTACAGGCTGCTGCTCAGCCAAAACTGCTTGAGTAAGAAAAAGTAACAGTAAGAAAATCGAGTTAGAGAAGCGCAATGGTCTGATTGAATTCGTTTTCATGTACCTAGTTTGGTTGGGTTTTTGTTTTTTAGCAAGGCAAACATCTTTCACTATACTTATAACAATAGTAATGTGGAGTTAGCCACATTTAAGTGAGAAGTTGAATGTCAGAATTAAGTATGGAAGGTAATAAAAGTCAGAGCATGACTCAGTATATAGCCCGGCAGCCAATATTTAATGCTGATAGAAGTTTATATGCTTACGAATTATTGTATAGAGAATCGAGCGATAATGTCTTTCCGGTAGGAACGAGTGATGGCCAAGCAACGGGGCGGCTGTTTTTTAACGCGTTAATGTTGATGGGACTCGAGAAGCTAACAGGTTTTCAACCTGCGTTTATCAATCTATCGACTGACGCTATTTTGGATGACTTTCCTAAGCTGTTGCAGCCACGCAGTGCGGTTATCGAAATAGTGGAGCGGGCTACTAGCATTCCAAAAGTAGTGAACCGCGTTAAACAATTAAAACAAGAAGGCTATTTGTTCGCGCTTGATGATTATGATGGCACAGAGAAATGGCAAGATATTTTGCCTTTGATGGATTTTATTAAGCTTGAAGTTACGCAGCCGATTATCAAAACCAACATGATGATCAAAAAGCTTAAACGCAGCTTCCCAGAAACCACTATCATAGTGGAACGCATTGAAAATTATGAAGACTTTCAACAACTAAAAGCAGCAGGTTGCGACCTGTTTCAGGGCTACTTTTTTGCTAAGCCGGAGCTTTTGAGTTTTGGTAATGTTGAACCATCAAAAATTGCTGTGCTTGAATTACTTAACTGTACTGCGCAAACAGATTTAAATTTTGATGCAATTCAACAACGTGTTGCTAAAGATATTGGCCTTACTGCACGCATTTTAAAATTAGTTAATGCGCGTATAAGTAATAGCCGGCAAACAATTCGTTCGATTTCACAAGCGGTTATTTACCTTGGTGAAGATGCGATTAGACAATTTGTGCGGGTATTAGCGCTAAGCGAATTAGGCAATGACAAACCGCAAGAGCTAACTAAACTTGGTTTAACAAGAGCTAAATTTATTGCTTTGATGCTTGAACCCGGCGGTAAAGACCTAGCTGAACAAGGCTATTTAGTCGGCTTACTCTCTGTTTTAGACGCTATTTTAGATATGGAGCTTAATATCATTGCCAAAGAGTTTTCATTGGGTAGTGAGCTTTCGAGTGCACTGTTAAACTTTAATGGCATGCAAGGGGCGAGCTTACAACTTGCTAAAGCAATGGAAGAAGAGCAGTGGCACACAGCCCTTGAACTACTCAAGATGATCCGCCCAGCCTCAAAAATGGATGTGGTTTTTCAAGCTATGTATGATGCCCGCGCATACGCAGATGAAGTATTCGCAAGCTTATCATCGGTTACAGACTAGGAGCGCAGAGTTCGTTATGATGCAGACTCTGAGTATTAAAAAGGTTTGTAACTAATGCGTGTTGTTTTTCCTATACTGGCTATTTTAATTGCCTTAGTGTTACTTATTCCCGGTGTAACCCAGCCAGTGCTCACCCTTGAAGGAAAAATTGATAAATCTAAGCTTGCCAAAACAGGTATTGAAATGATTGCCGATGAAGGCGATCGCAATACCCGTAGCGTGTTAATGATGGCATCAAGCATGCTGGGGCTTGATAAGCTTGAAGGAGAAATCGATGCCTACAAAAAAACACGCAGCATTTGGGGCACCGTGAATGAGCTTGCTAATAACAAAAACTACCTTGTTGCCGCGCTTGTAGCAGTGTTCTCGATTGTCATTCCCACCTTAAAACTCCTGATGCAATTGCTTTATTGTTTCTTACCAGTGAATAGGTTTAAGTATTTGCTCGGTCAACTCATACAAGGCCTAAGTAAATGGAGCATGGTCGATGTGTTTGTGATTGCATTGATCGTGTCTTATTTAGCAGGTAATGCCGATGGGCAAATGGGCGAGTTGATAAAAATGCATGCTGAATTGGGTGATGGATTTTGGTATTTTACAGGTTATTGCTTGTTTGCTATTGCTGCCAGCAGTAGCATAAAAATAGATAAACCCTTGTCGAGTTCGTAAATTTCGGGCTACAATTTGGGCACTTAATTTTTAAGGTATGATGATGACGCGACTTTCAAGCTACTTATTGATAGCTATGATGCTGCTCACTTTTGTGGGTCAGTCAGTTGCGTCTGTTGCTATGGTATGTGATATGCCACATGCCAGCATGCAAATGGATCATCATGCTAATATGAATGCTGACAGCGACATGAGTGATATGGATTGTTGCCATGAAGACGTATTGGATAACAGCGATTGTGCGTGTCCGTTCAATGCCTGTACAGCTCACTCACTCCTGCCGTTAAATGATTTAGTTGTTAAATCAATAAAGCAATCAGAAAAAGTCACCATGTTAGGCGCCAGCCAGCTTAGTTTTCACGTCAGTTCTTTATATCGTCCACCTATTACTGCTTAAGCAGGATAGGTCTGTCTAAAATTCAGTAAAACGCTGAAATACACCTCATTCTGCACCCAAAATCTATTGTTTTTAACCATTTTTAAGATTTTTGGAGCATGTGATGATTCACAGCAAATTGATTAAGGCGCTTTCTCTAGGCGCAGTATTGATAACCTCAAGTTTAGTGAAAGCAGAGCCGTTGGCACTCAATCAGGTGATTGATTATGCATTGACTCACGAGCCTTGGTTACAGGCAAATAAATACCAGCAGCAGGCGATAGAAGCGCAAAGCATTGCGGCAGGTACCTTGCCAGATCCAGTGTTAACCGTTGGACTTATGAACTTACCAACCGATGGCTTTGCCTTTGATCAAGAGGGTATGACGCAATTCAAAGTGGGCTTGTCACAACAATTTAGCCGAGGTGATAGTCTTGCCTTACAGCAACAAGCTTTAAAACAATCGGCTGAGCAATACCCTTGGCTTAGAGCAGACCGCCAAGCACAGGTTAAAGCTATTGTTAGCGAAGCATGGCTAAATGCCTATCGCGCACAAAAAAGCATTCAACTGATCAACCAAGATAAAGCCTTATTTAATCAACTTATTGATATTACAGAAGCAAGCTATGCCAATACACTTGGCGCAACTCGCCAGCAGGATATTATTCGCGCCCAGCTAGAGCTGACTCGGCTTGAAGATAAGCTGGTGATGTTAGAGCAACAGTTTGATAGTGCCAAAAAGCGACTAGCACAATGGCTACCTATTGAAATGCTAAACGGTGCAGTGAGCGATGAAAACACCAAGGTGGCCGCAGTAATGCCTTATCAAGAGCTTGCATCATCGGGGGTGACTGAAGTGCTGATGAGCCACCCGGCAATTATCGCTATTGATCATGCTATGCGTGCCAAAAACACCCAAGTGCAAGTGGCTAAAGAGGCGTATAAGCCGCAATTTGGTATGAACCTAGGCTATGGCTATCGTGATGATACCCCGATGGGTGACTCTCGCGCTGACTTATTCTCTATAGGGGTGAGTATTGATTTACCGCTGTTTACTGATAACCTTCAAGATCAACAAGTTAATGCCGCAATAGCTAATGCCGAGGCGGTAAAAACCAACAAGCTTATTACTCTACAGAAACTGCAAGGTCAGTATTTTAAAGAGCTTAGCCAACTAAGCCGACTTGCTCAGCGCAAAGCACTGTATCAACAGCAGCTATTACCGCAAATGGCAGAGCAAGCGGAGGCGACGTTAAATGCTTACACCAATGATGATGGTGACTTTTCAGAAGTGATGCGTGCTCGCATTAGCGAACTTAACGCAAAAATTGATGCGTTGAATATCGAAATTGATAAACAAATAACCCTCGCTCGCCTTAATTATTACGCAGCAGCAAAAGATAACCAAATAAATGCAGCACAAAGCCAAGGAGCTAGCAATGAATAACACAGTGAAATTAGTTATCGCTTTGGCGGTGGGTGCAGCATTGGCAACGGCTGTAAATAAATTGGCTGAGCCAGAGCATGCACAAATGCCAAGCGCTGAGAAAAAGCCGCTATATTGGGTGGCGCCCATGGACAGTAATTACCGCCGTGATGAACCGGGTTTATCACCAATGGGTATGGAATTAGTGCCCGTTTATGAGGAGCAAAGTAGCGCTGAAGACAGCCCAGGAACTGTGAGAGTTTCACCGGCGGTCGTTAATAACTTAGGAGTAAGAACAGCGCCCGTAAGGTTTAAATCATTACAAACGACGGTTGATACGGTTGGTTATGTGCAATACGACCAAGACCAACTCGTGCATATTCACCCTCGTGTCGAAGGTTGGATAGAAACCTTATATGTAAAAGCCGCAGGTGACCAAGTTAAGCAAGGCGAGCCACTTTATACCTTGTATTCTCCACAGCTAGTGAATGCGCAAGAAGAGCTACTGCTTGCCCTAAAACGTAACAATGCGGTGCTTATACGTGCGGCAAAAGCACGCTTAGCCTCACTGAATGTTTCTGACGATTTTATTGTGCGATTAGAGCAAAGCCAAAAGGTCAGACAGAACATTACCTTTTATGCCAAGCAAAGTGGCGTATTGGATGAGCTAAATATCCGCGAAGGTTTCTTTGTGAAACCAGGCACAACCATGATGAGTATTGCTCACCTAGAAGAAGTATGGGTTGAGGCTGAAGTTTTTGAGCGCCAAGCAGGGCTTATTCATAAAGGCTTGCCAGTGACGATGAGCTTAGACTACTTACCGGGCAAACGCTGGCAAGGCAAGGTCGATTATATTTATCCAACCCTTGATGAGAAAAACCGTACCCTGCGCGTGCGTTTACGCTTTGCTAACCAAGATGGCTTATTAAAACCGAATATGTTTGCTGAAGTGAGCATTACTACTAAGCCAACTGAGCCGCAATTAGTGATAGCCAAAGAAGCGGTGATCCGCACAGGTAGCCAAGACCGTGTCGTGATTGATTTAGGTGAAGGGCGCTTTAAGTCAGTCGCAGTGACGCTAGGCCGTAGTGATAATCATGATGTCGAAATTTTATCAGGCTTACTGAAAGACGATAACGTAGTGGTTTCAGCGCAGTTCTTAATAGATTCCGAATCAAGTAAGAGTTCTGACTTTATGCGTATGCAAGAACCGGATAGCGAGAGCGCAATGGTAAATGGCGTGATCAACAGCATTGATCGCGAAGCCCGTACTGCCGTGATTAGTCGCGAAGCCATCCCTAAGTGGGGGCGCGGGGCTGCAACTATGGAGTTTCACTTTTCGCCGCGCATCGATATGTCTAGTTTACAAAGCGATGATGAAGTGCATTTTACCTTTAAATTGGTGGACGGTGAGTTTGTGATTTTTGACATCATGACCATGAGCCACCCTATGCAAGGAGAAATGCAATGATAGCTGCCGTGATCCGTTGGTCAGTCGGTAATCGCTTCTTTGTATTACTGCTGTCTTTAATGTTGGCAGGCTTTGGGATTTTTTCTTTAAAGAATACCCCAGTTGATGCCTTGCCTGACTTATCTGATATACAGGTTATTGTAAAAACGTCTTATCCAGGACAAGCGCCACAAGTGGTGCAAGACCAAGTAACGTTTCCTATCACCACAGCCATGTTGTCGGTGCCGGGTGCTGAAACGGTAAGGGGCTTTTCGTTTTTTGGTGACTCTTATGTATACGTTATTTTTAATGAAGACACCGACCTTTACTGGGCCCGTAGTCGGGTGCAAGAATATTTGAGTCAAGTAAGTGCTCGCTTACCGGATTCAGCGAGGCCTGAACTTGGCCCTGATGCAACAGGGGTAGGCTGGATTTACTTGTATGCGCTGGTGGATAAAACCGGTAAGCATGATATTAGCCAGCTACGAAGCCTGCAAGATTGGTTTTTAAAGTTTGAGCTGCAAACGGTGCCGGGCGTATCAGAAGTAGCGTCTGTTGGCGGTATGGTTAAGCAGTATCAGGTGAATGTCGACCCCGATAAATTGCGTGCTTATGGTATTCCGCTAAGTTTAATTCAAACAGCAATTAAGCAAGGTAACCAAGAGCGTGGTGCTTCTGTGGTCGAAATGGCAGAAGCCGAATACATGGTATCGAGCACAGGCTACATCAAAAGTGTTGCCGATTTAGAGGCCATTCCGCTGGGTACTAATGCCAATGGCACGCCACTGCAATTACGTGATGTGGCTGATATAAAACTTGGGCCGCAAATGCGCCGTGGTATTGCCGAACTAAACGGTGAGGGCGAAGTAACTGGTGGTGTAGTGGTGATGCGTTTTGGAGAAAACGCCGAAGCAACCATCAAGTTAGTAAAGGAAAAGCTAGAGTCGCTCAAAAAAGGCCTGCCTGAGGGAGTTGAAATCATCCCTGTGTACGACCGCTCAAACCTAATTACCCAAGCACTTGATAACTTAAGCTCAAAGTTAATTGAAGAATTAATCGTGGTGGCCTTAGTGTGTGTGGTGTTTTTATTCCATATACGCTCATCGATTGTAGCCATTATCACGTTGCCAATGGGTATTTTAACGGCTTTTGTGGTTATGTATTGGCAAGGTATAAACGCCAATATCATGTCGCTTGGCGGGATAGCGATTGCTATTGGTGCAATGACAGATGGTGCTATCGTGATGATAGAAAATATGCATAAGCATATGGAGAAAACCCCACTGACCGATGAGAACCGCTGGCAAGTGGTGATGGACTCAGCCGCAGAAGTCGGGCCCGCGTTATTCTTTAGTTTATTGATTATCACTGTTAGCTTTATGCCTGTGTTTATTCTTGAAGCACAAGAAGGGCGAATGTTCTCGCCACTGGCTTATACAAAAACCTATGC
This sequence comes from Pseudoalteromonas sp. DY56-GL22, assembly GCF_041414715.1. NCBI lineage: Bacteria > Pseudomonadati > Pseudomonadota > Gammaproteobacteria > Alteromonadales > Pseudoalteromonadaceae > Pseudoalteromonas > Pseudoalteromonas sp. DY56-GL22. Next base: position 37,762 of record NZ_JANHZR010000006.1, on the reverse strand, counting down.
GATGGCAGCTTCGGCTGGTTTAGCGATTACACTGGTGCCGGTATTAATGGGCTACTTTATTCGCGGTAGGGTTATTTCTGAGCAGAAAAACCCTGTAAACCGCTTATTGGTGGCAGCCTATAAACCTTTATTAAGTGCGGTGTTAAAAGCGCCGAAAACAACATTGGTACTGGCCTTGGTGTTGGCTGCTATCGGCTTTTATCCGGTTAATAAAATTGGCAGTGAGTTTATTCCTCCCCTTGATGAGGGCGACTTAATGTACATGCCAACGACTTATCCAGGTATTTCCATTGGTAAGGCCCGTGAAATCTTACAACAGACCGATAAGTTAATTGCCAGTGTGCCAGAGGTCGAGTCGGTGTTTGGTAAGGTAGGTCGCGCAGACACTGCCACAGATCCTGCGCCGCTTACCATGATCGAAACCTTTATTCAGTTAAAGCCAAAGTCACAGTGGCGCGAGGGCATGACAACCGAGAAACTGAAGAAAGAACTCGATAATCTGGTTAAGTTCCCAGGGCTTACCAATGCGTGGGTTATGCCAATCAAAACACGAATTGACATGCTTGCCACTGGTATTAAAACGCCAGTGGGGATCAAAGTTGCAGGTCCAAAGCTAAGTGAAATTCAAAAAATCGGTGAGCAAATTGAAGTCATCCTAAAAGATTTACCGGGCACAGCGTCGGTTTACTCAGAGCGTGTTGCCGGTGGTCGCTACATCAAAGTTGATATCAACCGTGAAAAAGCAGCGCGCTATGGTTTGAACATTGCTGATGTACAACAGGTAGTTGCCACCGCTATCGGTGGTATGAATGTGACAGAAACGGTTGAAGGGCAAGAGCGTTACCCAGTTAACTTGCGCTACCCGCAAGATTATCGCGACTCGCCAGAAGAGCTTAAGTTGTTACCGATAGTGACACCAAACGGACAGCGTATCGCATTGGCCGATGTAGCTCATGTCTTTATCGAAGATGGCCCGCCGGGTATTAAAAGTGAAAATGCCCGCATTAATGGCTGGAGCTTAATCGACATTGAAGGCAGTGATATCGGCAGTTATGTTGAGCGTGCGCAACAAGCGCTGCATGAGCAACTCGAGCTACCTGCTGGTTACTCAATTACGTGGGCGGGGCAATATGAATACATGGAGCGCGCAAAAGCTAAACTCAGTTATGTATTGCCACTCACCTTGGCAATTATAGTGGTGCTGTTATACCTCAATTTTAGAAGCTTTATTGAGGTGGCAATGATCATGCTGACCTTACCGCTTGCTATGATAGGCGGTATTTGGCTGATGTACCTTGAAGGCTTTAACTTCTCGGTTGCTGTTGGGGTTGGTTTTATTGCCCTGGCTGGGGTTGCTGTGGAAATTGGCGTGATCATGCTGGTTTATCTCAACCAAGCTTATCAAGATACCAAAGCGCAATCAGCACAGTTCACGGTTACAGAGCTGCGCCAAGCAATCATCAATGGTGCAGGCCTTCGGGTTAGACCAGTGATGATGACAGTTGCCACTATTATCATAGGGTTACTGCCAGTGCTTTATGGCACTGGAACGGGCAGTGAGGTGATGAGCAGAATAGCCGCGCCTATGGTCGGTGGGATGCTCAGTGCCATAGTTTTAACACTACTTGTGTTACCTGCGCTTTACTTTATATGGCGTAAACGCCACCTATAAATTTTACAGTCAGTGTGTAACTTGTACGCTTTTACTGGCTGCAAGTTACACATTTTATTTTTAACTTATTGATAATTGGTTTGTTTATTGCTGGTGTGATTTATGCAAAGTCATATTAAATTGATTTTAATAAGGAATGCACATGCAAGTTAAAACAATACAACAAGTTTATGATTGGACCGTGTTATTTCATACTCAAATGGCAGCCAATTTCCACAGTGTTAAAGACTTACTGGACGAGCATAATCAAATGCTGGTGGACTATTATCTGCAATATGAGAAGAAACTGGCAGAAGATCTCGTTGGCTTTAAAGCCATTACAGAAATAAACACGCTTGATACCTATTGCTATGAGTATTTTGCTGAAAACCCAGAGCTAATTACTTTTAACGATATCAGCACAGATCAGCAAATTGATGAAAAGGCGATTCAGGTTTACTTAACCACGCAACACCAAAAAGTAATCGACTTATACGAATACTTGGTATCGCGAGCTGATACAGAGCAAAGTAAAGAAAAGCTCGAACGTTTACTTGAGCTTGAACATCAAGGCCTTAAGCAAATGATGCAAAGCTCTAACCGCCATATGGATATGTAATCGATTAATCTATTAATCTATTAATCTATTAATCTATTAATCTATTAATCTATTAATCTATTAATCTATTAATCTATTAATCAGCTTAATGAAAATCGAGTAAGAAGCCGACTTTTTTAAGGTATTTTTGCTCTTGCTGTAAGTCAGCTAAAAGCAAGGTATGTTCTTTAAGCCACTTATTGTGAAACTTTAAGAACATACTATTTTGCTTGGCTGTTACCTCAAGTTTAAAACCTTGATCGGTAATACGCTTTTGATTCAGTAGTACCGCTAAGCGCAAAATCACAATAAGCTGCAATATTTCATAATGCTGCATGGTATGCAGTGCCGGAAACTCTTCTAAGCGGATCTTTTTCCGATAAAAACGGATCATGCAACTAAGCAAGGTTTGTTGTTGCTGCGTAAAGCCAGGTAATTGGCTATTCGCCACGATATACGCGCTGTGCTTATGTATCCCTGATGAATTAACCCCTAAGCCAATTTCATGCAGCTGCGCAGCCCAATCCAATAAATTTATGTAATCTGAGTCGGTCAGATGCCATGTTTCTCTTACTTGTTCAAACAGCCACTTTGCAGTTGTCGAGACACGATTAGCATGCTCTTTATCTATGGCATTACGCTCAGATAGGTTCGCGATGGTATTTGTGCGAATATCCTTATGGGCGAGCTTTTGCTGCATTTCATGAAGCAGGCCTTCACGCAGTGAAAAGTCGCTGTACTGCATCGCTTCGATTTTAAACAGCCTAAATACCGCAATTAAAATAGCTAAACCACCACAAATACTCACTTGCCGCTCAGGCGTAAGACCTTCAATTTGCAGCGCTTGTATTTGTTTAGATGCAATAAACTGGGTTTTTAGTTCTAATAACCGCTCTAAAGTAATTAGCTCTTGCTCTGCATCATTGGCATTGATCATGGCAAGGATAGATTTAATAGTGCCAGATGTTCCCACCACAGATTGCCAGCCAGCCGATAAGTAATTAGCAAAAATTACTTCGAGTTCTTGTTCTGCGCGAACTTCTGCTTTAGCAAAGCGCTTAGCAGTGATTTGTCCATCTGCAAAAAACTGCTTGGTATAGCTAACACAGCCCATGTTGCGACTAGCAAGTAGCTTGTGCTTAAAGTGTTTACCAATGATGAGTTCAGTACTGCCGCCACCGATATCAATAACTAAGCGGTTTTCATCGTGATGAATATAATGGGCAACACCTTGGTAAATTAAACGTGCTTCTTCTTGCCCTGATATTACTTCAACTGGGTAAGGAAACACCTTACTTGCTTGCGTTAAGAACGAATGAATATTTTTCGCACGGCGCAATGTGTAAGTGGCGGCCACTTTAACATTCTCAAGGGGGAAGTCCTGTAAGGTAGTAGCAAACTGCTTAAGAATCGCCAGTGCGCGCTCTATAGCTTCTTGGCTTAAGTGATTTTTTTCATCTAAACCATCAGCTAAATAAACGCGCTGCTTTTCTTTGTGTAAGATTTGCAAAGAGCCATCGACCTCTCTTGCCACCACTAAATGAAAACTGTTTGAGCCTAAATCAACGGCAGCAATTGAGGGATAATCATTCATTATTATAGTTACTTTCCCATTTCTTAAGGTGGTCATAAATGGCAATTTGCGAGCGAATTTTCTTACGATTTCCACGGCGCACATAGCTGTTTTTTTGTTCGCTATCGATTATGCGTGCTTTTGATCTATCTTTAAACTGTAGCTCAAGAATATCAATAATAAGCTGTTTTAATTTTTCATCATAAATCGGAGTGGCGACTTCAACACGGTGATCAAGATTTCGAGTCATCCAATCCGCTGATGAAATATACACTTTTTCTTCGCCATTATTATGAAACACCATCACCCGAGGGTGCTCTAAAAAGCGGTCAACGATACTGATGATACGAATATTATCGTTAACGGCAGAGGGCACTAACGAACACATGCCACGCACAATAATGCGAATTTTTACGCCGCGTCTTGCGGCAAAGTAGAGGTGATCAACCAGCTCTTTATCAACAAGGTTGTTTATTTTTAGCGTAATTTTGCCAGCCTTACCATGCTCTACATTGGTTATTTCAGCATCAATTAGCGACATAATAGTTTGTCGTGCGTTGACTGGTGATATCATCAAGTGATCAAACTGAAATGGTTTATAGCTACTTTCGATGAATCTAAAAACGCTATCGCACTCTTCGCTAATACCTTCATGTCTGGTAAATAAACTAAAGTCAGTATAAATTTTGGCAGTTTTCTCATGGAAGTTACCCGTGCCTATATGGGCGTACTTCACGATGTTGTTCTTTTCTTTACGATGAATAACGCATAACTTGCTGTGCACTTTCAATGCAGGAATACCAAAGATTACTTTAACACCGGCATTACTCAGAGTTTTTGCCCATTCAATATTGTTTTGTTCATCAAAGCGCGCTTTCAGTTCAACCATTACGGTGACATGTTTGCCATTTTTTGCTGCATTAATAAGTGTAGAGATAAGACGAGATTGACTCGCAACGCGATAAATATTGACCTTAATTTGGGTAACATCAGGGTCAAAAGCGGCTTGGCGTACAAACTCAAGTAAATGGTTAAAGGTGTGATAAGGGTAATACAGTAAAATATCTTGCTCTGAAATGGCATCAAACACACTTGAGTGATTGTTAAAAGCCGTGCTTTGTAATGCAGGCAGTGGTTTGTTTTCTAAATACTGACGACCAACATTCGGAAACGCAATAAAATCGCGGAAATTACGGTAACGACCGCCGGGGATCAACGCATCATGTTGACTAATATTAAGACGCTTTTTCATCACTTTAAGCATTTCAGCTGGCATGCTCTCGTCATAAACAAGGCGCACAGGCTCAGCAGAAATACGTTGCTTAAGACCCTTTGACATTTTATCGAGCAAGCCTTCTTCTAGCTCATCATCCAAATTGTACTCGGCATCACGGGTGAGTTTGATGGCGTAGCATTGAATATCATCAAAGCTAAAAAAGCTGCTAAACACATCGCGAATAAAGTAGGCGATGATGTCATCTAGCATCACGATGGTTTTGTGACGGCGTGTTTTCTCTGGTGGCAAAATAACAAAGCGAGATACGCGGTCAGTGGGCACTTCCATCATGGCATAATGACTTTTTTGATTGGTCATCTCGACGAACAAATAGGTCATGGTGTCGTTGATTTGATCTGAGTAGTCTTTCTTTTCAGAGAGTAAAATCGGCAATATGTGTTGTAGCACATTGTCGTGGAAGAATTTTTTCAGCCAACTCAAATGAAATTCAGACAACTCTTCTGGTTGTTCAACATGAATATTATGCTCGTTTAAGTCATTTAAAATGTCTTTATGAATTTGGTTAAACTTTTTACCAAGCTGGAGCACTTTACTTTGGATCTGATGAAGTAATATTTCGTCTTCTTCAAAGTTCGCATCAGGAATTTTATTAAGTAATATGCGGCGTTTTACATCGGCAACACGAACACGAAAAAACTCATCCATGTTGTTTGAGTAAATACCTAAAAAGCGCATGCGCTCAATAATCGGGTTCGATTTGTCTTTGGCTTCTTGCAGCACGCGTTCATTAAAAGACAGCCAACTTAGCTCTTTGGCAAAGTAATTAACGGCTTGAGAAGAAGAATGTGATGCGTTCATCTGGTTTTCCAACGTTTATAGCTAGTTAGAATATAGAGGATGCAGATGACACAAGTATGACAAGCGTGTCAGTTTTGTGACACGCTTAATCTAACTTTAGTTGTAGAAGTGGTACTTGGTTTAAGCATCCTCAATATCAACAATTAGATCTGTGGTAATAGACTCAAGTGCGCTGATCACTTCGTCTTTGTTCATGCCTATTGGCAAAGCAACGGTCGCAACAGCACTAAAAATTGGCACGCCCCAGTTAGGTGCACTTTGTTGTTTTGAATTTAGGTGAGTGATATTCGCCCCTTTGTGACGTATAACGCTGGCTAGCTCTTGTACAATGCCTGGTCTGTCGTTACCAGTAATCACGAAGTTAATTTCCTCAGATGGAACATCAGGCAAGGTATCAGTTCCACGTTCAATTCGAACTTCAAGATAAGGTAAGCTGTGAAGAGCATCTTGTAATTCTTGCAAATGCTCTTCAGGTACTGCGGCTTCGATAATTCCGGCAAAATGACCTGCAAGGTGGCTCAAATTACTTGTCAGCCAGTTACCATGATGGTTTAAAATTGTGGCAGAAATATCTTCAACTAGGCCGGGTTTGTCTGGCCCTAAAATAGTAATTACTAACTGCTTCATACTTAAATCTCTATAAAAAAGCCTCAGAAAAATGCAATAAAAGGGAGGAGGCGTTGGTTAAAAATGATTCTTATTGTTGAAAAAATAAGTCTCATTGAGTATTGATGCTGTTTTAATGTTTGTCCAATTTTTTCACTGTAGTTATAAAAAATTAGTTATAACAATTTGTTAGCTTGATTGTGGTACTGTAATAAAAGTGCTCCACAATGACTTATTTTGGTCATTTTTTAACTTCAAAATACGTCCCTGAAATACTCGCTTTATTACACTGAATTATGACGTTTGTAACATTACTGTCATCTTGGTGAAATATAATTCGCGCAACGTTAAGTTTTAAGGGTGTTTTGATGACTTCCAATCCGAATAAACCTACCTTTCATACGGATAGAAGCCGTCTATTTAAAGACAGGTTTGCCAAGTGGGGTATTTCCGCGGGTGGCGTAATGGTGCTTGTAGCACTGCTACTCATATTCTTTTACCTTCTTTATGTTGTTCAACCTATTTTTGAATCAGCAAAAGTAGAAACACGTAATAGTGTAAAACTACAAAATGCGTCAGAAGTTGTTGGACTTGGCATTGAAGAGCAAACAGAAGTTGCCTTTTTACTCGGTGAAAAAGGTAATGTGGACTTTTACAATGTTGAAAAAGAGCAATTTGGTAAAAAGATCACCACTCTTAATACAGAATTACCAAGCGATGTAAGCAGCTTTGCAAGCTCTGCACCGTTTCAGGGGCAATACGCATACGGCCTAGAGAATGGCTCTGTTGTTGTGGTTGCGCCAAAATTCTTAGTGACATTCCCGAACAACCAACGCCAATTAACACCGCGTTTAGATTACCCGTTGGGTGATATGGCGCTTGAGGTTGACGATCAAGGTGCGGCAATCACTAAATTTGCATTTAGCCACTACGAAGATAAAACAGCTGTTGTTGCTTTAACCGCTGACAAGCGCGTTTTATTTAGCAGCTTTGTGGGTGAAGAAAACATGTTCACCGGCGAAGTAGAGTGGGTTGTTGAGCGTACTGAGCTTGATATCGAAGGTCGTGTTGATGAGCTATTAATTTCACCTGATACAACACGTACATTCGTGCGTTCAGCAAATCAAATTTACGTATATGATACCCGTTACCCTTCTGAAGTTGAGCAAATCCAACTGCTTGCAGCTAACGAAGAAAACGCGAACCTAGTTTCAACTCAGCTATTAGCGGGTGCCAACTCACTGATGCTTGCTAACGATAATGGCGAAGTATCACAGTGGTTTGAAGTAAACACTGAAAATGGCCGTGAGTTCCAAAAGATTCGTGCATTTGAAACCAGCAAGCAATCGAAACTAAATATTTTTACTGAGTTCTATCGTCGTACCTTCTTCACAGCGGGTGCTAACGGTGAGCTTGGTATTTATTACACAACCAGTGATGCAAAACTGTGGCAAGGTAAAGTAAGCGAAGGTCCAATTCAAAACTTTGCTATTTCACCACGTTCAAATGCGGCACTGATTCTTGCTGATGACGCGTTAAAAGTGATTGAAATCCATAACGAGCACCCAGAAGTAACCTGGTCTGCATTATGGCAAGAAGTGTGGTACGAAGGCTATCCAGAGCCGGGTTATATCTGGCAGTCAACGTCTGCGAGTGATGACTTTGAATCTAAGTTCTCGTTAGTGCCAATTTCATTCGGTACGATTAAAGCTGCAATGTACGCAATGTTATTTGCGGTCCCCATTGCGCTTTCAGCGGCAATTTACACGGCGTACTTTATGTCGAGTGAATTACGTAAAGTGGTTAAGCCGACTGTAGAAATTATGGAAGCATTACCAACGGTAATCTTAGGTTTCTTAGCAGGTCTTTGGTTAGCACCATTAATTGAAGAACATTTACCAGCGATTGTCGGATTATTGGTGTTGCTGCCAATTGGTATCTTATTAACTGCATTCGGCTGGAACAAACTACCGGCGTCAATTCGTCACCGTATTCCTGAAGGTTCGCATTCAATTTTACTTATCCCAGTGGTTATCTTTATTGGCTGGTTATCGTTTGCGATGAGTAACTCAATTGAGCTTTGGATGTTTGACGGTAATGTGCGTCAGTACCTAACCAATGAATTAGGTATGACATTCGACCAACGTAACTCACTAGTTGTTGGTATTGCGATGGGCTTTGCTGTTATCCCAACTATCTTCTCAATTGCTGAAGATGCGGTATTCAGTGTTCCTAAGCACTTATCAAACGGTTCATTAGCACTTGGTGCAACGCAATGGCAAACATTGGTTCGCGTAGTACTACTAACAGCAAGCCCGGGTATCTTCTCAGCAGTAATGATGGGCCTAGGTCGTGCGGTCGGTGAAACAATGATTGTACTAATGGCAACAGGTAATACACCTATTATGGACTGGAGTATCTTCCAGGGTATGAGAACACTTGCAGCGAATATCGCGGTAGAAATGCCAGAGTCTGAGGTAGGTAGCTCGCATTATCGCATCCTATTCTTAGCAGCATTTGTATTATTCATATTCACATTCGTTTTCAACACAGTGGCTGAGTTTGTTCGTCAGCAACTGCGTGAAAAATACAGTTCAATGTAGGTGGAGAGACACGACATGGTAAAGCAGTGGTTTAAGTCTGGTTCTCCTTGGATTTGGATGACCGGCGGTGCGGTAAGCATCAGTTTAATCTCGGTTCTTGGCTTACTAGCCATGATTGCTTGGAAAGGTTTAAGCTTTTTCTGGCCATCAGAAGTAGTGCAATTTGAGCTGCAAGGCTCTGTTGCAAAACAAACAGTGATCGGTGAAATTTATGACCGTGAACTAGTTGCAAAATCACGTATTGAGGCGACGGGCGTTGATTTATCTCATTACGACAAAGAGCAGCTAGAGCGCTTACTGATCAAAACCGGTAACCGTGAGTATGTTGATCTCGATTTCCGCTGGGTACTAGAGACAGACATTACATCGCGTACTGCGCCAGCAGAGCTTGCAGTATTCGAACGTAGCAAAAACGGTAACTTTTACGGTTATGTTGAGCAGGTTATTAAAGACGGTGAAGTTATCACAGGTAACAAAATCGATGTGCTTTATGATCTTGTAGAGCGTGCTGTTGACCTAAATGACCAAGCGTTAGACTTACAAAATGGTGATATTGGTCATATTAACTATGAACTTGAGCGTTTACGCTTAAAAGAAAAAGCATACCAGCTTGATAACGAACTAACCGATGAGCGTGTTGCTGAGCTTGCACAAACTCGTGCTGAGTTACGTGCTGAATACACAGTGTTAGAAAAGCAGTTATTTGCACTTCGTAAAGAAGCAAAGCGTGACCAAGTAACTGTGAGAGACATGCGCGGTGAAGTGGTTACTTTACCTCTGTATCAAGTTCTTGATGTGTGGTTCCCTAATGACATGGGCTTCTTTGCTAAGCTTGGTCACTATTTTGTACAACTTGGTAAGTTTGTAGCGGATGACCCACGTGAAGCAAACACTGAAGGTGGTGTATTCCCGGCAATTTTCGGTACTGTATTCATGGTATTACTAATGGCAGTGATTGTGACGCCATTTGGTGTGGTTGCAGCGATTTACTTGCATGAATACGCAGCAAAAAATGCCGTGACTAAGATGATCCGTATCGCGGTAATCAACCTTGCGGGTGTACCTTCGATTGTATACGGTGTATTTGGTCTAGGTTTCTTTGTATACATGCTCGGTGGCAGCATTGACCAATTATTCTACCCTGAGTCGTCGCCAAGCCCAGTATTTGGTACGCCAGGTGTGATTTGGTCTGCATTAACGCTCGCAATTTTAACGCTGCCTGTTGTTATTGTTTCGACAGAAGAAGGTTTATCACGTATACCAAGTACGGTTCGTCATGGTTCATTAGCACTTGGCGCAACAAAAGCAGAAACGCTATGGCGCATCATCATTCCGATGGCAAGCCCTGCGATTATGACAGGTTTAATCCTAGCGGTTGCACGTGCAGCCGGTGAAGTAGCACCACTCATGCTTGTTGGTGTTGTTAAGATGGCACCAACACTGCCTCTTGACGGTAACTTCCCATACATACATTTAGATAGAAAATTTATGCACTTAGGTTTCCATATTTACGATGTTGGTTTCCAAAGCCCTAACGTAGAAGCGGCTCGTCCGCTGGTATATGCCACGGCATTCTTACTGGTATCAGTAATTATCGCCCTGAATATCACCGCGATTGGTATTCGTAACCACTTACGCGAAAAGTTTAGAGCTCTTGAGCATTAATACAGAATTTTTATAGGTAGACAGAGATGATTACAGTTGCACCACAAGTAAACCAAGCGAAAAGCGCGGCAAAGCTAGATTTAGATAACCTAACTGCAGAGCAAACAGCGTTAGAGATTAAAAACTTAGATCTATACTACGGTGATAAACAAGCGCTTAGCGGCGTAAATATGAACATCCCGAAAGGTCAGGTAACAGCATTTATCGGTCCATCGGGTTGTGGTAAATCAACACTTTTACGTTGTATCAACCGTATGAACGACCTTGTTGATAGCTGTCGTATTGATGGTGAGATCTTACTACATGGTCACAATATCTATGATAAGAATGTAGATGTTGCTGCACTACGAAGAAATGTCGGGATGGTATTCCAACGTCCTAATCCATTTCCAAAATCAATCTACGAAAATGTCGTTTATGGCCTACGCTTACAAGGTATTAAAGAAAAGCGTAAACTAGACGAAGTGGTTGAACAATCTTTACGTGGCGCGGCGTTATGGGATGAAGTTAAAGACCGTTTACACGATAGTGCATTTGGCCTATCGGGTGGTCAGCAACAGCGTCTTGTAATTGCTCGCTCAATTGCTATCGAGCCTGAAGTACTACTTCTGGATGAGCCTACATCGGCACTAGATCCAATTTCTACTTTAGTTATCGAAGAGCTAATTAACGACTTAAAGAATAAGTTTACCGTGGTAATCGTTACTCACAACATGCAACAGGCTGCTCGTGTATCAGACCAAACTGCGTTTATGTACATGGGTGAGTTGATTGAGTATTCAGATACCAATACGTTATTTACAACACCAAGCAAGAAGAAAACAGAAGACTACATTACAGGCCGTTACGGTTAGTTAATAAAGTTACTTGGTACCGTAAACGAAATTTATAGAGGTAGACAATGGAACATAATATCAATAAACACATTTCGGGCCGCTTTAATGAAGAGCTTGAAAATGTGCGTAACCATGTATTAAACATGGGTGGTTTAGTTGAACAACAACTAAACAGTGCACTGGATGCTGTTAGCAATGGTGATGCCGATCTTGCACAGAAAGTTCGTGAAAACGACTATAAAGTAAATGCAATGGAAGTGAACATCGACGAAGAATGTACACGCATTATTGCTCGTCGTCAGCCGGCAGCGAGTGACTTACGTCTTGTCATTGCCATTGCAAAAACAATTGCCGACTTAGAGCGTATTGGCGATGAAGCTGAGCGTATTGCTAAAGTCGCACTAGACTCATTCACTAAAGATCAGCAAGACTTACTGGTAAACATTGAAAACATGGGTCGCCAAGTATCGAAAATGCTTCATGATGTACTCGATGCATTTGCACGTATGGATGTGCAATGTGCGTTTGAAGTACATAAAGAAGACGCCAAAGTTGACCGTGAATACGAAGCAATTACTCGTCAAATCATGACATATATGATGGAAGATCCACGCTCAATCCCGAAAATTATGGATTTAGTGTGGTCAGTACGTTCATTAGAGCGTATTGGCGACCGTTGCCAGAATATTGCTGAATACATCATCTATTTTGTTAACGGTAAAGATATTCGTCATACATCTCAAGCAGATATAGAAAAGTCGCTGTAATTAAGCCGCTACTTTTCATTATTAAATCGAGCGGCCCTAGGGCCGCTTTGTGTTTTATTGCTGATGTAAGGCAGAAAAAGCGTTCACAATCGAACACAATGCTGTAAAATTCGCAGCTGCCAAAGCATACTAATTTATAAAGGGTCAGTTATGCCTACAAATGCATTTTTAGGGGTTTTTGCTAAATCACCTATTAAGCCTATGGAAGATCACATTAAGAAAGTACATCAAGCAAGTAAAGCATTGATCCCTTTCTTTAATCACGTGTTTAAAGAAGAATGGCAAGAAGCGGAAGAAATCCGTTTAAACATTCGTAATTTAGAGCGTGAAGCTGATGAAATGAAACGTAACATCCGCCTTCAACTACCTCGTGGCTTATTTATGCCAGTTGAGCGTACCGATTTGCTAGAGCTTGTTACTCAACAAGACAAAATTGCTAACAAAGCAAAAGATATCGCAGGTCGTGTAGTTGGTCGTGAGATGATCATACCTACCGAAATCCAAACAGATTTCCTTGCTTATGTAACTCGTTGTGTTGATGCGACTAAACAAGCGTCAAAAGCAATCAATGAGCTAGATGAGCTGCTTGAAACGGGCTTCAAAGGTCGCGAAGTGACTTTAGTTGAAAAAATGCTCGTTGAATTGGACGCTATTGAACAAGACACGGATGACATGCAGATCAAAATTCGCCGTCAATTGCGCGCCATCGAAAATGAACTTAACCCAGTCGACGTGATGTTCTTATACAAGATCATTGAGTGGGTGGGCGAGCTTGCAGATATTGCAGAGCGCGTAGGTTCTCGTCTTGAGCTGATGTTAGCTCGTTAATTAAAAATCAGTTCAAACACGAAAAAAATTAAAGGTTCACACAATGGATATCATTGCAAATTACGGCACGTTATTGGTTTTAACTGCCGCCGCAGTCGGTTTCTTTATGGCTTATGGTATTGGTGCAAATGACGTTGCCAATGCCATGGGTACATCAGTAGGCTCAAAAGCACTTACAATTAAACAAGCAATCATCATCGCGATGGTGTTTGAATTCGCTGGCGCATACCTTGCCGGTGGTGAGGTTACATCTACAATCCGTAAAGGGATTATCGATGCTACGCCATTTATGGACATACCTGAGTTAATGATACTCGGTATGATTGCCGCGTTATTCGCTGCAGGTAGCTGGTTATTAATTGCCTCTTTCTTAGGCTGGCCAGTATCTACGACTCACTCAATCATTGGTGCCATCATTGGTTTCGCATTGGTTGCAGTAGGTAGTGAAGCAATCCAATGGAACAAGGTAATGGGTATCGTAGGTAGCTGGATTGTTACCCCTGCTATCTCTGGTTTTATTGCTTATTTGATTTTCATGAGTGCGCAAAAGCTAATTTTTGACACTGATGCACCACTTAAAAATGCTAAGCGTTACGTGCCTATCTATATGGGTCTAGCGGGCTTCATCATGTCACTTGTAACAATCAAGAAAGGCTTGAAGCATATCGGTATTAACTTAGGTGCTGTTGAAGGTTATGCGCTTTCTATCGCGATTGCTGTTGTAGTTGCTATCATCGGTAAGATTGCGATTGCTCGCCTTAAAATCGATCCTAAAGCTGATAAGAAAATGCAGTTCAACAACGTTGAGAAAGTGTTCGCAGTACTTATGGTACTAACAGCATGTTGTATGGCATTCGCACACGGTTCAAACGACGTTGCTAACGCGATTGGTCCATTAGCTGCTGTTGTAAACATTGTTGAGCACAACGGTGAAATCGCTAAGAAAGCGGCTATCGCATGGTGGATTTTACCACTAGGTGGTTTAGGTATTGTTGCTGGTCTTGCTATCTTAGGTAAGAAGGTAATTAAGACCATCGGTGAAGGCATCACGCACTTAACACCAAGCCGTGGTTTTGCTGCCGAGCTTGCTGCTGCTTCTACAGTTGTTATCGCATCAGGTACTGGTTTACCAATTTCTACTACACAAACACTTGTAGGTGCGGTACTAGGTGTTGGTATGGCACGCGGTATTGCGGCTCTTAACATGGGTGTTGTAAGAAACATTGTAGTTTCTTGGGTAATTACATTGCCAGTTGGCGCAGCCCTTGCTATTGTTATTTTCTATGTACTGAGAACTGCCTTCGGGGTATAAAAAGTACTAAAAGACTTTTAGCTTGAAAAGATCTCAATGCCTTAGGTATTGGGGTCTTTTTATTTGCAGGTAGAGAATGAATAACTTACCAAGTATTAAACAACTACAGTATTTATTAGCAGTCCACCAACATCAACACTTTGGCCGCGCAGCAAGCGCCTGTTTTATTGGTCAATCAACCTTAAGTAGTGCAATTCAAAACTTAGAAGAAACCTTAGGTTGCCAGCTTATAGAGCGCGAAAACCGCAGTTTAATGTTTACCGCAATTGGTGAAGAGGTTGTCGAAAAAGCACGTAAGATTATTGACGACACCCTTAGCCTTAAAGAGCTGACAAAGAGCTTTTTAACGCCATTAAGTGGCACTCTCACGCTTGGTGTGATCCCGACGATTGCCAGCTTTATTGCTGCACCTTTATATCATTTCTGCAAACAGACCTTTACCGAGTTAGAGCTAGTGCTCGTTGAAGACACCAGTGAAAAACTGCTCGACAAACTTGAACATGGGCAAATTGATATGGCATTGCTGGCTTTACCGTATGACACTGAAAAGTTTCATACACAAGTACTTGCTAAAGACCACTTCAGCCTAGTGCATCATAAAGATTATACTCCAGCAGATGGTGTGGAAGATTTTAATCTTTTACCGGATGCGAGTGTGTTCTTACTAGAACGTGAGCATTGCATGACTGGCCATGCACTAAGTGCTTGCCACTTGAATCGCTCAAGTTGTATTAACCCATTTGAAGCGGCAAGCTTACATACGCTATTAAGTATGGTTGAACACCAGCTTGGTGTTACTTTTTTACCACAAATGGCTATCAATGCAGGCATTTTAGATAAAAAAGAGATGGTCGCAACACCATCGCAAAATGATGCATATCGAGATATTGGTATCGTGTGGCGTAAAACCACGGGCCGGATCAGAGACTTTAGGCTATTTAGCCAGCAGCTAGAGCTGTTTCTTAATAAGCAGTGTAGCTTAGACGGTCAATGAACAAAAAACCCCAAATAAAAAATATTTGGGGTTTTTTATTATTTAAGCAAACTATTTTTTTCCTTCCCTCGACTAACATAATAACAAAACCATTAAAGGCAGATCAGATGACGAGGCTAGTTTGTTTTTTCAATCACTTGAAACACTAATTGCTAAAGCGCAACAGGGTAATAAACGGGCGTGGTTGAAATTAGTCAAGCAGCACGAAACACAGGTATATAACTATTGCCTAAGGATGTTAAGTCACCCTGATGATGCAATGGATTTAATGCAAGAAGTGTTTATTTCTGTTTATAAAAGCTTACCGAGCTTTCGTGGTGAATCGAGTTTCAATACTTGGCTCTATCAAATTGTGCATAGGCGTAGTGTTGAATATTACCGCCGCCGTAAGCTGCATCAAGGTTTAGACGATATACCAGAAGAAAGCTGCGAGCATAGTGAGTTAGAAACCAATCAACTGCAATCTGAGCAGCATCATGAACTCAAAGCAATGATGAACAATTTACCCTGGGAGCAACGCTTGGTGGTGGAGTTAAAGTTTTTTCAGCACTGTACATTTGAAGAAATAGCTGAGCAATTGGGTATTTCAACCAATACAGCTAAATCAAGACTATACAGTGCTCTAGGCAAGTTAAAAGTGCATTTGGAGGCCGTAGATGGCTAATTTAGATTCATTATTTACCGCATGGTTAGAAGGCGAAAGCCTCACTGAAGAGCAAATTGCGTTGCTACAAGCCAATGCTGAGTATGCATCAATGATGAACAATGCAATACAGTGGCAACAACAAAGTCAACATTATGAAACGGTACCCGTACCAAATTGGGATCGAGAGTCTACGATGCCCAAAGTGCAAAAACAAAGTCTGTTTTTTGGTGCTGGAATGTGGGCAGTGGCTGCGTCAATAGTATTTTGCGCATGGGTTTTTGTTAGTAATCCACAGCAAGGAAATCAGCAGTTACTTGAGCAAGTGGCCAAGCAAACCAATTTATTAGAGTCACAACAAAAGCAAATTGATCAGTTACAAAATATCATTACTGCGCAAAACGAAGTGCAGCAACAACAGATGTACCAACTGACCAAAGAAGCGATTAAAACCGGGCGAGTAGAGCGCCAAGAAGATATTGCCAGCGTGCTGGCTTATATCAAAACACAGCGTGCCCAAGACCAAGCGTACTTACGTATGCAGTTAAATGATTTAGCAGAGCAAGTGGAAGGCGGACCATTGCCAACCGTTGCAAACAATTTGGAGTATTAAGATGTCAAAATACAAATCAACTACGGCAGCATTATTGCTTTGCGCAGCAGTAAGTGTGCAAGCACAAGCAAATGATGAATTGGATAAAATTCAGCGTGAAGTCGGGATTATGGAAAAGATTCTCTCAGCGGCGTTAAAACAAGACACTGATAACAAGGTAAGGAATGTCTCTTCGAGTTATTTGCAGCATCAAGGCGTGGTGTTTAGTTTTGATGTACGAGGCAGTTCACGCTGGTCTACAGTGTTTGCCTCTGTGCCCGATGCGCCGTTGCCACCAATGCCTGATATTGATTTTGAAGAACTCACTGAAATAGATGTACTAGGCGAGCATGTGCAAGTGATCAGCGATGCGGTGGTAGTGAAAACGCAAGAAGCCTACCAACAAGCTATGGAAGTGATGCGCGAAAGTGCAGAGCGAGTACGTGAAGTGGCTGAGCAAGAGCGCGATGTCAGCCGTGAAATTCGTGATCTTGAACGTGAAAAGCGCGACCTTGAATTTGATCGTCGTCACGATAAAGATGCCAAAGAGCAAGAGCTCGAAAAACGTAAACAAGCATTACAAGCATCGATTAAAGAGCTTGAAAAGCAACAGCTAAAGTTATCACAAAAGCAGCAGCAAATGCGCAAAGAGTTAGCTGAGAAAAAACAAGCCCGCGTAAAAGAGCAAAAGCAACAGCTAGCAGCCCTAGCACAGCAAGTAGATAAAAGCTTATCTCTTACTCTATGTGATTATGGTAGCGGTTTAAGAAGTTTACCTAACGATGAACATGTGAGCTTTATCATCCGTGGTGTTAGCGAAGGTAAAACTGAACAAGTAAAAGTGTTTAAAAAGTCTGACATTAAAAAGTGTGTGGTTGGCGATATAAAAGCCGCGCAATTACTCGAAAAAGCATCAAGTTATAGTTTTTAAATTCTCCCAACTAAAAAAGCAGCCTAAAGTGGCTGCTTTTCATTCATTGAAAATGGTTTTAAGTCGGGTAAAAACAACAAGTAAACCCACACGACTAAGTTAAAGTAAGGTACTAAACCTAACCCTGTAAAGGTTTTTACCGGATACCCTTTTAAGCTCGCATTACGGTAACATTGATACGCTATCCCTAGATTTACAATCAGCAACAAAACGATTAGTTGTGTCATCACTTTTCTCCATTATACCGCCAATACATGGACTTAACGATGTTAAGTTATGCTTAGTATGTTTAATATAATAAGTAATGTCATGTTTATTATAGATAATCACCATAAAAACACGATATTTAACCTTGCTGTGGATTTAAGTATAGATGAGTATTGTCAGTATGGAAGCAAAATTACTTAGAAAAAATGTTTAAAGATGTATCAAGCTTTGCACTAAATAGGCTAGATAATTGTTAGTTAAACAGATTATTTTCAGATATTTTTTTTAGTTCAGCCGTTATTTTTTCAACAGGCATCGGGCGAGCAATGAAGTAACCTTGCCCATAATCTACGCCGATATCTTTTAGCGCTAAAAATATCTCTTGATTTTCAACATATTCAGCAACAGAGCGTTTATCAAGGGAGCGGCTAATATCATTAATTGCTTTTACCAGCGCTAAATCGATTGGGTCGTTCAGCATGTCGCGAACAAATGAACCATCAATTTTTACATGTTGAGCCGGTAATTGTTTAAGGTAGTTGAAGGTACTAAAGCCTGTACCAAAGTCATCAATTGAGAAGTGACACCCTAAGCCGTTCAAACGCTCGATCATGGCGCGGGTTGCAACGAGGTTATTAATACTCGCAGACTCTGTGATCTCAAAAATGATACGTGTTGGTTCAACAGCATATTCTTTTAAGCTCGACTCAATATGAGGCAGTAAGCGTTCATCTAAAAACGACTGTGCTGATAAGTTAATTGCTATTTGATTGAGCTCCGGGTACTCGGCAACACTCTTAATTGCATTACGAATAACACATTGATCCATTAAAAATGTATCGTTTAGAAGTTCAAGAGCTGGGATAAATTGATTTGGGTAAACAATTTCATCGTTTAATTTTAAGCGTAATAGCGCTTCAAAATAGGCAACATGGCCGCGCTTAAAGTCCCAAATAGGCTGATAGTGAAGCTCGATAGCATCGTGCTGTAATGCCTGACGAATACTGTGCCCCCACTCTAAACCCGCTTGTAAGCTATTGTGGCTGGAGTCTTCTTTAGAGTAGCAATGAACGAGGTTACGTCCTAAGCTTTTTGCTACATAAAGAGCGATATCAGCTTGTTTTAAGCATTCACTTGGATCGTTATTTTGCTCAGTGATTTGTGTTAAACCAATTGAACAGCTAATTGAGTACTCTTGGCCTTCTGAATGAAAACGGTGTTTTTCAATCGCCATGCAAATGCTTTCTGCAACCAAGTGTGCATCGAGTAGGTTCGTATTTTTTAAGATCACGGCGAATTCATCACCACCGATGCGGCACACTAAGTGCTCATCACTGATATTCGCTGTAAATAACTGAGCAACTTCTTTTAGAACGATGTCGCCTTGTTGGTGACCTTTACTGTCGTTGATGATTTTAAAGTGATCTAAGTCGATATAAATCAGCGCATGCTCGGTATCGTTACTGGTGTACTTGGCCTTACAAATACGTTGTAATTGTTGGTCAAAGTAATAACGGTTATGCAGCTCTGTGAGCGTATCGTGCAAGGCTAAATGACGAAGTTGTAGCTCTGCCTGTTTACGCTCATGAATGTTATCGATAGTGGCGGTAATAGTCGCTGAGTTTTGGCTATTTTTTATTAGTTGTAAGCGACATTCAACCCAAATGGCATTACCATTTTTATGTTTTAGCTGGATCTCTACCTGTTGCTGTTGCTCACCACCAAGCAAAATACGCTGAATGGTATCTTGTAGCTTTGTTTTGCACTCAGGTAAGCAAAAGTCTGTTAGTGACTTTGCTAAACTAGATTTAATGCCATAGCCCGTTAAATGCTCCCAAGCAGGGTTAATAAAGCGAATATTACCCTCTTGGTTAAACTCAAGTACCACCGTATTTAGGTGTAATAAAATACGTTGGTGGGCAGAAAACAGCTCTTTATAACGGCTTTGACTTTGGCTTAGTTGTTCTACTTTTTGTGCAAACTCTGCGTAGCTCACCATGAAATCTTCACGACGAGCAGCGTGGTCACACACTTTGCTTAATAACGAGTGATCGTAAGGGGCGCGAATAAAATCAGTAACGCCAGAAAGTAACAACTGCTCCGCGTAATCTGCATCATTGTTATCAATGATGGTTACAATCGCCTGTTTTGGGTTGTGTTGTAATATTTCGCTAATTAACCCAGCTGCGGTATCAGAATGAGACTCGGTGGCGTCAATCAATACAATGGCAAATTTTTGTTGTAAAAAAGTAGCTAGCGTCGCTTTTGTAGACGTGGTGTGAGTAATAGCAAAACTGAGTTTAAGCTGCTCGCTAATATCTTTTGCTTTGCGACTATCGGTTTCAAGTAGCAATAAATTGAGGCGGCTACTTTTTTCAAGATGGGTTGATAACACGTTGGCTAACATTTGCGGCAGCATATCTTGGCGTTCAAATGGCAATACGGCATCAATGCCATAGCTGCGAGCCGTGGTTTCGGCTATACGTTCACAATAAATTGGTGGAGTAAGTAAAATAGGTGTGTTTTTTGGTGTTTTTAATAACCCTGAACGGATCATGCGCGAAAAACGCCAACCATCAATCTTACCAACCTCAAGACCGGTAATGATAATATCCACTGGGTGGCTTTTAAGAATTTTTAGCGCATCTTGAGAGTCACTGGCTTCGATAAACGTGAAGACATTAAGTTTGTTTAATGTGGTCTTAATTGTTTCACGCTCAGCAACGCTTGCGTTTAAAATTAGCAGTTTCAACTGCTTTGCCATGGCGCTACTACCTCTTACCTAACCCATGTTTATTGAATAGGCTAGAATAATGACATTTTGCCTAATCTACAAGCAAACTTTACCTAAAAGCGGTTAATAAGCACTTAAGTGTGTAAACCTGTAAACGGCCATTCACTTGGTCTAGGGCTTTGCTTGAGGTAGTAGGCGTATCAGAGTAAACTTGGCGCGTTTTTATTAATGAGAGATATGCTCTATGCGCGTAGCTGATTTTAGCTTTGACCTTCCTGATGAATTAATTGCTCGTTTTCCGAAAGCAGATCGAACTAGCAGTCGTTTACTGACGCTTGATGGCCCATCAGGGCAAGTTGAGCATAAAGTATTTAGTGATATTTTATCGCTCGTTAATGAAAATGACTTATTAGTTTTCAATAACACCAAAGTGATCCCTGCTCGCATGTTTGGGCAAAAAGAATCAGGCGGTAAGCTTGAGGTGTTAGTAGAGCGTGTACTTGACGAACACCGTGTGCTTGCGCATGTACGAGCTAGTAAATCGCCAAAACCAGGCTCAAAAATCATTCTAGAAGGTAAAGCAGAAGCAACCATGGTTGCGCGTCATGGCGAGCTTTTTGAGCTTGAATTTGCCAAAGACGAAAATGTACTCGATATCCTAAACGACATCGGTCATATGCCATTACCACCTTATATTGACCGCCCTGATAATGAGTCAGATCGTGAGCGTTATCAAACTGTTTATGGTGAAAAGCCAGGTGCCGTAGCCGCGCCAACAGCTGGCCTGCATTTTGATGATAAATTAATGGCAGCCTTAAAAGACAAGGGCATTAACATGGCCTTTGTGACCTTGCACGTGGGCGCTGGTACATTCCAGCCTGTGCGCGTTGACTCAGTTGATGAGCATGTTATGCACTCAGAGTACATCGAAGTACCAGATGAAGTGGTTAAAGCGGTAGCCGAAACGAAAGCAAAAGGTGGGCGTGTAATTGCTGTAGGGACTACATCAGTCCGCTCATTAGAGTCAGCAGCTAAAGTGCACGGCGGCAAACTAGATACTTACTTTGGCGATACCGATATCTTTATTTATCCGGGTTATCAGTTCAATGTGGTTGATGCCATGGTGACAAACTTCCATTTACCTGAATCAACGTTAATCATGTTAGTCAGTGCCTTTGCAGGCCAAGAGAACATAATGGGTGCTTACCATACGGCTATTGAGCAGAAGTATCGCTTCTTTAGTTATGGTGATGCGATGTTCTTAACGCGCAAATAACGTTAAAAAGCCCAGTTTTTGAACTGGGCTTTTTATTTTCGAATTTAGCTCAATTAATAGTAATAAACCTGCAAACAGGGTAGAATCGAGCGGTTAAATTATAGCTTGTTGGACTGTTTTTCCGACACTGAGGATAATATGAAATTTGAATTAGACCGCACTGACGGTAAAGCGCGCCGCGGCCGCTTGATTTTTGAACGTGGTGTTGTAGAAACGCCAGCATTTATGCCGGTAGGTACTTACGGTACTGTAAAAGGTATGACGCCTGACGAAGTGAAAGATACTGGTGCACAAATTTGCCTAGGTAACACTTTCCACTTAATGCTGCGTCCTGGTACAGAAATCATTAAGCAGCACGGTGACTTACACGACTTTATGAATTGGGATCGTCCAATCCTAACTGATTCAGGCGGTTTCCAAGTATTCAGCTTAGGCGCAATGCGTAAAATCACAGAAGAAGGCGTGATGTTCAGCTCACCCGTTAATGGTGAAAAAATCATGCTTTCGCCAGAAAAAGCGATGCAAGTTCAGCGTGATCTAGGCTCTGACATCGTGATGATCTTTGACGAATGTACGCCATACCCTGCGACTGAAAAAGAAGCGAAAGATTCTATGGAGTTGTCACTTCGTTGGGCTAAACGCTCAAAAGAAGGTCATGGTGATAACCCAGCTGCGCTGTTTGGTATTATCCAAGGTGGTATGTACCCTGAGCTTCGTGCACAATCGCAAAAAGGCCTAGAAGAAATCGGCTTTGATGGTTATGCATTAGGTGGTTTATCGGTTGGTGAGCCGAAAAACGAGATGATCAACATTCTTGACCACTGTGCTTACAAAATGCCTGAAGACAAGCCTCGTTACTTAATGGGCGTTGGTAAACCAGAAGACTTAGTTGAAGCAGTTCGCCGTGGTATCGATATGTTTGACTGTGTGATGCCTACGCGTAACGCACGTAATGGTCATTTATTCGTAACTGGCGGCATTGTTAAAATTCGTAATGCAGTACATAAAACAGACACCGGTCCATTGGATCCTGAGTGTGATTGTCATACGTGTAAAAACTATTCACGTGCATACTTGCATCATCTTGATAAATGTAATGAAATCTTAGGCGCACGTCTAAACACGATTCACAACTTACGTTATTATCAACGCGTGATGGAAGGCTTACGTAATGCCATCAGTAATGGCAAACTAGACGAATTTGTTGCAGATTTTTATGCACGCCGCGGCCAAGAAGTGCCAGAGCTTGCAGATACATCAGATTAAATTTTTAGAAAAATTAAAGAGGAAGTGAAATGAGTTTATTCATCTCAAACGCCCACGCAAGTGCGGCAGGTGCAGCACCAGCAGGTGGTGGCATGGAAATGCTAATCATGTTGGGTATTTTCGGTCTGGTATTTTATTTCTTAATCTACCGTCCACAAGCTAAGCGTGTAAAAGAGCATAAAGCCCTAATGAGCGCAATGGCGAAAGGCGACGAAGTACTAACGCAAGGTGGTTTAGTAGGTAAGATTGCTAAAATCGCTGATGACAAAGACTTCATCGTGATTTCATTAAACGACCAAGCAGAAGTAACAGTACAAAAATCAGCTGTTTCTGCAGTATTGCCAAAAGGCACTATGAAGTCGCTATAACAATAAAAATAAGGACTCACACGTGTTAAACAAGTTTCCATTATGGAAGTATTTACTTGTTCTTGTAGTGTTAGTCGTTGGTATTTTATATGCCTCTCCTAACTTGTATGGCCGAGACCCGGCCATACAAGTATCGGGCACTAAAGGTACTGATGCTGACCTCAGCGTACTCGATAAAGTAAATGCGACTCTCAAAGAACATAACGTTACTGTTAAATCAAGCAAACTTGAAGATGGACAAATCCTCGTTCGTTTTAAGAATGTTGAAGACCAACTAAAAGCGCAAGATCTACTGCGTGATTCCCTTAGTGAAGATTATATCTCTGCAATCAATATGGCACCTGCTCAACCAGAGTGGTTAAAGTCACTGGGTGGTAACCCAATGAAACTAGGCCTAGATTTAAGCGGTGGTGTTCACTTTACTATGGAAATCGACATGGCGACGGCGGTTGATACTCAGCTTGAGCAAATGGAACAAGATTTCAAAAGTGACTTACGTGAAGAAAAACTACGTTATCGCACTATTCGCCGTGTAGCGAACAGCGAGCGATTACGTGTTGAAATGCGTAACGAAGAAGATAAAGACGCAGCAGAGCGTTTCTTATCAACTCGTTACCCATTAAACGTTTACGTTGATGATAGCAGCAGCGACAATGCTTTTTATGCCAGCATGAGCGAGCAAAAGCTAAAAGAAATTCGTGACTACGCTATCAAGCAAAACGAAACGATTATCCGTAACCGTATTAACCAAATCGGTGTTGCAGAGCCTAACGTACAGCGCCAAGGTGCTGAGCGTATCATCGTGCAACTTCCGGGTGTACAAGATACAGCGCGTGCTAAAGAGATTCTTGGTGCAACAGCAACTCTAGAGTTCCGTGAAGTTGACGAAAACGCAGATGCAAGTGCAGCCCTGCAAGGCCGTTTACCGCCTGGTACAGAAATGATCATGGCGCGTGAAGGTTACCCAGTGGTTCTTAAGCAGCGCATCATTCTTGAAGGTAGCCACATCACTGGCGCGCAATCAGGTATGGATGAGTATCAACGTCCACAAGTTAGTATTACGCTAGATAGCAAAGGTGGCGCAAAAATGAATGCGTTCACTAAGCGTGCTATCGGTAAACGCATGGCTACAGTATTTATCGAATACAAGCCATCAGGTAAAACAGATGAAAACGGTAAAGCACTTCCGCCAATTAAAGTTGAAGAAGTGATTAACGTGGCGACCATTCAAGCGCGTCTTGACCGTTCATTCCGTATTACAGGTATCGATAACCCAGCTGAAGCACACAACCTTAGCCTATTACTTCGTGCTGGTGCACTGGTTGCGCCAATTCAAATCGTTGAAGAACGTACGGTAGGTCCAAGCCTAGGTCAAGAGAACATCGAAGCGGGTATGACTGCCGTTGTGCTTGGTTTCGTGTTTGTACTGGTATTTATGCTTATTTACTACAAAGGTTTCGGCATGGTGGCGAATATCGCTCTGGGTGCCAACCTAGTATTAATTGTTGGTGTGATGTCGCTTATTCCGGGTGCTGCGTTAACGTTACCGGGTATTGCAGGTATCGTATTAACCGTAGGTATGGCGGTTGATGCCAATGTACTTATCTTCGAACGTATTCGTGAAGAACTTGCTGATGGCCGTAGTCCACAACAAGCCGTTCATTTTGGTTACGACAGCGCGTTTAGCACCATTTTAGATGCTAACATCACAACGCTTATCGCAGCAGTGATTCTATTTGCAGTGGGTACAGGTCCTATTGCTGGTTTCGCAGTAACGCTAGCGATTGGTATTATCACCTCTATGTTTACAGCCATTGTTGGTACCCGTGCGGTAATCAACTTGTTCATTGGCGGTAAGCGTATTGATAAGTTGTCGATTTAGGAGTCAGCATGCAAATTTTAAAACTCGGTGGTAAAACACTCCCGTTTATGAAGTTAAGAAAGTTTGCCATGACATTATCAACTTTGTTGATTTTGGCTTCTTTCGTGTCGTTTTTTACTAAAGGCTTAAATTTTGGTCTCGACTTCACTGGCGGTACCGCTGTTGAGGTAGGCTTTACACAAGCACCTGATCTTAAAGAAGTACGTGATGCAATCACTGAAAGTGGCTTTGAAGATTTCTCAGTGCAACTGTTTGGCTCAAGTAAAGAAATTTTAGTGCGTCTAGCTCCGCAAGGTGCTGGCGTAAAAGCAGAAGTAATTGGCAACCAAATCATTACGGCATTACAAAAAGTTGAGTCGACAGTAGAAATGCGTCGTATCGAATTTGTTGGCCCAAGTGTTGGTGAAGATCTAAAAGAGCAGGGTGGCCTTGCCATGTTAACTGCGCTTATCTGTATCTTAATTTACGTTGCGTTTCGTTTTGAATGGCGTTTTGCGGTAGGTGCTGTATCAGCACTATTACACGACGTTATCATCACACTAGGCTTATTCTCTGTACTTGGCCTAGAGTTTGACTTAACGATTCTTGCGGCGATTTTGGCGGTAATAGGTTACTCACTCAACGATACCATCGTTGTATCTGACCGTATCCGTGAAAACTTCCGTAAAGTGCGCATTGATGACACGATTGAAATTATCGATATTTCATTAACGCAAACGTTAAACCGTACCCTAGTAACATCAATCACCACTATCCTAGTATTGATTGCGTTATTTGGCTGGGGTGGTCAAACGATCCACGGTTTCGCAACTGCATTACTATTTGGTGTGTTCATCGGTACTTATTCATCTGTTTATGTTGCTTCAGCTGTAGCAATTGCAATGGGTGTAAGTAAAGAAGACTTAATTCCTGAAGTAATTGAAAAAGAAGGCGCGGATCTCGATCCTATGCCTTAATCAGTGATACAAAAAGAAACCGCCCTAGGGCGGTTTTTTTATTTTTAAACTTACTCTGCCTGATACTACTTGGCCTTATAACTACTTAACACCGCCTCCATAATCTGCTCAATTGCCACTCCCGCATAGAGTTGGCTGATGTAATATTTATATTCATTACAAAATGACTCGTTCTCAATAATTGAGCCGAAAATACTCGGTTGCTCAAGAAAAGCAAGTGGTGAAATGCGTGATGCATGAGCAGCCTGCTGTAATGTTTCAGCCATATCATCGATAACCTCTAAAGGCTGACCTTGTTGAGACGAATGCGTGTCGCTGTATAAGCACCAAGCTGCAATTACTAAATTAGCAATCGCACCATTCCCACCAATTTTAAGGTTCTCTACTATCGTAGGTACTAAAAAGGTGGAGACTTTACTTGCGCTTTGAGAGCAAATTCGTGCAAGGCTATCCTTGATGTTAGGGTTTGCAAATCGAGCTATCAGTGTTCGCTTATAATCACTTAGATCAATACCAGGTACGTCATCTAAAATCGGTGTTACTTCGTTATCCATGAAGTTGCTTACCACTGTAGCAAATAAGGGATCTGAAATTGTTTGCTCTATGGTTTGATAGCCACGCAAAGATCCGAGTATTCCCATAACAGTATGGCTTGCATTTAATAAGCGAATTTTCATGGTTTCATAAGGCGTTACATCATTGACTATTTGCGCACCTACTTTCTCCCAAGCTGGGCGTTGTTGACAAAATTTATCCTCGATGACCCATTGGTGAAAAGGCTCACACGTGACAGGCCATGAATCAATCACTCCCAGCTGTTCTGCTAGAGCAATATCTTTATCTGTGGTTGCAGGCGTAATACGGTCGACCATTGCATTAGGGAAGCTAACTTGATTTGCGACCCAATCAGCAAGCTCTGAGTCATATGAACTAATGTAAGTAACTAACATTTTTCGTATGACATCACCGTTGTGTTGAACATTATCACAAGACTGAACTGTAAACGGTTTTTGACCACTCTTTCTGCGGCGATCTAAAGCAGCAGCAAGGTAGCCAAAAATCAGCTTTGGCTTGTTTGGGTTTGCTAAGTCATGTTGTATATCGGGGTTTGAAAAATCGAACTCGCCGGTTGATGGATCATAGTTATAACCCCCTTCGGTTATTGTTAATGAAACAATCTGAGTTTCCTCAGCGGCCATTTTATTTATAACAGCTTCTGGATCATCTGGCGCTAAGAGAAAATCGGTTAAACAGCCAATTATTTGCGTATCAGTTTTGCCATTTGGGTGCTTTACCAATAGTGAGTACAGATAATCTTGTGCTTCTAAAGATTGCTTAATAGCCCGATCAGCCTCGCGTAAGCCTATACCGCAAATGCCCCAACTTAGATCGCCAGTATGGTTGATGTAGTTATCAGTATAGAAAGCTTGATGAGAGCGGTGAAACCCGCCCACACCAACATGGACAATCCCAGCTTTTAGTGATTGTCGGTTATAACGCGGCACTGATATAGATGTAGGAAAAGAGCTCAGTGTTGAGTTATTTAAAGAAAGTGCGCTCATGTTTTGCCCCCGAGCAGTTAAACGGCTGAAAATTGTTTTTTACGCTGCATAGCCCAATACGCACTCGCGAAGTAAATGATGGTACAAGCGAATCCACTATTGAAAAATAACGTTCTATTGTGTTCATAGGAAGCAACATCTGGTGAGTTGAACATGGCATTTGCTGCTAGCACCACAGTAACACCTAGACTTAACCAAGCAACCGCAGTGAGTACTTTGGTTAACAGGCGCTGATCAAGAATAAATGCTGGCTCATTGGCTGCTTGTTCGGCGTGAAATCTTTCTACTTTTTTATCAAAATTAGCTAGCTCTGCTTCTTCTTCAGGATACTTCTGCGCAGCGCCATTTCGTTTTGCTAATAAAATATATACGACAATACTGAATACCCAAGTTGGTAAGAAAAGGTAGTAGAATGGGATTATATTGATCGCGTTTAGTGTAAATCCGAACACTAGGCCAAGTGCCCACGCAATAACAGCCGCAGAGCTATGCTCAAGCTTTTTGTAGGTGACCCAATAACGAGTTAGACCTATCTTTGGAAATAAAAAATGTTCAGCAAAAACGATAGCGCCAACAGGTACGACTAAAAGTCCTGCGTATGTAAGAAGTGGCAGTAGCTTAGTAAATACAAATGGAAAGCAAGCAATTAAAACAGTAACAATGCCCACTAAAAATGTCGTTCTGGTACGCGAAAGGTTACTAAATATAGCTTGTGCAGCAAGACCAGCTCGGTATAAGTTTGCATTTGCTGTGGTCCAACCTGCAACAATAACAATAACTAACCCAGATAACCCAAGTGCATGGAACGCAACATCGCCAGGATCTAGCTCAGTAATCGACTTTTTCACCAAAACTGCTGTACCCGCACCCATAATGCCTGCAGAGATCCAAGCGATATAGTGACCAAATAACATACCGGCTGATGTGCATAAGCCATAGCTTTTTTTCTTCGCGTAACGCAGTAGAGCCATGTCTATTAAACCAAAGTGAGTGATGGTGTTTGCTGCCCAAGAGAAACCAATGACTTCTAATAGCCCTATGCCTGGCTCACCATTGGCATCTAACCCAGTCCATACAGAGACACTGCCAATGTGCATGAAGTCTCCCCAACTCGAGACAGAGGTTTCACCAATGACCGAATTGGCAAGTTCAGGCATGAGTACTAATGGACCGCTGATGAACATAACAAATAACCACGGAGCACAAATACCTGAGAATTGCGATACAGCGTTAAAACCATACATAGCAACCAATACAACGATAATGCCTACGGCAAGAACGACCATGACAAACCATGCGTTTGTTGGATACCAATTTAATTGCGCGGGAATATCAAGTGCAAAGCGAACAGCCGTTGCAGAAACGGTGATCATAGCAGCAGAAATAACCGTAAAGATTATGACGTTCGCCCAGTTATATAACCGGGTCATTGAGTTTCCTGCTATTTTTTGAAGGTAAGTATATAGACTCAGGCGTGTTTCAACAGCAATTGGGGTGGTGATTAGTGTCCAGCTTAGCACGGCGAGAATATTACCAATTAGCAAGCCAAGCAAAATATCCGTCATGGTTGCGCCAAGTGCGACAAAGGTTGCGCCAAATACAAATTCAGTAGCAGCAACATGCTCTCCTGCGTATAAACCTAAAAAATGTCTCCATCCTTTGAGCTTATGTTTTGCAATAGGTAATTGCTCTTCTTCTATATGGTTTAGGTCTTTATGATTAGTATTCATAAGTAACGATCCCAGTACTTTTTAGGCATGCTGATTTGTAAGCAAATAGCTTAACTGCATCTTTATTTATGTGTTCATTGTTTAACACTAAAACTTTTTATTAGATAAATAGAAAATTTCAAAAATCAACACGCCCATGATTGTTGTCATTGAGTATTTACATAAAGTAAATCTTCCTGTTTGGGCAAATGGGTTGCACGTGGGCATAATCCTATTTTGATTGCTGTTTGTCAATGTTAATGAATCAGTCTATTTAATCGGCTGATTGTCATTAATAAGTCGAAGTAATTGCTCTTGTTCTGGAATTAAAGCTTCATCAAATCAATCTTGATAAAGTTGTTATTTTTTAGTTGTTTATGCGGGTGTTTAATTTTTCCTGAAATGGTGTTCATATGAAAGAGGATTAGTTTTATCCATTTTAATTTCTCTTTCACAGATTCTAATTTCTTTTAATTAGAATTTGAGCTCTATTTTTTGATGTTGACAAATATATTCTGTATTAGGAATATGCTCATGTTTATGTCATTTGCTCTTTCCTGGGCGTTGAATACTAAGATGTTGATCAGCTAGGGCAAATTAAAATGGAGAACACGCATATGAACACAAATCAACAACCAAAGTTTTGTCGTACATGGAAAGGGGAAAGTGAACGCTATTTAAACGTCGCTCGGCTTAAATCTATCGCAGCCATTATGTTGCTGTATTCTCAGTCAGGTTATGCAGATGATAGTTTTGATGTTCACAGCCATCTAAGTGGCGAATGGCTAGGGGCAAGAGATAAGCTAGCAGAGCAAGGTGTGGATGTTCGCTTAGGCTACTTCAGTCAAACAGCTCACAACTTAAAAGGGGGAGAAAGTACAGAAACGGCTTATGCCGATCAGTTTTTTGCCGGTGGCTACTTTAATTTAGAAAAATTGCTTAATTGGTCGGGTGCCGAATTTAAGGTGGAGCTTACCAACCGTAATGGCGAGCTTATTAATGAAAAAGCAAACCTGCCAGTTTTGCTGCAGTCGCAACAAATTTATGGTCGTGGCAATGTAACGCGTTTAACTCAATTCTCTCTAACTCAGCATTTATTTGAAGATCAACTTAGCATTAAAGTGGGTCGAATTTACCCAAGTGCTGATTTTTTTGCCATGAGTTGTGCCTTTCAGCACCTAACATTTTGCAGTGGTGGCTCATCCAATTATTTGAGTAGTAGTTGGTATGGTGACCCCCTTAGTGCACTAGGCGTGCAACTAACATACAAAGTCACTGATAATTTGCTTTTTAAACTAGGCAGTTATGATGCAAACCCTGCAACCATGTCATTAAATCAAGGGTTAAAATTAACAACATCAGGAGAGGTTAACGGCACGACCTTGGTAGGTGAGTTGGAATATAAACGCCAATACAAGAATGGGTTAGATGGAGATTATCGATTTGGCGTTGTCCGCAGCAGTTTAGATAAAACTAAATTAGTCAATAATGCGGGTTACCCTGCTGGCACGACAAGTGATATGGTCGCTATAGAAGATACTGATAATGCATTTTATTTTAATATTGAACAACAGCTAACTCGAAATAGTTCTGGAGGTGGCTTACGTATCTTTGCGAGTATGATTCACGCAGATCAAAGTGTCAGCGCTATAGGCGAAGTTTTGGCTATTGGCGGATATATTGATGCACCTTTTGTTAGTAGACCACACGACCGTATTGGTTTTGCTGTGGGCCGAAACAGTGTCAGTAATGAGCTTAGTGACGCTCAGCGCTTTTATAACGCGAATTTTTCAGATGATGAAGTACTCGTTAGGGATCATGAGTACCCGATTGAGTTAAATTATAACTATGTTGTTACCCCAGCAATACAGTTAATGCCTAGTATTCAGTATATCATCGACCCTAATGGTGATAATGATGCTGAGAATGCAATGATTGCAGGTTTGCAGCTAAGTTTAAATTTTTAGTTAAAGCTTAAACCGGCGTTATTTGGCAGCGAGTGCACGACTTTTGTTGTGCCGCTGAGAAGGGCTTGCGGTTATTGTCTCTTTGTGAAATACATAGGCACCTCACTAATATTTAACAAAATTTAGTAAGGTGTCTTGTTAGTTTAGAGTGTGAACCCTAAAATTGTTATTCATGACAGATTATGTATAGAATAGCCGCTGAATAGCTGATTTTTCTAATCATTTACCTCATTTATTGTTCAAACAGGCGTATAAAATGGCTTCAATTCCTAGCAATGATAATCAAAAATTAGAGGAAGCAGCAAGGGCTGGCTGGCTCTACTATGTTGCTGGTAAAACACAAGATGAAATAGCTAAGCAACTTAATACGTCTCGCCAATCTGCGCAACGGCTTGTTGCTTTAGCAGTATCTCAAGGGTTAATAAAAGTACGATTAGAACATCCAATTCGACGCTGTATGGAGCTTGCTGATGCGCTACAAAATCGATACGGTTTGCTTAGTTGTGAAGTGGTGCCTAGCGAGAGTAACGATATTAATTCTACCATTGGCTTGGCTCAAGCGGGTGCCGCAGAAATTGAAAGACAACTAAAGCAGCGCCATGCAAAAATCATTGCGTTTGGTACTGGAAGAGTGTTGCGCGCATGCGCAGAAGAGCTACCTACGATGCAATGCCCACACCATCGTATTGTATCTTTAGTTGGAAATATTGCTCAGGATGGCTCAGCAAGTCGCTATGAAGTAGCTATTCATGTTGCAGAAAGGGTTGGTGCGCAACATTTCCCTATGCCAGTTCCAGTTATAGCAGAATCTGAAGCTGATAAAGCAGGTTGGCAGCAATTAACGCATGTTAAAAATGTACATCAACTGGCATCACAAGCGGATGTTTCATTTGTTGGTGTTGGAGATTTAGGAATAAATTCTCCCCTTCATTTAGACGGCTTTGTTACTCGGCATGAACTAGCTGCGCTTGACGCTATTGGTGCAACAGGTGAAGTAATTAGCTGGATTTTCGATAGTGAAGGTCATCTCGTCGAATCAGAAATAAATAATCGCGTGACGAGTGCGGTACTTTCTCCATCAAATGATAAACGTGTTATTGGGATTGCTGCGGGTGACAGTAAAGTGCCAGCCATTGCAGGAGCGATCGAATCAGGAATGATCAATAGTCTCATTACAAATGAACTAACAGCAGAAGCACTGTTGCTGAGGTAAGTCTTGGTATGACTAAACTGACTAAATTGGTAACAAGTGACAGTTTTACAGCTGTTTATGACTTTTAAAAACGAGTCTAACTATACTCTCGGAGACATTATGAAACACCTGATGTTTAGCGTGTTTATACTTTTAATGCTCAGTGCTTGTGAAGATAAGCCAGAGCCAAAACAGACAGAAGTACAGCAAACACCTGAGGTAACACTTCAGCAGCAGTTCGACAGCTACCAAGGTTTAGCTTGGCAAGTTGTAGAGGCACTACAAAACCAATCAGCTGCTCAGCAATTACAAGACCTGACGTTCAAGTTAATTACTTCATCAACAGGTTTGTTTTTAAACCTAAAAGCACAATTGCCAGAGTGTGAGGCAAGTTTGCATGCGCTGGCAGACGCAACCGAGTTTCAACAACAAAGTGATGACGCAGATGCATTGCAGAATGAAATGACAATTAATGTAGAGCCAGAACTACCTGAGTTTGCGGCGCCAAGTTGTTATCACGCACAGCAGTTATTACTTAATCCACTTGCAGTTTATAAATTAGCGCAACAAGCTGATTTAGCTACGAGTGATTACCAAAATGCTAAATTAAAAATGACTGATAGTTTTGCCCGCATTAAGCAACTTGAGCTCATCACCGCTATTGAGTAGTCTGCACTCGTCATAGCCTTGCCATAAAATTGTCATACAAGGTTGATAATTTACCCACCTATTTGTATTACTAACGCTAGGTGTAAGGTGAACGCACAACTACAGCAGATCTTAGATAACAGTGCAATTGAGACCTTGTTTCAACCTATCTTTGATATTTCTAATCAACATATTTTGGGCTATGAGGCATTAAGCCGCGGCCCAAAAGGGTCTGAATTAGAAATGCCGAGTGCATTATTCAGCGCAGCAATTGCTTGCCATAAGATCTCTGAATTGGAGCTACTTTGCCGCAGTAGAGCAATTGAGAACTTTGTGAAACTCAATTTACAAGGCAAGTTATTCTTAAATGTAAGCCCTAAAACCTTACTCGACCCTTGCCATCCTAAAGGTGAAACATTACACCTAGTTGAACACTTTGGCCTTGCAACTAACCGGGTAGTAATTGAAGTTACAGAGCAAGAAAAAGTCGATGATGGCTTTTTATTGTTAAAAACCATTGCTCATTATCGTGAGTTAGGTTTTTCGATTGCCATTGATGACTTAGGGGCTGGCTATTCGGGCTTAAAGCAGTGGTCTGAGCTATGCCCTGAGTTTGTAAAAATAGACCGCTACTTTATCGACCACTGCGATCAGAGTGTGGTTAAAAAAGAGTTTTTAAAGTCAATTATAGAGCTTGCAAAAGCCACCAATACGCAAGTTATCGCAGAAGGCATAGAACGGGCAGAGGAGCTTCGTTTACTCGAAAGCTTAGGTGTGCAACATGCACAAGGCTTTTTACTTGAAAGGCCGAGCTTACAGCCAAGTTACGAAATAAATATTCACTGCTTAAAGCACTTAGAGTCATCAGATAATAGCAATACTTTTGAGCAGTCTATGGCGATTGGTTGGTTGGCGGTCGAGCACGCCAGCATAGAAGCAACAACCCGCTGTAAAGATGCCCACAGTATCTTTGAGCAAGATAAAACGCTAACTAGTCTTGCCGTATTAGAGCACAATATTCCTGTTGGTTTATTACACCGAGATCAACTCACTGAAGTGTTTGCTGCTCCCTATGGCCATGCACTTTATGATAAGCAGCCAGTTACTTCTTTAATGGATAAACAGCCGTTAATCGTTGACGAAAACGAGTTACTCGATACGGTGAGTCAGCAAATTACCGAGTTTGAGTTTGATATTCGACGCCATATTGTGATCACTCGAAATGGTGAATACTTAGGTTTGGCGCCATTGCGTAATATCTTAAAACACATTACCGAAGAAAAAATCCGCCATGCACAACATGCCAACCCGCTGACTATGCTGCCGGGTAATGTTGCGATTAACGAAGCAATTGAGCTGAGACTTCGTAATAACTATCCGTTCTCACTCGCATACGTTGATTTAAACCACTTCAAACAATTCAATGACCTGTACGGTTATGCCAGTGGTGACAGCGTTATAAAATTACTTGCTGAAGTCATCGTCGAGGCCTGTAGCACTAGCAAAGGGTTTGTCGGGCACATTGGCGGTGATGACTTTATGGTGGTGTTTGATAAAAATGATGCAGAGCAAGTTTGCCATAACATTATTAGTAAGTTTGAGCTGCAGTCTCGGGCCTTTTTCACACCAGAACATATTGAGCAAGGGGGTTATTGGGCAAGCAATCGAGAAGGTAAAAAGCAGTTTGTGCCACTGCTTACATTATCAATCGGTTTAGTTAAGCCTGATTTAGAGCTATGTATTAACAGCCACCAAGTCGCAGCGCTGGCAACTGATGCGAAAAAAGAGGCCAAACGTTATCAGAGTAGCCACTTGTTTGTATGTAAACGTAGCCGGCCAGCCCCCGCAGTGGTACGTTTAAGCAGCCATAAAGATGAAGCGATATCTGCCCGCTCATGAAGAAATTTTAAGTTTGCTTAATTTTACTTGTGTCCCTGTTTAACTGGGTGTAGCTTAAAAAAAACACAATAAACAAAATAACAATGAAGCGACTATGTAGTGCAATCCTAGTATTGCTAAGCCTAGGATACAGCCTTACCACAGAAGCTAAAAATGTGGTCAATTTAGCGATTGAACAACGCCCACTTTATAAACGCGATTATTACCTTCATGAATTGCTGGCAGCGGCTTTACGCGCCAGTAATTATCAAGCAGAAATCAACGAAGTTCTGGTTCACCCTCATCAACAGCGCACTTTGCTGATGCTCGATGAAAAGCAGGCCGATGTGTTTTGGAGTATGACAAGCCCCGAGCGAGAACACCTTGCAATAGCAGTCAAAGTACCTCTGTTTAAAGGCTACATTGGTAAACGCGCATTACTCACTAAACGAGCGTTTCTACCGCGTTTTAAAGATGTAAATACGAAACAAGATTTAGCGCAGTTTAGTGCCATTCAAGGCCATGATTGGCCTGATACAAAAATCCTTGCGCAAAACGGCTTAACAGTCAGGCCACTGGCAAATTATCAGGCGATGTTTAACCTAGTGATCAGAGGGCGAGTTGATTATTTTCCGCGTTCGTTCATTGAAGTCATTTCTGAAATGGAACAAGTGAAAAGTGACGAACTTGTCATTGTGCCTAATCTTTATATTAGTTATCCAACGGCATTTTACTTTTTTGTCAGTAACCACAAGCCTGAATTGGCCGAAGCCCTGTTAAAAGGACTCAAGGTGATGAAAAGCACGGGCGAGTTTGAGCAATTATTTGCCAGTTACTTTGCTGAAGACTTGGCTAAGTTGCCATTTAAAGAAGGTGAAGTCATAGAGATAAAACTCGACAACGATTATTTTCAGCCACAAAAAAAGGAGCCGTAGCTCCTTTTTTGTATTACAACCGCTATTAGCGAAGTAGTGACTCAGTTAACACTGGGCGAATTTCACGAATGATCGCTTGAGTTAACTTAGGTGCACCACAGATAATGTTGCCGCTTTGGTTGTAGTTAATACCACCTGCGAAATCAACAACCATACCGCCCGCTTCTTTAACTAAAAGCTCACCTGCTGCTGTGTCCCATGGCTTAAGGCCAATTTCAAAGAAACCATCAACACGACCCGCAGCAACATATGCCATATCTAATGCCGCAGAACCTGCACGGCGGATATCAGCAGTGTGTACGAAAAGGGCTTTAAACGCTTCAGAGTATGCGTCTAAGTGGTGCTTTTGTTTGAATGGGAAACCAGTTGCAAGTACAGAACCTGCTAACTCGTTAGTTTTAGTTACGCGTAAACGCTTGCTGTTAAGCTGTGCGCCTTGACCACGTGATGCTGTGAATAATTCACCGCGAATTGGATCATAGATAACAGCTTGGTCTAAACGACCTTTAACTTTAAGTGCAATAGATACTGCGAAATGAGGGATACCCTTGATGAAGTTAGTTGTGCCATCAAGAGGGTCTACAATCCATTGGTAATCTGCATCTTTACCTTTATGCTCACCAAGTTCTTCACCTACGATAGTGTGATCTGGGTAAGATTTTAAAATAGTGTCACGAATTGCGGCTTCAGCTTCTTTGTCGATGTTAGTCACTAAGTCGTTAGTGCCTTTTTGTTGTACATCAACTTTTGATAAGTCTTCACTTGCGCGAAGTAAAATTTTGCCTGCGTTACGCGCAGCGCGAACCGCAATGTTTAACATTGGATGCATAGCATTACCTTTGGGTTGTAAAAGAACGAATATATTTAAGCCGGCGTATTCTAGCGATTTCTAGCGTAAAGTAAACAATAAACTCGAATAAATTAGGTTGTTTTTTATACGATTCTGATTTTGTTATTGATTTAATTTCAGAAGAAGGGGTTAGTGGTCAGCCGTCAGCCGTCAGCCGTCAGTTTGAAATTTGCATTCTGAAAAATTCGTGCCTATATAAAGTTTTTATACTTAAAAGGATGCAAGTATGAATTTTGAAAAATTAGAGGTATGGAAGCGATCAGCAAGATTAAGTGCTGAAATCTACAAAGAAACGACAGATCTAAATGATTTTGGTTTTCGCAATCAACTCACACGTTCTGGTTTATCAATACCGAGTAACATCGCAGAAGGTATGGTGAGAATCAGCAAAAAAGAACGGGTGCGTTTTTTAGATATATCAAGATCGTCCATAGCAGAAACACGAACGCAAATTTATATCGGAATTGAGATTAAATATATTGATGCTGCCATCGGTAGAGCTTGGGTGAGTGAAACGGAAGAGCTATCAAAAATGTTGACATCTCTTATGCATAAGATCGAAGCTGATAGCTGATAGCTGATAGCTGATAGCTGATAGCTGATAGCTGATAGCTGATAGCTGATAGCTGATAGCTGAT
>NZ_JANHZR010000005.1:0-335856 GCF_041414715.1 Pseudoalteromonas sp. DY56-GL22 | reverse complement strand
GGTCGTTAGCTCAGTTGGGAGAGCATCGCCCTTACAAGGCGAGGGTCACTGGTTCAAGTCCAGTACGACCCACCATTTAATCTTCAAAAAATTTATATGTGGGTCGTTAGCTCAGTTGGGAGAGCATCGCCCTTACAAGGCGAGGGTCACTGGTTCAAGTCCAGTACGACCCACCACATATAACAATCACTTCTAATATCTAACTTCTAATATCTAACTTCTAATATCTAACTTCTAAAGTCTATTACTCATCACTTCTCACTTTATTGATATAGCCCAAAGCTAAACTTTAAATCGTTGCAAAAGCTGTAATTTGCCTTGTCAGCAGCTAGACTGTTTATTATAGTCATTGTTAACAATACTCGGTCGCAAGTCTAATGCCCGCAAAGATTTTTTCGAAAGCCAAAATATTAATAGTCGAAGAGCAAGCACTTGCTCAGAGCTATATGAAGCAGTCTCTAGAGGGATTGGGGTTTCGTCAGTTGCGATTTGCAGAACACGCTATTGCTGCCAAAGAACAGTGTCAAATAGAACAGTTTGATCTCATTGTTTGTTCTTTTAATCTAAGTAAACACCAGGATGGCTATCAGCTTTATGAAGAACTTAAAGTTAAACGCCTAATTAAAAACTCCACAGGTTTTATATTTATATCTGCAGAAACCAGTGGTTCTTTGGTTCATAGTGTTTTAGAGCTGCAGCCGGATGACTTTCTTGTTAAACCTTTTACTATTTACGACTTAAAAAATAGAATTGAAAAAGTTTTATTGCGAAAGCATCATCTAAAAAATATATACCAGTTGATTGATGATGAAAACGACTCAAAAGCTATTAAGAGCATTGATCAATTACTACAAAACAAATCGAATAGTTACAGTGCGATTTTATTGAGATTAAAAGGCGATGCCCTACTTCGTTTAAACAGAAATGAACAAGCCAAAGCATTTTTCAAATCTGTGCTCGATATTCAAAAATTTACATGGGCAAAAGTTGGCTTAGTGGAAGCTTTAATTGCAAATAATGAGTATACTCTCGCTCATAGAATGTTGAGGACTATGCTACAAAGGAGTGAAACACGCTTAGTAGCTCTGGATTTACTCGGAAAGTTAGAGATAAAGCTCAATAAATTTGATGATGCACAGCTTTTTTTCAGCCAAGCTGTTGAAATTGCACCTCGCAATATCGAGAGGCAAAAAACGCTTAGCCATGTTTCATTACTTAATCATGACTACGAGAAAAATTATTTAACCCAAAAAGATATAGCTAGTTATGCTAAACACTCAATTCACGACAACCCTGATGTGTACCTAAATGCGGCTCGTGCAGGGATTGATTTTGCCTTAACGACGGATCAAACCGATCAAGTTAATCGCATTTCAAGACAAACAAATCAATATTTGAGTGATTTAAAAAAACAATTTCCGAATAGTAATAATCAAACACAAATTGATGTTCTTAACGCACGTTTACATTATTTAAAAGATGAACATCAAAAGGCTAAAGCACTTATCAATCAACTTGATGAAAGTGACACTCAGATTCGTTCTGTAGATGGAGCTCTCGATAAAGCGAAAGCGTTTCATGAGCTTGGTTTTCACCATAAAGCACAGATGCTGTTTAACCAAATAATAACTCACTGTGAACGCCACCCGTCAGTAAGCGATCCGGTGTATTTACGTTATATTCAACAACAGCAAACTGAGCGACGTGATATTAAGCTTGGCCCGAAAGAGCTCAATAACCACGCTGTAACGCAGTTTAATAAAGGCCAGCTCAATACTGCGCTTGAGGCATTCACACAAGCATTTAGAATTATGCCTAAAAATGCCAGTATTGCGTTAAATCTGCTACAGTGTTTATTTGACACAAGCAGTCAAGGGCAGTCTTTCAACTTAATGCTTGCAAGAAAGTGCTACACCCTCTTAGCGTCTCAGTCTTTAGAAGATGAACAAGCTATGAGGTTTGATAAAATAAAAGCACAAGCTGCCAAGTTAAATATCAAGCTTTCTGAATAACCCTCTTCGTGGAGCATCTTTTTGAAATTAATAAAGCATCTCCTTATTGCATCTTTCATAATTAAAAGCCCTATTTGTTCAGCTTCTGCAATGTTGCAATATTGGCAGCAAGCCAAAATAAACTGGCAAAGTGAGTCTGGTACACATATCAACATATTAGCAGATGAGCAGCCTGCATTTTTGGCCCTAAAACCATATATCCCTCTATTTGAAGAGTTAACAGGGATATCTGTAGGTTTTCATGCCTTAGAACAATCTCAAATGCGTGTTCGTCGCCACCAAGATTTAAGTATGCATACAGGCCTCTATGATGTACTGCCAATGGGTATAACCTTTTTGGGTGAAGCACAAAGTCGAGGCTGGATAGATCCCCTACAACCCTATATTGATAACCCAAAACTCACAGACAAAGCTTGGTATCAGTTAGAAGATATTAGCGAACGTAGCTTGGCTCTTTGTAAAATCAATGGCGCTTTATACTCGTTACCATTTGATTTTTCTGCACCGATTTATTTTTATCGTAAAGATCTGTTCGAGCACTTTAACTTAGCGGTACCCGACACGTACGAGCAACTACAAGAGACTAAAATTAAGCTTCAAAAGGCAATTGACCGCACCCCATCTTTAAATGGCATGCACGCATTTGCCTCCCGAACTCTGCCAGGTGCAGGATTAAACACTTGGACAGTGTTACCCATTATGCGTGCTTATGGTGCTGAAGTAATTGACGCGCAAGGTCAGTCTGTTTTTGATAGCCCTCAAACAGCACAAAGTCTGCAAGCATACCGAGACCTTGTAACGGGATTCGGCAATCCTGATAACAGTCGCTTGCTGCACTTTTATGAAATTCGTCGACTATTTAAAGAAGGTCAACTTGCTTCGGCGTTTTTAGCCTCTCATTTTTATAATGAAATAGATACCGCTGAAGAATCAGATATTTGGAATAAATGGGAAGCCGCACCGTTACCAGCCGGTCCAGTCGCCCGTGAAACATCTCCTTGGTCTTGGGCATTCGCAATTAATAACCAATCAAATCAAAAAAAAGCAGCGTGGTTATTTATTCAGTGGGCAACCAGTGAGCAAACAGCGGCATTATTAAGTACAGGCGGCTCACCGCCAAGACAAAAGGTGTGGCACGAGAAACTATTTACTCTCGTAAACAAACCAGGCTTTAATAAAGCCATGTTATGGGTATTTGAGCATGCTACTCCTGACCGTTTGCAAGCTGGGATGGTTGAGTTTCCAGTTGTCGGTGAGCTTATATCGCAAACATTTAGTCAAATTTTTTATGGAGCAGACATAAAGCAATCAATAAAAGCTACTGATGCAAAAATTAATGTTAATATGCGGGCATTACAGGCAAGGAGTGAAAATAAACAATGAGAGTCAGTATTGCTCATAAAATCCTACTCATTATTGGGTTTACTATTACGTTGATTTTAGGGGTAAGTACAACTTTACATGTTATTGAGTTAAAAGAGCAAACCTTGCTAAATATGAGTGAAAAAGCTAATGCCATCGTTTCACCTATGCTTTCAGAGATAAAGACCCTTACAAAAGACAATACAGTAGGTAGTTGGGTTTTAAAAATTCAAGGCATCACTCTTAAAGGTATTCTGGCAAATAATACATTTGATGATTTAAAGACAATCTACTTTATCGATCAGAATAACTTTATTGCCGCTCACCCTGATTACAGCAAAGTCGATACCTTAGAAACAAATCAAACGATAATAAAGCAGCTCAATCCAAAACAAAATTCTATCATCACTTTAGATCAACAATATGCTGTAGCAGTTCCAATCAATAACGCCCAAGATGAAAATATTGGCTATGTTATTGTTAGTTTTTCAGATATTGATTTAACATTAAAAACTAAATCAATTATCAGCAATGCTGTATCACTGTTCGCAATTTACTTACTTACTGCATTACTCATTGCTTATATCATTATACGCCGAATTATTTTACAGCCTATTGGGCAATTAGTTGAGTTTTCGCATGCAGTTACCACTGGCGATCTAAATTGCCCAATAAATATTAAAAGTCGTGATGAAATTGGCACTCTTGCCAGTGGTTTTAAAATGATGCGTGCTGCAGTAAGACAACAAATAAACAGCATGCATGAGCAACATAGTCAATTAGAAGAAACCGTTGCAAAACGAACTCAAGAATACTTGGATGCCAAAGAGCAAGCCGAGCAGTCAAACCAAGCTAAGAGCAGGTTCTTAGCGAATATGTCACATGAGCTAAGAACACCGCTTAATGCAGTATTAGGCTTCAGCCAATTACTCCAAGACAGTGAAACTGATAAAAATAAACGCCGCTATTTAGAAGCCATTTCGATCTCTGGCAGCTCTCTGCTAAACGTCCTCAATGATATTCTTGATTTATCTAAAATTGATGCAGGAAAAATGCAGCTGGACATGGAAAGGGTCGAAATTCCGACGATGTGCCATGAACTAAGTATGATGTTTTTGCAGCTCAGCGCTCAAAAGGATCTAGATTTACAGGTCACTTCACACCCTGAATTTAAAACCCCTGTTTTACTTGATAGCAATAAAGTTCGACAGGTACTGACAAACTTGATCAGTAATGCGATTAAATTTACCTCACATGGTAGCGTTAAAGTTCACTTTGACTTTGAAGAACGTGAAAATGATGGCCACATTAATATAAAAATTCATGTCAAAGATACTGGCAAGGGGATCCCAACCGATCAACAAGCGCTGATTTTTAATGATTTTGAGCAAGTTCAAGGGCAACGCAGTTCTGAATTTGGTGGCACTGGGCTCGGTTTAGCTATATCTCATCGCTTTATAAAATTGATGGGTGGTGAACTATCTGTAATTAGTGAAAAAGATAAAGGTAGCGAGTTTATTGTATTGCTACCAAATATAGAATTTGCCGAATCAAAAACAGAGGTTAAACATCGAAATTACCCTGCTATTTCTAGCTATCATTTTAATCCAGCTCGTATATTGATAGTTGATGATATTCCATACAACCGAGAGTACTTGGAGTCATTTCTATCACGCTGGAGCTTTACAATAGATACAGCAATAAACGGTGAAGAGGCCTTGAAAAAGGTAGAAGAGAACCAACCTGATCTGATCATTATGGATCTAAAGATGCCAGTGATGGGTGGATTAGAAGCAAGTCAGCTAATTCGTAGTGATGATCGCTTTAAGCATATTCCAATCATTGCGGTTACAGCATCGGTATTAAAAGACGATAAGGCGCAATCGAGTATTTTGACAGACTACATAATTAGTAAGCCAATTCACCGTGAGCACCTTATTTTCATCATTGCCCAGTACCTAGATTAAGTATGGGTTAAACACGCATTAGTCGCGTTTTTTCATCGCTATGGCATTCATGCAATAGCGTAAACCACTTGGCGGCGGACCATCGGGGAATACATGTCCTAAATGTGCATGGCAAACATTACAAACAGCTTCAATACGCTGCATACCATGGCTAGAGTCCGCGATATAGGCAATGCTTTCAACACTGCTTGGCTGAGTAAATGAGGGCCAACCAGTGCCACTATCGAACTTTTCATCACCGTCAAATAGTAAGTTGTCACAACATACACACGCATATTGACCAGGTTCAAATATCGTACATGAATCAGAGCTGTGAGGACGTTCGGTGCCTTTTAAACGGGTTACATAGAATGCATCTTGTTCGAGCTCGGCTTGCCATTCAGATGGCGATTTTTCGACTCGACGTGGAGGTGTTGGGTTGCCGTTATGGGCAAACTCTAAAATATCTTGCCAAGTTAACATAGTGCTCCCTCAGGGTTGAATACAACAGTTGCACAGTACATCACAAGCCCTACTAAGGGCAAGCAGCATGCGTCTAGTGATTAATGTGTTTGCAGTCGGATATCTATTTGTGCACGTTCACGCTCAGAAAGTAGCTGTGCTAAATGGCTATTAATTTGGCTGCTAGCAACACTCAATACTGCAGTTATTTGCTGGTCGTTGACATCCGTTACATGGATTATACCTTCGCCGATTTCAATCTGCTTAATTTGGCCAATTAAAACAAACTCAGCTTTGCGTTTAAAATCGAATAAACCAGCCAGACTTATCAGCGCTAGCTGATTTACATCACGCTTTAGTAAATCAGTAATGGGGTTACGCGTTACAAATAACGGAGTCACTCGATATAAGCTTGATAACGTAATAAAGCCCCATAACATCACAAACAACGAAAATGCAGCACTGTGCCAAAGTGGCGTAAATACCCATAAAGCAATTAATACCAGCGCGATAGTGAGTGAAATTTTTGCTAAAAGCTTATTAATTGCCAACATATTGCAGCCCTACTTTTTTTCAATTGGATCTGGCCAATCATTAAAAAAGACCGACAGATATCTGCTTTTTAATAAATATAACAGTACCCATAACACCAGTACCATTTGACAGGCTAAAAAAAACGAAAACTGATAATGACTGTGTGCAGCCTGATAGGTTAACCAACTTAAATCTGTGATGGCACACAAAATTAATGGCCAGCGCATAAAGCGCCATATAGACGCGAGACGTTTTGCACTTTCAGCATTTTCTTGAGGTCGGCGTAAACAAAAGATCACCGCCGGTAATAAGGCGATTGCTGCTATAGCAATGGCTGTAAAGAAATCGCTTTTCGACTTAAAAAACAGCGACATGATATCTAAATCAGGGCGACGGCTGAGCGCCGCCATAATCCATATAAAGTAACTGCGTAACAACACTAACAACGTTAAATGAAACGCTACTGGGGTTCGATAAGCGCCATGTTTATCCCAGTATTCTGGCCCGTAGCGATTCATATTTGGTTCTTCTTATCGGCAATGATGCCAAGTACAAAAAACGCGGCTGTAAGTGTAAGAGCCAGCCATTTAACACCGAGTAGCATTAGCAACTTACTTAAAAATGGAGTTACAAACACCACAAGTAAGCCCATCCCAAACCCAGTGACTAGC
The DNA here is from genome assembly GCF_041414715.1 of Pseudoalteromonas sp. DY56-GL22. NCBI lineage: Bacteria > Pseudomonadati > Pseudomonadota > Gammaproteobacteria > Alteromonadales > Pseudoalteromonadaceae > Pseudoalteromonas > Pseudoalteromonas sp. DY56-GL22. The sequence continues at coordinate 328,869 of NZ_JANHZR010000005.1, read as the reverse complement.
ACAAAGCAAAGCACGCGTATAATAAAGTGACGACGCGCGACAAAGCGCTTAGTCACTTTAATAATGTCGTTTGCATACAAGGATAAAAAGCACACCACCAGCAGTAATGAAATATTGTAAAGGTGTGGTTGCAGCCAGCTGCCGATTGTTAAAGCAACTGACGACAGTGCCTGCAAGAGACTATCCATTGTGCTCACTTAAAAGCGCAATAAGGTCAGCCTCAGTTAACACATCAATGCCTAGGTCTTGTGCTTTGGTTAATTTTGAGCCCGCTTTTTCACCTGCAATCAGCGCATCTGTTTTAGCAGATACACTACCCGATACTTTTGCACCTAACGCTTGTAAACGCGCTTTTGCATCATTACGGTTAAGCTCGCTTAATGTGCCAGTCAGCACGTAAGTTAAGCCTGCTAATGGCTGCGCATCGGCACTTGGCGCGGTTAATTCTGGCCAGTGAATACCTTGCTCAACTAACGCATTTACAACTGCCATATTGTGTTCTTCGCTAAAGAAGCCACGTACATGCTTGGCAACGATCTCACCCACGTCACTTACTTCAGTTAACGCATCAACGCTTGCTTGAGTGATTTTTTCTAGCGTTAAAAAGTGGTTTGCTAAGTTTTGCGCGGTTGCTTCACCCACTTCGCGAATACCTAACGAGTATAGGAATTTAGCTAAGGTTGTTTGCTTAGCATCTTGTAGTGCATTAACTAAGTTCTTAGCAGACTTAGGACCCATCCGCTCTAGGGATTCAAAATGCCCTTGTTTTAGAATAAATAAATCAGCAGGTGTTTTGATCAGTTCACGGTCAACGAGTTGATCAACAATTTTGTCGCCTAAACCATCAACATCAAGGGCTTTACGTGACGCAAAATGTTTAATTGCTTGCTTACGCTGCGCTTGGCACACTAAACCACCAGTACAACGGGCAACCGCTTCACCTTCAATGCGCTCCACATGTGAGTCACAAATTGGGCAGGTAGCAGGAAATTCAATGTCTTTCGCATCGTCAGGGCGACGCTCAAGGACAACTTGGGTAATTTGTGGAATAACATCACCCGCACGGCGAATAATCACAGTATCGCCAATTTTAACGCCTAAACGGGCAATTTCATCACCATTATGCAGCGTTGCGTTAGATACCGTTACGCCCCCCACAAATACCGGCTCTAATCGTGCTACAGGGGTAATTGCGCCAGTGCGCCCTACCTGAAACTCAACATCAAGTAATTGGGTGATTTCTTCTTGCGCAGGGAATTTAAAAGCAATTGCCCAGCGCGGCGCACGTGCCACAAAGCCTAAACGCTCTTGGTGTTTTTTGTCGTTAACTTTTATTACCACACCGTCAATTTCGTAGGCAAGGCTACTTCGACGCGTCAATATATCTTGGTAATAATCAAGTGCAGCTTGCTGGCCTTCAACCAGTTTTGTTTCTGGGCAAAGTGGTAAACCCCAATCGGTCAGTTTAGCCAGTTGTTGATAGTGATCTTCTGGTAACTGCCCATCGGCAACAAGCCCAGTGCTGTAGGCATAAAACATCAGTGGACGTTTTGCTGTTACTTTAGAATCAAGCTGTCGTAAGCTACCAGCCGCAGCATTACGCGGGTTAACAAAGACTTTGTCGCCACGTTTTTCGGCTTCACTGTTTAGTTTGGCAAAACCAGCGCTGTCCATAAATACTTCACCGCGCACTTCAAGCTCTGCTGGAAAGTCATCGCCACGTAACTTAAGCGGCACATTACGAATTGTTTTCACGTTTTGGGTGATGTTTTCACCTACCATGCCATCGCCACGGGTAGCTGCTTGAACTAAAACCCCATCACGGTAAATAATTGATACCGCTAAACCATCAAGCTTGGGCTCACAACAAAAAGTCAGCTCCTTGTTGTCCATTAAACGCTCTTTGATACGGCGGTTAAAGGCGGCAAACTCTTCTTCTGAAAACGCATTATCAAGTGACAGCATGGGCACTTGGTGAGTAACTTGCTCAAACTTATCAAGTGCAGCACCACCGACTTTTTGGCTTGGTGAGTCTGGGCTTTGAAACTCAGGATTAGCTTGCTCAAGGGCGCTTAATTCGCGCATTAAACGGTCATATTCAGCATCAGGAATGCTCGGTGCATCCAGCACATAATAATTATGGTTATGCTCTTCTAACTGGGCACGAAGTTGGCTAATTTGCTCAAAGATAGGGCTGGACATGAAAACCTCAAAAATCTACATAAAAAAGCCACTTCGACGACTTAACGCCAAGTGGCCTAATACTTATACTCTGTGTGTGCGATTATGCTGAAAAGCTACGAACTTTCTCAACATACTCACGAACGCTTTCAACCGTCATTTCTTCACGGTTGCTATCTAAAATCGTTGCACCAAATTCATCGGCTAGCTTTTTAGCTGCGCTGTGCAACATATTGAATGCACTTAGACCATCGCCATCACATGGTAAGGTCATAAATAAGCTAACACCTGCCGTACTAAACTGTTCCATATTATCAATATCGAACGTGCCTGGGTTGTACATATTCACTAAACGGAATAACACCGGGCCTGTGCCAGCTGGGTCTAAATGACGGTTAAAGAAACCTTCTTCAGAATACTTAAAGCCTAACATATTAACAGCTGGCAATAATTGGCTGCCATCCATTGTTAAACCTTCTGGCATTTGTAAATGCACAATAATGAAATCGGTTGGAGCTTGTGCATCAGCAGGTTCTTCTTCAGCTTCTTGTTGCTTAGCTTCAGGCTCTTCAACAACCTGTTCTGAAACAGCTGGTTCGTCGTGACTTTCTGCTGAAAAGCTTAAATCACCAAACTCTGGCTCATCACGTTCTTGCGGTTTTGCAGTTGCAGGCTCTTGAACCTCGCTGGTTGTTTCGTTCGGTTCAACCCGTTCAACTGAAGGCGTATCTGGGCTGTCCTTTTTACGCACCGACCATAAGCCGTGAATTAATAAACCACCAATGACAAATACACTGATTACGATTAAAGCCCATCTTAATTCTTCGGCCATCCCCTCACCTTTATTATTTGATATGCCTAAATTTTATGCATGTGCCATTTGCACAGCTTGTTCTATATCTACAGCGACCATACGTGATACACCTGGTTCCGCCATAGTTACACCGGTCAATCTGCCTGCCATTTCCATAGCAATCTTGTTATGACTGATATAAATAAATTGTACTGATTGTGACATCTCTTCTACCAAACGGCAAAAACGACCCACGTTCGCATCATCCAATGGCGCATCCACTTCATCTAGCATACAGAATGGAGCTGGATTGAGCCTGAATATTGAAAACACCAATGATAATGCGGTCAGCGCTTTTTCTCCACCACTAAGCAGGTGAATTGTCGAATTTTTCTTGCCTGGTGGCCTTGCCATGATGCTCACCCCACTTTCAAGTAGATCATCACTGGTCAATTCAAGGTAAGCACTACCGCCACCAAACACTTTTGGGAATAACTCCCCAAAGTCTGTATTTACTTGTTCAAAGGTCGCCTTGAAACGATTTTTTGTTTCTCGGTCGATTTTTTGAATCGCCCCTTCAAGGGTATTTAATGCTTGTGTTAAGTCATCAAGCTGCTGATTTAAATAATCGCTGCGCTGTTTAGCCTGCTCAAACTCATCTATTGCCGCTAAGTTCACCGCGCCAAGTTCATTTAATGCTTGCGTGGTTTTTGTAAGCCTCGTTTGCATGCTATTTAAATTGGCATTGTCAGGCAGTTCTTCAAGTACTGTTTTTAAATTTTGTTCCAGTTCTTCAAGTGGCTCTAACGCAGCTTGCGCCTTCACGATTAAACTTTGCTCATCCAGCGCCAATGCTTGCAACTGCTCTTGTAAAGTCACCAACTCAGATTGCGATGATTTCAGTGCTGTTTGCTTATCAGCAAGCTCCTTTTTAGCTTGACTCAAGGCCGCTTGCAAGTTTTTCAGCTCAACGTCACTTTGTTGATGCTTTTCAAGTAATAGCATAATCTGCTCTGCTACTTCTTCAAGCGGGATCACTAGCTCTTCTAGTTGCTCGTTGAGCTCTAATACAGCTTCACTGGCAGCACTTTGGGCGGCATTTGCATGCTGAAGTTTGGTTTCGCTAAGTTGACACTCACTGCGAGCTTTTTGTTCAGTCAAATTAGCTTGATGGGCTTGCGTTTTATATTGCTCAAGCATAGAAGCCACTTGGCGATAGCGGTTATTTGCCTCACCTTGTTGGTGTTTTGCTTGCTCTAACTCAGTTTCAAGTTCTAATTGCTGCTCTAACAATTGCTCAAGTAAACACTGCTGCGTTTGTTGCTGTTCGTCAGCATTTTGCTTTTGCTCAGCCAGTAAGGTTTGACGCTGTTGCAACTTAATAAGCTGGTTTTGCCACTGGGTTTGCTGCTCTAATAGCATATCGCGTCGAGTGCTGGCAGATGCAATCTGCTGAGCCGCTTGGTGAATTCGCTCTCTGTATTGCTCTTTATCGGCGGTAAGTGTTTTTTTGTGAGCTAGATGCTCATTTAGCAATTGCTGCTTAGTTTCTAATTGCTCGTTGAGCTCTTCATCTAACTGCTGTGCATCACTAAGCTGAGCATGCTTTAAAAGCAAAGAATTGTCGGCGTCTTTATTAGCATCGGTATGAAAGTTACGACCATGCATACAGCCTTCTTCATCAATCACAGCCAGCCAATATGGATCCGCCAAAATAGCGTCATCAAAACAAGGTTGAAATGCAAAGCGGGCTAATAAGTCAGGGTAAGCACCCGATTCGATATAATTAGCTAATGACTCTTTTGGTAACTCATCATCAGCTGCAGGCCAAACACTGTTAGGCTCTTTATGTTGACTGACCTTTAGATGCTCAAGGCCAAGTAGGGCTTGTTCAATTAGTGGCTCAAAGCCAGAAGCCACCTTTAACTGCGCCAATAGAGAGACACTTTCGCTATCGGTTTGCTCTGATAACACAGAATTAAGCGCAGCTATGCTGGCTCTATTTTCATTGCTATGCTGCTGAACCCGCTTTAAATCCTGCTCTAAGTGCTGTTGTTCTTTATCCGCTTGTTCTAGGTTTTGAGTGAGTTTATTTAGCGCACTTTGTTGCTGCGCAAGCTCCTTCGTCAGTGTTTGAATATGCTGTTGTTGCTCTGTAATTTGCGCTGCAACTGGGGTCGCTTCGAGTTCACTAATTTCAGCGGCAAGTTGTGTCTGCTGAGACTCAAGTTGCGCAACAGTCTGGGCAAAGTGAGCCTGTTGATTCTTTGCAACATTAATATCACTGCTATGAGCTTGGCTTTTCTGTAAGGTACTTTGATATTGCTCATTGGCGCTTTGCGTTTGTTGCTGCTGTAGAGCAACTTGCTCTTCAACCTCTGCAACTTGCTCAGCGCACAGTAAACTTTGCTCAATCGCTTCTTGTAGCTGCTCTTGTAAAATGGCGGCTGAAGCGTGTTGCTCTTCTTGCAACTCTTTATTTTGTAACTGCAGTTGTTGCTGTTTGATAAGGTTTTGGCTAAGTGTTTGCTGTTGCTGCTTTAAACTTATCTGTTGCTGTTCTTTGCGGGTTAACTCTGTATGAGTTTGATGCTGAGCCTGCTGGGCGTCTTGCAGTTTTTGCTGCTCAAGTTGCACCTGATTTTCAAGACTTGCTAAAACATCATCGTGGCCAGAGTGCGCTTCTCTAAAGAACTGAATTTGCTCTTTAAGTTTATTGATTTGCTCAGCTTTATCGATTTGTTGTTGGTGTAACTTCTGCCACTTTAAAACCGCAATTTGCCCTTTTAAAGTGCGCTCAGTGGCTTTTAGCTCTCGGTATTTTTTTGCATCGACTGATTGCACTGCAAGCTTATCGAGCTGTGTTTGCAACTCTTGCCTTACATCAAGCAAACGTTCAAGGTTTTCGCGGGTACTTTTAATGCGGGTTTGCGTTTCACGACGACGCTCTTTATATTTTGAAACCCCCGCTGCTTCTTCTAAAAAAACACGTAAATCAGCCGGTTTACTCTCTATTAAACGCGATATCATGCCCTGCTCAATAATCGCATAACTGCGCGGGCCAAGACCTGTGCCTAAAAAGATGTCGGTAATATCACGCTTACGGCATTTGCTGCCATTTAGAAAATAAATTGACTGGCCATCTCGAGTCACTAAGCGTTTGATCGCCACTTGGTTTCGATCAGCAAAAGTATTCGGTAAATGACCACTGGTGTTATCAAACACCAACTCAACAGAGGCTTGTGAAATTGGCTTTCGATTAGTTGAGCCGTTAAAAATAACATCGGTCATGGCATCGCCACGTAAGTTTTTAGCTGAGCTTTCACCTAGCACCCAACGCACTGCATCGATGACATTTGATTTGCCACAGCCGTTCGGGCCGACAACACACGTCATCTGATCAGGGAATGGGATCTTAGTGGGTTCAACAAACGATTTGAAACCCGCTAATTTTATGGTGCTTAAGCGCATCTAATTGTTTTACCGATTTTTATTGTTATTCTTCAATTTAACCCATTTTAGGGTAAAAGGTTAAGCGTGGCGCTTAAAATTATCTAAAATAATACCCGTTGCCATTGCAACATTAAGCGATTCTGCTTGGCCATAAGCCGGAATGGTTATTTTATCAGTAACTAAGCTTTCGCAATCAGCACGAATACCATGAGATTCACTGCCCATGAGTAATACGGCATCTTGTTTAAGAGCAGTTTTATGGATGTTCTCACCTTCTAAAAATGCGCCATACACAGGAAGGTTTAAACTAGGTAAGTAACTGGTTAAATCAGTTTGTGAGACACACACGCGAGCAAATGAACCCATGGTTGCGCTAATAGTTTTCGGATTATAAGCATCCGCACTGTCTGCGCTGGTAACAATATGCTTAATACCATACCAATCAGCAACACGAATAATCGTGCCCAAATTACCCGGATCCGACACACCGTCAAGGGCTAAAATAAGTCCCGATGTGGGTAATGCTTGCTGACTTGGCATATCAACAACAGCAATGGCTGCGTTGTTACTAACAAGCGTACTGGCTTTAGTTAGGCTGTCTTCGTCTGCTTCAATGACTTGATGGGCTGCAAGCGCTGTTTGATGCGCTGAAATAAATGCAGGAGTCGCAAAAATATGAGCAATACTTAAACCACTGTTTAGTAATTCAAGTACATTTTTTTCGCCTTGTACAAGGTACTGATTGTATTGCTTACGGTATTTCTTTTGACCTAATGCACGAATTAGTTTCAGTTGGTTTTTTGAAATCATAACAGCCTCATAAAATGATGGTTTAGTATATCAGATTCTGTACTCGAAAAACCAAGGGGAAAGTGCCAATTGCTTATTCAATCAGCACTTTTAAGAGACACTTGCCAATAAGAGGCATTAACTAATTTTCGTCAGCCACTCATTTAACCATGGCTCAGTAACAGGCCAAGGCTCAAAATCTTCACAGGCATCAATTTCTAAACGATGACCAACAGGTTTTGCCTGTAAATCGCGAAACAGCTCATCAAAACTGCGACCTGCACCACAAAACGTATCGCCATAACTACGATCGCCCATAGCAATAATGCCGTATTGCTTGCCTGTTAACAGTGGGAATTGATCATTTAATTGGCTATATAAAGCGATTAAGTTATCAGGAATATCGCCCTGACCCGTCGTTGAAGTGATCACTAAAATATGTGACGCAGCCAGCATGTCATCAACCGTGGCATTTTCAACTAATTGCGCTTGATGCTCAGACTTTTCAATGACTTCAATAACTTGTTCGCTTAAACGCTCAGCACCGCCGTAAACACTGCCGACAAAAATACTAATGGTTGCCATAATAATCCTTTTCTTCTGTTGGCCAGCCAAGTTGCTGGCAAATCGTTAACATTGCATCGCCTAAAGGCGCTCTAATTGTTATTGGTTGCTTGCTATAAGGGTGCACAAACTTTAATTCAGAGGCAAATAACATTAACCGACGAAGCTGAAAATGCTCTCTAAAAAATTGATTATGCTGATTATCACCATGATTTACATCACCAATAATTGGCAATGATAAATGTTTTAAATGACGGCGTATTTGATGTTTGCGGCCAGTTTTTGGAAAACATTCCACCAGCGAGTAACGAACTGTTGGGTATTTACCAATTGGAATAGGCAAGCTTGCTTGGTGCAGGCAATGAAATTTCGTTTGTGCTTCTTGCGGTGCTTTATTTTGATCAGCAAACTTATCGGCAATTTTATCAAGCTCTTCTTTTAAAGGTTTATCTAAGAAGATTGATTCGTTTAAAAAGCCTCTTACTAAAGCTAAATAACGCTTTTCAATTTGCCCATCAATAAATAACTGATTCATATCACGGGCTGCTTCTGAACTTAACGCAAACAGTAATACGCCTGACGTTGGTCTATCTAAACGATGTACAGGAAACACGTGTTGACCAATTTGGTCACGCAGCATTTGCATCGCAAATTGGGTTTCGTGTTTGTCTAAAAACGAACGGTGAACCAATAAACCTGATGGTTTATCAATCGCAATGTAATTTTCATCGCGGTACAGAATCGTTAACTCATCAAATTGTGGCTTAACACTCTCTTGCATCTTAGTCATCACTCAAAAGTTGATCGAGTTTTTGTAAAACGTTAATCACATCATTACCGCCGTTGTGTTGTGCCAACATCATTTCAGCCATAGGTGCAATTGCAAAATTACGGGGTAAAGGCTGGGCATGTGCAATGAGGGTATGCATTTTTTCAAGAAAAACAAATTGCAGCCATTGCTCAAAAGCCATGGTGTCATGACAAAACGGTACACCAGAATTGAGTGCACTTGGGTCAATCGGTGTTGTTTGCCAAAGTGAATGGCGTTGTAATGTGGATTCTAATTCGCGCAGCAGCGCCAAAGTCTGTTGATGCATTGTAAAACTCTTAATACCTTTGTGCTTAGTATACCCTGTTCCAAGGCGCCATGGTATGGCGTATAATTCGCGGCTGATATAGATTAATTACGGTAATTGAGATTTTATGACTGAGCAGATCGCCACCTTAGGGCAACTTCTGGATGCAGCAGGTACCACTTGGCGTGCCTTCGATATTGGCAGACACATCACGAAATTAGACAAAAAACAATTTCTTGCCATTGAAGAAACAAAAATCCCTTACCCATACCCGCTTGCAGGTCATGCTTGGCTTGCTATTCAATTTTGGGATGTAAAAGCGTCTAAAGAACCTTATGTATGGTTTTTAAAATTCCCACTAGATGAGCAAAGCCGTCTTGTAAGCGCAAGCCGCGATCATTTCGCAAACATGGTAATTGAAGCGCTTGGTACAGAAATTACCGGTGAAAATGCCGAAGGCAAATTAGACAACAACCCGTATGTATTTACGCCAAACGCCAACAAGCTAGCGGCATTTAATGCACAGGTTAAATGCTTACTTAAACAAAGTGCTTCACAGTATTACGAATATGCGCAGCTGTATTTTTCAGGCAAACTGGGATTTGATAATTGGCAAAGTGTTGCAGTACAAGGTATTGCAGACTTTGCGATGCGTTTAGATAACGACAACAATTTAGCAAATCTACAAGCCGCTTGGGGGCAATTACCAGTCGAAGTATTACAGCCGCTTAGTGCAATGCTTGAACATGTTGCAATCGAACCTGTGTTTGCAGAACAATTGTTAGCCTATGGTTTAAACGCCATAGAAAATAAAGACGACATCGCTCTTGTTGCAGCTCTTAGAAGCTTATCAAAAACACCAGCACAAGGTTTAACTGCGCAACTTGTTGATTTTGTATTACGCTCTGATATGAACACCCAGTCAGATGTCCTATTAACAATTGCAGGGCGTTGTTTTAGCACGCTTGAAGACCCAGAACGCTTACATGTGTTTATGGATTGCTGTGCACACCACACTGAAATTGAACAACTGTTTGTGAGTATTTTCACCGATTTAGTTGCAATTCCTAGTATTCGCCCTCACCTACTAGGTTTATTAAGAAAAGAAAATCGTAGCGAAACTCTCGCTCGCGCAATTGGAAGGTTATTCTCGTAAATGGCAGGCTTGTGGACACTCATCATCATTGGCAGCATCATCTACTTTTTTTGGTTAAACAGAAAAGTAGCCGAAGCAGCTAACCTTCATGCACAAAGACAAATTGAACAATTAAATGTGCAATTGGTGAGTGTCGCTTGCAATAAACGCCGACTTGGTATTTTAAAAAGCGGCAAACCAGGTATCAAAAGCGAATTTATTTTTGAGTTTTCAAGTGATGGACAAAACGTGTATCAAGGCGTTTTGATCATGGAAAATGAATTACTTAAAAGTGTCGTAATACCGCCACATAAGATTTAAGTTGCGAGTTGCGAGTTGCGAGTTGCGAGTTGCGAGTTGCGAGTTGCGAGTTGCGAGTTGCGAGTTATACAAGAATAATTGCAAGTGCGAGAAGTGCAACCTCCAGAAAGAACTAAGGCGTAGCTATTAGCCACGCCCCAATCTTGCTACTTCCATGATTAAGTATCCTTACTTATGCCGAAGCTGCCTTTTTATCTTTCCCCTGAACGGGTATACATCCGATACACCCACCATGCTACCTCATGTAACATTTAACACATCCTAGTGCCGTCCTCTTGCCGTCAATGGCTATCCACTTCGTTTTCCAAACGCTCCTTTAGCTTCCTGCTAATATCATCCTTTGGTCAGTCCTTTTCAATCGCTCCGCGATTGTACTGCATCCTGGCAGTGTCCTCGTTCTTCCTTGCTTCCCTAGCTCTTGTCCCTTTGCTTCCTGCTAAGCATCTTGCTTTGTTGCCATAATCCTAATCCTTGGCATCAGTTCATTCATTGAACCTGCGTCTTCTTGACATGATTAAGTTTAGAGAAATGCGGATATCTTGGTAGGCATAAAAAGTAATTTTTTCTAAGTCACAAAAATGACAAAAACAATAAATCCTTTAAAATCATTACAATAAGCAATTATAGGTACAAATTTAAAGGCATTAAACTGATAAAACGCACAGCAATGTGAGACTTATCGCACATTGCTATTTCCAAAACGTCCTTTGCTTAATTTGCAGCTTTGAACATCAAGTCACCTTCAACTTGGTTAAAGCTCAAGGCTTTGAACACCTCAAACCCTTCAGAGCTAAAGAATTCACGCTGTTCAGAGCGGGTAACAAATACAGCTAAACCACTTGCTTGATTGCTTGACTCAACTAAATCATCAAGCCCTCGTAGCAGATACCTGCCTAAACCTTGCCCCTGAAAATGTGGGTCAACGGCTATAAAGGCTAAAAACAGATAATGGCCTTTGCTTGAAAGCGCTTCGCGAATAGTACGCTCTTTTTCTATAAGCTGATTGGTTTGCAAGTAACCTGCACTGAGCATCAGTTTTAAGCGCCAATGCCAGTATCGCTCAGCTTGTAGTTCACTTGCCGAATCAAATACACAGGCAATGGCTTTTAATCTACTTTGTGAGTAAAGACCTATTAGAGGCTGTTTTTCTTGCCAGAAACTTGCTAGCTCTTCACGTACTAAAGCACGTAATTTAGTTTCATATTTACTTGGGTTATCTTGTTGAAAACCTAATACATTCTGAAGAACGGGATCATCATGATAGGCTTGATAAATAAGGCTTGCAGCAGTGCTGATATCTTCAGCACTCAGGTATTGCACACTTAAGGTTTCGGGTTCAGCAACTGTCAAAATACTCATCCTTTTATTTGTTTTATTATTTTCGTACTAGACTATAAGGTATATACCCAACGGTGATTAAAGACAAATTCAGCGTAAGTTAAACTGCGGTTCATCATCATTAAGTTCAAGCAGTAATAATTATCGCCATACACAAGGAGCAGAACTATGGATACGACAAAACATGATATTTCGACCCTATTTGCACAACTTGGTTTACCGAGCAAAGAAAGTGAAATAGATGCTTTTATAGCATCTCATCAACTGTCTGATACAACCCTATTGCAGGAAGCGCCTTTTTGGGATGAAGCTCAGCAACACTTTTTGGCAGAATCACTTGCAGAAGATGGTGCTTGGAGCGAGGTGATTGATGAATTAGACGCAAGGTTACGCCAGTAACGCCTGCGAGCTAATTAACAAGCTTAAATAACATTCTTTTAGCTCGTTAATTAGGAAAGTAATTTCACTCCACATCTATTATTGCTACCATACGCGCGCACTGCAGCCCATATACTGCGGTGCTTTTTAGTCTTTATAAAAGAGTTTATACAAAAATGAATGCCGTTGTATTTGATGCAATTAAAACCCTTCTTGATGAAGGTAAAACCCCAACAGTTGCCTTAACTAAAAGTAAGTTAACCCAACCTATGCCGATGCCTGTGATCATCGCTGCGGTTAGCCAATATAAAAACAATCCGGATTCAATTAATAATTTCATCAATAACCCGTCAAATGAACAACTGAGTACACCAAAAGAAAGTCAATTGGATCGTATTGAAGCTAAATTAGATAGGTTATTAGCACTGCTTGAGAAAAAATAATGTTTGTTGTCGATCTGACTTTTGATTGCTACCAAGATACTACCCTAGAGCTTGCTGAGCAGGCGATAAACCGCCTGGTCAATGCACTTCGTTTTAACGGCCAAATTATTGGTGATGAATTTCCAACGGTTTTAAAAGATGGATTTTTCATTACTCGTGTAATGTGCCCAACCGAAGATGCGATGCATCCGCTCAACCATAGCCCGTTTGTAAAACATAGCATTGAGCAATTAAACACTGCAGGCTTACTGGCACCAAAAGTAAAAGTGGTCGGCCAAGACATTCACTCAAATGGCGCAGACATGTGTCATGATCCGTCGTGCTATATTTTGTATACCACGTACGTGCACACCTGTAGCCCGCTTTATTGTGGTGATGACTTTTTACCAGTACCGTTATTTCGCATTCCAGCCATTGCCAACGGCGATTACAAAACACTCATTAAATGGCAAGAAGACTGGCAAGCGTGCGATCAAATTCAGATCAATGGTGCAACCCGTTGTGAATTTCCTGCGCTTGAAGAGCTAACTAGCATCAAGAGTGACTTATACCGCCGTGGTCGTGATATCACGAAACGTATTAGTTTTCTAACCAAGAAGCCGGTTTATTACTATTTATACCGTGTAGGCGGCGTTGATAAAGAGTCAGAGCTTAAACGTCGTTGCCCAAGCTGCGATGGCGAGTGGAAATTACCAGAGCCATGGTTTGGCTTATTTGATTTTCGGTGCGAGCCCTGTGGCATTGTTTCGAATATTTCGTGGGACTTTCAATAATTTAATAAAGGCAATAATACACGAAAGGGGCAACCGCCCCTTTTTACTTTTTAAGCTTACACCGTTACTTTGTCTAAAAACTCACTGATGCTTTTCGCTAGCACATGATGTGGTTTTTTACCCACATACTCTAAGCAAACCTCACCGCTTTCGACTAATACAGTGATCAGCAGATCATCTTGCTCTGTAAGACCAATAAATACGGTTTCTGGCTGCTTTAGCTTGCGCTTCATTAACACGTGACCGGTAATATTTTGCTGTAAGCGGCTAAAATCATCTTCATTCCATGCTTGTAGCAGTTCAATGTGATGATCATCAATACTCAATAACAAATTACCCGCATAGACATGACCAAACAATGGGCTTAAATCTTCAGGAAACGATAACTCTAGTGCCTTGGCTAAGTCTTCTAAACTGCCAGCAGGCTGTTGTGGGGTTGCACACCACTGAATAAGCCCCTGCTCATCTACTTCGCCCTGCTCACATGGACTTGGCCATGCTGTATCATGTTCAATAACAGGAAGCTTTCCTGTGCGTTCGAGGCATTTTTCACTAAATGCTTGATGTAACTTATCTAGTTTTGTAGAAACAGACATACTGCGAAACTCATTGGCTTTAGGTATAATGCCGCCATTGTAACTACAAAAGTGTAAAGATGACAGATTACAGCAACTCACCCGAACTGAAAAACAGTGTTCTTGGTAAAAGCACAGAGTATGTAGATACCTACACACCCAGTTTACTGTTTCCTATTGCCCGTAAATTAAACCGTGATGCATTAGGTGTTAGCGAAGATAACTTACCGTTTAAAGGTCAAGATATTTGGACTGGCTATGAATTATCGTGGCTAAATAGCAAGGGTAAGCCAATGGTCGCTGTGGCAACGTTTGTATTTCCTTGTCAAAGCAGTCACATCATTGAGTCAAAGTCATTCAAGTTGTACCTAAATAGCTTTAATCAAACACGTTTTGAGACGCCGGATGACGTACATCAAGCGCTTAGCAAAGACTTGTCAGATGCAGTTAATGCACCGGTGGTCGTTACTTTATACCAAGCTGATGATTTCAATTGTTTGCCATTTTCAGCGTTACCGGGCGAATGTATTGATGATCTGGATATCGAAATCACTAGCTATGATATTGATGCCAGCTCACTTCGCCATAATGGTGATGAGATTGTCTCAGAAACCCTACATAGTCACTTACTAAAATCGAACTGTTTGATCACCTCACAGCCTGATTGGGCGAGTGTGATTATTCGTTATAAAGGCCAAGCGATTTGCCATGAAGCCTTATTAAAATATTTAATTTCGTTTAGAACTCACAACGAATTTCATGAACAATGTGTGGAGCGTATTTACTGCGATTTAATGCAGCAGTTAAACCTCGAAGAGCTTGAAGTGTATGCCCGTTATACACGCCGTGGCGGTTTAGATATCAACCCTTATCGCTCAACGAATCAAGATGAAACACCTTTCAAGGTAAAAATTAATCGCCAATAACTTTGGTGGCAATAAAAAACCGAGTTGTGAAACTCGGTTTTTTATTGCCTGAAGATTCGTTACAGGTAATTACTCGTCTTTAAAAATACCCACATACGTTGGTGATGTATTCGATTTACTCGCACGATACATACCAGCGGTGTTAAACGGCAAACTGATGTTACCTTTAGCATCAATGATGATCACACCACCAGTTCCCCCTACAGGCATTAATACATCGTGGATCACTTCGTTACCTGCTTCCACAATGGTTTTACCTTGGTATTTTACGCGAGCACAAATATCAGCTGCCACATTGTAGCGAATAAAATACTCACCATGACCTGTCGCAGATACTGCACATGATTCATTTTCAGCAAAGGTTCCTGCACCAATCACAGGTGAATCACCCACACGACCAAAACGTTTTGCTGTCATACCACCTGTAGAGGTACCTGCGGCGATATTACCGTTTTTATCAAGTGCAACCGCTCCAACAGTGCCCATTTTGTAATTAACTGGCAGGGCTTTGTGTGCAGCTTGGTAGTCTTTGCTGGTGACTTTTTGTTTATCGAGCTTTTCTTTTGCTTTTAATAACGCTTTGTAGCGATTTTCAGTATCGAAAAGATTGTTTTCAACCAGCGGCATACCTTGAGTTTTTGCAAACTCTTCGGCACCTTGACCGCTGAGCATAACATGCACTGAATTCTCCATCACTAGGCGGGCCAGGTTAATTGGGTTTTCAATGTGTTTAACCCCAGCAACAGCTCCTGCTTGGCGTGTACGACCATCCATAATCGATGCGTCAAGCTCATGTGCACCGTCATAAGTATATACAGCACCGCGACCAGCGTTGAAATACGGCGAGTTCTCAAGCACATTAATTGCCGCAGTAATGGCATCTAGGCTCTCACCACCTTTTTCGAGCACAGCATAGCCTGTTTCAACGGCTTCTTTTAGTTTTGCACGGTAAGCTTTTTCTTGCTCTGGCGTGAAGCGGCTTTTTTCAATTGTTCCAGCACCACCATGAATAGCAATAGCGAAAGGTTGATCACTACTATGGCTGAAAGTACTAAATGATAATGCGCTAAGGGCAATGGCTGAGGTGAGTAATGTTTTTAACATAGGGGCACTTATATTTATTTTAGTTTGTAAGCCCAATGTGAATAATTCGTCGCTGGTTTTCAAGCTTTAACAGACGAAAGAAACAAAAAAAGCGCCTAATGGCGCTTTTTTTCAGCAGTTTAAAATTAAGCTTGAGCTGCTTTTAAACGTGCTAAACGTGCTACTTGGTGAGTAGACGTTAAGAAAGAGTAGATTGGTGCTAAATAGCCACGCTTACGAAGGTCTAAGAACTCTTCATCACCTAGTGAGTTAAGTTTTTTCTCGTCAACAAGGTAGATACCGTTGATGTCTTTTTTCTCACCTTTGATTTCTACAGTTAGCGTTTGAGCTACTAGTAGTTCTTTGTCTGCAAGGTACTTAGTGAATGCTTCAGTTACCTGAGAGAACTCGATGAAAGAAACAAGTGCTTCTTTACGACGCTTAAGGTACTCAGTTTCTTCACCGTTTTCGAAAAGTGCATTACCTGTTTCTTCGCTTACAAGTGGGCTTGCTTCGTCGATTACGATACCAAATTGGTCAGCTTCTGGATGCTTAACAAGACCAAGTGGGTAACGAGTCATAGACATAGGTGCAAATGCAGCTGTCCATTTGCCGTCTTGAATGAAAAGGTTTTCGCCCGGCTCTAGACCAAATAAAGCAACTGCTTGAAATTTACCTGATTCGTTGTTTTTAACAAATGCCATTGGGAATTCATTTGCGATGCGTGCAAATTCGTGTGCAACCACAGGTACTAAGTGCTGAGTTTTCATGAACTCAATGTTGATGCCATTTTGAATTTTAGTGTTGGCATGTTTTTCGTTATGTAAAGGCTGTACTTGTTGCTCCGCCATGATACTGCTCCATTAATTTTATAATATGTTTTTGCTGTTAGTGCCCAAAGCCTATAGGTTTTGGCAACAAAAAGGAAGTGAAAATTTTGTGGCAGTTTGTACATTATAAATTAACAAATTTACCCATGTTGCTAATTAACCTTAAGTGATGAAAAAACAAGCTATAAGCAAGTAAATATTATCACGCATAAGCCACTATTTTTGTTAGTATATTCAACAAACACGGGATGACTGAGGCAAATAATGGAAGGCTATCAATTAAATAAAGACTATAAAGTAAGCCAAGTGTTTATTAGTGAAATTAATGAAGCCGTTATTATTGTTGATGACTTTTTACACAGCGTTGAGCCAGTTTATCAATTTGCCACAGAGACAGCCTACTTCCAGCCTTTTGGCAGCGATGGCACTCTATACCCTGGCAAACGAGATGAAATGCCTGCGCCTTACTACCGAGCTTTTGAGCAGCTAGTTAACGAACTTTTAGAGCAAGGGATCATTACTAGCGGCGAAAATAATTTATATCTTCACCGCTGTAAACTTTCATTAGTTACTCAAAATGCGGATGAATTAAATACCTTGCAGCGTATGCCACATATTGATTCAACGGATGATAAAACATTTGCAGCAGTGCATTATTTGTCTCCTAAAGAATGGGGTGGCACAGGCATATACAAATATCTGCCTGAGAATATTATTAAAGTGACAGCTGATAACCAAAATAGCGTGCATAACATGATTGCTGATACAGAAAAACACAGTGCAACTCATCAAGGCTATTTAAATGAAACAACAGCGCTTTTTGAAAAAGTGGTGGATATTGAAGCGAAGGTAAATAGACTCGTAATTTATAAGAGCAACCTATTGCATAGTGCAGCTCTTTTTAATCACAAAAAGTACTGTAATGATTTAAATAACAGTCGTTTATCTATCTCTTCGTTTTTTAGAATTAACTAAGCTGGCTAAACCTTTTTTAGCCAGCTCAGTTAATAAAATTAGTACTTCTGTAAGCCAAATTTCTTTATTTTATCTAACAGTTCTCTGTGCTTAGGTAGCTCGCTTAATAGCTGATTGACGCGCTGCTGTTTAAATTCAGCAACTTGTTGATTGTCGCTCTGCTTAGATTGCTGTTTGGCAGGTACATAATGCATACCAAACAGTACGTATAAGTAGTTTTCTAAGTCGAACAAATCGAACTTACTGGCAAAGTCTTCGCGTACCGGTGTAAAGCGCTGCCAGCGTGCTAGGTTATTTTTTAGTTTTTCTGATAACTGGTCGGTTTTTTTGTTATCACGCCAAAAAGCCGAATCAGTTCTATCCGAAATACAGTAATGCATTTTTATAAAATCAAACGTTTGTTGCCATACATAATTCACCTGCTGATTGTATTCATCAGCAACTAAGTTAATGTCCTCTCGGGTACGCGGAAAACGTTTAGCTAATAACCCCGCAGAAAAGTCTGCAATTAAGATGGCAGTTGCTTCAAGAGGCTCAACAAAGCCTTGCGACAACCCGATAGCCACACAGTTTTTGTGCCACATTTTTTCTCTGTGCCCTACTTTCATCGGGATCTTTCGTGGCGTTAAGTGCTCAAATTTATTACCTAAATAATGATGCAATTTAGCGTTTGCTTGCTCATCGCTCATATACTTAGATGAATAAACAAACCCCACTCCTCTTCGCTCTGTGAGCGCAATATCCCAGATCCAACCAGCTTGGTGTGCCGTAGCAATAGTATAAGGTGGTATTTCATCATCGCTTTGTGTCGGTACTTGCAATGTGATTGCAGTATCAGTTAATAAACTAGCTGACTTATCAACAAAGCCCACCCCTAGTTTTTGCCCAATAAAGGCAGCCGAAAAACCGGAGCAATCAATAATAAAGTCAAATTCTAAGGCGTTAGCTTCTGAGTCGATTAGATGTGTAATAAAACCTTGCTCATCAAAGCTAACATCCCTTATTTCTGCAAGCAGGTGTTTAACAGCAAAATGTTGCGTGGCATGGCTTCCTAAGAAAGCAGCAAACTTTTTAGCATCAAAATGATAGGCATAGCCATTGATACCTGCATATTGCGGTGTCGAAATTGTTTTCGGTGCTAGGTTATTTTCACAACACGCATGTTGCTTAGAGACAAAGTCTGCGTAATCATTACCGTTACCCTCAGCAAGCCACTGCTGCGTTAACTCCTCACCGAATATATGTGGGTGATCAAATAAATGATGGTAAAAGTTAGCACCATGTTTGTGTTTATCTAGCCAATTTACAAACTTGATTGACTGCTTAAAAGTAACATCACATTCATTGATAAAGTCACTTTCACTGATACCAAACTTTTGCAAAGAGTTGCGCATCGAAGGAACAGTACCTTCACCGACACCTATGCTGGCAATATTAGGAGACTCGATTAACGTGATCTCAATGCCACTTTGCAAAAGCGCATGACCCAAATGGTTAGCGGCTAACCAACCTGCTGTTCCACCACCAACAATTGCGATTTTTTTTATCATTTTCACTCGCCCACTTTTTACTCACAAAAAAGCCCAGTGCGAGCTGGGCTTTCTTAATTTCGTTATCTAAATCAAATTAGAAACGTAGTGATACACCTAGCTTGTAGCGTGCTTCACCTTCAAAGCTCCATGCTGGGTAGCCGTTACGAAGCTCAGGAACTACTTCTGCATCAGAAGGAGCAACACCGATTTGTACGCTGTCTTCTTCAGTTAAGTTAACAGCTTCAAACGTTACGTCAATGTTATCAGTTACGCTGTAGTTAGCACTGAAATCAAGAGTACCGTATGATTGGTGCTCACGGTTACCGTAGAAACCAGGAAGCTCACGGATCATGTACTCTGAACGCCAGTTATAAGCTAAACGTGCTGAGTAAGTATCTGTTTCATAGTAACCCACTAAGTTCACAGTATGCTTAGACGAATCTGAGAATAATGGGATCATATCTGGGTAGTTTTCAGCTTCTGATGGTGCATCTACGAATGTGTAGTTTGCTGAGTAACCAAAGCCACTGTCAAAGCCATCTTGAATTTGTAGCTCGATACCTTCGATTTGACCACCACTTGCATTAAGCTTAGTAGATAGCGTCCAGTTATCACCTTGAGTATCTGGGTCTACAACACCGATTTGTTGATTCAAGATTTGGCTTGAAGTAACAAATGATGTGATGTCTTTGAAGAAGTAAGTTGCACTTACCATACCGTCACCATCAAAGTACCACTCAATACCTAAATCAGCTTGAGTTGCTTTGAATGGGTTAAGGCCTACGTTACCTTTAGTTAGTACTTCGTTATTTGCTGTACCATCAGCGTAACCTGCAAAAGATGATGCAGAGAACATATCTGTGTAGTTAGGACGAGCAATTACTTGTGCTGCAGAGGTACGTAAAATTACATCTTCAGCTAAATCGAAAGCGATATTGATGCTAGGTAATACGTCGTTGTAGCTCGCTTTATCTGTGCTTAGAGAGCTTTCGTACTCACCGTTTGCAAAACCGTAGTAATCTGATTCTGCATCTGTAGAGATATAACGTAAACCGAAGTTACCGCGGATAGATTCTGCAGAGAACTCTGCCATTGCGTAAACTGCAAAGTTCTCTTCTTCAATTGTACCGTAACCTGAGCGGTATACAGCTGAATCATTATCGAAGCTTACAATTGCAGCACGTGCATCTGCTACCATTTTGTCAAAATCTGGCTTTGGTAAAGTGAAACCAGCACCTGATGACATAGTACCTGAGTAGTAAGTCTCACCATCACCAGTTGGTAATGTATCAACTAAAGTAGTTGAGTAAGTCTCTTGTTTTACTTCATGGTCAGCCCAACGGAAACCTGTTTTGATTGCTGTGATAGCACCAAAATCAACAGGGAAAGAAAGGTCTAACTGTGCGTAAGTTTCTTCATCTGTGTTAGGTTGCTTTTTAAGTGCCCAACCAGCTGGAGATAATGGACCTGCAAAATCTGATGCTTCAAAGTATTTGTTATTGATATCAATTTTGATCACATCACCAGTTGCATCATAAGTACCCGCGTAATCAGATGGAACACCTATGAAGTTACCGTAGTTTGCAGTAAGGTCTGTACCACCTTCTGATTCAGTTGTACCGAAACGACCTTTTAATGTGAAGTTTTCACCTTCGTATTTAAGGCTGAAATCAGCTGTGTCAGATGACATGCTCGCAATACGTGCCCAAGTTTGAGTCCAACCTGGATTTACACCTTCACCAGTACGACGATAGAAAGTACATGTACCTGATGCATTTGTTTGCTCACAAGCTGCTTCTTTGTCGTCAGGGAACATTACGAAGTTTGAGGTATTTGCATTGTTTGCATCTAACTCAAGGCTCATGATGTTTAAACCTAGCTCTAGGTTTTCTGTAGGACGATACTGGAAAGTTGCATTTAATGCTGTACGTTCACGCTCTTGTTGGAACGTAGTAGGAACAATATCACCCCAACCGATCAGTGATTCGATACCGTTACGTTGGTAGTTTGTTTCAGCCCAAGATACTGAACCTAATAAACCGAATGTTTCTTCGTCATTTTTCCAGCTAAATAAGCCAGAAACTTGAGGGTCTGTTTCTTCAGAGATTGTGCCGTAGTCGGCTTTTGCACTTAAGAAAGTTGTACCAGCGTCAAGATCAAGTGGCTTACGAGTGTTAACAATAACAGTACCACCAACACCACCTTCTACAACGTCAGCTTGAGAAGATTTATAAACTTGGATTTCACCAACTAATTCAGGTGGTAAAAGCGTATAGTTGAAGCTACGGTCGATTGATTGTTGGTCATACCAACCTGTTGATGCAACAGTTTGACCGTTTAAAAGTGTGCGTGTTAATTGGCTTGAAGCACCACGGATAGACACTTGCTGACCTTGACCGAATTGACGGTTAACAGCAACACCTGAAATACGACCTAGTGCTTCACCTACATCGCCATCAGGAAACTTACCGATGTCTTCTGCAGATACAGCATCGACAACGCTGTCAGCAAAGCGCTTAGTATTCATTGAAGCTTCAAGTGAACGGCGAATACCGCGAACTTCAATTACTTCAACATCTTCTTGAACTTTAGTTTCATCTGCTGCGTATGCAGCGCCAGTGAACCCAGCACTCATTACGAGGCCGATATTAACTGCTAATAAGCTTTTCTTAAAATTTTTAGCTAACACAGGATTCCCCTTGAATCATTTTGTTGGTTTTTTATATCACTTCTGCCCAGTGATGATGACAACGCTGTCATCTAGTAACAAACCATACACTCTAAATTACATTTGTGCTACATCTTTTTGGTTAATTTGTGCAAAAAATTTACAACGAAATAATCAAGTTATTGATATAACTAATATTTAATATTGAGTTTTTAAGAATTGTTACAAATAAACGGCGCAAATATAGCATGAGTGATATTGCAGATGAAAAGACCAAAAGGATGAGTTTTTGAAATTTGCTAAAAATTACATGTGTTTTTGTAAGCTTTAGTTTCCATTGGGCGTTTATTAACCATAACTAAAAGTTATATAAAACCTGTTATCTAACAATAAATTAGCTTAAAAAACTAACCTATTCCTAAAAGCACGCTGTCATGTACAAATTATTTTTAACTTTTTCTGGGCAGAATGAGTCAAAGGGAATATTGAGAATAACAATTAATAACAATGACAGCGTTGTCATTTTTAATTATATAGAGCCATTTTGTACTTGTCTAACACTTTATCGAGCTATTTAAAAAAGCGTATTTATGCAAAATCATTTGTTAAATGATAAGAATTTAAAACAAAAAAGCGAGCATAATAGCTCGCTTTTGACATTGATTTTAATCAGGCGATTAAGGCGCCCAATAAACTTCAATATTGATATGCGGGTGATTCAATACAGCACGTAAAGGCATGTCAGCAACTGCACCGCCCTCTTTCGCTTGCTTGTAAACAGCGAGCTTTTCTTCACCGCTAATTAAAAGCTTCACTACTTTAGAGTCTGCGATAGCAGCTAAAGTTAACGTCATACGCTCAGTGATTTTACCCGTCACGTCGCTTTCGATAGCATTAATTGCACATACTAAATCATCTGTTGCTAGGCCATGTTCAAGACCTTCAGCATGCGGGAAAAGTGAAGCCGTATGACCATCAGGGCCCATGCCTAAAATTGTCACATCAAAAGGACGCTTTAATGCTTTGTATGCAGCTTCACATTCAGCTACACCGTTTTGCGCCGTTAATGCGTCATTTTTCATTGTCACGAAATTAGCAGCTGCGCCATGGTTTTGTAATAGCGTGCTTTTGATAAATGCTTCATTACTTTTTTCATGATCTGCATCAACCCAACGCTCATCAACCATAGCAACATCAATGCTTGCCCAATCAAGTTCAAGGTTTGATAAGTGCTTATAAGCAGGTGCTGGCGATGAGCCACCCGATACCATCAATACCGCACGACCATCTTCTTTAATTCCAGCAACAAGGCTTTGTTCAAGGCTTGAAGAAAGTTCAGCTGTTAATTCGTCTTTGTTTGCAAAGAATTTTTCAACAATTGTTGCCATCTTAATTACGCCTTATCGCCTGTGTTAAACCAAACGTGGTTGTTTTCTTCTAAAAGCTCATCTGCATCTTCAGGGCCCCACGTACCTGCACGGTATAACGATGGTGCACCTTTTTCTTGCCAACGCTCAATGATTGGGTCAATCCATTTCCATGCTTGACGCACTTCATCACGGTGAATAAACAGCGACGGGTTGTTTGCTGCGGCATCTAACATTAAGCGCTTATAGGCATCTGAATGAAAACCATTACTGTACGCTTGCGATAACTCAATGTTCATGGTTACTGGTTCTAATTGCATCTCAAGGTTATCAAGGCGCTTAGACATCAGTGTTAATTGAATTGTTTCTTCTGGTTGCAGACGAATAACAAGGCGATTTGGCTCAATGTTACCTACGTTGTCGGTATAAACGTTGTGAGATACTTTTTTGTATTCAACAACGATTTCAGCACAACGCTTTTTCATACGTTTACCAGTACGAAGATAGAAAGGCACGCCAGCCCAGCGCCAGTTATCGATGTGCGCACGAATAGCAACAAAAGTTTCTGTTTTACTCGCACCTTCGTTTAATTCTTCTAAGTAACCAGGGACGATTTTACCGTCTAAGTTACCTGGTACGTACTGACCACGTACAATGTTTGCATCAACATCTTCAGCCACTAACGGACGTAACGACTCAAGTACTTTTAGTTTTTCAGTACGGATGCTGTTTGCGTTTAGTTTATTTGGTGATTCCATTGCCACTAAACAAAGTAATTGTAGCAAGTGGTTTTGTACCATATCGCGTAATGCACCCGCTTTATCGTAGAAACCAGCGCGGCTTTCTAAGCCTACTGTTTCTGATAAGCTAATTTGGATGTTATCGATTGATTTTGCATCCCACAGGTTTTCAAACAATGAGTTTGAAAAACGTAGTGCCATTAAGTTTTGTACTGTTTCTTTACCTAAGTAATGGTCAATACGGAATACTTGCTCTTCTTTGAAGTATTCAGCAATTTTTGCATTGATTGCTTCAGCAGATTCACCACAGTAACCAATCGGTTTTTCAACAACAACACGAGATGTTTCTGTGATTAGACCTTTCTTTGATAAGATTTCACAGCAGCTACCATACACTGCAGGTGGTAAAGAAAGGTAAAAAACACGAGACTTGTCAGCGTCGTGTTCATCAAGAATATCTCTTAATTTGTCCCAGTCATCATCTGCTTCAGTCACATTTGATACAACTGGCACAAGGTAAGCTGAAAACGCTTTCCAATCTTTTGCGTTATACTCACCTTTACCTAAAAAGTCTTGTAACGCTTTATGAGCTGTTTCGATGTATTCTTTACGTTTACTTTCTTCGCGTACCGTAGGAAGGATACGAGAACCTTGAGGAAGGTTGCCCTCTTGATAAGCGCGATACATTGCAGGAAGTAACTTACGTAACGCAAGATC
The DNA here is from genome assembly GCF_041414715.1 of Pseudoalteromonas sp. DY56-GL22. NCBI lineage: Bacteria > Pseudomonadati > Pseudomonadota > Gammaproteobacteria > Alteromonadales > Pseudoalteromonadaceae > Pseudoalteromonas > Pseudoalteromonas sp. DY56-GL22. The sequence continues at coordinate 304,212 of NZ_JANHZR010000005.1, read as the reverse complement.
ACCGCCGCCCCCAAAAATTACGATATCAAATGGATTTAACATATATCACTCTCTACATTGGCAATGCCATGTTCATCCAATTCATGCAATATGGCAGTGCGTGTTGTTATCTGGTTGATGTGGCCTGTTAGACAATATCCTTTAACAAAGCCTGTTGAATTTGTTTGTAAGTAGCTTACTCATTCTTTTTATGTTGGCTGAAGTAAATGAGTCTTAGGGGCTCTGTAAATCCTCTCACAAAAATACAGGCCCTAAGAACTCCAGCGCTACCCGTTCAAAGGTATTCGGTTTGCAGCTAATACTGCGAATCTTTTACTGCTTACGATGTGTCTTATAGTAAGCGATCAGTCCATTGGTTGAACTATCATGTGGATGACTGACTTCATCATCAAACAATTCAGCTTCAATTTTAGAGGCAAGTCCCTTACCTAGCTCTACACCCCATTGGTCAAATGAACAGATTTCTAAAATAATGCCTTGGCAGAAGATCTTGTGCTCATAAAGCGCAATTAATCGTCCTACCGTTTTCGCATCAACTTTATCTAATAACATTGACGTTGTTGGGCGATTGCCTTGGTGAATCTTGTGATTCAATAATTCTGCAATTTCTGCTTCAGATTTACCTTTTGCGGTTAAATCTGCAGTTACTTGCTCTGCATCAACACCGGCCATCATCGCTTCGGTTTGTGCAAAGAAGTTTGATAATAAAATATCATGATGCTTGCCTACATTGACTTGCGGCTCAATCGAAGCAATAAAGTCAGCAGGTACAATTACATTACCTTGGTGTAGACATTGGTAAAAAGCATGTTGACCATTGATACCTGTCATACCCCAAATAATTGGAACCGTCGTGTAAGGAACCGTTTCACCTGCAAAAGTAACATGCTTACCGTTACTTTCCATCTCACCTTGCTGTAAATACGCGGGTAACATGTGTAGTGCTTGGTCATACGGTAAAATAGCTTGCGCTGTATAACCTAAAAAGCTTGTGTTCCAAACACTTAAAAGCGCCATTAATAATGGTACGTTATTTTCAAATTCAGCATTTTTAAAATGCTCATCAATTTCAAACGCACCTTCTAGGATCTCTTCGAACGCGTCGAAGCCTAGGTACAGGGCGATTGGTAATCCTATCGCACTCCATAAAGAAAAGCGACCGCCTACCCAATCCCACATTGTGAATACGTTTTCATCAGCGATACCAAAGGCCGCTGTTTTTTCTAAATTGGTGCTTACAGCTACAAAGTGCTTAGCTATGTGCTCTTGCGCTTGTGCCGTTTGTAAAAACCACTCAACAGCCGATTTAGCGTTAGTCATGGTTTCTGAGGTGGTAAACGTTTTTGACGAGATAACAAATAACGTTGTCTCAACGTCTAAACCTTGTAAAACAGATGCAATCTGAACACCATCAACATTTGATACATAGTGAACATTTAATGTGCCATCAGCATAAGCAGCAAGCGCTTCTGTTGCCATTTGTGGGCCTAGATTTGAACCACCGACACCAATTGCAACCACATCTTTTACTGCTTTTCCTGTGTAGCCTAACCACTCACCACTGCGTACCTTACCAACAAAGGCTTTCATTTTAGCAAGCTCAGCGTTAACAGCATCTGTTACGTTTTCGCCATCAACCATTACAGCTGTGTTAGCGCGGTTACGTAAAGCAGTATGAAGTACAGCACGGTCTTCAGTAATGTTAATTTTCTCACCACTGAACATTTTTTCGCGCCATGCGCTAATATCACACTCTTTCGCTAAAGCAATTAATTGTTCAAAAACAGTTTTATCAATTTGTTGTTTCGAGTAATCGAATAATACACCCGGGATCTGAGCAGAGAATTGCTCGAAACGCGTGCTATTTTTGGCAAATAAATCTTTAAGATGAATTTGTTTCATCTTCTTGGCACTTTCAGATAGTGCTTGCCAACTAGCTAATTGCGAACGGCTGCTCATATATTTAATCCCCTTCAAAACTTGCAACAAACTGATTCTTAACTATCTTTTTATTATATTGAATAAAGACAGCAATTAAAAACACGGTGTGAAATCAACACTAAGTTAAAATGACAACGCTGTCAATGTTCTACTTTTACATTTTATAGTCGAGATAATAGCGCAATTTTTCTCTTTTGACACCGGTATCATAAAAATTATCTCAATTATTTTACTGCTAATTTGGTAGAACATTAGATACACTAACTAACTTATATTAAATATAGATGTACATATAAGAAAAAGCGTCTGGTGAATACCTGAACGATAATATTATAATACAAATATAACCAACTATAAAGCAACAGTATGAAAGTAACCATTAATGATGTAGCCAAGCTCGCAGGTGTTTCAATGAAAACCGTTTCACGAGTGATTAATAAAGAGCCATCGGTCAGAAAAAAAACGTACGATATAGTGATGGACGCTGTTAACACGTTAAACTATCAACCAAACCTTGCTGCTCGTAACCTAGCAGGCACATCGTCTTTTACTGTTGGTTTAGTTTATGACAACCCGAATGCTTATTATGTCATCGACATGCAAAACGGTGTGTTGTCGCGTTGTAAAGAAGAAGGCTATGAGCTGGTTATTCATCCATGTAACTATCTGGATGGCAACATGGAAGAAGACTTTAAAACCATGATCAAGCGCTCTCGCTTAGCTGGCCTTGTATTAACGCCACCGCTGTCAGAGCAAAATAGCATTATTGATATGCTAGATGAGATGGGCATTCATTATGTTCGCGTACTCTCTGGCCGCCCTACTGAAGAAGACCAAGACACTTGTATCTATGTGAACGATTACGCAGCTGCGTACGAAATCACCGCACACCTACTGTCGCTTGGCCATAAAAATATTGGTTTTTTATGCGGTGACAAAGAGCATAAATCAACAACTGAACGTTTAGAGGGTTATCAGGCCGCATTAAAAGATCACAGCATCTCGATGAATGATGAGCTGATCTATGAAGGCCAGTATTCTTTTGAATCAGGTGTAGAAGGCGCAAAAGCATTGTTAGGTGAGAATAACCCGAAAAACATCACAGCCCTACTTGGCGGTAACGATGAAATGGCAGCGGGCGCGTTATTCGCCTCACGCTTAATGGGTATCGAAATTCCACAGCAGCTATCAATTACGGGCTTCGAAGACTCACCGTTCTCGCGTCAGACTTGGCCTAAACTAACCACAGCACATCAGGCGAATGATGTAATTTCGCAGCATGCAGCCCGTTTACTGTTTAGAAAAACCCGTGGTGCACGTAATCAAGATAAAGACATCATCACGACCTTTACCCCTTCATTAGTAGTACGGGAAAGCTCAGGTCCTACAACGGCCTAATTTATACAAGTTACGAAAAAGCCGCTCTATAGCGGCTTTTTTTAATTAAGCGAATTGGTATTGCTTGTTAAAGCAATGCTAAACCACCATTTAAGTTATAAACATTTTCAAACCCTAACTGCGACAAATTGTTAGCCGCTTGTTTTGAACGATTACCACTTCGGCAAACCAAAATGTAGCTATGCGCTTTATCAAGCTGCCCTTGCACGATGGCGTTTGCCATACGACTGAGTGGAATGTTAATCACTTTGCTCTCAGCAACAGTGAATAACTCTGCTAAATTATTCGCTCCATGCTCATACGGTTCACGTGTATCAATTAGGTAAGTTGCCTTATCATCTAACATTGATTTCGCATCGGTTGCGACTAGCTGTTTCATCGGCGCACTTTCAAGTGTTTCAACATAGCCACATAGAGAATGACTTACAGTATGCTTTTGCTCATCAGCTTGTTGCTTTAATTCAACAAACTCATCATCTGATACTAGTTCACTTAATAGTTGCGCAAGTAACGGCGTCGTTGCTTTTTGCGCATGCCAATCCATAGCAAAACACTGCTGATAATCATGACCAGAACAAATCACCGTTGAATCTTGTATTACCATAGCAAGCTGCTTTAAAGACTGAGCCATTTTCACAGCATCACCACCGCTAATTGCAGTGTTACCTAAGCCTCCTGGTAAGATTAAATCACCACAGAAGCAATAGCTGATGTCACCGCTTTGCGTATCTGATAATAAATAGCTAACACTATCGTCACTGTGACCTGGTGTTGCTACTTTAGTTAAGCGCGCATCGCTTAATTCGATGGTTGCTGAATCTTTTGGCCAGCCAAGTTCGTCTATCTCATTAGCAACATAACGTTCTGTGAGCTCTTTTGATAATAAACAACGGGCCGATAAACGTTCTTGGTGGTTATGGGTATCGATAATCGCTTTTACTGTTAGGCCTTGTGTCGCGACAATTTTCGCCATACGTGGAATAAGCTCAATGATAGGATCAATCACCACAGCGCTTTTATCACTGTCGACATAAAGCCAGCAGCACGCTGCTTGATGGCGAAGTTGTGTTAAGCCAATCGCACACACTTCGTGTTGAGGCGATGTACTATCAGATACCACTAAGCAGTTTGCTTCTAGAATCGGTTTTAAAGAACGTATTTTGTCGCAAGCAAAATCAATCTCTTGTTGGTTAACAGCTGGGCCAAACGACATACGTATCGCGTTTTCACTTTGCCAATCACTGGCTCCCATCGCGTCTAAAACAAAACTACGATTTGCACCTGAGCTGCATGCCGAGCCGCCACTTACACGGATACCCGCAGCATCAAATAAGTCCATCACTTCTTTACTGGTTAATTCGTTCACCGCAAAGTTCAACGTTGTTGGCACCGAATGCTCAAAACTGTGATTGAACGTAATGCTACCAAAGGTGTCTGTTAATGCAGCTAATAATTGCTCGCGAAAAGCATGTAGCTGCTCAATTGGCTTAAAAGTCTGGTTTTGTTTATCAAGCAATAACGAGAACAACTTATTCAAACCGGCAATGCCCGGTAAATTTTCGGTACCAGATCGCATACCACTTTCTTGGCCGCCGCCAGCAATAAATGGCGTGTATGCACTGCCTTTACGAATATAAAGTACACCAATGCCTTTAGGCGCATACAATTTATGACCAGAGAATGGGGCGTAATCAATGGTTGTTTGGCTTAGCGCCAAGTTGGTTTTGCCTAATGCTTGTACACAGTCAACCATCCAAGCCACATTATTGTTTTCACTACGAATAACTTGCTCAATAGTGGTTAAGTCTTGGAAAACACCGGTTTCGTTGTTTACTGCCATAGTACAAATCATCAGTGCATTCGCAGCATGTTTACGAATAAACTCATGATCTAAAATACCGTTTTTATCTACTGGAATAGCTAATACCTGCGCGTTGATATCAAGTACACTGTTCCAATGTTTTAGCGTATTTGGCACCGCTTTATGCTCTGTTGCCCCATAAAGTAATACCGGATTCTCGATTTGATGATTTTTTGCAGCAATAAGCGTTGAAACAACCGCCGTTTGAATACCTTCTGTTGCACCCGAGGTAAATAAAATATCGCCGTCGGTAGCGCCAATGACTTCACGTGCTTTGTTACGTGTTTGTTCTAATAAGTGTTTTGCTTGAATACCCGTAATATGAGAGCTTGATGGATTACCAAAACAGACTTGCATCGTGTGCGAAACCACATCGGCAATTTCAGGAAGTACAGGAGTCGTTGCATTCGCATCTAAATAAATTTGCTGATTAGCATCGTCAGGAAGGTAAAAATTTGCCATGAAAAACGCACCATATTACTAAAAGATATATCTTATAACCTATTTTACATTTTTCACGGCTAAATTATAATAATCAATTAGTCAGTAAAGTGCGTTTTCTATACTTTTTAAGACTAAGCTAATTTTCTATTAGCTCAACCTGCTTAGAAGACCAGGCATTGATAAGTGCTTTTACTAAAGAAGCCAGCGGTATTGCGAAAAACACGCCCCAAAAGCCCCATAAACCGCCAAAAAACAATACTGCAACGATGATGAACACTGGGTTTAAATCTACCGCTTCAGAGAACAATAACGGCACTAACACATTGCCATCAAGTGCTTGGATCACGCCATAGATGATTAAAATAGTCCAAAATTGTGTTTCTAAACCAAACTGGAATAACGCCACTGCAGCGACAGGAATGGTTACCAATGCCGCCCCTACAAATGGAATAAGCACAGACAAGCCAACTAATACGCCGAGTAAAGCCGCATAGCGAAGGTCAAGCACTGCAAAAGCGATAAAAGATGCAGTACCAACAATTAAAATTTCAAATACCTTACCGCGAATATAATTCATGATTTGTTGATTCATTTCTTGCCAAACTTGAATGATCAAGCGACGTTGCTTAGGCAATAAACGCTCAGCACTTTGCGTGAGCTCTAATTTATCTTTAAGCATAAAGAATACTAAGAGCGGCACTAAAATAAGATAAATCAGCCAAGCTGCAACGTCTTTTATCGAAGTTAATGACACCGATAGCACCAACTGACCAAACTCAATAGCTTTGGTCTCAACAGTGGTAACAATTGATTTAACCTGATCTTCAGTAATCAAACTTGGGTAATCTTCAGGAAGATGTAACAACAGTGCTTTACCTTTTTCGATCATATAAGGCGTTTCTTGAACTAGATTGCTGGTTTGCTGCCAAAGCACAGGCCCCATGCCGACAATAATCATAATCATCAAGCCACTGAATACCAGCATAACTAGAATCGTTGCGGTAAACCGTTTCAAACCCAGCTTTTCTAAGTGAGCAACAGGCCAATCTAGTAAATAGGCAATTACCAAGGCAACTAAGACAGGCACGATTAACGAACCAAAAAAGTAGAAAAATGCAAAGGTTGCAATAAGCAATAACAACAAGGTTACTGAATGGGGATCAGAAAATTTATTTTCGTACCAGGCTTTTACATACTCAAACACGAATGGGCTCCACTGTTAGCACACCTAATTCTAGGTCAATTTTAAAATGGTAATGATGTTTTTCTAAAAATCGCTGCATATCGTCCGTTGCCTCAGCAGCATTAAATGTAAAAGTCACGGCTTGTTGAGCCGATACTGCCTTATTCAACCCTAATTTAAACTGAATAAATTGTTGAGGGCACTTATAGTCCCTTAAATCAACCGTTAACATAGCGAATCAACTGCGTTATTAATATGAATAATAAGTATAAGATGTAGGCACCTTGCTAAAATAAGTCTTTATAATGAGAAACAACTCATTTTTTTCTTAAAACACGCAAAACAATAGTTTATCCTTATTCAATAACTGGTAGTAAAGGAAACCTGATGCCTGGCTCGCATAATAAAGCGCAATTACCTGCGAATCCAACTCTTAAAGAGATAAACTGGTATAAAAAACAAATAAACTGGGGCGAGCTGCCGCCTTTTTATCATATGGTCGCATCATCGGTTAGCGAATCTGAAGGGATTTTAGACCACGGTTTTGATAATGCCGTTAAACAATTAATTGACCCACGCAACTGGAACCTTGATTTATTAGGTGGCCATGAAACCGACATGGGCGAAATTGTCTGTGAGCAAAAACCGCGCATTGCTTTGCATCAAAGCTTTACGGACCGAGGTTTCGAATTATGGGCCTACCCTTATGCAAAAGATGTGACGGTGGACCAATACATCAAAGACAACCGCTTTATGGAATTTAAGGTGTGGGATCCGCACACCATGAAAAACCTTATTCGTTTTAACCAGCTTCATAAATTCATCGCTTTTTACTTTGAAAGAGGTGACAAAGCTGACAAAGCCTTAATTCTGCATGCTCATAAAGTAGCGCATAAAATCATAACTTTTTTACAACGGGAGTTGAACGTTGTTAAGCTAGATGGAGTCACAATAAAAGATTTCTATCAATTGTGCGAAAAAGACAGCCGAGCATGCAGCGACGAAATAGATTTAGCAAAAGTCATGTTAGGTGAGCAAATCAACAAGGAATAAGATGCGACTAAAATTAGCCTTTATTACACTGTGTAGTGCATTACTGACATTTTCGATATTGCACAGTGAGCCGTTGAAGGCACAAACTAACTTTAAGCTGCCCGATTTAGGGACCTCGGCATTACAAGCCTTACCGATTGAAAAAGAACAAGCAATCGGTGAAGTGATGATGATGCAAATTCGTGGCTCATCACCCGTTGTCAATGACCCGGTTCTTGATGAGTATCTGACCACTTTGGGCCGCCGTTTAGTCGCAAACGCCAACGATGTTCGTTTTCCATTTTCTTTTTTCTGGGTTAATAACCCTGAAATCAACGCTTTTGCGTTCTATGGTGGTCATGTAGGTGTGCATACAGGGCTCATGGCACAAGCCGATAACGAAAGTCAATTTGCCTCAGTACTTGGGCACGAAATTGCCCACGTAACACAGCGCCATTTAGCGCGTCGTATTCAACAACAGCAAGATAACAGCGCGTTAACCATCGCTGGTATGATTGCTGGTATTTTAGCTACTGTAGTGGCACCTGATGCTGGTATTGCAATTATCTCAGCAAACCAGACACAAGCGGCGTTTAGTCAATTAACTCATAGTCGTGCTGCTGAACAAGAGGCAGACCGAATTGGCATGCAGACCTTAAATAATGCTGGGTTTGATCCTCGCCAATCGAGTGAATTTTTAACTAAACTTGCTGCACAAATTCGCTACAAATATAAGCCGCCCGCATTTTTGCTGACTCACCCATTGCCAGAAAGCCGTGTCTCTGATGTGCGCTTACGTGCCGAGCAGTATCCAAAAAGGCACTACTCCGATAGCCTAGAGTTTAACTTAGCTAAGAGCCGTGTTATTGCTCGTTATCATCAAAAAGCCAAAGCAGCTGAAGATTTGTTTCGTAAATTAATGCGTGAAAATACCGTTCATAACGACACTGCACTTAAATATGGTTTGGGTATTAGCTTGTTGGATCAAAAAAAGCTTGATGAAGCAGCCAGCATTTTGAACCCATTACTAGAGCAAGATCCAAAGAACTTATTTTATATAGACACACACACCGACTTACTCATTGCGCAAGGTAAAGCGAATGAAGCGGTGGAATTTTTAGCTAAGTTAGATATCGATAGACCTAACAATCAGGTAATTGCCTTAAACTATGCAAATGCTGCGATGGAAGCAAAACAATTTGACCTTGCTGAACGTATTTTAAAATCTTACTTGTTAGCAAAACCTGAGAACAACCTTGCCAAAGAGCTGATTGCTGATGTCTACAAAAAGCAAGAGAATATGGCTTCTTATCATGAAGCGCATGCCAATGTACTGGCCCAGTATGGTGCTTATTTAAAGGCAGCTGATGAAATTCAAAAAGCACTAAACTTTGTTGAGCCTGAAGAATTAGTTAAACAACAACGTTTAAAAGCCCTACTCACGCAATACCGTCAATTACAAAAAGAGCTTGCGAGACTTTAAGTCTCGCAGCGCTTGCCCTAAAATAAGCCAAATTATTAAATGTGAGAACACACTATGTCTGTGACTATTTATCATAATCCACGTTGTTCAAAATCGCGTGAAACACTTGCCCTATTAGAAAACAATAACGTACAACCAAGTGTTGTTGAATACCTAAAAACACCACTTAATGAGCAGCAAATTGCGACCTTAATTAGCCAATTGGGCTTTACTTCAGCGCGTGAATTAATGCGTACTAAAGAAGACATCTACAAAGAGCTTGAGCTTAAAAACGAGCAAAACGAAGACAAATTAATTGCTGCAATGGCTGCAAACCCTAAACTCATCGAGCGCCCTATTGTTGAGCACAATGGCAAAGCAGCCCTTGGTCGTCCGCCAGAAAACGTATTAAGCGTACTTTAATGGCTATAAACATTGTTGTGCTATATCACTCAAGCCATGGCTCTGTAGAAGCTATGGCGCATGAGATAGCCGAGTCGATTGAGCAACAAGGTGCTACAGCCTTGCTGCGCACATTTGTAAAGCGACAGCCACACGATATTGTGATCAGCAAGGATGATCTTATTAATTGTGATGGCTTAGCCTTTGGCACCCCTACGCGATTTGGCATGATGGCCTCACAAGCAAAAAGCTTTTGGGAAACCACCAGTGATCTATGGCTTAAAGGTCAGCTGATAGATAAACCTGCTTGTGTTTTTTCGTCATCAAGCAGTATGCATGGTGGTAACGAAGCCACCTTGTTGAATCTATCATTACCACTCTTACATCACGGCATGATGTTGCTAGGTGTGCCTTATGAGGTGCCTGAGTTATTAGCAACTGAAACTGGTGGTACGCCATACGGTGCGACTCATGTGGCCGGTAGCAATAACAGCAATGTGTTAAGTAAAGACGAAATTAAAATTTGCCAAAGTGTTGGAAAGCGCTTGGCACTGATTACGAGTAAATTACAATGAGCTTGGAACCAAAGCTAAATCAGCCTGTTGCCAAAAAGCCAATTACTAAACGATTCCAACGTTTTGCACTGATTGGTTATATCGGCTTATTAATTTTAATGCCAGTTTGGTTGTTTTTAATTGCCCCAAGAGAAGGCCACAGTAACGGCTTTATCTTTGTTGTTTATATACTCCCTCTTCTATTACCACTGAAAGGGATTATTCAAGATAAGCCTTACACCTACGCGTGGGCAAACTTTATCGTGATGTTCTATTTTATCCATGGTTTTACATTACTATGGGTCGCACAAGAACAGCTGATTTGGGTATTACTTGAGTTAATCTTTGCCAGTCTGATGTTTATTGGTTGCACTTATTATGCTCGCCATCGCGGGCAAGAGCTTGGCCTTAAGATACGTAAATTAAAAGAAGAGCTGGCCGAAGAAAAAGCGGCACATGAGCACGATAAATAAGCACTTTCGTTTAGCTTAATTAAAACAAAAAACGGCAACCAAGGTTGCCGTTTTTTATGTCACTTTATTTAGTTTTTATGCGTTCACACCAACTCTGCTAAGGTGGCTAGCGCGACAATACTTGCCAGACCCACTTGGCCAATTAAGCTAAATAGTGAAAACAGTCTTAAAATAAACAGCCCCCATGGATGACGAATATGCGGGTACAGCGCACAGCGTTTTAAACTTGTAGCAAAGAAAAAGCATAAGATAGAAACTAATGTAAAGCCCAGCGTTAACTCACTTTTAATAGCAATGCTATCGTCAAAAAAGAAGAACAACTGCACAGGTAGTAACACAGTTACAATCGCGTGGAGTAAGTGCACTTTTTTAACGCGATCAAACTGCCCTTCTGGCGAAAGCTCTTTAATACCAAAGTCATGCTCAAGGCATTTAACTAAGTTATCTGCTTTAATGCTAACTGCAAGTCTGTAGCAGCTTAGACCGTCTTTGTTACGAACCCTAAAGTCATAGCCCGCTTTTAAAAGCAACACCAGTAAAGGTCCATTCTCGGCTAATACGGCGTAATGTAATGCTGTATTCCCTTTGTTGTCTTGGGCCTTCTTATCTTGATGTTCAAGTATTGTCTCAACAACATTCACATAGCCTTTTTCGGTTGCCCACATAAAGGCTGTTTTACCGTTTTCGTCAGCTAATGCACCTGTTGCGCCTTGCTCAATAAAACGCTTTGCCATGGTTTGTTTAGCATTTTCGTGGCTCAAGTGGGCAAGTAAAGCTTGTTCAAGTAACGATGCTGAGTCAACATCAGGTGATACAAGTTTTAGTAAAGTGAAGTAATCTTCACCGTGAGCAACTTTTTCAGCTGCAAGCGCCGTTAATGATTCAAGATCAGCCACTGAATCAGGGATAAAACCACTAAAACGCTCTCTAAAGTCAACTTCGGTCCACAGTTCTAATACATCGTCCGCAGACATTTTCGCACCGTGATTAAGTACATGTTCAATCACAGTGAAATAGCGCCGATTAAATAACTGGTGAATCAAAGTTATAGGTGTTTTAACAGCCGATTGAGCAAATGCGCTAGCGTATTTCTCTAAGCGCTGGCATAACATTAAAACAAGACTCTCAGGGGTGTAGTCGTTTTCTAAAAAGTGCGCTTTCATAGCATTAATGTAATGCAGCGCAGCTTCATCAAATTCAGAGATGTGTTGGAAATAACACTCTTCAAACGGTTCAAGAGGAGTCAACCATGTAAGGTAGTAAATAGGCGGGAGAACCGTCGTACACACACCGTCATCTTCATTAGTAGAACGACATGCCGGCCAAGCTTCTAAAGCGTCTAAAATATAAGCCCCGTTTTGCTCAGCTAATCCTTTGATCAGTAACGGGTATTCCTTTGGCCAAATCAGTACATTTTCCATTAAAAAAACACAACTCCGCTGCACATTATTCGATGTCTAATTAAGCACTTAGTTATAGCAAAATTTAACTGACAGTTTGCTTAATATTGCCATCAATAACACAGTATCTGACAGATACTCTGGTAAACAAGAAAAGTAGTATGATTCTACCACAGAGGGTTACAGGTGCTAGCGCAAAGTAGGTGATTTTTAAAGAAAATAGAAAAGCAGCGGCACATGGACGGTACTCACTGCTTGGTTGGAGACTGAAAGTAACTAAAAAGCCCGATGAGGTGAAGGTAATCGCGCTTTTTAGCTGACTTACTTACTTGCTAATTCGTGTGTCACTTCATCAATGCCAACTTGGCTAATGCGCTGCAGCACTTCTTTTTGCTTTGCGCTTAACAGTGAGATACCTTCAGCAACAATATCGTATACTTTCCACTGCTTGTCTTTGCCTTGGCGTAATTTAAAGTGCAAATCTATAGCTGGCGCATTGTCATCAACAATTTGTGTCTTAACAGTTGCATAACCATCGTCGATTAGTTGTGATTGATCAAAAATTACTTTTTGGCCTGTGTATTTCATTAGCGCGCCAGCATAAGTCACTGTTAAGTAATGCTCAACCGCAGCAATAAAATCAACGGCTTGTTCACGGCGCAGCCCTTTGATGTGCTTACCTAAAAGCTTATACGATACAAACTTAATATCCATGTGTGGTAATAAGCGTTTTTCAACAATATTCGCCATTGCTTCTGAGCTTGCATCACCTTTCGCATTTACATTTGCGATATCAACAAATAAATCAGCAGTGACTGATTCTAATAATTGCTTAGGCGAGCGGTCTTCACTGGCAAAAGCAGATGCAGCAAAAAATGCTGCAATTAATAAAAATGAGTTAATTAGTTTGGTCATCGTATTCACCTCTCAACGAAAATTTTCGCTAATATACCGATATTAAATCCGTAAAAAAAGAAACAATCTGACACCGTTTTAATGCCAATTAAGCACCAATCGATTTTTTCCATAGTTTTCAGCTAATTGCTAAGAAATATGAGAATGTGCACAGCTTCTGTGTTTTTTTGCACATTGAAAAGCCCCTAACACCGCCTTATTTACTTGCTCATCGACATAATGAGAAGTACCGAAATGAAATTTAAAAAGCCGTTAAAAGCACTTATTTTGAGTGCAGCTGCTCTTTTAGCAGCACCAAGTTATTCTGCATCAAATCATGGTTATGCCATTGATTACATTCAAGGTGAAGGTGATGTAAAAGGCCTAAAGCTGGCCTATCAGTACCATGTACCCAATGAAAAGTTGCCCTTGCAACACGCCCGTTTGTACTTCGAATCTAGTTTTAATATTTGGCAGTATGGCAAAGACAACAAACATCAAACTAATATCGTGTTAGCTATGTCTCCGGTGATCCAATACCCTGTGTTTAATGTGAAAAACATGCCTGTTTATGTGGAGTTTGGGATTGGCGTTTCACTGTTGGACGACACCCGTTTTGCAGGCAAAAACGTTAGTACTCACTATCAGTTTGAAGATAGATTGGGTCTAGTTGCAGATTTAGGTGACAACTCAACCTTAGCACTTAGATATTTACATTACTCAAATGCGGGTTTCAAGAGCCCTAACCCTGGCCTTGATTTTATTTCACTGTCTTATGCAAGACGATTTTAAGTGCTACTATATCGCTGTGTATATCGGCAGGATTTCAAGATGGAAACTTGGCAAATTATAGCCATTGTTGTTGCTGTGTTTGGTGTAGTAATTGGTAACCTTATGTTGCTAAAACATGCAGCAAAAATGGACTTCAAAGTACCTAAAAGCGATGATAATGAAGATAAAAAAAGCCCTGATGAATAATCAGGGCTTTTCTATTTAATGCTTTAGCTAAGATTAAACTAACCAATGTGCCATTAAGACAATCACCGGTAATGTCACTAAAGTTCTTAAAATAAAGATGAAGAACAATTCGATAATATTAACCGGAATTTTACTACCTAAAAGCAGTGCTCCCACTTCCGACATATAAATCAATTGCGTCACACTCATTGCTGCGATAATAAACCGTGTTACATCACTTTCAATACTACCCGCTGCAAGAATTGACGGAATAAACATATCAGCAAATCCAACCATAATTGTTTGTGCTGCGGCCTCAGCTTCAGGTACTTGTAATAGCTCTAAAAATGGCACAAACGGCTTGCCCATATATTCAAAAATTGGCGTATATTCAGCAATAATCAAGGCAAATGTGCCCACAGCCATAACGACAGGTAACACAGCGAATACCATATCAAAGGCGTTATGTAGACCTTCTTTCACTGTACCAGCAAAACCCGGTGCAGTGCGTGCTTTGGCAAGCGCCACATCAAGTGAATGAGAGACTAATGTTTTACCTTCAGGCACTGATTCTGCGTCTTTATCTGGCTCTGAGCCATCAAAATATAGGTCTTTTTTGAAGCGTAATGGTGGTAAGCGAGGCACAATTAATGCCGCAACAAAACCCGCCAAACACACTGTTAAATAAAACGGTGCAAACAAGTGTTCAAGCTTTACTTGGCCAATAACAACTAAACAAAAGGTGATTGATACTGCAGAGAAAGTAGTACCAATAATGGCAGCTTCGCGTTGTGTATAATGTTTATCTTCATACTGACGAGCGGTCATCAAAATACCCACACTACCATCACCTAACCAAGATGCTACACAGTTAACCGCACTGCGACCTGGCACACCAAAAAGTGGACGCATCACTTTAGTTAATAAGGTACCGACTAGCTCTAACAAGCCGAAGTTTAATAATAACGGTAATAGTAAGCCCGCTAAAACAAACACAGAAAACAACACAGGCAACAAGTCGTTTAAAACCAGTGCACCGGTATTACCGGAAATAATCATTTCAGGCCCTTGTTTTGTGTAGGTCAAAACGATAAAAACCATGCCTAATAAACGAACACTCAACCACAACCAACTAACATCAAATAAATGTTTAATTATAAAGAACTTAAGTAATGGCTGGGGTTTAAACAACTTTATCACTAAAGATAAAATACCGGTAATGCAAACAATGCTCGTAATTAAACCAAGCGCGAAAGGAGCTATCCACGCCTGCACAGCTTTTGCCATAACAGCAATCGGAATGGTCATTGCCTCACCTATGGGTACCGGCGTCATAAACAAGAAGACACCTATAAGTGAGGGAACGAAAAAGGTAAACAAGGTTCGCAAGTCACTGCGATGGGCTGTGTTTAAGTTAGACATATTTTCAACCTGTAAAAACCACAAAAAGAGCGGCTAAGCTCTTTTTGTGGTGGTTTTAACTATTATAATTATTAAATATTAATACCGCGCTGACGCAGTGCATTCTCTAATGCTTGCTGGAGATCATTCATTGTTCCTGGCTCAAGAATTGTGCCTGCAGAATCCATCCACGTTAAGCTTGTGCCACCTTCTTTAGTGCGACTAACAAGAATTTGATATTGGCCATCTTCAATTGGTAGCTCAGCTAACTCTTCACCCCAAATTGAGTCCCATACGCTTGATTCTGGCTTTTTATAATCAGCCGTGATCAAACCACGATCTTGGTCAATTTCTACAATAGTGAAAGATAAGCGCTCTAAGAAACCTGAAAAACGCTCAAACACAGCAAAGTAGTCCTGCTCAGTCACTAAAGCTGCATTCCCTTTGTCATCAAACCCCATCTCTAACGAGATAACACCTTGCTTTTTGCGCATTTCAACTTCAAGTTGACGATAGCGATAATCAAATTCAGCGACAACTTGGTTTAACGCACGCACTTCTAACTGTTGCTGTAAAAGCGGTGTAAGTGGTTGACTATCGCTTTTATAATCTACTAACTTAGCATTTAATGACGCAGTACGTTGGTGCGATTTTTCTTCAATAGTAAATAAGAAACGTTGTTGTGATACTTCGGTTTCGCTTTCCCAAAACCAACCATCTTCTGGTTTTATAATTGTGTACCAATCTGTTTCAACACTTCCTAAAAGCTTATCTTCTTTTATTGCAGAAGTATTTTTTTCGTTCAACACGGCGTGGATCGAGTCCCAAATAAACTCGTCTAAATCAACAATACCGTCGTTTTTATCAAAATAAACACGCGCATCTTTGTCACCCTCTTCTACCCAACTACCTTGAGCAATGGTAATAACCTGTGCTGGCGGACGGTAGTTTTTCGCTTCAGGGTTATTGTCGTATTGCGCAACGTCCATTTTATATGTCGGATCTTGAGCCGGTTGCGCTAAACCTTCAGGTGCTTTGACTGGTTGATTAGCACGATAATTGCGTTTGTGGTGCGCTTCGTCGGTAAATACACCGCACCCAGTTAAACTTACCACTACGCTTACAGCAAGCGCCTTTGAGATCCAATACTGCACAGATATTTCTCCTTAGCAAACCCTTAATTCTTTTAACAAATATATGAGTGGGTAATACCGATTTGGTTCACTGTAAAATCACTTTTAACTTTACATTTCTTGTTTTTATGCAAAAAACCCGAATAGATTGGGCTAGCGTAACGTGTTTGAATGCTTATCGCCTTGCAAAATTTTAACTATGGTACTTTCTGATGCCCCTAAAAACAAGAAAGAGCGCACTTTATTCACGGCTTAATTAATCGTCGCTATCGTTAACTAAGCAAATTATGTTAAACTTCGCCGCCGTGCGGTATTAAACTCACGTGAAATTAAAGCTTAATCAAGCTTATATCCATTGGTATTGTTAATTACTAGGTATTTAAAATTCCATGACTGCTTTTACAAATCATCAGATAGTACTCACTGCGATTGGCGAAGATAGACCCGGTATCGTCAGCGAATTAACTCAGTTAGTGAGTGATTGCCATTGCAATATAATTGACAGTCGCATTGCTATTTTGGGCAACGAGTTCACCTTTATCATGCTACTAGCAGGTGATATGTCGGCAATTAGCCGCATTGAACATACTTTGCCAACTAAAGGAATGGAACTAGGCCTTTTAACCATGATGAAACGCACTGCAAGTCATGTTGCATGTGAATTTTGTGCCGGTTACACCCTCGAATACACAGGTATTGATACACCAGGAACATTAAGTAAAGTTACGCGCTTTTTTGCTGATAACAACATCAGCATTTGTTCTCTTAAATCGGACACTTATGATGAAGATGACGAGCTTAAAATGCGCTGTGAACTTGAGTTTAATATTCCTGTTGAAGTCGATATTGATAACTTTAAAGTGAGCTTTGAAGATCTTTCTCGTAGTTTGAACGTAGATTATATTTTCAGACGCATTCGCTAAGGAGCAAAGCATGAAAACAATTAATCCATTACAAGCAGGCGACACAGCCCCAGCTTTTAGTTTACAAAATCAAAATGACGAAACTATCGTACTCGCTGATCTTTTAAAAGAGCAGCAAGTACTGGTTTATTTCTACCCTAAAGCATCAACACCAGGTTGCACTGTGCAAGCAGAAAACTTACGTAATGAAAAAGCTGAGCTAGCTAAATTAAATACACGTGTTGTAGGTATCAGCCCTGATCCAATCAAGCGTTTAAAGAATTTTGAAACCAAAAAAGAGCTTAACTTTGATTTATTAGCCGACGAAGATCACGCGATTGCTGATGCCTTTGGTATTTGGGGTTACAAGAAGTTTATGGGTAAAGAATACGAAGGAATTCATCGTATTAGCTTCCTTGTAGGCCAAGACGGTAAAATCAAACATGTGTTTGATAAGTTCAAAACCAAAGACCATCATCAGGTGGTGTTGGACTATTTAGCGCAGAATTGATAGTTACAAGAACATAGTATAAAAGCGTTGCCATGGTGCAACGCTTTTTTGTTTTTAAATGGAAATATTAAACCCCGTGTCTACTTTATCGGGGTCAGATCACAGATCAGACGGCTGACGGCTGACGGCTGACGGCTGACGGCTGACGGCTGACGGCTGACGGCTAAACCCTAGCTAATTCCTAAATATTTATGTACTTGAACCGATAAACGCCAGTTTTTTGCAATACAGGTTTCAATAGCAAGTTTAGTTGCTGAGATCTTTTGGCTAATTGGTTGTAGATACACTAAACGTGGATTCACACCTGTTTTTAAGAATAAATCTTCGAGCTCTTCCACATGCTTTTGCATTGCCACTGGGTGTTTAATCTCATCAGCGCGCTGCATTGCACTGCGTAATACTTTATAGCCACCACGCATATTAATTTTTGGTGATACAGTCACCCATGTCTGCTCAGGGACTAAAATTTCAAATGTACCGCTGGTTTCAATTTGAGTCGAATAGCCATTTGCGTGTAATAATTCACACACTGGATTTAGGTCGTACATGCAAGGCTCACCACCGGTGATCACCACATGTTTTGCGTTGTAGCCACGTTCTTTAAATAGCGCTAACACTTGCTCTGCTGTTGCTTCTGCCCAATGATCTGAGTCTGCTTTTTTCTCAACGGTGTCATCAAGTGACACTTTGTACACATTATCAACGTCCCATGTTTGTTTTGTATCACACCAAGCACAACCCACAGGGCAGCCTTGTAAACGTAAAAAGATTGAAGGTGTACCCGTAAAACTCGCTTCACCTTGAATTGTTTCAAACACTTCGTTAATTTTGTACAAAAGACATCTCACTTACGACGCAAGGGTATAAAATACATACCATCAAAAAAACCAAAAACACGCGCAAAAATTGTTATTTAGGCCCGAGCCGTGTAGTATATCGCGCCCTGAAGTAAACCTCTATCAAAAGTAAGAGCAAAACAGATATGACGCAAAAAGTAGTTGTGATTTATTCCGGCGGTATGGACTCATTTACCGTATTAAATAAAGCCCTGCAACAAGGCCACGAAGTGTATGCCCTGTCTTTCGACTACGGCCAGCGTCATGTTAAAGAGCTTAAAGTAGCTGCTCAAGTATGTGAAAAGTTAGGTGTTTCTCACAAGATTGTTGATATTTCAGCGATCAACCAATTAATTGGTGGCTCATCACTAACTGATGATATCGAAGTACCAGAAGGTCACTACGAAGAAGAAAGCATGAAGAGCACAATTGTGCCTAACCGCAATATGATTTTACTCTCACTGGCTGTGGGTTATGCGGTGTCTTTAAAAGCTAGTAAAGTTTATTACGGTGCCCATTCAGGCGACCATGCAATTTATCCAGACTGTCGCCCTGAGTTCGTACAAAAAATGGATGATGTTTGCCGTATTGCCAACTACGACGCTGTTGAAATTTTCAGCCCATACTTAAACAATACCAAAATCGACATTTTGACAGACGGTTTAAAAATGGGTCTTGACTACAGCCAAACGTGGACCTGTTACAACGGCCGCGACAAGGCCTGTGGTAAATGTGGTGCTTGCCAAGAGCGCTTAGAAGCCTTTGCTTTAAATAACGTTACTGACCCTATCGAATACGAATAATCTTATTTAGAATAGGACAGGTTAAGTTTAAAAGGCGAGTTTAACTCGCCTTTTTTGATTGTGTTTGTTGAATCAGATTTAACAACTCTGCTGTGGCAGTTGCATCAGCTAACGCTCTATGGTGATTCGTTAAATTCAATTCAAAATGTGCCGCTAAGTTACCAAGCGAATATGACTTAAGCTTTGGAAATGCCTTTCGTGATTCAACTACAGTACATAGCTTTGGCATTTTAAAGCCTTGCCCAAGTGCACCATATTCTTTGCGAATAAAGCCGAAGTCAAAATTCACATTATGAGCAACAAATACACTGCCTTTTAATAGTGAGCGCAGTGTATCGGCAATCTCTTCAAAGCGTGGCGCATCACGTACCATAGCAGCGTTTATCCCCGTTAACTTGGTGATAAAAGCAGGAATACTGCGCTCAGGATTGATTAAACTCGCCCATTTATTGATTACTTCACCCGCTCGTAACTGCACAACCGCTATTTCGGTAATTTTATTATTACCTTGTACGCCGCCGGTGGTTTCTATATCCACCACACTGTAAATACGATTCGGATCATTAAACCAATTTACCGCAACGATATTTACTGCAAAGCCTTGTTGTTTTAACACCTCAATACTGACAAGTTGGTTGCGTCTTAATTTGTCGCCAGGGGCTTTCACTTCCTCAAAGGTGAGTGTATCCCCCTTTAACACCATCAAGTCTGGGTAGCCATCTTTGAGCTGCTTAAAGGTTTTTGTCATTTGTAGTAAATGCGCTTTTAAATTTGCAAGCGGGCTGTGTTTTATTAATACCTCTAGCGGCTCTAACATGTCGCTGTGCCACACAAACACGCTATTGGGGGCTTCATAAAACTGCCCTGCGTTTTTGCAAACATATTTATATAAGGCTTCATTACTAGTGAATTTGGCAAGCTTTTGCTCAATTTGTGTTTGTTGCACTGTGTAAAAACAATCAGCCAGCAACACCTTTGGATAAAGATCAAATTCATTACACGGCGGGTGCGGGGTCTCTATAAAGAGCTCTTGCCAAAACGTTAAGGTAAAGAAGCTCAACCAAAGATTATTCTCGGTAAAAAATACCGTATTACCCAGCTGTTGATAATGCTCACACACTCCTTGCTCTACATCGCCACGGTAAATATCATCAACCTCTAATTGATGCTCGGTATCAATGAGCATTTGTGTTAGGCGTGAGCGTTGTTGCTTATTATATTTACGCTGTAAAAAGTCCTCTGCAAAATACAAAATGCCATCATCAAGTGGGTCTTGAATAATTTGCTCAAGCTTTTGTTCAACCCAGCTTTTATCACCTTGTTTGTAACGCTGGCGAATTGCAAGCTCTTGCGCTTCACTACTGCCTTCACAGTGCTCAAGTAATGCAAATGCTAAGTCATGCTCTTTAAGCTGCTTATACAAGCGGATCAGTAACTTGTTTTTGATACTCTGGGCTAATTCATCTTCACAGCTAATGGCTAAAAGCGCTTGGGCTAAGTTTTGATACTGTGATTCTGAGTCACTTTCTTTGAACTGCATTCGCAGCTTATTTAATTGATAATGCGTTTGTGCTTCGGCTAGCGTTTGAAAACGAGAGATGCTCTCACTCACATCACCACGCACTTTTGCAATCCCTAAATCACGCATCACAAAACGATTTTGATGATTGATATCGCCGCCACTTAGTCGGCCGCTATGTAAAAACTCAAAGTATTCATAGTACTGGCTACGACTATTGACCACGAACTGACTAAACAACGCCTCTAATTCACTGTGGTTGCGATCAATATGCTCTTTACACAGTTGGGTCAAGCGCTGTTTACTGGCTGACTTTTTGTAATCAGGTTTAGTCGCCATTAACTCATCATTTGCTAATAAGGTTAACAGGGTTGGCTTGGTTAAATGCTCAAGCAATAGATCTAATTCGTCACTACTAGGATGTGCCACCAGCCCTTGTTGTTTTAGCTTAAAGATAGCACCGTGCAGGTTGGGGATCTCTTCATAATTTAAAGATGACAACGCAACGATTTTTGGCTTTCGAGAATATATACGCAGCAAAGTACATAAGCTTTGCTCATCAAGCTGAAGGAGTTTTTCAAGAAATAACCGCTGCTCTGCTAGAAGCAGATGCTTGCACTGAGATTGAATAAATTCAGCAAGCTCAAAGAAATGACTTAAATAATATTTTGCTGGTAATTGTGTTTTCATAGCCAAACCCGACACTGTATATAAACACAGTATCAGGTATTAGCCAATTGATTTCAATGTTTGCGGTTATTTAACTTTTAAAATACCCACAATTGCGCAAATTGCGCCCCCGACCATACCGAGCCAAGCTTCAATTGGTGTATCACCACTAAAAGTACGGCTAATTTGTGCACTTGCAGAATCATAAACGTTATATCCCCATACAGCGAGCGCCACACCAATAACGATTAAAGTAATACCTATAATTTTTCCCATCGTGTTGTTCCTTATTGTTATTAATTTCTTTCTGATAACGTCAGTGTTGCACACATATTAAACGCCTGCAAAGCCTTAAGAAATAATCAAACTAAAGGTTATGTTTTGCCCACTTAACGACACCTGAAGTTCAGCATCAATTGCTTTACTTAACGATTTGGCAATAGATAAGCCTAACCCAAAGTTATCATTAGAGGTTCTGGCACTGTCTTTTTGCCAGAGTGGATCAAATAACTGGCTCAAATCGTCTTCTGTTAATGGGACTTTTAATTCATTTGTAACAGAGAGATACAACTTATCATCTTTACTCAATAGCGTGCTTACAGTCACAATGCTCTCATCGGGGCTGTATTGTTTTGCGTTATTTACAAGATTGGTGATAATTGATTCAAGGGCAAATAAGTTACTGACAACGGCAGGAATATCACCTTGAAACTCAAACTTAACCCGCTCTAAATCACACTTTTCTAAGGTGCGCAAAATAACCTGATTTAAATCACATGCATCTTGCTTTGGGAGTGCTTCATCACTGTACTTATGCAGTAGTAATAAGTTCGACACAATACTCTTTAAGCGCTGGCTAATTTTTAGCACTTCGGGTTTGAAGTCTTCCTCAAGCTCTTTTTCATTTGGAAAACGAATGGCCACTTCAGCCATATTTATAAGCTCAGCAATCGGCGTTTTTAACTCATGAGCAATATCTGAGGTTAAGCGTTTTTCTCGAAAATAAAGCTGGCGGTTTTCTTGGATAAAAGCATTTAAGCTATCAACAATGGGTTGCAACTCTTTGACAGGTTCTTCTATTGCGATTACAGCATTTTTATCAGCAATACTCAGTTGGCTAATATCCCGGTTTAGTTTATTCAGCGGCGCTAGAGAACTGTCGACTGATTTACGCACAAATAGACGAATGAATACGATTACCGACACAGTAGAAACAACAAAAATAACGTCGATTAGCCATAAAACAAAATCAACTTCTTCTGATGAAGCCGCATAAGCTAACGTGATGGGTTGTTGCAAAGAGGTGTTAACACCTTCAGTGAGGTCTTCATCATCATCTAGGTCTAAAGGCGGTATAAAGCGAGTATAAATAACTCGACCATTTCGACCATCAGGTAACTCGATATTGATGATTTTTGTCTCGCCCAGTTTAATTTTTTCTAAAGGTAAGCTCTTTTGTGAGAAAAGATCCAAACTTTCTGAACGCGCGAACACGCCAGACTGCGACCAAAGTTGAAAATACTCAGTTTCTGTATTGCCAGAAAACTCAGGCATAAACAGCCCTGAAAAATCAAAATCAATTCCTTCTTCGTCAATATCAATCAATGACATAAGCATACCGGCTTTGGATTTCATGCCACGATTAAATTCGTTATCAATCCAACTATCAACGGCGATATCAGTAGCAACTAAAATACTCAGCACTAGCCCCGTTATAGTAATCGATAATGTGGTTACTAACCTACTGCGAATTGACTTCATTATTTTCCTTGAATGATATAACCAAAACCACGCTTAGTTTGAATAGGTAGTTCACTACCTGCTGCCCTCACCTTTTTACGCGCTGAAGATAAGTGCGCTTCAATGGAGTTTTTTGAAACTAAGTCATATTGCCCAGCAATATAGGTACTTAACTTTTCAGCTGTGATCACTTTGTTTTGATTACTAAACAAGCACTCGACTATTTTATATTCGTTGGGGGTTAAATCGATGACAGTGTCGTTAACTTGCAAGAGTTTTAATTGTAAATTTAAAGCCAAGTTATCGATGCGTATCACATCACTGATTGTTTTCAGGCCACCGCGACGCATTAAATTTAATAGCCTTGCATGCAGCTCATCAAACGAAAATGGCTTGGTCAGGTAATCATCGGCCCCGGTGAGTAACCCTTTCACTCTGTCTTCTGGTTCTTGCTTGGCAGATAAAATTAGCACACGCACATCAAGCTGTTTTGCTCTTATGGTTTGTAATAACGTAATACCATCAATACTGGGTAACATAATATCGAGTATGATTAATTCGTACTCACCTGTCATTGCCATACTCAAACCTTCAGCACCATCGCCGGTTTCATCAATAGTAAAACCTAGATTCTCAAGGCCAATTCGTAGACTACGTCTTAATGACACCGAGTCTTCTATAATCAACAATTTCATAAGTTACTCATTTAGGTAAAAACCGCTTTAGCGTCATCAGCTTACGCTTTTAATCTTAAGGTTCACTTAAGATTTACTGAAGTTTTTCTAGTTTAGAAAATATTAAGATTACCATCAGGGTTTCTTAAGTTTCGACTCCTAGTATTGCCGTAGTTTCGATTAAGTAAGTACGACTATGACAGCAAAACTCTCTGTTTTAAAACCTTTGTTCCGTTTTTCATTAATTTTAATGTCAGTTTTTATACTGTCGAGAATAGCCTTGCTTGTATGGCAACACCAAAGGTTAGCTGATGGCGATTGCCTTGCCGTTTTATTTGGCGGCTTAAGAGTCGACTTAAGTAGTTTAGGCTACTTGTCAGCCTTGGCTGTTTTGATGTTACTCGCTGATCTGCTTGTGCGCAGCAAAAACGCTTTTTTTCAGCATGTTTTTACTCTTTATAGCAGCATAGTTGTGACTTTAATCGTGGTTGTAGAGGCTTCGACTCCCGCGTTTATTACCCAATACGATGTACGACCAAATCGTTTATTTGTTGAATACCTAGACTACCCTCAAGAAGTTTTTTCTATGCTATTACATGGCCACCTGTTTGCCATGATAAGCACTTTAATTATTGCAACGCTTAGCTGTGTACTTGCGTACCGTTTTATAAATACAGCATTTAGCAAACAGCAAAATACTAAAACGGTTGGCCAAGTGGTAATACTGGTTACAACTTTATTAGTTTGCTTAATTAGCGCAAGGGGCACAGTAAGCCATCGCCCATTAAATCCTGCGTTAGTGTACTTTTCAAGTGACTCACTAGTTAACTCCTTGGCACTTAATTCAACTTACAGTGTTGCCTTTGCTATTAAGAATATGGGCAATGAAAAAAATGCCAGTAGTTTATACGGTACCATGCCACGTGATGAGATTTTACAAACAGTAAAGCAAGCAGCCTATAAACAGCAGTTTATCACTGGAACTATTCCTACTCTTGCCAACAACACACCTTTTAACACAGGCAAGCAAAAGAATTTAGTGATCATTTTAGAAGAAAGCTTAGGCGCACGCTTTGTTGGTGAACTAGGTGGCATTGGAGTGACTCCTGAACTAGATAAGCTTTATCAACAAGGCTGGGGGTTTGATAACTTATACGCCACTGGCACACGCTCAGTGCGCGGTATCGAAGCGGTAACAACTGGGTTTACCCCATCACCTTCGCGCTCGGTGGTCAAACTTTCTAAATCTCAGCGTAACTTTTTCTCTCTTGCTGATGTATTAGCCCGCACAGGCTATACCACCCAGTTTATTTATGGCGGTGAAAGTCATTTCGATAATATGAAAAGCTTTTTCTTAGGCAATGGCTTTAGCGATATTGTCGATATTAATGACATGCAAAGCCCAGAGTTTATCTCATCTTGGGGAGCAAGCGACGAAGACTTGTTCAATCAAGCTGATATAGAGCTAAGTGAGCTAAATAAATCAAGCAAACCATTTTTCAGTCTTGTGTTTACCTCAAGTAACCACGACCCATTCGATATTCCAGAGAGTAAAGTAACACTGCCTGAAGGCCACGACCCAGAAAACTACAAACGCGACCTAGCAATCAAATATGCTGACTATGCACTCGGTAAATTCATCGCAAAGGCAAAAACGCAAGATTACTGGCAAGACACCGTCTTTTTAGTGGTTGCAGATCATGATGTGCGCGTGTTTGGTTCAGAGCCTGTGCCGCTTAAATCTTTCCATATCCCTGCTGTGATCTTAAATAGTGAAATGGATGCAAAGCGCGATACTCGCTTAGTCAGCCAAATTGATTTACCTGTTACTTTGTTGTCGTTATTAGGCGTTGAGCAAGCAACCCCTATGCTTGGTTATGATTTAACGAAACAATACCCTGTTGAGCGCGCCATGATGCAGTACTACGACAACTTTGCTTACGTAGAAAATGGTCAAGCCGTGATCCTGATGCCAAACCAAAAAGTGAGCTATTGGCGCTATGACCCTACAAGTAAAACCCAAGTTGCCATCAATAACACAGGTAGCAGCGTTGAGCTTGCCAAAAAAGCCTTAGCGCACGTCTTATTTAGCAATTTAGCTTATACCGAACAGTTGTATCGCTTACCAAATAAATCGTAGCGATGAGGAATCATTATGATCATGCAAATTAAACAACTCCTTACTAAAAAATGGCACGTTAGCTACAGCCAATTTGTCTGGTTGGTGTCGTTGTACTTGGTGATTGCATTTAATGGCCTGTTTTTATTTAACACGCTTGAAGCAGCCAGCAAACCTGAACATGTCAATTGGTTATTTATAGCAAGCGTACCGTTTTTCTTATTAGCACTGACGGCAATGGTGTTAAGTTGGTTATCGTTAATCACCTTCGTAAAACCCGTGCTTTTAACAAGCATCGTGGTTTCATCATTGTTGTTTTATGCAACCTTAAATTACGGTGTTATCTTTGATAAAAGCATGCTGCAAAATATCTTAGAAACAAATTCAGGCGAAGCATTTTCATATCTTAATGTACAAGTTATCGCTTTTATTACTGTGCTAGGCGTACTGCCTGCTTACTTGTTTTGTCGCTTTAAAATTGTCGGAAACTTTCGTATTCGTCTTAAAAGCTTTGCATTTCTTAACGTTACAGCGTTTATTGCTGTAGCTGTTATTGCCGTTCCTTTTTATAAAGATTACGCCTCTGTAGGGCGTAATAATCGCCAATTAACCAGCTACATTACCCCTTTTGCATTTTATACTGCGGGCTATAAGTACCTGCGCGATAATTATTTTTATCCACCTTTACCATTTAAAGTCTTAGATAAAACACCATACCTATTAGCTAAGCAACAAAGTTCACTGACGATTATGGTGGTAGGTGAAACTGCCCGTGCAGCAAATTTCTCACTGCAAGGTTACGACAAGCCGACTAATCAATATACCCCTAAACTTGGCGTTAAATATTTCAGTGATGTAAGTTCATGTGGCACCGCAACGGCCATTTCAGTACCTTGCATGTTCTCGCGCTTAGACCGCAATCACTATGATTCGCGCATCGCGCAAAGCCAAGAAAATGCCCTAGATATCATTCAACGAAGTGGTGTAGAAGTAACGTGGATTGATAACAATAGCAGCTGTAAAGGGGTTTGCGCACGAGTAAACTCACAAACGGTAGAACCCACAAAGAGCAATCCACTTTGTGACGGACGTTATTGTTTTGATGAAGTATTGGTTGAAGCATTAGCTGCAAAGCTTGCCAAGAGTCATGCGAAGCACCAACTAATAGTGTTACATATGATAGGTTCACACGGGCCAACCTACTATCGCCGCTATCCAGAAAAAGACAGTAAATTTTTGCCGGACTGCCCACGTAGCGATATTCAAAATTGTAGCACTGAGCAACTGACAAACACGTATGACAATACCATTGCTTATACCGACCTAGTGCTGAGTAAGCTTATTAAATTACTGCAAAACAGTCCGGCGGATGATAAAGCCCTGCTGTATGTCTCTGACCATGGTGAATCACTGGGTGAAAAAGGCTTGTACTTACATGGCTTCCCATATGCATTAGCGCCTAAAGAGCAAACCCATGTGCCTATGCTATTTTGGAGTAATAAACTGGCCGATACCCGCTTTAATCAATGTATCGAACAGCAGCGTAACCATGCTTTTTCGCACGATAACATTTTTGACACCCTACTTGGCTTAACTCATATACAAAGCATTGAATATCGCCCAGAGCAAGATATTTTTAATGCTTGCTCAACACAAAGCTAACGAAATAGAGATTTCAAACTATGCAATTTGATAGCACTAACAAACCCATTGGCATTAAACGTATCCTCCTCGCATTCAAAAACTCCCAACGAGCATTCACGTGGTTGGCAAAGCATGAGTCTGCTTTTAAACAAGAGCTGATACTGTTGGTCCTTGCCATAGCAGTGGTTTTTGTCTGGCAGATCAGCCTGTATGAGAAAATAATGCTGCTTGTATCAGTGCTATTTGTGATGTTTGCTGAAGTCGTCAATACGGCAATTGAAGCCGCCATAGACCGAATAGGCCTTGAAATTCATCCATTATCAGGCCTAGCTAAAGACTTAGGATCCGCAGCCGTACTGATTGCTCTAACAATTTGTGTGTTGGTCTGGGGCGGCGTGTTTATTAATAACCTAAGTTAGCTTACTTTTTTATCATCAGGGGTGTCATTACAAAGTGCACAGTGGCGCCCTTTTGATGAATGATATAAACGGGTTGCAATAAAAATGGCCGTGGCAATAAAAGACCAAAGTAGCGCAAAACCTAACGCGCTGAGTGTCTCGTGACCTTTTAAAATTTCTATCATAAATAATAAAATAGACACCAGCGTAAAAACTTTAGCGGCTCTGATCACCCAAAATTTTGTACCCATAACTTACTCCTTTAGAAAAACTCCTTTGGAAGAATAAGTGTAGTGCAAAATAAGAGGAACATACTAATAACTTAAAGCAGGCTCAGACAATATCTGTACATTATTTTTAAACACCTCTAACAGCCCTGATGGCGAGTGTTCAGTACCAAGCGCAGTAACATGACAGACATAACGATAACCGTTGTTAGTAAAGGTGTAAAAATGATTGCCCCCACTGCCATCAAAACTTAATGTGCCCCCTGTGATCACAAGGCTTGGCTCATCTTGCATAGATTGATCAATCCCCCATGCTGCATAGCGGTATTGATTATCAGCCAGTTCATCGATACGAATTAAATGTTGTTTTGTTTGCCACGTTAGTATCGGCTTTGTAAATTCACGGAGGCTTTTGTGTAATGCTTGTTTTTGCTCGTCAATCAATGCTTCGCGTTGTGCTTTTTCTGCCTCTGATTCATAAGGCACAGCCCAAATGGAGCCATCAAAGTCTAACCACAATTTGCCTGAATCAAACATAATGCCACGCCACCCCATCATTTCCCAATCATGGCGAATATTTGAGTTCACGATTTGTTCGACAAACTCTTTATCAAAAATTTGCTCAAACTTTTCTATAAGCATTTGCTCATTTTCAATTGCTTGCAGCGGCTCTTTACGCTGCAGTGGATAATGCACTCGCTTAGCAATGACAGCTTTATCCCCCGCCTTAAATGCCGCAACCACAGGTTTGACAATATTTATGTGCTTTGTTGCGGCAACTGTTGAAAATGAGATAAAGCAACCTAAGAAAATGACCGCAAAATACTTCATTGTATTCACTTTTATAGTTAAAAATTTGATTATTCAAAGCGTAACAAATTTTTGTATTTACAGTACAGGCGCTATTTGATTAACAACTCAATCTCATCACTTTGGTTACCGAGTCTATCAATAGCAATTACCTTAATTGCCTCTAATGGTCGCTGTCCTTCAGAGGCCGCAACATAAATTACACTCTCCTCACTTGAGTAGAAATAATATTGCCACTGCTGTGCATATTTTAAATAGACGAGTAACTGTGATACTTGCTCAGAATTAGGGTGACTCCAAGTAAGCTGGATGTCTTCGCCAACATAATTCATATCAACATTAACAGCCGCTAAGTGCGGCGCAGCTATCCACGGAGTTTCTGGTATTAATGCTTGATGCTGATAAACGCCTTGTGCAATCACATCACTCATCAATTGGCTGCCATCAAGTGCTGCTACATTCCAAAACACTGTACCGGGTGATGTTGATAAAAAACCACGATTAATCATGATTTGATTCACGACTTCATCAACGCCGGCCTCATCAAATGAGCGTAACGCATTAATACCAGGCCACAGATGTCGTTCATGCGTATTCTGAGATTGCCACCAACTTAATAAGAGCGGGTAACTTTGTGCATACTGGTTTATTGGCCAATAAAGTTGCGGCGAAAAATAGTCAAGCCATCCTTCATTAAGCCAAAGCTTAGCATCAGCAAACAGCTTGTCATATTGATCCATCCCGCGAATAGTTTCAGGTTCACCAGGTCTATAGATACCAAATGGGCTTATGCCAACAAGTACATGAGGCTTCGATTGCTTTACTCGTTGATATAAGCGTTTAACGAACTGATTTACAGCTTCACGACGCCAATCACCTATCGAAAGTGCCCCGCCTTCAGCCACATATTGCCTGTATTGTTCAGCATCAGGAAAATCTTCATCGTTGTTGTAAGAAGGGTAAGGGTAAAAATAGTCATCGTAATGAATACCATCTAAATCATAGCTATCTACAAGTTCGGTTAATACATTTAATGTATGTGAAACCACGGCTTGATCGGTTGGTAAAAACCAATAGGTCTCATTTTTGAGTTTTACTACCTTATCATTCATTTTTTCAACAACTGAGTGTTCTGAAATTGGGCCCCCTATATGATGATGAGCACGATAAGGGTTTATCCATGCATGCAACTTTAAACCTCGTTTATGTGCTTGCTCTATCCAAAATTTTAATGGGTCATAAAACGGCTCAGGCGCTTTACCTTGCTCACCAGAAAGGTAATAAGACCAAGGTTCGTAAGAGCTTTGATACAAACTATCGGCTTGCGGTCGAACCTGAAAAATAACCGTATTAAAGTTATGTTTTTGAAGTGAATTAAGAATTTGAATAGCTTGTTCTTTTTGCTCTTTAACTGACAGCCCTGGCTCATTAGGCCAGTTAATATTGGCAACAGTGGCAACCCATGCCGCACGAAACTCCCTTGCAACGTGATCTTGATGGATGTTACCTAACAACTGCTTTTCAGTATTAGACATCTCCTTTATTTGTACGAAACTGCACGCACTCAAAACAAAGCACATTATCAAAGAGAAAACGTTTTTAAAGTACATTGTATACCCCACAAAAAAGGCACAACAAAGACTTGCTGTGCCTACATGTATCAAATTCAAAAGGAAAAATTAAAACTTCATTTGTGCGCCAAGTAAGAAACGACGACCATAATCGTGTATCGCTAATGGGCGATTAGCATCTGACATGCCGGTGCTATTGCCCGACGTTGCTTCTTGCTCTTCATCCGTGAGGTTAATTGCTTGGAATACAAGGTTTAAATCTTCAGTAACATTGTAACTAATATTAAGATCATACTGACCAAAACCATCTTTATATTGGTTCAAACCAAGATAGTTAGTGTAGAAATACTCTGAACGATAAGTATAAGAAACACGGGCACTAAAGGTTGTATTTTCATAATATACTGTCGCGTTAAAGGTATCTTCTGAATTATTAGGTAAAACGGCTTCTTCACCCGCCTCTTTTTGCTCCGCAGTTTGTTTTAACTGTGCATCTGAATAGGTGTAGTTTGTCTGTACTCCAAAGCCGTAAGGAAGTTTCTGCGTGTAGTTAACTTCAAAACCTGAGTTCTCACCGCCTAAACCGTTCAGAGGCTGGGTCACTAAAAAGTCACGAACTTCTTCCACGCCTGTATCTGGATCTGTCGTGGCCCATTGTTTTTCAATAGTGGCATTGGTTATGTATGAGTCGATATCTTTATAAAAATAAGCAAACGATAAAATAGATGATTCATTAAAGTACCACTCAGCAGATAAGTCATATTGAGTCGCACGGTAAGGCTTCAGGTTCGGGTTACCCTCAGAACCTTTACAGCCTGTAGCTACAGCACAATAACCACTTTTGCGGGCAGATAAGAAGTCATAATCAGGGCGAGACATGACTTTTGCCGCAGCAAAACGCACAACCACATCATCTGTAAAGTCGTAGTTGATATTCACACTTGGCAAAATATCATCGTAGCTATTAGAGCTATAGATATCTTGAATATTTTCAGGTGCAAAGCTGCGCCCTGTGTATTCAACAGAACGAGAATCAAGCTCTGTTTTCACAGCTCGAACCCCAAAATTACCGCGCCACTTATTATGATCGAACACCGCTTTTACATACCCTGCGGTGACGGTTTCTTCTAAATCAAATGTGTAATCAAGGTGTTCATATGGCGCTGTAGAAGGTGCTGTTGATGATATCCAATCAGCATATTTTGAATTATCAAACTGCCATAAAATTGCATTATCTGTCGAATCGCTTGCGAACATGCCTAAGTTAAATTGTTCACCATCTGATGATACTTTTGGATAATTCGCTTTTATTAAACTTGCAGCTTTGGAATGCTCTCGGTACTTAACCCCAGCCTTGATTGCTTTGAAGAAGTCACCATCTAATAGATACTCAAAATCTAGCTGTCCGTAAACTTCCTTTGAGTCGTTGTATATGTCATTTTTATGGTTGTAGTCTAAGCGATAATCATCAGCGCTTAAATCAGCGTCTAATGTTACATCTGGCTTCCCATTGTCTAATGTAAATGATGCGCTTGTATTTGCGTAATATTCTGAGTAAACATCACTTACTTCACCATCAGCCTTGCTATAACCTAGCTGACCTGTAACAGTGTAATTGTCTGCTTTATATGTCACTTTTAAATCGTGCGCTTGAGTTTTAAACTCCCCCTCATAACCTGCATTGCCATAATATCCTAAGTTATTATGGGCCGGCAGATCGCCCGAAATTAAAGTACCATCAACAATGACTGGATTTTCTACATTTGCAATGTTTTGCAAAATAAAGCCGCTTGAGTAAGTTCCGTATGACTCATGCTCAGATTTTGAATATAAGTTATTAAAAACAAAATCTACGTTGTCATTTGCTGCATATTGAAACGTCAAAGTTGCGGTATCTAAATCACTATCACTTGCGTATCGGTTATAGCCTACCGCGCCAGGGTAAAACTCTGCGTTGCCATCTTGATCTGCATCGGTACTGCGATAGCCGAATCGAACTTCTTTGCTATCACGTTGGGTCGCAGTTTCTTTATGAACAAATCCTAGATTAAAACCAAAATCTTGTGCTTCATTTTTCCACGAATACAAACCAGAAAGGTACGGTTTAGTTTCTTCAGCATTTTCAAAATGATAAGCCTTAACAGAGAGCGCTGCATAATTCGCTTCACTATCGAGCGGTTTACGAGTTTTTACAACAACGGTACCACCTATAGAGCCCTCATCAATGTCTGCTTCTGCCGACTTATATACTTCAAGCGTATCTACTAATTCAGCTGGTAGCAGCGAGTAGTTAAACCCTCGTGAAGGACGCGTAATTGAAGCTGAAGCAGTTGCTGAAGCAACGTTTTGCCCGTTTAACAAGGTAATATTTAAATGCGGTGCAGTACCACGAATACTAACTCGGTCGCTTTCACCACCTAGGTCTTTTTCAACTTGTACACCCGGAATACGCTGTAGTGCATCAGCGACAGTTTGATCTGGAAATTTACCAATATCTTCAGCAGAAACGGCATCAACTACACTGTTTGAAAAGCGCTTCATATTAATGCTTTTCTCAACTGATGCAGCATAACTTCTTACTTCAATCTGCTCGATATCTTCTTTAGTTGCTTTTTTCTTTTCTGGCAGTTGACCTGCTGCATAAACAGATACTGATGTACTTAAAACTAAAGTAGGAATAAGTGCTTTTTTAACACCAGCCGCTAGCGCTGAGAATTTTTTATTCATGGAACTGTAACCTTATAGTTTTTGTAAAGTGAGAGATTTTGTGACTACAAACTACATAAATGCTCTTAAGAACAACAATTGGTAACAACTTTATTGTTACAATGCGGCTACAATATTAGTAATAAATTATAAAATCAAGATATTTTATTCTAAAAAATACGCTTAGGGTAAAATATTTAATTCTCAACTTTTAATCGCTCACCACCCATAAAGAGATAAACTAAATACAATCAATACCTTGATAGCAATGAAAAGAGAAGAAATCAAAGCTGCTTTTAAAGATTCATAGGCTGCCTTGATGTTTTAAAAACAGGGAATTAATTATTCCAAAACTAAATCAAACACAACATTGACACTTGCTCTGAAGGTAATCGATTCTTGTAAATACTTACCTTCTGGGACTGTATTAATACGTGAGCCCGTTACCATGATTCGTTCAATATTTGTGTTGCTGCCATAGCCAAAGTGACTACCTACTTCTTGTGATTGAATACTATACACCCGACCAAGTTTCGCTTCGAATGCGCTAGCAAGGCTACTTCCCTGCTGTTTGGCATTCGCAACTGCTTTATCAAGAGCGGCTTGCTCGTAATCTGAGGCTTTGGTTGATAAAAGTTGAATTTGCTCGATTTGATTGACACCCACTTTAAGCGCAAAGTTTAAAAAGCCATCCAAAAGGGAGAGTTGTTTAAGGCTGACTTTGACCTTGCGGGTAGCGCGAAAACCATCTTTAACTTGGTTATCGTTTTCGTCATAGCGCATGTTCGGCTCTACGAAAATTCGACCCGCAGAGATACTTTTTTCGTCTATTGAGAAATTATTTAAGCCCGCAAGGAGTTCATTTACTTGCGCATCTACTTGCTGCTTAGCCTGCACACTTTCAGCTTTAACAGCTTCAAACTCTAACGTGATATCTGCCCTATCAGGGGCTGTACGCACAACAGCCTCACCCTTAACAACAATATGGCGATTATCCGGCAGACTTGTTGCAGCCATCGCAGAGCTGGAACACAAAACCAGTGCTAACAAAGATTTAAGCATCATAACCTCTCCTTAGAAAAAGTTATGATGCCTTGCTAGGGTGTGAATGTATAGCAATGTATGCTGTTTTTAAGTGTAAATAGTTGCGAAGAAAGGAAATTAATTAATGAAAAGCTAACACGGCATATTATGACAAGTTGCTAAAATATGCCGTCTTTTTAAAGATTTGCTTAGTGAGCTAGTACACTTAGCCACTCATCTGGGTTTGCTAAAATGAACTCAAATATATCGTTATTATTTAAAGTTATGCGAATTCCATCTGCTGTGATTGGCAAAATACCCGCGCCTTTACCTGAACACTTACCAAAAGTTTAAAAAGCCATCCAAAAGGGAGAGTTGTTTAAGGCTGACTTTGACCTTGCGGGTAGCGCGAAAACCATCTTTAACTTGGTTATCGTTTTCGTCATAGCGCATGTTCGGCTCTACGAAAATTCGACCCGCAGAGATACTTTTTTCGTCTATTGAGAAATTATTTAAGCCCGCAAGGAGTTTATTTACTTGTTCATCGACTTGCTGCTTAGCCTGCACACTTTCAGCTTTAACAGTTTCAAACTCTAACGTGATGTCAGCCCTGTCGGGGGCTGTAAGCACAACAGCCTCACCTTTAACAACAATATGACGATTATCCGGCAGACTTGTTGCAGCTATTGCAGAACTGGTACATAAAACCAGTGGTAACAAAGATTTAAGCATCATAACCTCTCCTTAGAAAAAGTTATGATGCCTTGCTAGGATGTGAATGTATAGCAATGTATGCTGTTTTTAAGTGTAAATAGTTGCGAAGAAAGGAAATTAATTAATGAAAAGCTAACACGGCATATTATGACAAGTTGCTAAAATATGCCGTCTTTTTGAAGATTTGCTTAGTGAGCTAGTACGCTTAGCCACTCATCTGGGTTTGCTAAAATGAACTCAAATATATCGTTATTATTTAAAGTTATGCGAATTCCATCTGCTGTGATTGGCAAAATACCCGCGCCTTTACCTGAACACTTACCAACGTTATTGATTTGCGCTCGGGAAAATGTGTATGGGCCTAAGCCTAGCTCTTTATTAAACGGTTCAAAAACAATGTCTTGTTCAGTAACTACAAGCTTACCATCCGCTTTTGCGACACCCGATTGAATAGTTGCTGCTGACTCTATAACTGTGTGTGCGTGCATATCCTTTACTCCACTTAACATATGAGTGTTAGTCTACACTCAATGAAACCTTAAAATTGCGTACCAACTTAAGATACAGCAAGTACAAAAAAAGTACAGTAGAGTTAGTTAATTTAAAACATTATCTTTTGAAATAGTTATTGTTCACTGATCTGTAGTTTATTGTTAAATCGCACATAAACGATTGCTCCACCCTCAGTCTTTAGCTGATGTTTAAAACCGGCAACTGACGAGAAGTAACTACCAGCCTCAATTTGTTTTGCTTCACTATGTTCAACAGATCGGTAGTTAAGCTCGCCGCTGATCAAAACTGCGCGTAATGAACCTCTTTCACTTGTTAATTGCCCATTAAAACCCGCATCAAGTTTAACTAAAACACCTTGTTGATTTTGTTTTTGCCAAAGAGGGGTAAGGGTAACCTTTTTAGAGTCTAATGACGTTAACTCATCGCTAGTAAGCCATACCATATTGTCTGCATGAAGATTGAGTGAGTGCTCGCCATTGTTAAACTGCGCCTTAGAAGGCTTAACCAAATAAGGCCCTTCATCGATTTCAAGGTATATGAGATTGGTCTCAGCCTTAGCAGCTGTTATGTGATTTTGCCCTGCAGGTTGCGTCCAAAATGACCCTGTTGCCATCCAATTCAATTCTGCATTTGGGTCATCATTATGCATCAGTCCTTTAATGACAATGCCACGGTATGAAATATTATGAATATGCGCAGGAGATGAGAAGCCCGGTTTAAAGCGCACTAGCATACCGGTTGCAGAATCTATTGTTCTGTCGCCCCATAAGTTTGCTGCGCCAGGGCTTTTATCACCACGTAGAGGGTTTAAATATCCCCAGTTTATGGACTCTACGGGGACAAGTTCAGACTGGGGATTATCCAACCTTTTTTCATCAGCAGCGGCTGAAAATGCAGCAATAAGTACTACACTTGTTGTTAGTGATAATAGCTTTAACATATTAAATTTCCTCTAATAGCAAACCCAAGAGAACTCTCTTGGGATTACAAATCTTGTTGTTAGCACAGTACTAATTTATTTCTTGTACCTTCATCACTAACTCCGGCCAATTACGCTGATTTTCTATGTCATGCTCAAGGCCTTGCTCATCGGCAATAGTGAAGCGCTTAATTGCAGGTGTTTTACTGGTTGCTTGATATAACCAATATGCTTCTGCTTTTAATGCCTCCGCAATTGGCTTATCAATTGATTCATATACCATTTGTTTGCATGCATTAATTGATTCAGCAGGAAACTGAGCAATTCGGTTTGCTAGCGTATCAACGTATTCATCAATCTCATCGGGGTTAAGCGCTTTATTAATGGTACCCATGCGCTCAGCCTCATCTGCATCAAAATCACGGGCACTCAAAATAATTTCTAAAGCACGACCTAAACCTGTCTGGCGAGCCATTCTTGAAGCACCGCCACCACAGGGTAAAATACCCATACCAACTTCCATTTGCATAAATTTAAACTTACCACGAGCTGCAAATCGCATATCAAGCGCTAGCGCTAGTTCATGGCCACCACCGCGTGCAAAACCTTCTAGTTTTGCTATTGTTGCCTGCGGCACTTTACTTAAGCGCTCACAAATTGATTGTAAGTCCAGCAGCTTCGCTTCATCGCGTGAAACAACTTCAACTGACATATCTTTCAATAGTTCAGTATCATAGTGGCAAACCCAAATTTCAGGGTTTGCTGATTGAAAAATAACAACTTTAGTGTTTTTATTGGTTGCGGCTGTAAAAAAGCTATCGTAAAAATAAACTCTAAATTTTTACATCTAGACGAGTTAAAACTTCGTCCATCGCCATAATCAAAGTAGTATTTTTTGCTGTATCAAACGCATCTGGATGTGGGTTCGAAAATGCACCAATATCATTATCAAAATAACGGCCAGTCATACCTGTAAATTGGTCACTTAACGCAGCCTTAACTAAAATATCAGCCCCGATAGCCAAATTTTTTCCTTGTGAACCATATGCTTCCTTAACCATTTTGCTTCCTAAAAAAGAGGCTGGATTAACTGCCACTAAAGAAGGAGTATTGTCTGCCCATTGTTTTGCCAATTGTAGCGTCCACATAGTTAGCGCTAATTTACTTTGCGCATAAGCACTGCTATCAGACAATGCTTGCAAGCCTTTAAGTGCTGCAATACTAACCGGTGCTTGCGCCGCTGAAGATAGGTTCACTATGCGACTATTTTCATTCATAAGAGCAGATAAAGATTTGGTCAAAATATAAGGCGCAATCGTGTTCACTAAAAAGCGTACATCTAGATCTCCCTCGCCTAGGTTATTTGCTATTTTAAAAACGCCAGCATTATTGATCAGTACATCAATATGTGAATATTTAGCTTTGACCTGATTGGCTAATTCAACCACCTGTTTTAGCTCTGATAAGTCAGCTAAAAACGTATCAATTTTTGCACTGCTATAAAGCGCCTCTATCAACTCTTTTGCTTGTAAAAGCTTTTGCTGGCTACGACCATGAAGTAAAAGCGTATGACCTAATGAAGCAAGTTTTTTTGCCGTCTCAAGGCCAATGCCATCTGTAGCGCCTGTTAATAAAATTGTTTTAGGCATACATAATGATTCCTTTTAATAAGGGGTCAGTGAAGTTAGTCAAGCAAATAAATTCATCACTGCTATGCAGTTGATAAATAAGGCTTACTTACACATATAAAACTCTCCCCTTTAGTTGCATTTGTCATGTTTAGTTTTACAAATAAAGCTTAAGGCTTTGGATAAAACGAATAAATAACGTATAAAAAGAATCAGAATTCTGATTTTCGAGATAATTGATGGACACTAATTGCATTAAACTATTTGTGTTAGCGGCTGAGACACTCAACATTAGTGCTGCAGGCGAGCAGCTGGGCCTTACTCCATCTGTAGCAAGTGCCTGGTTAGCCAAATTAGAAATGCAAGTTGGAGCAGACCTATTCCACAGAACGACAAGGAAAGTAACTTTATCACTTGCTGGCATGGAGTTTTTACCTTATGCCAAAGAGATCCTTGCTCAACAAGAAGCCGCGCTTGCAACCTTAGGACAAGGTAACCTTAATATTAGCGGAACATTGAGGTTTGCTGCATCAAGTACGTTTGCGCAGCGCTTTATCATGCCTATTTTGCCAGAATTCCTAGACCGCTACCCAGATATAAACCTTGAACTCATGCTCTCAGATGGCCAAGTTAAATTAATTGAAGGAGGGTTTGATCTAGCACTGAGA
Source organism: Pseudoalteromonas sp. DY56-GL22 (assembly GCF_041414715.1). Taxonomy (NCBI): domain Bacteria; kingdom Pseudomonadati; phylum Pseudomonadota; class Gammaproteobacteria; order Alteromonadales; family Pseudoalteromonadaceae; genus Pseudoalteromonas; species Pseudoalteromonas sp. DY56-GL22. Next base: position 265,083 of record NZ_JANHZR010000005.1, on the reverse strand, counting down.
AACCTCGCTGTGGAAGATAGTAGCTTGATTTGCAGACGCCTTGCCAAAGACACTCGGATATTGTGTGCCTCACCAGACTACTTGGCTCGTAATGGCACTCCGAGGAATCCTGAAGAGCTTATCCGACATCAATTATTAGTGTTTTTAAATACCAAACCCCGCAAGTTAATTACCCCTAATTGCAGCGATCATTTTAGTTTTCCACCTGAAAAAAGTAAGCCACGCATTTTGTGTGATGATGGCGCAAGTATGCGTATAGCAGCAAAAGCTGGCGTGGGTATCTGTATGAGTTCATTGTGGAATATTCATACTGAGCTAGAAGCAGGTTCTTTAATTCGAGTTTTACCTGATTATCAAATAAGTGATAACAGCGCTATCTGGCTTGTATACCCGAAATCAAATGTACTTACGGCTAAAGTAAGAGTTCTTATAGATTTCTTAGTCGAAAAAATAGGTAACTCGCCAGAGTGGGAAACGATAAATAAAAAATGATTACTCTATTATGAGCACCCTGCACGATTTAATAGCAAAAACTAATACCTATGCGCTTAATTAGGTAGACTATTTTGAGGCAATAAAACCTCGTTGATAACAAAGCAAAAATTTCATTATTTAGTTATTTTCGGCAATTGCTCCCGCATTGCTCTCCCTTCTGTATCCATGCAGTCGAAAATCAGAAACTCTTAACATAGGTAGCAATAGCCTTACATAAAACATAATTAAGTATTATTAAATAATGATATAGGTAAAACTTAAGTAATAAAAGTCACGGATTGTCTTTTTAAATGCTATGCTTAGAGTTACTAATTAGTAGGTACAAGACTCATGACTCAATCGCTAAAGAAAACTCAAACAAGGCTGAGAGTAAACGCGGTAATTGTTATTATATTAGTCATTCTGCTAACAGTGACTTCATTATTCTTTTACAAGCATGTTGATAACCAATGGCGTGATTATTCCAATACTGCAAGCAACGTTTATGTTTTACATGACACCTTGGTGCAAAGGTTAGGATATGGTGGCTTTATACACCACTTTAAAAATCTAATTTTAAGAAAAAATGTTGATCTTTACCTCCCTAGTATAAAAAAAGAAATTTACGAAATAAAAGTAATACTAGAAAAGCTAGAAGCTGTAGAAAATTACGACAAGCAAGCTCTCGGCGGTGTAAGAACGACCCTAGCTAATTATGAGGAAAAGCTTGATTTAGCGCTCAAAATGATTGAACAAGGCGCTTCTAGTGAAGCTATTGACGACATTGTAAAAGTTGATGATGCGAAAGCCCTTGCAGCCCTATCTGACTTTGAAAGCCACGTAAACACCATGCTTAAGAAAAAGAGTGTGGCGATAAATGAAAACTTTAAATTTGCATATACAGTTCATATTCTGACGATTGTACTTTTGGCTGGTATTTTGCTCTTTTACTTTAAAAAGCTATCTACCTCATATAAAGAGCAACAAGCTTTAACTGATCAAGCATTAGAAGGGGCAAGAATTAAATCAGAATTTCTTGCTAATATGAGTCATGAAATTAGAACCCCCTTAAATGGCATTATGGGTTTACTACAAATCCTGCAACCTAATATTCAAAAGCCCCAAAACATAGAAATTGTCTCAAAAGCTCTTTTTTCATGCCGATCATTACTTACTATTATTAATGATATTTTAGACTTTTCTAAAATGGAAGCGAACGAGCTTACAATCGAAAATGTTAACTTTTCTTTGATAAAAATAGTTGAATCTATAAATTCTGATTTTTTACCTATCTGTAACGAAAAGTCTATCGAGCTAAACATTGATATAGACAAAAATGTCGAAAATATATGGATTGGTGATCCTGTTCGTATTAGGCAAATAATTTTAAACCTAGTTTCTAACGCTGTGAAATTCACAGAGCAAGGTGGTATACAAGTTATTGTAAAGAAAAAAGTAAAAAACTTAATCCCAGGTATCGAGTTACAAGTATTAGACACAGGAATAGGTATGAGTGAAGAAGGTTTGGCAAATCTTTTTCAACGCTTTCAACAGGCTGATAATAGTATTACACGCCGCTTTGGCGGCACAGGCCTTGGCATGTCAATAACAACAAACTTAATTAAACGGATGGGAGGTACTATAGACGTTGATAGTAAATTAGGCGAAGGCACACGCTTTACCATATTTTTACCGCTAGAAATAGCAGAGCAGCAGCAAATCATAGAAAGCCCCCATATAACTGATGTTCCCAATCTTGAAGGTAAAACAGTTCTAATTGCTGAAGATAACCCACTTAATACTATGGTCATTCAATCCTTAATGGCCGAAACAAATGCCAATGTTCAGTTTGCCAAAGATGGTCTAGAGGCTATAGATTTATTTAAAAAAATAAACCCTATGCTCGTCCTGATGGATATCCAAATGCCAAAAATGGGGGGGATTGAAGCCTGTGCACACATTCGAGCATTAAACCCTACGACTCCGGTAATCGCGTTAACAGCAAATGTCATGAAAGAAAATATTATTGAATACAAGAACTGTGGTTTTTACTGCCATGTTGGTAAGCCCGTTGAAAAACATCTGCTCTTTGAAGCCTTGAATAATGCCATTTCACAGCACAGCCAAAACTTATCTGATTAATAAAAACGGCCCCATAATTAGAGCACATGACTCCAGCACTAACAGTTTAAATCCCAACAGCTAGTGTCTGAGAAATGATAAAAAGACACCCATGTTTAAAGATAATTAATCACCTACTTTAGAGAGGACTAGAGACATCACGTAATTAGACACCCACTTTTGGTAAAATTAGCATATCAATTGCATTTGACTTAGCGAAAAAGATCGCTCATAGTCGAAAAAATCATCAATACACATAAAATCTAATAATAAACACATCTAATTTGCTTGTAATGAAACTATATAGAGGAAGCTTGCAATGCCTTTCCTCAACAAAACCAAGCTTTAACAAATTAGAGAGTAGCAATTTATTATAAAATGCTATGCAAATGTGGGGAGTGCATTATGAATCGCAAGTCAAAATTAATTTATCGTATTATGTTAGCCTCAAAAGTTAACAACTCTAATAAAGAAATTTCTATTGATAACCTAAAACAGAACTGCTGTCTTTCTGAAACCGAACTACTCAACATACTAAAAGAGCTAGAAATAAAGAAACTTATATGTTGGGATTCTAGCAAGTCAACATTTATGATTTCGAGTTAACTTACTAGTTTTTAAAGTATAATCAACCTAAGATTACTTGCGAAACAAATTGTCAATTGTTTAACAAAAAAGTGAATAAACTACTTTCTGTTTCTCACTCTTTAGAATTACAGCTAAGCTTATAGTGTTCAACTCATGGAGGAGAAGAGCATGGCAACCCCTCGTAGAAACTTAATTAGCGTTTCAAACACGCCTTACTATCACTGTATTTCACGCAGCGTTCGTCGCGCTTATTTGTGCGGGCAAGACCCACTAACAGGTCGTTCGTATGAACACCGGCGCGATTGGGTTGAAAAGAAACTACTTCAACTTGGTCGTATATTTTGTATTGATGTTTGTGCTTACGCAGTTATGAGTAACCATACTCATCTAGTACTTCATATTGATATAGCAAAAGCAAATCGTTTGAATAATAAAGCGATTCTGATTAGATGGCACAAGTTATTTAAAAGTACATTCCTTTGCCAACAATTCTTAAATGGCGAATTGCTAACAAAAGCAGAGCTTTCTGCGATTAATGCCAGAGTAAATTTATATCGAGAGAGGCTCAGTAGCATCAGTTGGTTTATGCGCGTTCTTAATGAGAGTATTGCACGACAAGCGAATCAAGAAGATGACTGTAAAGGTCGTTTTTGGGAAGGTCGCTTTAAGTCACAAGCATTACTTGATGAAGCAGCTCTTGCAGCTTGTCTTGCGTATGTTGACCTAAACCCTGTAAGAGCGAAAGCGGCTGATTTACCTGAGCAATCTGACTACACCAGTATAAAAACACGCATTGAGTCAGCTCAAAATAATAAGCAACCAAAATCACTTATGCGCTTTGCAGGTAAACCACGTAAGCATATGCCTAAAGGTCTGCCATATGAGCTCAAAACATACCTGCAACTCGTTGATTGGACTGGTCGCTCAATACGAGAAGATAAACCAGGGAAAATCCCAGAAGATGCATTACCAATACTTGAAAGACTAAACATTTGTACTGACAACTGGCTTACACTCACCACTTCCTTTACCCGCTCATTTAAAAATACAGCGGGTAAAGAACAAGCCATCAACGATTATACGAATCACATGAAACGAAAACGAAGAAGCTCTATTAGCACTAGTCGTGCACTATTTGCCTAAACCGAAACTCGAAAATGTTTAAAGTGGTCTGCCTTTGAGCTAAGCTTGCCCAAATCAGGCGCTAATCAGACAATGTCTACAGAATCACCTAAACATAACATTTATCTGTAAATTAATTTAGAACGACTAAGCAAGTCGGCTTTAAAATTAGTTATTAAAATACCTACAAAAGTGGGTGTCCGAATAACTTTATTACCTGTACCTAACCAGCTGTGTCATCTTCAATCAAATCATCAAAATTGAGCCTGAATTTATATTGTCTAACTTGGGTGCCTAGATAACCTTAAAGTGGATGTCTTGATAACTTAAGAAATAAAAAGCTCAAAGAAAGTTAGATTAATACAAGAATAAAAGATTGGTTCTAAAAAAATTTAAAAGGGATTTAAATGAAATAAGTCACCCAAATAGAATTTTGGGTGGCAGTCTTACCAGCCGCATCTCGGCACACACATCACACGCTGTGGCTGCTCCCTTCCGGGCCTGACCAGGTTCACCTGCTAGTGTTGCGAGAGGACCAATAAGACTACCATTGAGGGCCTTGTTTGGCGCGGGAGGGATTATCTCTACTTTTAGCCAGTTATTCAAGGGGTATTCGAAAAAGAAAGTGCGATTGCATACTTGGTATACAATCGCACTGTCATTAAGGGGGTTATCGCTTACTTTTCAAGTTCAGCTTTAATGTTGCGCAGCGCGGCTTTCACTTTCTTCATATTTTCTGGGCCCATACGCAGCAGTTGTTTTTGCGCATCGGGTAAGTTTTCCCACTCAGAGTAAGCATATTGATAAGTAACTGAGTTACGAACGAGTGGCATATCACCTTTTGGCTCTGGCGTATCAAGCAGTACATCAATCGCTTCTTCTAACGTGCCTGTGAATGCATCACCTTCGTAACCAATTTCTGCATAAGCTTCACTGATAAGGGGTTTATATTCATCATACATACGAATAACTTGAGCAGCGCTTAAGCTAGTAAATAGTTTTACGTAAGGTGTATAGCGCTCATAGCTATTTGGGTCGATTGTTAAAATATCGCCCTCAATAACTTTAAACGACTCTTTAGGGCGTTCTACAGGTGCATGGCTAACTGCCACTTTACCTTTTGCGATGTTATCAACGTACACAACACCACGGCGAATAAGATCATCAGTCACCATTAAGCTCATCACTTGGTCGCTTAGTAACTCATCCATGCGAGCAACAACCACTTCATCGCTTTCATTTAACGTTGGTAGTGGCTCAACTTCTGGAACTGGCTCTGGAGTGCGCTCTGGTGCAGTATCTACAACAACGGGCTCTGGCTCAGGCTCTGAAACTTCAGGTTCTGGGTCAGGCTCTGGCTCTTGATTCTCAACAACTGGCGCTTGTTCGCTAACAATGTCTTCAACAACTTGCACTGGTTTATCTTCAGGCTTCAATAATATAAACGCTGCCACACCAGCAACAAGGATAAGCACAACCACCGCAAAAATCAGGTTGTTATTTGATGAACCCTTTTGTACTTCAGGCTCTGACGAATGCTCTGACATAGACACTCCCTTAAAAATAAAACAGATAAAAATACGAAAAAACCATTTAGCCTTGAGCTAATCTTTGCTTCTTCTAGCTTAAAGACTTACAGTTGATAAATAAAGTAAAGACGCACAACTATTTAAATGCAACCATGAGCAGTAAGTTAAAAAAAACACAACACTCTAAAATCGCTTTATTACTAACAGGTGGTGGCGCGCGAGCGGCTTATCAAGTTGGTGTGCTTAAAGCGATAACGCAAAGCATGCCTCGTACAGCACCGCTGCCCTTTACTATTATTAATGGGACATCAGCTGGGGCAATTAATTCCGCTGCATTAGCATGTTATGCATCGTGTGCACATTTAGCATGCAAAAAACTTGAATGGGTTTGGAAGAATTTTTCGACCTCTCAGGTTTATAAAAGCGACTTTTTAAGTGTGTTTTTGCATATTACCCGCAACATGCTTACAAGTTTTCAATCTGAACATATAAATCACCCACCAGCGAGTTTGCTGAACAATAAGCCGCTGCGAAAACTGTTGCACGAAATACTCGATTTATCGCGTATCGAACGAAACCTGCATAAAAATTACCTAGATGCAGTATCGATTACTGCTTCGAGCTATACCACAGGTGACTCTGTGGCATTTTTTCAGTCACTTACACAAAAGCCGTGGCGCAGAGCAAAACGTGAAGGACAAGCAACCCGCATAAATGTTGAGCACTTAATGGCGTCGAGTGCCATACCTATGGTGTTCCCAAGTGTGAATGTGTATAACCACTATTTCGGCGACGGCTCTATTCACCAACTTTCGCCACTGAGTCCGTCGGTTCATTTAGGTGCTGAAAAAATCTTTATTATTGGTGTTGATGAACCAAAAGAATTGCATCCGCCGGGTTATCAGCCTCATTACCCTGGCCTTTCCAATATTGCTGGTCACTTACTCGATAGCGTCTTTACCGACACACTTCAGTCTGATTTAGAACGTTTACAACGTATCAATCGCACGCTGAGCCTATTACCTGCCCGTGACAAACACCAAGAGCTTAAACAAATCGAAACTTGCGTGATCAATCCATCGCAAAACTTTAATGCAATCGCAGCTCAGTTTTATGATGACATGCCCATGGCAATTAAGGTGTTACTACGTATGATAGGTGTTAAGAAACGTTCGCAATCGAGTTTAACAAGCTACTTACTGTTTGAAAAACGTTATACCCAAAAGCTCATAGAAATTGGCTACCAAGATGGCCTTAAAAAGCTACCTGAAATTCGTAAATTTTTAGAGTTGGAGTAGCTAATCGCTACTCCATACCGTCGAGTAAAAACCTCTCTACCCGCTCTACTCGGCGTGGCTTGCCTTGCAGCACTAAAATATCGCCTGCTAATAAAATTGTTTGTGATGAAGGCGCGTCAATTTCACGGTCTTGTCGGCGCAGCGCTCTAACCGACACACGGCGCTGCTCAAGCTTAAGCTCACTAATTTTCTGATTAACCGCATAAGCATGCTCTGGCAGAGCTATAACATGTAAATACTCAAGCCTATCTGAACTGGCCTCTTCGCCATCAAGTTTATCACCAGTGAAAAAGCCATTTAAAAATTTATAACGATTGCGCCGCTCTTTACTAACACGGCGTATGATCCGTGTCATCGGCACACCAGACATATAAAGTACATGCGAAACTAACATAAGGCTTGCTTCAAGGGTTTCTGGTACCACTTCAGTAACACCAAGCTCTTTAAGGGTTTCAAGCTCAGTATCATCACGCATTCTTACCAATATCTTTACATCAGGTGCTATTTGTTTGATGGCATCAACAACTATTTGCGTTTGCTCAAAATCGGTAAAGGTAATAATGACTAGCCTTGCCCGCTCTACACCCGCTGATTTTAAAATATCTTTTTGATTCACATGGCCAAATATAACCGGTTCACCAGCCGCTTTCGCTTCTTGCAATAAGATAGGGTTACTTTCGACCGCGACGTATTCAATTGCTTCTGGCTTTAAAAAGCGCGCAACAGTTTGCCCAACACGGGAGAAACCACAAATAACGACATGATTTTGATACAAAGGACTACTTGTCGCAGGCTGCTGCCAGTACTGTCCTGTATGGCTTAAAAGGCCAAGTTTTTTGAGAATAAGCGGTGTTTTTTCAATTAAGTAAGGCGTTAGCGCCATCGAAAGCACGCCAACTGCAATTAAAAACGAAGCTTGCTCTGAGCTTATTAACAAATGCTGAGAAGCAAGTGCAATTAACACAAAACCAAATTCCCCCATTTGCCAAAGCATAATACCCGCTGATACCGCATCTTGCTTTCGCTCCCCCATCACTTGCGCAGCAATCGCAAGCACCGCTATTTTAAATAGCAATAAACCAATTAATACCGCGATGATCCAGTACCAACTATTAAGTACATAAAGCACATCTAGCTGCATACCAACAGTCACAAAGAATAGCCCCATTAATATATCGCGAAACGGTCGAATATCGGCTTCTAGTTGGTGACGATAATGGCTTTCTCCTAACATCATGCCGGCTAAAAATGCGCCTAACGCCATCGATAAACCAAATAGGTAAGTCAAGCCTGCGGCAAACAAGGCAACCAATAAAGTCGTTAGCATAAATAGCTCATCGGTTCTTACCAGCGCTATTTCGCTAAACACTTTAGGCAAAATCCATTTACCTATGCCGAACAATAAAATACACACTAAAGCACCTTTAGTAAGTGCAAAAGCCAATGCACCGGCAATTTCTTCAGAGCCACTTTGGGCTAGCAAGGGGTAAACAATGAGCAGAGGGACAACAGCAATATCTTGAAACAGCAACACCCCTATTGCCAACTGGCCGCGGCGCTGGTTTAAATCTCCAGATTCTTTAAGTAGCTTCACCACCACCGCTGTTGAAGACAGCGCCATTAAACTAGCAATAGTAAAACTGTTTAAAAGGCTGTGCTCTAGCAGCAGTAAAATTAGCATAAACACTATGCTGGTCACCACGACCTGTAAGGAGCCAAGGCCAAATACAATATTGCGCATTGCCATTAAACGCGGCAATGAAAACTCAAGCCCTAAGCTAAACAGTAAAAACACAATGCCGAGCTCAGCAACAAAGTGCATTTCATGGCTTTGCGCCATCCAGCCAATACCATGACTCCCTGCCAATACGCCTGTCGCAAGATAAGCAAGAATGGGTGGTAAACCAATTCGCTTGAAAAACCAAACAAATAATACGGCAGCGACAAGCAAGCCAAACACTTGGATCAGCACATTTTGCAAGCAATCAACTCCCTAGACTTAGTGACAAAACTGGTTTCTCTTTTAAATATAGCAACCTTCTGTTTTTCGGCCAGTTTAAAAATATGGCACAAATCTCGCTACATGGGAGTATCTAAACACTCCGGGGGGAGAATTATCATGGAAAATGTCCATATTTTGACGCAGCGGGTGTCTGCGCGAGGCGAGTTTCTGCCGTTTTCGGCAGAGCATTACCGAATAAATGAAACAAATAGTCCACACGATTTGGTCGCAAAGTTACAAACCACGTTATCAATCGAAGAAATTTTGACTATTTTTGCCGAGCACGCAAAGCAACTAATCAATTTATCTGGCTTACAGTTCCAATCTGCACTCGGAGTGTCACAAAGCGCAGGCAGCGATACCAGCCAAACACCGTACTCTTTTGATTTAGATATCGAAAGTGAACGCTTAGGGCAGCTAATTTACTTTAGTCAGTTCCCTATGGGTAAAGCGATTGAAGCAAAATTAAAGCAGCTCCATACAGCTTTGGTTTATCCACTGCGTAATGCGCTTATGTACACCCGCGTATTACGTTTAGCGACTAAAGATGCGCTAACAGGCTTAAATAACCGTAGTCAATTTAATGACAGCTTGGCACAAAAGCTAGAACGTTGCCGCCGTCAACATCGCCCATTTAGCTTAATGTTGCTTGATTTAGATAACTTTAAACAAGTAAACGATAACTTTGGTCATAAAATTGGCGATGATGTGCTGCAAGAATTTGCCAATGTATTACGCAGTAGTGTTCGCGGTACCGACTCAATTTTCCGCTTTGGTGGAGATGAGTTTGCATTGCTAATTGACGATCCTGAATTTACCACTAATAAAGTGATTGCCGATCGCATTATGAGCTTAGTTGCTAGCTCAGGATTGATGGCTCAATATGATGTTACATCAAGTATTGGTTATACACTCGCCAATAACCAAGATTGCGAAAACGAAGTGTTTGCCCGTGCTGACAAGGGCCTTTATAAGGCAAAAGCAGCAGGAAGAAACTGCGCAAGAGCTTACTAATTGAGTAAAAGCCTAGCATCCCCCGCTAGGCTTTTTTGTTTATAAGTTTATAACCAAATAATACTAACCAAAAACCAGCGAAGAAGCCGCTTAATAAGTAAAGCAAGGCAGCCATGGTGGTAAGGGGCGATACCATCACTAATGCCAGCGGCGTAAGCACGCCCAATATAAAGAAAATACCGCCTTTGCCTGACCAGTAACCTAGCAGCAATAATGAGCATACTAGGCCGCCAGCTAGCGCATAAAAAAGTGTATTTATTGTCAGCTCTGTATAAGCAAAACCAGCAATTACAGCCACTAGCACCGACAACGCAAAGCCAAGTGGTGCTTTATTAACTAGTGATAAACCAACATGAGGTTGTTCACTCATAGAGTGTCTCCCAAAGAATTCCATCTTCAACACTGTGCTGTTCACTAACAAAGTAGCCAACAACTTGCACAAGTTGATCGTTATAAAAAATTAGTGGTGTCTGCGCACGTAACCAAGGAGCTACTTTGGCATCTTTAAACCAATGTTTTAAGGTGTTTGAGCCGGGTTTATATAAAGGTTTGATACGTGCTTGTGGCTTATTAAACTCAACCCTTACTTGCTCATCCTGCTTTGGTTTTCTAATGCCCTTGCCCGCTTTCACTATTAGTTTTCGGCCATCTGTCAGTTCAATGCCCTGCAAAGTTATATCCATCGCCTCAGGTATTGCCTGCTCCTTCACAAAGTACCAATGCTGCTGATGCCGACGAACATCACCGCTTTGCAAACAAATTTTTAACTGCGCATCGGCTTTTGCCGTTAAACCTTGCTCAATAATTTGCTGTAGCTGATTCTCAGAAGGTAGTTGATGGGTAAACTGATTCAGCCACGCACGGACAAGGTTTGCTTGTCTGGGCTTACTAAACCTCGCTATTGCCTCGCAGCTTAAACCACCCTGTGAATTTTGGCAGTGTGTAAGGTCGCTTTGCGTATATTCATCGAGCAGTGATTGCTGCTTTTGTAACAGCCGAATACTGCGCGCTGCACTTTTTTCAAACCCTTGAAAACGCTCCGTTAAAATAGGCAGAACCTGATGACGTAAAAAATTACGGTCAAAGCGCTCATCAACATTTGAATCATCGGTGATATGGGTAATAGCAAATTCATCGGCAAATTGTTCAATTTGCTCACGCGAGATATTAATCAAGGGTCTAAAACACACACGCCCAGACGCTAATAATCGTGTTTGTGGCATTGATGCTAAGCCCTGTAAGCCAGAACCACGCTTTAGGCGAAGTAAGAAGGTCTCAAGTTGATCATTTAAGTGCTGACCAAGCAGTATTACACTACCTAACATACAGTTTTCGTCGAGTGCTTGGTACCGAGCCTCTCTTGCTTGTGCCTCAAGTGATGTACGCGAGCGCTGATGAATTTCAACCAGCACAGCTTTAAATGCCACGTTGAACTCTTCACATAGCGATTGGCAAAACCCTTGCCACTCATCAGCATACTTGCTCAAACCATGATTAACATACACAGCTTCAAGCTTAAGTTCTGAGTGCTGCTGTTGAGCTTGCTTCATTAAATGTAACAACACAACCGAATCTACACCGCCAGATAAGGCAACGCTAAAGCAAGTTTGCTGAGCGTTCAGCAAAGGCTGCAATTGTGCTAAAAAATGGTGGTATAAATCTGATGTTTGCATTAAAAACCAATGAGTATACAAGCGTCTGTGTTATCGGCATTATAAAACAAAAAAGCCGCAAAAGCGGCTTTTTTCAATTTTAAGCTGTGTTTAGCAATAGCCAAACGACATTAAACGTTTGTAACGCTGATCAAGCATTTCATCTAGTGAAAGGCCTTGTAAGTCAGCTAGGTCACGCTTAAGTTGGTTTTTAAGGTTACGCGCCATCGCATCGTAATTCCGATGTGCGCCACCAAGTGGCTCATCAATTACGTTGTTGATTAAATCAAGCTCTTTAACACGTGCAGCTGTTACACCCATGGCTTCTGCAGCTAATGGTGCCTTGTCTGCGCTTTTCCATAAGATTGATGCACAACCTTCTGGCGAAATTACAGAGTAAGTGCTGTATTGCAACATGTTAACGCGGTCGCCCACACCAATAGCTAAAGCACCACCAGAACCACCTTCACCGATAACAGTACAGATAGTTGGTACTTTTAACGCAGCCATTACTTTAAGATTACGCGCAATTGCTTCACTTTGACCACGCTCTTCAGCGCCAACACCTGGGTATGCACCTGGGGTGTCGATAAAAGTCATGATTGGCATTTTGAAACGCTCAGCCATTTCCATTAAGCGTAATGCTTTACGGTAACCTTCTGGCTTTGGCATACCAAAGTTGCGTTTAATTTTTTCAGCCGTGTCACGCCCTTTTTGTTGGCCAATAACCATCACTGGTTGACCTTCAAAACGTGCAACACCACCTAAAATAGCTGGGTCGTTAGCAAAAGTACGGTCGCCTGCTAGTTCGTCAAATTCCGTGAAAATGCGCTCGATGTAATCACGAGTATAAGGACGCAACGGATGACGGGCTAACTGAGAAACCTGCCAAGCACCTAATTCAGAGAAAATTTTCTCTTTCATTTCAGCACTTTTCTCTTTTAATCGACTGACTTCCTCTTCTAATCCAAGGTCTAATTCGCCAGCGCGGCTTACATTTTGTAATTCTTCAATTTTTGCTTCTAATTCAGCGATTGGAAGCTCAAAATCAAGATAATTGAGGCTCATGCTCTAAACTACCTAATTAGTTAAATTCTAGTTCTACATCTTGCGCCGCCATCAGCGATAACTTGTGAATTAAGTCATCACTCGGCGTAACACACCATTCGGTTCCTAAAGTAATCTCAGCCAACGCATCCGGACGTTGATAGAATACTTTAATAGGACAAGTACCAAACTTATAAGGTTCCAGCACTTTTTGTAAATTATCGAAGAAGTTCGCCTCGATCTGCACCATATTCAAGGTCATTTTAATCGCTTTTATACGTTTTTCTCGCGCCTGTGCGATGGTGCATATGTCTCTAGCGGTCATTGTAATGCCACCAGAGAAGTTATCAAAGCTGACCTGTCCAGATATTACCAAGATATTGTTTACTTGCAGCAAATCTTGGTACATTTCAAACTGTTCTGGGAATAAGCGTACATCAATACGGGCACTCTTGTCATCTAAAGTTACAAGACCCCATCGATTTCCCTTTTTGTTTATCAAGGTACGAGCAGAAATCACTAAGCCTGCAGCCGTTGACTGCACATCGCGGTTAGTGGGTTGTAAATCAACCAGCCTTCCTGACGTATAATGCTTTAACTCTTTACGATACTGATTAATTGGGTGACCAGTTAAGTACAGACCTAAAGTTTCTTTCTCACCGTCTAGCCACTCATTGTCGGTTAAATCTGTGGCTTTAATAAATGCTTGTTCAACTTCATCTGGCTCTGTAGCAAGTAATCCAAATAAATCTGCCTGCCCAAGTGACTCAGCCTTATGATGCTGATCGGCCGCTCGCATGGCATCTTTTAAGCTTGCGAGTAAGGTTGCACGGCCAGGCTGGGTTTTATCTGGGCCAAGTTGGTCGAGCGCTCCGGCATAAATAAGCTTTTCAACAACACGCTTGTTTAAACGCTTTAAGTCAACACGGGCACAAAAATCAAATAAGTCCTTAAACGGGCCACCTTCGCTACGAGCTTCTAAAATAGCTTCAACCGGTGCCTCACCAACCCCTTTAATGGCACCAATACCGTAAACAATTTCACCTTGTAGATTAACCGTAAACTTGTACTCACCGGCATTAACATCCGGCGGTAACAAGGTCAGTTTCATGTTTTCACATTCATCTACCAAGGTAACAATTTTATCGGTGTTATCCATATCTGCCGACATTACCGCAGCCATAAACTCTGCTGGGTAGTGGGTTTTCATCCACAGCGTTTGGTACGATACTAAGGCATAAGCAGCTGAGTGAGATTTATTGAAGCCATAACCTGCGAACTTCTCTACCAAGTCGAAGATTTTCATTGCAAGTTCGCCGTCAACTCCGTTTTTAACAGCGCCTTCTTCGAAGGTTGAACGTTGCTTTGCCATCTCCTCAGGCTTTTTCTTACCCATCGCACGACGCAGCATGTCAGCGCCACCTAGCGTATAACCAGCCAGTACCTGAGCAATTTGCATTACTTGTTCTTGATAAAGAATGATACCGTAGGTTGGCTCAAGGATTGGTTGCAAGCTATCGTGTTGCCACTGCGCATCTGGATAAGATAATTCTTCGCGGCCATGCTTACGGTCGATAAAGTTATCTACCATGCCTGATTGCAATGGACCAGGGCGAAATAGTGCTACCAGTGCGATCATATCTTCGAAGCAGTCGGGCTTTAGACGACGAATAAGGTCTTTCATTCCACGAGATTCGAGCTGGAATACCGCGGTGGTTTCGGCGCGTAGCAGTAACTCAATACTTGGCTTATCATCAAGTGGAATAGCGTTGATATCAACGGGCTTTTTACCCTCACGAGCTAAGCGCTCGTTAGTCATATCAAGCGCCCACTGCAAGATGGTGAGTGTTCTAAGACCTAAGAAGTCAAACTTTACTAAACCTGCTGTCTCAACGTCATTTTTATCAAATTGCGTTACCGGGAATTTACCCTCATCATCACAATAAAGAGCGGCAAAGTCAGTGATTGTGGTGGGTGATATTACAACACCACCAGCGTGCTTACCCGCGTTACGTGTACAGCCTTCAAGGATGCGACACATATCAATAAGCTCTTTGACCTCTTCATCACCGTCGTAGGCTTCTTGTAAACGCGGCTCAACATCAAACGCTTTAGCCAAGGTCATGCCCGGATCGCCCGGTACTAGTTTAGAGATACGATCAACAAAGCCGTAAGGGTGACCAAGTACACGGCCTACGTCACGGATAACCGCTTTTGCAGCCATAGTACCAAAGGTAATGATCTGAGATACCGCGTCACGACCATAAAGCGCCGCTACGTGATCAATTACCTCATCACGCCTATCCATACAGAAATCGACGTCGAAATCGGGCATTGAGATACGTTCTGGGTTCAAGAAACGTTCGAATAGTAAGTCAAATTCGAGTGGATCGAGGTCGGTGATCTTCAGTGCATAAGCAACCAATGAGCCAGCACCAGAACCACGCCCTGGACCTACCGGAATATTGTTATCTTTACTCCACTGAATGAACTCCATTACGATCAAGAAGTAACCTGGGAAACCCATTTGGTTGATTACGTCGAGCTCTATTTTCAGACGCTCATCATACTCGCCACGTTTTTCTTTTCGCTCTTGCTCATCGGGGAATAAAAACTGTAAACGCTCTTCAAGACCATCTTCAGAGACCTTAACCAAGAAGTCTTCAATTTTTAGCGAACCGGTTGGGTAATCTGGTAAGAAGTAAGTCCCGAGCTGCACGGTCACATTACAGCGCTTAGCAATTTCAACAGTGTTTTCTAG
The DNA here is from genome assembly GCF_041414715.1 of Pseudoalteromonas sp. DY56-GL22. Classification (NCBI taxonomy): domain Bacteria; kingdom Pseudomonadati; phylum Pseudomonadota; class Gammaproteobacteria; order Alteromonadales; family Pseudoalteromonadaceae; genus Pseudoalteromonas; species Pseudoalteromonas sp. DY56-GL22. Next base: position 249,475 of record NZ_JANHZR010000005.1, on the reverse strand, counting down.
CGCTTCAGGAATATCGCTAAATAGCTCAGCCATTTGCTCAGCCGTTTTAAGGTATTGCTGCTCAGAAAAACGTTTTGGTCTACGTTTATCTTCTAGGGTGTAACCGTCATGGATTGCTACGCGGATTTCATGGGCTTCAAAGTTTTCTGGCTTTAAAAATACTACTTCGTTAGTTGCCACTACAGGTAACTGCTCTTTTGCGGCAAGCTCAACAGCTAGGTGTAAATAGTCTTCTTCTAAAGCACGTTCCGTACGAATAAGCTCAATGTAATAATGATCGCTAAAATGTTGCTTATAAAAGCTAACGACCGATTCTATAAGCCCAGGGTTACCTTTTAATAGGGCTTTACCTAAGTCGCCATCTTTAGCGCCAGATAATAAAATTAGGCCACTTTTGTGCTCCACTAGCCATTCACGGTCTACTACCGGGCGGTGAAATAAATGCCCTCGTTGGTATGCTTTAGAAATCAACAAGGTGAGGTTTTTATAGCCTTCGTTATCTTTCGCTAAGATGGTAATTCGGCTAGGTTCATCTTCAAATTCAGGGCTTCTGAGCCAAAAATCTGCGCCGACAATAGGCTTAATCCCCGCGCCATGGGCAGCACCATAAAAACGCACCAAACCACATAAGTTCATCTGATCGGTGATAGCCAACGCAGGCATTTGCAGCTCTTCTGCTTTAGCGACAATTGGCTTAGTTTTAGCGAGGCCATCCACCATTGAGAAATCTGAGTGAACACGTAAGTGAACAAATTGCGGCGCAGGCATTACAGTTGCTCTCCTTTTAACGCCAAAATGCGCTGAACAGGTTTAAAGCTTTTACGATGTTCTGCAATAGCACCGTATTGTTCAAGCGCTGCAAAGTGTGCTTTAGTTGGGTAGCCTTTATGGCCTGCAAAACCATAGTCAGGGTAACGCTTATCAAGCTCAATCATTTCTTCATCGCGGGCAACTTTCGCTAAAATAGATGCCGCTGAAATCTCTTCGACTAGGCTATCGCCTTTTACTACCGCCTGTGCTGGCACAGTTAATTGACTAGGCACACGATTACCATCAATAAAAACAAACTCTGGCTTTACACTTAAGCCTTCAACCGCGCGACTCATCGCGAGCATGGTGGCATGTAAAATATTTAGCTCATCAATCTCAGTTGGGCTACAACGACCAATTGCATAGCACAGGGCTTTTTCTTTTATTTCTGCCGCTAATAATTGACGTTTTTTGTCTGATAACTTTTTAGAATCGGCTAACCCTGCAATTGGCTGATTTGGGTCCAGTATTACCGCAGCAGTAACAACATCACCGACCAATGGACCACGGCCAACTTCATCTACACCAGCAATATAATTAACATTCGGTCGTTCAATTTGCATTTAGTAACTCCGCGACTGCTGCTGCAGCTTGTTCATTGGCATTTAATCTAATGTTTTTATGTATGGCTAAAAAGCGCGCCTTTAGTTCGCTGTTATCGGTATTAAGCATAGGTGTTAGCGCAGCCGATAGGTTTTCAACATTACACTCAGTTTGTAGGTACTCTGGGACGAGTTCTTCATCGGCTAATAAATTAGGCAACGAGAAATACTTAATGTTAAAAGTGAATAAGGTTTTGAAAATCCAGTAACTCAATGGCTTAATTTTATAACCCACAACCATCGGCTTTTTGTACAGCATACCTTCAAGTGTTGCGGTTCCTGAGGCAAGCAAAATGGCATCAGCGGCTTGCATTGCAAGATTTGACTGACCATCCAATAATTGCAGTTTTAGAACAGGGGCTGTTTTTTCTAAAATCTCACAAAACTGTGCTTTTCGTTTTTCATTGACTAACGGCACCACAATTTTAAGATCAGGATTTTGCGCTTGTAATTTCGCCGCTGTTTCAATGTAAGTTTCGCTTAAAAGCCCTACTTCAGAACCTCGACTACCAGGTAGTAATGCAAGCACTTTATCAGTTTGTGCCAATCCAAGTTGATTACGAGCCTCGGTTTGGTCGTGCTCAAGAGCAATATCATCAGCCAGAGTATGACCCACAAACGTACAAGGTACATCGTGCTTATCATAAAAGGCTTTTTCGAACGGCAATAATGCCAACACTAAGTTAGTGGCGGCACTGATTTTATGAATGCGTTTTTCGCGCCACGCCCACACTGACGGGCTAACATATTGTACTGTTTTAATACCCGCCTCTTTTAGCGGCTTTTCAACACGTAAGTTAAAGTCAGGGGCATCTATACCAATAAATACATCTGGTGGGTTATCGATAAAATGCTGCACCAATTGTTTGCGTATTTTTAGTAGGCGCGGTAATCGGCCAAGTACTTCAACTAAGCCCATTACAGATAATTCGTCCATATCGAATAATGTTTTACAGCCAGCCGCTTGCATACGCGGGCCTGCAATCCCCTCAAATATGGCATCTGGAAAACGGCGTTTAAGTGCTTTTACTAGCCCTTCACCTAAAATATCACCTGATAACTCACCTGCCACCAAGGCAATACGTAACGGCTTTGTTTGTTCTTTCATTCGTTGATAATTCGCAACTTTTGGCACTAATAAAAATGAGTTTACCGTGTTTTAGCAGTCGGATAAATGTCACACGAGTAATTAATACTAGAATTTAAATAAGTGCTTATTCATTAACCTAGGTAACCAGCTAAGAAAGTAAACAATTAATTTTTTAGCCGAGAGAATACCTATAAGTGAGTAATCTTTTTGTTCTATAAAAACTGGCTAAAAGTTTTTGATAAGGTAATTAATCGATTGAAAAGTTAAGCTTTAATCTCTAGTCTGTAGAAATGATGAACAATTATTTAATCTTATTTTCTTATTTTTCTATTGACTAAAATGAATACAAGGTTAATATTCACAAAGTTTCAATAATTACTGAAACTTCATAACCAATAATTTGTCGTGTCTACCGCACTCGCTAACAAGGAGCTAAACAATGATAGATGAAACATTTGTGGATCTATCGCGATTGCAGTTTGCAATCACTGCCCTCTTTCACTTCCTATTTGTTCCCCTTACTTTAGGTATGACGTGGATTTTGGTGATCATGGAATCCGTTTACGTGATGACTGGTCGCGAAATTTATCGTGATATGACTAAATTCTGGGGTAAGTTATTTGGTATTAACTTTGCGATTGGTGTGGCGACAGGTCTAACCATGGAGTTTGAGTTTGGTACCAACTGGTCTTACTACTCTCACTACGTGGGCGATATTTTTGGCGCACCGCTAGCGATTGAAGGCTTAATGGCATTCTTTTTAGAGTCAACCTTTGTCGGTATGTTCTTTTTAGGTTGGGAGCGACTAACAAAACGTCAGCATTTAGCTGCAACTTTCCTTATGGCTCTAGGTACTAACCTATCAGCTTTATGGATTTTGATTGCCAATGGTTGGATGCAAAACCCTGTAGGGGCTGAGTTTAATTATCAAACCATGCGCATGGAAATGACCAGCTTTGCTGAACTGGTATTCAATCCCGTCGCACAAGTTAAGTTTATTCATACCGTTTCGGCAGGGTATGTTGCAGCATCTATGTTTGTACTGGGCATTAGTAGCTGGTACATCCTAAAAGGTCGCGATCTTGCTTTTGCTAAACGCTCGTTTTCGGTTGCTTCTGGGTTTGGTTTAGCGTCTATCCTTTGTGTTATTTTACTTGGTGATGAATCTGGCTACGAAGTTGGCGAGGTACAAAAAGTTAAACTCGCAACCATTGAAGCTGAGTGGCACACCGAAGAAGCCCCTGCTGCATTCACTCTGGTCGGTATTCCTGATTCAGAAGAGCAAGTCACCCACGCTGCTGTTAAAATACCTTATGCACTGGGCATCATTGCTACTCGCTCTATTGATGAACAGGTAACGGGTATTAAAGATCTAGAAAAGCAACACGAAGTACGAATTCGTAATGGCATGGTTGCATACGAATACTTAGAGAAGCTTCGAGGTGGTGAAGACACTCCAGAAAACATTGCAAAATTCGATAGCTTAAAAGACGACCTTGGCTATGGTTTACTACTAAAACGCTATACGCCTAACGTGGTAGATGCCACAGAAGAGCACATTCAAAAAGCAGTGAAAGATTCGTTCCCTAAAGTTGGTCCTATGTTTTGGTCCTTCAGAATTATGGTCGGTTGCGGTGTGATCATGCTTGGCGTATTCGTGCTTGCATTTTATTACAACGCGCACCGCATTATTGAGCAAAAACGCTGGTTATTATGGGCTGCGGTATGGAGTATTCCACTGCCGTGGATTGCCATTGAATTTGGTTGGATTGTTGCTGAATATGGCCGCCAACCATGGGCTATTTCAGAGATTCTACCAACCTTCTTGGCAACCTCATCTCTGACGGTAAACGATTTACTTATCAGCATTACTGGCTTCATTATCTTTTACACAGGACTTGCTGCTGTAGAAGGCTGGTTAATGCTGCGCTTTATTAAACAAGGTCCAAGCTCGCTTCATACTGGTAAATATCACCATGAACTTGCTAAAGCAGATTCACTTGCAAGCCAAGGAGCTCAGTCATGATTTTTGATTACGAAACATTAAAACTAATCTGGTGGCTGTTAATTGGTGTATTACTGATTGGCTTTGCAGTGACCGATGGCATGGACATGGGTGTGGCAATTTTGCTTCGCCTAGTTGGTAAAACCGATGTGGAGCGCCGTACTGTAATTAACACCATAGGTGCTCACTGGGATGGTAACCAAGTTTGGTTCATCACCGCTGGGGGTGCACTGTTTGCTGCTTGGCCTATGGTATACGCGGCCGCGTTCTCTGGCTTTTACTTTGCTATGATGCTGGTGTTATTTGCGTTATTTTTCAGACCGCTTGGTTTTGATTACCGCTCAAAAATAGACTCACCACGTTGGCGAAACAACTGGGATTGGGGCTTATTTGCAGGCAGCTTTATCCCTGCTTTAGTATTTGGTGTGGCATTTGGTAACTTATTACTGGGCGTGCCTTATCATATCGACGACCTACTGCGTGTTAGTTATCAAGGTTCATTCTTTGCGTTATTAAACCCATTTGCCATTGTTGTAGGCTTAGTAAGCGTACTAATGCTGGTTGGTCATGCAGGCATGTGGCTACAACTTCGTACGGATGCAGAGGTTGCAAAACGCTCAGCACAATACGGTCAATATGCGCTGATGGCGTTTATTGTGTTGTTTGCCTTGGCAGGTGTGTGGGTATCGCAAATTGACGGTTATAAAATCGTTAGCATGGGCGATACTCAAGGCTTTGCAAACCCGCTTGGTAAAACAGTCACGCAGGCACCAGGTGCATGGCTTGATAACTATACAAAAATGCCATTAACCATGCTGTTCCCTGCCCTTGCATTCGTGATGGCGGCACTGGCGATTGTGTTATCTAAATTACAAAAACCGGCAATGGCATTGGCAGCGTCAAGCCTAATGCTTGCAGGCGTAATTTTAACTGCGGGTATGTCAATGTTCCCGTTCGTTATGCCTTCGAGTAACAACCCAAATATTAGTTTAACTATGTGGGATGCGGTTTCGAGCCATATGACTCTCAACGTGATGTTTATTGCAGCGGTTATTTTTGTACCACTTATCCTTATTTACACAACGTGGTGCTATGTGAAGATGTGGCGCAAAGTAACCATCAGTGAAATCGAAAACAACACGCACGGTAGCTACTAAGGAGATTTAATTATGTGGTATTTTGCCTGGATTTTAGGTGTTCTATTAGCCTGTACCCTTGGGGTGATCAACGTAATGTGGTACGAATTTCACCAACATAAAGATTCGATTGCTGATGATGAGCTAGAGCTTTACGCGAGACTCAAAAACACCGATGACAACTAAACCCCGACCAAATCGCGCGCAGCAACAAACGCTGCGCGCTTTTTTAAAGCAATATAGTCAGTCCGCTTCAGGGCTTCTTAAATTAAGCATTAGTTTGGGCACACTCAACGCCCTATTAATGATTGCCTCTTGTTATCTTCTTGCAAACGCGGCTCATCAAGTCATGTTTGAACAAGCAAACTTGCAAGCCGTAAGCCCATTATTATGGCCGCTGGCTGGGCTAATTTTAGTTCGTGCTTTGTTGGTTGCCCTAAGTGAACGCGTAAGTAACCGCGCCGCGTTAAAAATAAAAAACGTGATGCGAAATACATTGCTAGAAAAGCTCAGCAAACTTGGGCCAGCCTACAGTGAACAAAAAGGTCATGGCGCAACACTTAACACCTTACATAATGGGGTTGAAGCACTGCATCAATATTACGCTAATTACATTCCAAGTGTGGCTTACAGTGCGCTTATTCCACTAGCGATATTAGTGGTGATTTTTCCAACCGATTACAAAGCAGGCCTCATATTCCTTTTAACTGCCCCGCTGATCCCCTTTTTTATGATTTTAGTGGGTCATAAAGCGGAGCAGTTAAACCAAGACCGCTGGCAACAGCTAGCGGTACTTGGCAATTACTTTTTTGACCGATTACAAGGCTTGACTCAACTCAAGCTCTTTAATGCAACCAAGCGTGAGCTAAATAGCATCAGTCAGATTTCTGATGATTACCGTGGTGCTACTATGGGGGTATTGAAAGTCGCCTTTTTATCGTCTTTCGCCCTTGAGTTTTTAGCCACCATTAGTGTCGCCCTTGTTGCCGTTATCATTGGCTTTAGATTATTTTTTGGTACGCTCGATTTTGCCACTGGATTTGTGGTGTTGCTACTGGCCCCTGAGTTTTACTTACCACTTCGACAAATGGGCACTCATTATCATGCAAAACTCGAAGGGATCAGCGCCGCTGCTGATATGGTCGACATTATCAATCAAAGCGACGCTGATGAACATTTGGGTACATCTAAACTTGAGTTACCGATAAAAGATCTACAGCTGAATGCGCTTACCTTTCATTACCCAGAAACAAACGAAGGGGTAACTGATATCAACTTAGCCCTGCCAAGCACAGGCTTAATTGCCTTTGTGGGTGAAAGTGGCTCGGGTAAAAGTACCTTGTTTGATTGCCTATTGGGTTTTCATCATCAGGCCAATAGTGCCATTAGCATTAACGGGCAACCACTTAGTGATACTGCATTAGCTGATTGGCAAGCACAGCTGGCGTGGATCCCACAGCAAGCCACGTTATTTTATCGGACCGTTGCAGAGAACCTGCGTTTAGCTAAACCCAATGCAAGCCAAACAGAACTCGATGAAGCAGCAAGTAAAGCTGGAGCACTTGAGTTTATTACTGCCTTACCTGATGGCTTTGATAGCTTGCTAGGTGAACAAGGCGAAGGCCTCTCTGGTGGGCAAAAGCAGCGCATAGCCCTTGCCCGTGCATTTTTGAAGAATGCCCCAGTGCTGATGTTAGATGAGCCTACCGCTCACTTAGACAGCCAAACCGAGCATTTAATCAACCAAGCAATCCGCGATTATGCAAAAGATCACTTAGTGCTGGTTATTGCTCACCGACTGAATACGGTTAAACACGCCGATAATATTTACGTTCTGCAACAAGGTCACATTGTTGAATCTGGTCAGTACCAGCAACTGACTGAGCAAGCTGGCCTATTTGCTAAACTGGTGAGTCAAGGTGACGCCCATGCATAACTTTATACGTCTATTAAAACTGTGCAAACCTCATACTGGCATGTTGCTTTTAGGGGCTTTTTTAGCAAGCTTAACGGTACTCGCTAATGTGGGCTTGCTCGCTATATCTGGGTGGTTTTTAGCAGCCATGGCAGCGGCGGGCATTGCGGGTGTGCAGATGAATTACTTTACCCCAGCTGGAGTGATCCGCTTTTTAGCTATCGTGCGCACAGCGTCTCGTTACGGTGAGCGGATGATAACTCATAATGCTACCTTTTTATTACTGAGCGAAATTCGCGTAAACATGTTCAAGACTCTGAGCCAACTGAACAATGTTGACTTAGCAATGAGTCGTAGTAGCGATTTATTTAACCGGCTACAGAATGATGTAGATGCGCTGGATAAATTCTACCTCAATGTACTGCTGCCGATTATTGTCGCCTTGATCAGCATTCCTATAGTAATGGCCTTCATGGCCATGTATAACGCTGAGGTTGCATTAGTTTGCTTTACTTCACTGATGATTATTGGCGTGCTGCTTCCCGCATTGTTAAGCCATAAGCTTCATCAACAAGCGGATACAGAAACCCAGCTCTCAGCCGAGTTAAGATCTGAACTTGCCGATACACTATCAGGTGCCAGAGAGCTTGCTGTCTATCAAGCACACGCGGCGCAATTAGCGCATTGTGACTCACTCAGTAAACAATACAACAACCAGCTCTATAATCACCACAAAGCCGTGGCAAACAGTAATGGTTTAAGCACTTTGGTGATCCAACTCACCATGCTGGCCAGTGTCTTTATGATAATTCCACTGGTTGCAATGGGGAGTATGAAAAACGTTGAACTGGCGATGCTCGCGTTATTTGTATTAGCAAGCTTTGAAACCGTGCTCACCCTGCCTACGGCATTTATTGAATTGCCGCTTACTTTAAGTGCCGCAAAGCGACTGTTTGATCTTGAAGATAAACACAACAGCTTAGCCGAAAAGCCAAACAACTTAGATGATCAGCTAGCAAACCAATTAGCTGACAAATCAGGGCTTGGTCTTGAGCTAAGCGAGGTCAATTACCAATACTTGGGGGCAAAAAGTAAAGCCCTTAGCAATATCAATTTTGCGATTACACCCGGCAGTAAAGTTGCCCTAGTCGGTGCCAGTGGCAGTGGCAAAACCACTCTAGTTAACTTACTCACGGGCCTTTGGCCGCTGCAATCAGGCTCATTAAAGCTCACCACCAAGCAAGATAACTTTGAACTTGAAAGCTTGAGCACTGCAACACGCTTTAAGCAGCTAACGATAGTTGCCCAGCAGCATCATATTTTTGATGGCACGCTACGTGAAAATCTTCGTTATGCAGCTTTTGATGCGACAGATGAGATGCTAATTGAAGCCTGTGAAAACGCTGAACTTGGCTCTTGGCTTAAGAACTTAAAAGCCGGCCTTAATACCCGCTTAGGAACCGCAGGCAGAAAGCTTTCTCATGGTCAGTCACGTCGTATTGCCATAGCTCAAGCCCTATTAAGGCAAGGTAATTTAATCATTCTTGATGAGCCAACAGAGAGTCTAGATAACCACACTAAGCAAAACTTGCTGACTACACTTGAGAAAATATGGGCAGATAAAACCATGTTGACCATTACCCACGACCCAGCAATGCTAAGTCGTGTTGATAAGGTTATTTGGTTAGAACAAGGACAAGTAAGAGCCTTTGCAAGTCATGCTGAATTGATGGCTAATGAAGCCGACTACGTAGAGCTTATTACCCGTTTTTAATCGAGCTGCTCAACAGTAACGTCAATCACACCTTGCTTGACTGAGGCAATTTGTGAAAACGCCTTTTTTGATAAATCGATAATACGACCGCGGATAAATGGGCCGCGGTCATTAATGGTAACAATCACACTTTTATTGTTACTAATATTGGTGACCCTCACTCTGCTGCCAAAGCCAAGCGTTTGATGAGCCGCGCTCCATGCCTGTTGATTAAACACCTCACCACTTGCTGTCATTCGGCCATGATATTTATCAGCGTAATAACTGGCTTTGCCTTTTTCTATTGCTCCTTTAGATACCGAAGGCGCACTACTACAACCACTTATTATTAAGCTTAACAATGCAAAGATGATGAGTTTATTCATATTACTAGATCCTTTTTTGTCGTGAAGATAACAAGCACTGACTTAGCAAAACCTGAACTATAAAAACAAAAAAGCCACCTTACGGTGGCTTTTAGTAATTAGCTTTTGATTAGCGAATAATTCCGCGCTCAGAGCTTTTCACGAAGTCTATCATCAACTGAACAGCTGGATACTTCGCAGCATCTTCACTTAGCTCAGCGATTGCTTCTTCAACACCTAAACTCTTACGGTAAAGCGTTTTATATGCACGGCGTGTTGCCATGATTTCATCGCTTTCAAAACCACGGCGTTTCATGCCTTCAGTATTGATTGCTACAGGGCCTGCCGGCGTGCCAATGGTCGTTACAAATGGTGGCACATCTTTATTAACACCTGAGTACATACCAACAAAGGCATGTGAACCAATTTTACAGAACTGGTGAACACCTGAATTACCAGCAAGGATCACCCAGTCACCTACGTGTACGTGGCCAGCAACAGAGGCATTATTAGCAAAAATAACGTTATCACCCACTACTGCATCATGCGCAACGTGTGTGTAAGCCATAAATAAGTTGTTGCTACCAATTTTTGTTACACCTTGGTCTTGAATCGTACCACGGTGAATGGTCGCACACTCACGGATCACGTTGTTGTCACCAATGATCAAGGTTGTAGGCTCATTCGCGTACTTTTTGTCTTGGCACGCTTCACCGACCGAAGCAAATTGGAAAATATGGTTACCAGAACCAATCGTCGATGGGCCTTTTACAACCACATGAGATTCGATGATACAGTTATCACCAATAGTTACATCGTTACCGATGTAGCTATAAGGGCCAACTGATACGTTATTTCCAAGTTTTGCACCTGGTTCGATTATCGCCGTAGGATGGATCACTATTAAAACTCTCTTCTCGCACACATGATTTCGGCAGTACACACTACTTTGCCGTCAACTTTTGCTTCTGCTGCAAACTTCCATATATTGCGGCGCTCTTTTAAAAACTCTACATGTAAATGCATAGTATCGCCAGGTAATACTGGCTGTTTAAATCGCGCATTATCAATCGCAGCGAATAAATATAGTTCGTTATCGCTACGATTTTCAACTGTCTTAAAGCCAAGTAAGCCAGTTGCTTGGGCCATTGCTTCTAAAATCAACACACCTGGAAAGATAGGTTGATTAGGAAAATGACCCGTAAAAATAGGTTCGTTCACTGTTACATTTTTAATCGCATGTAACGACTCGCCTGGCGTGTAATCTAGAACACGGTCAACAAGTAGCATCGGGTAACGATGCGGAAGTAAACTTAAAATATCTTGGATATCAAGACTATTTAATTCATTTGCCAAAATAGCATCCTTATTTGTCTTCAATATTGAGTGACTTAGTCAGTGACTCAAGAGCTTTAATGCGGTCTTTCATATCGCCAAGATTGCGGATGTGGGCAATACTTCGGCGCCATTCTTTGTTAGTTTGATGAGGTAATCCTGATGAATAGATTCCAGGCTCTGTGATTGCTTTCGTCACCATACTCATGCCGGTGATTATAGCACCATCGCATACGCTAAGGTGACCATTAATTGCAACCATACCACCAATCTGACAATTCCTACCGATCTCGACGCTTCCGGCAAAAACCGTGCAACCGGCAACCGCTGTGCCTGAGCCGATCTCGACATTATGCGCTATTTGACATTGATTATCGATAATTACATTACTATGGATGATCGTATCGTCTAATGCACCACGGTCAATCGTAGTAGACGCGCCTACCTCAACCTTATCACCGATGATTACTCGGCCAAGTTGCGGTATTTTCACCCATTCCCCACGCTCATTAGCGTAACCAAAACCATCGCTGCCCACGACTGTATTCGCTTGGAATAAACAGTCGCTGCCAATCTCAACTTCATGGTAAATGCTTACATTTGCCCAAAGCTTAGTGCTTTGACCAATTTTTGCATGCTCACCAATGAAACAGTTTGGACCAATCTGCACATTGTCAGCAATAACAGCACCCGCTTCAATCACCACATTGGCGGCGATCGCGACATTATTACCAATCGAAGCTGAATCATGAATGACTGCACTAGGGTGAATACCCGTCACTGCTGAGCGCGGTGTGGTGTCCATTAGCTGAGCAAGCTTGGCGTAACAAACATAAGGGTTAGCAACAATGAGCTTATTACCCGAAAAGTACTCAGCGTCTGCTGATGATAAAATCACCGCACTTGCTTGAGTATCATCTAATTGCGAGCGATATTTCTTGTTCGCTAAAAATGCAATATGCCCATGTTGGGCATTTGCAAGTGTAGATATTTTTTTAATCTCTGTAGCGCCGTCACCTTGAAGGTCAGCGCCCAGAAGATCCGCTATCTGCGAAAGCGTGTAGTTTTGCATATATGATTTCTATTGCTTACTTACTTTTTCAACAACTTTGCTTGATAAGTCATCGACAGTTTTAGGGTTAACATAAATCGTTGTTTCTTTAACTTTAACTTCATCGAATTTGCCAGCTTTCGCTACTTCTTCGATTGCATCTAAGATTAGCTTTTGAACTTTAGCTAGCTCTTGGTTTTGACGCATTTTGATTTCTTGCTCTAAAGGACGACCTTTTTCAGCAAGTTGCTGCTGCATACCTTGAATCTTAGTACGTAATTCTTCTTTTTGCTTGTCGCTCATAGTTGTCGCTTCACGCTTGAACTTTTCAGCTTCAAAACGAATATCACCTTGAAGTTTTTCTAGTTCTTGACGACGCTCAGAGAATTCAGCTTCTAAAGTTTGCTCTACTTTCGCCATTTGTGGGATTTGTTTGTAGATTTCTTGCATATCAACAATACCTACTTTGTGGGCAAATGCGTTAGTAGATAGGCCCATAGATAAAGTAGCAAGTAGTGCAAAAGCTGTTGATTTAATTGATTTATTCACGAAAAAACTCCTTTAGAATGTATTACTAATATTAAAGCTGATGGTCTTCGTATCGTCATCTTCTTCTTTTTGCAATGGATACGCAAAACTGATCAGCATTGGACCCATCGGAGAGATCCATTGTAGAGAAAGACCGGTTGAAACCCTAAAGCGCATCGGATCTGCATAATCATCCAATTTAGCACGCTCATCTGTTGACAGGTTTTGATAACGGTCAATATTAAACTCTGTATCCCATACGTTTGCTGCATCTACGAAGAAGCTGGTACGTACAGAGCTAGTGTTTTCTTCATCTAAGAAAGGTGTTGGAACAATAAGCTCCATCCCTGCGACCGCTTTGGCGTTACCACCAATTCGGCCTGCTGTGTAAAGCTGGTCAAACTCTGATGCACCACCAATGCTACCTGTTGTCGTACCATCAGGTAATGGTGTACCAGGAATGCTTTGCGGAACACGTGATACAGCACGTGGTAAAATCGTATTACGGTCAAAGCCACGTAGTTCCATTTCAGTAATTCTGAAGAACTCTTGGAATGGCAGTGTTTGGTCATAACCATTGGTTGTACCATAGCCATTACCATAACCAAGTGCCGCACGCGTTGAGAACACCCAGCGGTGGTCATTACTGATTGGCCAGTAGAAACGCGAATCATAATTTAGCTTAAAGTACTGTAAATCAGAGTTTGGCGTTGTCGCAGTTAAGTTAAGAGATTGACGCGAACCTGCTGTTGGGAATAAACCACGGTTTACAGTAACGCGTGACCAACCTGCACTTAGCTCGTACTTAGTAAAGTCAAAACCTGCATCTGGGTTATCTGGATCTAAGAAGGTTTCACGAATAACACGTGTTTGCTCGTACTCAGCAATATCTGACAGTTCTTCTTGTACCCAACGAACACCAAAGTTAATACGGTTTACTGCATCGATTGGGAAACCAATGTTAGTACCAATACCATAGCTCTTCGATTTATAGTCGATTAGGCTAAACTTACTCGCATCGTAGTTACTGTAGAAAATGCTACTACCTTGCGATACACCATCAGGCGTAAAGTAAGGGTCAGTATAAGACACACTAATACGCTCAGAACCACGTGAGGTATTGATGTTGAAACCAATTTGGTTACCGGTCCCTAAGAAGTTTGATTCACTGACACCAATGTTAAATTGCAGACCTAAGTAAGAACCATAGGCAAGGCCTGCGTTAAAGCTACCTGCAGATTGTTCTTTCACAGTAAAATCTACATCAACTTGGTCATCTACACCTGGTACTGGCACCACATTAAAATCAACGCTTTCCATGTAGGGTAAACGCTGAATTTGCAGTTTAGAGCGCTCAAGGCTTTGATTGGACAACCACGCACCTTCAAGCTGTGTCATTTCACGGCGCACTACTTCATCAGAGGTATTTTGGTTACCACCCACAATGATACGACGAACATAAACACGCTTACCCGGATTAACCGATAGCGTTAATTGAACTTCTTTATTTTCATCATCAATTTCTGGGATGGTACGCACTTCAGCATTAGCATAACCAAAACGCGCTAAGTAGCTTTTGATGAACTCTTCTGAAGAGGTCACAACAGAGCCATTATAAAGCTCACCTGTTTTCAGCGGGATAACACTTCTGATGAGTTCTTCACGGCCTAACAAGTCACCAATAAAGTCAAAGCCTTTCACTTTGTATTTAACGCCTTCGGTGATATTTGCTGTTACATAAACAGAGTCACGCTCAGGGCTTACAGATACTTGTGTCGAATCGATATTAAAGCGCAGGTAACCACGGTCTAGGTAGTAACTGCGAATTTTCTCTAAATCGCCTTCAATGGTTTGCTTTTGATAACGGTCGCTCGACATGAACTTCCACCACGGCAAATCTTGCTGTGACTCAGCTAATTTAAGTAGCTCTTCATCAGAGAAAAGTTCGTTACCAACGAGGTTGATTTGACGAATTGATGCAGCATCACCTTCATCAAATTCAAATAATAGTTTTACACGGTTTCGAGGTAACTTTGTGATACTAACTTCCACCTTTGCATTGTACTTACCAATACTGTGGAAGAATTCAACTAGACCTTTTTCAATGTTATCAAGAACTGTTTTATCAAGCGGCTCACCAGTACGGATATCCTGCTGGTCTAGCGACTCATTTAGCTGCTCATCTTTGATATCTTTATTGCCATCAAATTCGATCATACTGATCGTTGGGCGCTCAGTCACTCGGAAGATAACACTGTTGCCATCACGTAATGCTTTAATATTGTCAAAGTGACCAGAACGATAGAGAGCCTTTATGGTTCTTGAAATTGTGTACTCATCAATATTATCGCCCACATTGATCGGAATATGCGTTAACGCAGCACCCAGTGCAACACGCTGTAAACCTTCAACTTTTAAATCTTCTACAATAAAGGAGTTTTGGCCTAGGGCTGCAAAGCTAGCGCCTAATAAACTTGAAACTGCCAAATGTTTTTTTATAGCCATTTTGTTATCTTTATCCTTTACAACTGTATTACCGCTCAACACCTTATTAAATAAACTTTTGGTGTTTTACAATCGTGTTCAAATTGGAATTTTTCGCTTACTTGTTATAAACGCGATACATCATTGAACAAAGCGAAACATGTTAAAAACAGAAGCAGCAAGGCCCCCACTTTAAAACCAAATTCTTGCGTCTTTTCAGAGACCGGCTTTTTGCGAAAAAGTTCAATTATGTAATACATTAAGTGCCCACCATCTAGCACTGGCAGCGGTAATAAGTTAAATACGCCAAGGTTTACACTAATTAATGCTAAAAAGCTTAAAAATGCAACCAAGCCATAGCTTACGCTAGTTCCCGCGCCAACTGCAATGCCCACCGGGCCACTTAAATTTTTAACCGACACCTGACCGGTAATTAAATTACCAATCATGTCAAAACTAAGGGTAATTAAACGCCATGTTTCTTGTATGCCCAGCACAATACTATCGACGGGGCCATAATGTCTAGTTTCAATATAGTTTTCTGGCCATGGCTCGACCACCGGAGACACGCCTAAAAATCCTTGAGCAACGCCTGCATCATTGGTTCTGCTTTGTGGCGTTACCGTCAGTTCTTTTATACTATCTTGCCTTTGTACACTAAATTGTAAGGATTTGTTAGGTGATTGCTGAATTAATGAAACTAACTTGCTCCAACTGCTGATATTTTCACCATTTACAGCAAGTATTTTGTCGTTAACCTGTAAACCTGCAGCTTCTGCCGCCGAGCCTTTACTGATCATGGCCACTTCTAAAAGTGCTTTAGGGCGAAACGGTACAATACCTATCGAGGTTAATGGTGGTACGTCTTGTTGATCTAATTTCCAACCATCTAAATTAAGAGTACGCACATGTTTTTGATAATTTTGATCACGAAGCGTTACCACAACACTTTGCTCACCTAAGCGACTCATAAGCGAGAATGTGGCATCTTGCCAAGTGTTAATGTCGTCTTCACCAATTTTAATAATTTGCTGGTTTGGCTCAATCTTAGCAGCAGCGGCACGGCTGCCTTGAGTTACCTCACCCACCACAGGTTTTAATGACTGCACCCCCACCATATACATCACAGCAAGTGCAAAAATAGCGAATAAAAAGTTTGCCATCGGGCCTGCAGCCACAATCGCAATACGTGCTTTTACTGATTTAGCATTAAATGATAAATGACGCTGCTCTGGCGGCACTTCGTCAACACGCTCATCAAGCATTTTGACATAACCACCTAGTGGGATTGCAGCAATCACATATTCGGTTTGCTGTTTGTCGTGCCACTTGATCAACGGCTTACCAAAGCCAATTGAAAAACGTAGCACTTTCACGCCCGCTTTTCGCGCAACCCAGAAATGACCATATTCATGCACAGTCACTAAAATACCTAGGGCGAGAATAAATGAGCCAAGATTCCAGAAAAAATCAAACATGCTAATTGATGCCTCTTTTTACAAACTCAGTCGCTTTTACACGTGCAGCTTGGTCGCAAGCTAAAATCTCGTCGAGAGTTTGCACGTTGATGTTTTGCGTTGCGTTGAGCGTTTCAGCGTTAATTCGATAAATATCTGTAAAGCCGATTTGACCATTTAAAAAGGCAGCAACGGCAATTTCATTCGCCGCATTTACTGTGGTGGTTGCACCTTGCCCCATTTCACACGCATCAATGGCAAGTTTTAAATTAGGGTAACGGGCATAATCTGGTTTAGTGAAAGTAAAATCTGCCATTTGTGAAAAATCGAGCGGTTTTACACCCGCATCGACACGCTCAGGAAAAGCTAAAGCATGAGCAATTGGTGTGCGCATATCTGGATTGCCCATTTGCGCAAGCACTGAGCCATCTTGATATTGCACCATAGAGTGAATAATACTTTGTGGGTGGATCACCACTTCAATATCACTGGCACAGCAGTTAAACAGCCACTTGGCTTCTATAAATTCTAGGCCTTTATTCATCATAGTCGCTGAATCAACAGAAATCTTTTGTCCCATTGACCAGTTTGGATGTGCCACTGCCTCAGCAACAGTCACTGATGGTAATGTCGCTAAATCACGCTTTAAGAAAGGACCGCCAGAACCTGTAAGCAAGATTTTGCTTACACCATTATCAGCAAGTAGGCCTGATGCATTCTGTAATGATGCTGGCATACATTGGAAAATCGCATTATGTTCGCTGTCGATAGGCAGTAAAGTGGCGCCATGTTGTTTTACTTTATCAATAAACAACTGACCCGACATAACTAGCGACTCTTTATTCGCTAGCAACACTTTTTTGCCAGCTTCAACTGCACTTAAAGTCGGTAACAGACCTGCTGCACCTACTATCGCCGACATCACTGCATCAACATCTGTATGTGCAGCAAGTTCACTCATCGCATCAACACCTGCTAGAACTTGTGTGTTACACGAGCTATTTGCAAGTAAATTTGATAGCGCACTAGCGGCTTGTTGATCAGCCATTACAGCAAACTTAGGCTGATGTGCGATACACAACTCTGCCATTTGCTCGGCATTTTTACCCGCCGCTAATGCAAAAACCGCAAAGCGCTCCGGGTTTCTAGAAACAACATCTAAGGTGCTTAAACCGATTGAACCAGTTGCGCCCAGTACGACAAGTTGCTCTACTTTGCTCATAAACTCAGTGTCCATGCGTAGCAAAGTACAAAAATTGGCGCAGCTGCAGTTAAGCTATCGATACGGTCTAAAATACCGCCATGACCTGGTAAACATGAACCGCTGTCTTTCAAGCCGACTTCACGTTTGAACATACTTTCGAGTAAATCGCCTACGGCTGAGAATAACGCGATAAATGCAGTCATCACGGCATAGATTGGCCAAACACTCATATCAACATTAGTGAAATGGCAAAATGCTAAAACAAAAACAACCGAAGCCACTACACCACCTAATAAACCTTCAATCGTTTTATTAGGACTTACCTTTGGCATTAGTTTACGTTTACCTAAGTTCTTACCAGTAAAGTAAGCGCCAATATCTGCGCTCCACACAATACCAAGTACAACTAAAATTAACATTGAACCAAAGTGAGTAGATTCGCCATACCCTGCGCTACGTAGTGTATTTAGTGCAAGCCAAAGTGGCACTAGCGTTAAAAAGCCTGCAATGGCACGCATTACAATGCCTTCATTCCAAGCCTTTGCCATAGCTGGGTAGCGCCAAACTAAATAAGTTGCCACAATCCACCATGCAAATGACAAGGTAAATAGGTAGTTTGCATCACCCACTAATTGACCATTTTGCCAAAGTGATTCAATGGGCCAATGCCAGTTGAGTAATGCTAAAAATGCAGCCGTTGCGGCTACAAATCCAAAGCGTTTAACTTTATCGCATAGGCCCATAAATGCAGACCATTCCCACGCACCGAGCAAAACAATACCAGCGGCGATATAACTAAATAGTGTTAATGGGGTATAAAAAACCAAAATAAGTGCAAGTGGTGCCAACACGAGCGAGGTTAAAATTCGTTGTTTTAGCAATGTGTGTACCTTCAACTAGTAATTAGGTCTCGGCGAGTAATTGTTTTATTTGTTCGCCTGTACAACCAAATCGTCGCTCTCTGGCAACGTAACATGCGATAGCGTCAGCAAATGCAGCTTCATTGAAGTCTGGCCAAAGCGTATCGGTAAAGTAAAGCTCAGCATAAGCCGCTTGCCATAAAAGGAAGTTACTGATGCGTAAATCTCCACCGGTGCGGATCATTAAATCAAGCTCACCTTGGTCGGCCATACTCATTTGTTCAGCCATTAGCTCTTCAGTAATATCTTCTGCGGCCATTTCACCGGCTGCGACCTTTTTTGCAAGCGTTGTTGCGGCGTAAGTAATATCCCAACGTCCACCATAATTAGCTGCCACGTTTAACTGTAGACCCGTATTATTACGAGTTAATTCATGGGCTGCATCAACTTTATTGCGCAAACCTTCTGAAAAGCGTGATAAATCACCAATTATGTTTAGCTTTACATTATTTTTATGAAGTTTTTTAACTTCTTTGCCCAGTACAAATAAAAATAGCTCCATGAGCGTATTTACTTCGTCTTCTGGACGTCGCCAATTTTCGCTACTAAATGCGAATAGTGTTAACGACTGTATACCTAAGCGAGTACAAAATTGCACTGATTGACGAACCGCATCAACGCCCTTTTTGTGCCCATAAACACGTGGGCGATTTTTCGCTTGTGCCCAACGTCCGTTGCCATCCATGATTATAGCGACATGCTTAGGCAAACTTTGCTGGGAAATTTTATCAGCGTTAAGAACCATAAATATCGAGTATTCCATAAAAAAACGCCGTCTAGTATACCCTAGACGGCGTTTCAAAACTAATAAATTTAGTTACGCCTGTTTACTTACAGAATCAGTGTCTGAAAGATAAACAGCAGCGATTAGATTTCCATTAACTCAGCTTCTTTTGCAGCTAGTTGTGCGTCCATCTCTTTGATGAACTTATCAGTAAGCTTTTGGATCTCGTCTTCTGCTTGACGTGCTTCATCTTCAGAAATATCTTTTTCTTTCAATAAGCTCTTAATGTCGCCATTTGCGTCACGACGGATGTTACGTACAGCAACACGACCGCTTTCAACTTCACCACGTACGATTTTGATAAGGTCTTTACGACGCTCTTCTGTAAGTGGAGGAAGTGGAACACGAATAACAGTACCTGCAGACATTGGGTTTAAACCTAAATCTGAAGCCATGATCGCTTTTTCTACTGCTTGCGCTAGTGACTTATCAAACACGCTAATTGCAAGTGTACGAGAGTCTTCAATTGTTACGTTAGCAACTTGGTTTAATGGCGTGTCAGCACCGTAGTAAGACACTTGAATACCGTCAAGTAATGCTGGGTGCGCACGGCCTGTGCGAATTTTAGATAATTGACTGCCTAGTGCCGCAACACTTTTTTGCATACGTTCTGACGCATCTTTTTTGATATCGTTAATCACGGTTCAATCCTAATCTATTTGCTAGTTTCATCTGAGGCTTGTGAAGAGATAAGCGTTCCTTCATCTTCGCCCATAATAACACGCTTAAGCGCGCCTGATTTATTCATGTTAAATACGCTTAATGGCATGTTGTGGTCACGCGCCAGCGTAAATGCAGCTAAATCCATAACCTTAAGCTCTTTATCAATGATTTCATTGTAGCTTAAGTGGCGATATAGTGTAGCGTCTGGGTTTTTCACTGGGTCATCAGAGTAAACGCCATCCACTTTAGTCGCTTTGATTACAGTATCTGCTTCAATTTCAATACCACGCAAACACGCTGCTGAGTCAGTCGTGAAGAATGGGTTACCTGTACCCGCTGAGAAAATTACAACGCGGCCAGATTTTAATAGGCTGATAGCTTCTGCCCAGTTGTAAGCATCACACACACCGTTCAGTGGGATAGCAGACATTAAACGACAATTTACAAATGCACGGTGCAGTGCATCACGCATTGCCAAACCATTCATTACAGTCGCAAGCATACCCATGTGGTCGCCAACTACGCGGTTCATACCCGCTTCTGCTAATGAACCACCACGCAAGAAGTTACCGCCACCGATAACTAAACCTACTTCTACGTCGAGCTCTACAAGTTCTTTAATTTCTTGAGCCATACGGTCAAGTACTTTTGGGTCGATGCCGAAGCCTTCGTCTCCCATTAATGCTTCACCGCTAAGTTTAAGAAGAACACGTCTAAAAATAGGTTTACGATTGATAGTCATAATATTTGGGCCAGCCTTAGTAATGAGATAAAAAATAACCGCGCTATGGTTACACATAAAACGCGGTTATTTTAAAGAATTTTCATCAGTGACGCAAAAGCTAATAGCAGATTAATTTCATCTTATTGCCCTACGTCACTAAGTTAGAAAATTACTCGCCTTTTGCAGCAGCGATTTGTGCAGCTACTTCAGCAGCGAAGTCTTCTTCTTTACGCTCGATACCTTCACCAACTTCTAAACGGATGAAGTTAGTAACAGTTGCGCCTTTCTCTTTAAGAATTTCGCCAACTGATTTTTTAGGTTCCATGATGAAAGCTTGACCAGTAAGAGAGATCTCACCAGTGAATTTCTTCATACGACCGATAACCATTTTCTCAGCGATTTCAGCAGGCTTGCCTTCGTTCATCGCGATATCGATTTGAACTGCTTTTTCTTTTTCAACAACGTCAGCTGGTACGTCTTCTGGGTTTACGAACTCAGGCTTAGACGCAGCTACGTGCATAGCAACTTGCTTAAGTGTTTCTTCGTCAGCTTCACCAACTACAACAACACCGATACGGTCGCCGTGGCGGTAAGAAGAAAGCTTGTCACCGTCGATGTACTCAACGCGACGAACGTTGATGTTTTCACCGATTTTAGCAACTAGCGCAACACGAGTTTCTTCGAATTGTGCTTTAAGTGCTTCGATGTCTGCTTTAGATTCTGCAGCAGCGTCAAGAACTTGGTTAGCGAAACCAAGGAAGTTAGCGTCTTTAGCAACGAAGTCAGTTTGACAGTTAACTTCAAGAAGTGCAGCGAAACCGTTACCTTCTTTGATTAAGATTGTACCTTCAGCAGCAATGTTACCTGCTTTTTTAGCAGCCTTTGCAGCACCGCTCTTACGCATGTTTTCGATCGCTAACTCGATGTCACCGTTAGTTTCAGTTAACGCTTTTTTACAATCCATCATGCCAGCGCCAGTACGCTCGCGTAATTCTTTAACTAGGGCAGCAGTTACAGCCATTAGAATATCCTCAATTGAATTCTGTTATAGGGAAGCGGTATAGGCCGCTTAACAAGAATAACAAGTCTTCATCTTAATTAGATGAAGACTTGATGACAGCTAATTACTCAGCTTCTACGAAGTCGTCTTTCTCAGCTTGAGCAACGATGTTGTTCTCACGACCTTCAGTGATCGCAGCTGATACAGCGCCAGTGTAAAGTTGGATAGCACGGATCGCATCGTCGTTACCAGGTACGATGTAATCAACACCGTCTGGGTTAGAGTTAGTATCAACGATAGCAACAACTGGGATACCTAGGTTGTTAGCTTCACGGATAGCGATGTGCTCGTGGTCTGCATCGATAACGAAAAGCGCGTCTGGAAGACCGCCCATGTCTTTGATACCACCAAGGCTCTTTTCAAGCTTTTCCATTTCACGAGTAAGCATTAACGCTTCTTTCTTAGTTAATTTCTCGAAAGTACCGTCTTGGCTTTGCGCTTCAAGGTCTTTAAGACGCTTGATTGATTGACGAACTGTTTTCCAGTTAGTCAACATACCACCTAACCAACGGTGGTTTACGTAGAACTGCTCGCTTTGAAGAGCGGCTTCTTTAACTGCTTCGCTTGCTGCGCGCTTAGTACCAACGAAAAGTACTTTACCTTTGTTAGAAGCTGCGTTCGATAAGAACTTAAGTGCTTCGTTGAACATTGGTACAGTTTGCTCTAGGTTGATGATATGAACACGGTTACGAGCGCCGAAGATGAAAGGCTTCATCTTAGGGTTCCAGTAACGTGCCTGGTGACCAAAGTGAACACCAGCTTGAAGCATATCGCGCATTGAAACGTTTGCCATTTGTATAATCCTCTATAATTTAGGGTTAGGCCTCCACATATCCCATAGCACCAACACCGTAGTTAATTTGTAACTTAAGTGCACCCAAGTGTATGTGACGATACGTGTGTGTGTTAAAATAAAATTGTGTTTGCCTTAAATACAAAAAATCAGTTAAGAATTTATTTGTAAAAAGACGGCGCGCTTTATACCATATTAAAATTGAAAACTCAACGTCTAGTGCAAAATTTGTGCACTAAAAAATGACCTGAAAAACAACTTTGGAGCCTCAATGAGTGCTGTGATCAAGACCCCTGAAGAAATCGAAAAAATGCGTGTTGCCGGGCGCTTAGCCGCCGAGGTACTAGAAATGATAGAACCGCATGTGGTGCCAGGTGTAACCACAGATGAACTAAATACAATTTGTCATGATTATATTGTTAATGTTCAAGATGCTATTCCAGCACCGCTTAATTATCACGGTTTCCCAAAATCAATTTGCACCTCAGTGAACCATGTAATTTGTCACGGTATTCCAAATGACAAACCACTTAAAGAAGGCGATAGCGTCAATATCGACGTGACTGTGATCAAAGATGGCTATCACGGTGATACATCTAAGATGTTCCACGTTGGTACACCTAACATTCAAGGCAAGCGTCTTGCAGATATCACCCAAGAAAGCCTATACCTTGCAATTAAAATGGTAAAACCAGGCGTACGCTTAGGTGATATTGGTGCTGCAATTCAAAAATACGCAGAAGGCTTTAGCTATTCAATCGTACGTGAATACTGTGGCCACGGCATTGGTGCTGAGTTCCACGAAGAACCTCAAGTAATGCACTACGGTAAACCAGGTACTGGCGAAGTATTAAAAGCAGGTATGTGCTTAACAATCGAGCCTATGGTTAATGCTGGTAAACGCCAATGTAAACTACTTAAAGACAACTGGACTGTCGTAACAAAAGACCGTTCATTGTCTGCACAGTGGGAACATACACTGTTAGTGACTGAAAATGGTGTTGAAATTTTAACGCTCCGATCAGATGATACTATTGACAGGATCATCGAACACTAGGAGCCAGCCCCAGTGGCATTACCCAATAAAGTAAAAAAGTTGCTCAGCCAAGCTGAGCAACTTAGCGATTATCGCGACTGTTCTAGTTATTTTTATAAATGGCTACAGAACGAATTCTCAAAACAACCCGTTAGCAACTTAATTAATGCCCGCGCTGAGTTTATCGACCGCTTATTAATTAAACTGTTTCACGATTACGACCTCGCTCACGAAAGTGATCTTGCCCTAATTGCTGTGGGTGGTTATGGTCGTGGCGAACTACACCCCTATTCCGATATCGACTTTATGTTGCTAGTAAGCGAGCAGCCAAGTGAAGCCGTCTGCGAGAAAATTGGCCAGTTCGTTACCATGCTTTGGGATCTTAATTTAGAAATTGGTCACAGCGTTCGCACTATAGAACAAGCATTAGAACAAAAACGCGAAGATGTGACATTTGCCACCAGCTTACTCGAAAGCCGATTAATTTTCGGTAACCATATCGAATTCGAAAAATTAAAAAATCATCTAATAGATACGCCTATTTGGCGCTCAGACGAATTCTTTTTAGCCAAAGTACAAGAACAAAGCTTACGCCATAAAAAATGCCATGGTACAGCTTATAACCTTGAACCTAACATCAAAGAAAACCCAGGTGGCCTGCGCGACTTACAGACCATTATTTGGGTTGCTAAAAAGCACTTTAGAGCCGAAACATTACAAGAACTTATAAATCACGGCTATCTTACTCACGAAGAATACCAAGAACTGTCTGAATGTTTAGAAAACCTTTGGAACATTCGTTTTGCGCTACACATCGCTGCGGGTCGCTCTGAAAACCGCTTATTGTTCGATCATCAACCTCATGCCGCAGAAATTCTAGGCTTTGGTAGTGACGGTAAAGCCTCGGTCGAGCGCATGATGAAACGCTTATTTAGGATCATGAGCCGCGTACGTGAGCTTAACCAAATGCTGCTTTCATACTTTGAGCAAAGCATTTTACCGGGTGCCGGTGAGTTACCTGTGATTGAGCTTGACCGTAACTTTGAGCGTATTGGCCATCAAATTCGTGTTAAGAATCCATCGGTGTTCTTCCGCCGTGATCAGCTATTTGTGTTGTTCGAGCATATTGCTGATAACCCAGAGATCACCCATATTTACCCAAGTACCATACGTACAATGCGCCAAGTTCGCCGTCGTTTATTGGGGGATTTACAAGACTACGCCGCCTGCCGCGAAGCATTTTTGCGTTTAATCAAACACCCTAACGGTATGGGCCGCGCATTTACGCTGATGCATAAGCACGGCATTATTGCTGCCTACTTACCACAGTGGCGTAATATTTTTGGGCAAATGCAGTTTGATTTATTCCATGCCTACACCGTGGATGAACATACTCATAAACTCATCAACAATATTTATAAATACTTTGATAAATCAAAAGTCAGCGAATTTCCGTTATGTAGTGAAATTGTCACTCGCATGGATAAGCCTGAATTACTTTATTTAGCCGGTATTTTCCATGATATTGCTAAAGGCCGTGGTGGCGATCACTCTGAGCTTGGCTCAGTTGATGCAATCGCGTTTGCTAAACTACACCGCTTCCCAGCCTCAGATGGCAAGCTTATTTCGTGGTTAGTGGCTAATCACTTACTTATGTCGGTTACAGCACAGCGCAAAGATATTAATGACCCAGATGTGATTAAAGACTTTGCAAGTAAAGTGAAAAATGAGCGCCAGCTTGATTACTTGTACTGCTTAACGTTAGCCGATATTCGCGCAACTAACGATAACCTATGGAACGATTGGAAAAATACCCTACTACGTGAGCTGTATTTACACACCCAGCGAGCGCTTCGTTTAGGGCTTGAAAACCCAATGGACCAACGTGACCAAATACGTGATAAAAAACAGCAAGCCAAACAGCGCTTACTGAACCACGGTTGTAACGAAGATCAAATCGACTTAATTTGGAGTCGCTTTAAAGCCAATTACTTTACCGCTTTTAGTGAGCAACAGATTTCGTGGCACACAGAGCACCTACTAAGCTGTGACGATTTAAGCCAGCCTAGCGTTGCCGTGTCTAACACCGCAATGCATGGTGGTACACAAGTATTTGCTTATAGCCCTTACTCGGGCAGTTTATTCTCACGTTTAGTTAGTGTGATTGGTTCGAAAAAAGCGCAAATTCAACATGCGCAGGTACTGACCACAAAAGATGGCTACGTGCTATTTAGCTTTGTTATTTTAGAGGTCAATGGTGACCCGATTGCGAGTAACCGTTCGCAAGGCATTAAACGTGCTTTAGATCTTGCAATTAGCGACCCGAAAAAGAAAATTCGCCTTAAAAAGAATCGCTCTCAGCGCTTCAAAGACTTTAATATCAAACCAAAAATTGTGCTTAGACCGCATGCCCGTAAAGACCGCAGCTTAATTGAAATTCAAGCGGTGGATATTCCGGGTCTATTAACAAAAATTGCGGAAGTATTTCAAGCGCACTTATTACATATTCATGCCGCACGGATCACCACAGTTGGTGAACGTGCAGAAGATTTCTTCGTGGTATCAAATAACGAATACCAAGCATTAACAGACGAAGAACAGGCTAAAATTCATCAAGCATTGCGTAAAAAACTCAACGCAGAAACCGAATAAGAGGATCTTATGTCAGATTTAAAAACCATGATCGAAAACGCCTGGGACAACCGCGATAGCATCAGCCCAAGCACGGTATCAAGTGAAGTAAAACAAGCTATTATCGACGCGCTTGAATTACTTGATAGCGGCGCTGCCCGTGTTGCTGAAAAAATCAGTGGTGAGTGGGTTGTGCATCAATGGTTAAAAAAAGCGGTGCTATTGTCTTTCCGTATTCGTGATAACCAACCAATGAGCGATGGTGTTAATCAGTTTTACGACAAAGTCCCCCTTAAATTTAGCGACTATACACCAGAGCAATTCCAACAAGGCGGCATGCGTGTTGTGCCTAATGCTGTGGCACGTAAAGGCAGCTTCGTAGGTAAAAACGTGGTGCTTATGCCATCTTATGTCAACATTGGCGCCTACGTTGATGAAGGTACCATGGTTGATACATGGGCAACGGTTGGCTCATGTGCACAAATTGGTAAAAACGTTCACTTATCTGGCGGTGTAGGCATTGGTGGTGT
This sequence comes from Pseudoalteromonas sp. DY56-GL22, assembly GCF_041414715.1. Lineage (NCBI taxonomy): Bacteria > Pseudomonadati > Pseudomonadota > Gammaproteobacteria > Alteromonadales > Pseudoalteromonadaceae > Pseudoalteromonas > Pseudoalteromonas sp. DY56-GL22. The sequence goes on along the minus strand of NZ_JANHZR010000005.1, from coordinate 222,599 downwards.
ACTTGAGCCACTACAAGCTAACCCAACTATTATTGAAGACAACTGCTTCATTGGCGCACGTTCTGAAATTGTTGAAGGCGTGGTAGTTGAAGAAGGCGCCGTTATCTCGATGGGCGTTTATATCAGCCAAAGCACACGTATCTATGACCGTGAAACTGGCGAAATCCATTACGGCCGAGTACCAGCCGGTGCGGTTGTTGTTCCTGGTTCCTTACCGTCAAAAGATGGTTCGCACAGCCTATATGCTGCCATCATCGTGAAAAAAGTGGATCAGCAAACTCGCGAAAAAGTAGGTATTAATGCCCTACTTCGCTCGATTGATGAATAATAAAGCGGAGCTTTAAGCCGTCAGCTTTAAATTTTAGATATAAGAAGCGCGATGCTAACTAGTTTCGCGCTTTTTTGTACTTAGAGCTTAAACCTTAGGACTTAAGGCTTTTAACTTAAAGCGCCTCAGCTAAATTGTTACATCTTATTTCAAATACACACTTTATCGCTTAATTACGGCTATTCAGCGTTACTTCTGAAACACATTTCATTTACCTCACTGGCACTTTTTTTACATCGCACTACAATGCACACAAACTGATTTTGGAACACACACAATGAATCTGACACGTAGTTCGCTGAAAAACCCTGCGAGTGTTATTGTCATCTTGGTGTTGATTATGTTGTTTGGCATGTTGAGTATTTTTAAGCTGCCAATTCAGCTCACACCAGATATTGAGCAACCGCAGATCACTATTTTCTCTGGCTGGCGCCAAGCTGCACCTGAAGAGATTGAATCGGTGATCATTGAGCCGCTCGAGAACGCAGTAAAGAACACCCCGGGTGCCTTAGAGGTTAATACTTACATTAACCGTGGCAATGGCTCGATCACGTTGACTTTTGCTGTTGGGCAAAACATGCAACAGGCCATGCTTGATGTGTTAACAAGCCTTAACCAAGCGCCGCCCCTGCCGTTAGATGCATTTGATCCTGTAGTGTTTGCTGGCGGTAATAATGGGGAAGCCGCAGCAACGTTACTGGTCACCCCAAAAGATTTTAATAGCGACAGCCTTGATTTAGACATGGCGCAGTTCCAAAAACAAATCGATGAATTTGTTGAGCCCCGTTTGGCACGTATTCCTGGTGTTGCCCGCGTTGACTTAGCCAGTGAGCGACCAAAAGAGTTACGTATCACCTTTGACCCCCACAAAGCTGCCGCACTTGGCGTCAGCCTTGACCAAATCAGTAACGTATTAGCCAGCTCACGCGATACCTCTGGTGGCCTTGCCAATGTTGGCCGACGTCAATATACAGTACGTTTTACTGGGCAATATGATTTATCAAGCATGGCACAAATGCGCGTTGGTTATTCAGGCGATAGACCCATTTACCTTGGCGATATCGCAAGTGTAGAACGCACTTTTTCTGACCGTTTAGGAATGAGTGGCCGAAATGGTAAACCCGCGTATTACATTCGTATTTCGCGCGCTAACGAAGCCAATACCGTTGCCCTACTCGACGAAATTAACCTTGCCATTAAAGAGCTAAACGAAGGGCCGCTGGCTGAGAATGGCTTATCGATTGAATTAAGTTTTGATGCCTCTGTGCATATTCGTAATGCTTTGTCGTTGGTTAAAAGTAACTTAGGCCTAGGTGTTCTGCTGTCGTGTTTAATCTTGTGGCTGTTCTTTAGAGGCTTAAAGGCCACATTTGTGATTGCAGCGACAATTCCTGTCTCTTTGTTAGTCGCGTTTTTAACATTGAATATTTTTGACCGCAGCTTAAATGTTATTTCATTGGCGGGCCTTGCCTTTGCTGTTGGCTTAGTACTTGATGCCGCCATCATAGTGCAAGAAAATATCGCAAGGCTCAGAAGCGAAGGCTTTGATAGTAAAAAAGCCGCGCTAAAAGGTGCAGCTCAAGTAACAGGCGCTTTATTTGCCTCAACCACCACCAGCGTTGCTATCTTCTTGCCAATTTTATTTATGGCAGGTATTGAGGGGCAGTTATTCTCTGACTTGGCGCTCACCTTATCTATTGCTGTTATTGCCTCTATGATTTGCGCAATTACACTTATTCCGTTGGCTAACCATTTTTGGCCAGACAAAGAGCTCAAAGCGGACCCTTATAGTAAATATTGGCATAAGCTAACTAACTTCATCATGGCGCTTACCAATACCCGCGTTAAACAAATAGTATGGATAGTGTCGTTATTGGGTGGCTCACTCGTCGCGACCATGACCATGCTCCCGAAAACTGATTTTATGCCGCGCGCACCAACCGATGGCTTTTTCTTTAACTTGAATACCCCGCCAGGCGGCAATGTGCAGTTTATGGAAGAAGAGCTGCTGATGCGTATTAAAAAGCGCTTAATGCCTTATTACACAGGTGAAAAAGAGCCGGGGATAAAAGATTTTAACTTTTATGCTTTTGGTTCGAATGCTGGCGGCTTTATTTATTCTGCCGATCCGCAACGTGTTGAAGAATTAATGAAGGTAGCCCGAGAAGAAATCTTCATCGATTTACCCGACACCCAAGTATTCTTCTTTAGAGGGTCGATGATCCAAGTTGCTAATGGCGGTGATGGTCGTAATATCAATATCGATTTAACGGGTCCGAATATGGACGAGCTAATAGCCGGTGCTAATGTGGCGCTGCAAGCTGTCACCGAAGCAATGCCGAATGCCACCGCAAGGCCACAACCACGACTCGATATGGCAGAGCCAGAACTTAGGCTCACACCCAATGACCGCCGTATAACCCAAGCAGGGCTAACTCGTCGTGATGTATCTCAAGCAGTGCAAGCCTATACAGGTGGGTTATTTGTTAATGAATACTTTGATGGCAACGAACGCATGAACGTGATTTTGCGCGGCATACCGTGGCAAACTCCAGAGGAGCTTAAAGCACTGCCTATTGTAACCCCGCAATCAGGTATTCAAACTTTAGGTGAGCTTGCCAATATTGAGCGCACCGTGGGGCCAACACAGCTTAGACGTGTTAATGGCCGCCGTACCGTGAGTATTGTTGTCACGCCACCAGCAGACATGAGCTTACAACAAGCGCAAACTATTCTCTCTGAGCAAGTTATGCCAAAAGTTCGTGCAAGCTTGCCTGACAGCTCTGGTGCGATTTTGGCGGGGAACGCACAAAAGATGAATTCAGCCATGCAAGAAATGACAATCAACTTTATCTTGGCTCTGTTTATTTTATTCTTGCTAATGACCGCATTGTTTAAGTCAGCCAAAGACAGCGCGTTAGTTTTACTGGTCATGCCATTGGCAATTGCAGGCGGTGTCCTGGCCCTATTCGTACTTAACTTATTTACCTTCCAATCACTCGACTTACTGACCATGATTGGCTTTATTATCTTGCTGGGTCTGGTGGTAAATAATGCCATTTTATTGGTTGACCAAACCCGTGTCGCAATGGCCGCTGGGCTCAGTCGAGAAGACGCCGTTCGCCAAGCAGTGCTGCTGCGCGCTAGACCCGTTTACTTAAGTACCTTAACCAGCTTATTTGGCATGCTGCCTTTGATGCTAATGCCGGGGGTAGGATCAGAAATTTACCGTGGCCTTGCCACTGTGATCGTCGGTGGCATGGCCATTAGTGCCCTATTTACCCTGATATTAATGCCAAGTTTATTGCAACTTGGCAGACAACTGCCGCCCGCTAATAACAAACAGCAACCAGAAAAAACGCCTTTAAGCTTGGTATCGAATCAATGAGTATTAAAACAATGAACACACCTTTTCGTAAATTAACCGCTCGCTTTTGTGCGCTATTCAGTCTTATCGCATTTAACGCCTTTGCAGTCGTACCGGTTACGGTAGAAACCGTCACACAAGCTCCACTGACAAGCGAAATTGAAGTCAGCGGCACTTTGTATGGCAAAGACGATGTAACCCTAACAGCAGGCGTTAGCGGGCGTTTATTATATGTTGTTGAGCCAGGTACTCTGGTGAAAAGTGGCGACACCCTAGTTCGTATGGACACCTTACCGCTTGAACTGGAAAAAGCACGCCAGCAAGAAATGCTCAATCGCGCCAAAATAAACCTACGCTTATATCAACAAGAGCTCGCTCGTTTACAAAAACTCGCCAAAGCCAGCAGTGCTGCAGCAAGCCAAGTCGATGATATGCAAAATAAGCATGACCTTGCGTTATCTGATATCGCACTGGCTAAGGTTGAATTAAAAGTAATAGACGATCAGCTTTCGCGTGCAACCGTTCGCGCCCCATTTGACGGCGTGATCAGCGAGCGTTTTAAACGCGCTGGTCGCGAAATAAATCGTGCTGATGAAATGGTCACCCTGCTCGATATTAATAACCTAGAAGTAAGACTGTACGTGCCTGTTAAATACTTAAAGTTTTTACACAAAGGCATAGAGTTACCGATTCAAGCCGGCGACTTATCAGCCCCTGATATGACAACAGCCACCGTAACAGCGGTGATCCCATCAACCGATCCGCGTTCACAAACCGTAGAAGTGCGTGCCCTACTAGCAAATGATGCCGAGCAAACATGGGCAATTGGCCAACTGGTTGATGTAGCCGTGCCACTAAAAAGCAAAGGGGATGTACTACTGGTGAATCGCGATGCGCTGATTTTACGCAAAAAAGGCACCCATATCGTCAAAATCGACAACGACAACAAAGCCCTGCAAATTCCCGTAAAAGTCGGTAATGGTAAAGACAAACTGGTTGAAGTCACCCCGACTTCAAACATCACTTTAAATGCGGGCGATAAAGTCGCAGTACGCGGCGCCGAGCAGTTGCAAACCGGGCAAGAAGTAGAAGTTCAGGTAAAGCAATAACTGTTAGGCTTGAGATGACTGCCAGCTATTTAATATTTTAAGAGCTGGCTGTTCTAATAAAGGGTAGTAATGATTATTAAGAGTTGCGCTTGTTTTTTGACTTTGTAGGAAGCAAAAAGCAAGACCTGACCCCTTTATTCTTTTGAATTTGGCACCAATCGACTATTTTCATTGAACCAAAAAAACAAACCCAGCTTCCGCTGGGTTTGGATTGAGAGCAACGTTTATTTGATCTCGATAGTTGAATCCTAGCCCCGACTAGCGAGGCTTTGGATTCAACGAACACATTAATCTCGCATACTTACTAGAAAGTTAATCATATTTTGACTTTCCATGTCTTCACCATAACAATCGTCAGGTAGCTCATTATCTTCATTCAAAATGTTAATATCCGCCCCATTTGATACTAAAAGCTTCACTTTTTCCAAAGTTTCCGATAAATGCAAAGGAGTATCACCATACATATTTAACGCATTAACGTTTGCACCATTGTCGATCAACAGTTGAACAATTTTAGAATCATTTTGTATATGAAGTGGAGTCTGTCCATCATCCCTTGAAGCATCGACATCAGCTCCTCTATCAATAAGAAGTTTCAAGACTTTATAATTTTCATTAAAGTGCAGCGGTGTAATACCCCCTTGCGCTTTAATGTCTGCACTAACTCCTTCATTTAAGAAGTTAGTTGCCTCAACAACAGATGCCGTTTTATGCAGTATTGATAATGTATTCACAAACTTTTCATTCATTTTAGTTTCTCTTTTTAACTTTCCATTTCCCTTTTTTGTTCACCACAACATTTGGTAGTTTTGAAGCCGCATTTCTTGTTTTCTGATCTGTGATAGTACTTTGTACATGACCGTGATAAGTCTCATTATTGCCACTTTGCTCATGTCTATCTAAAACTACTACCTCACCAATTACCTACATACACATACATATTCATCTCATCTTTATATCCAATGGGAACAGTCTGCATAAAACGCCCTAATTCAGGGTGGTAAACCCGTGCTTTGTAGTGATAAAGCAAGACTTACCAAGGGCAAAAAGCAAGACTTGACCCCTTCATTTTTTCAGATGAGAGATTTCCAACTTCTTCGGCACGGATTTTCGCCTGAGCAAATCACCCAATTGAATTTGACACCAAACGACCGTTTTCATTGAACCAAAAAAACAAAACCAGATTCTGCTGGCTTTGGATTGAGAGCAAGTATTGCTAGTTTGGTTGAATCCTAGCTCCGACTAGCGAGGCTTTGGATTCAAAAATTATAATTTACGATTTAAATTTAAGATAACCGTCAATTCCAATCTTTAATACTAGCGGTATCAGCCAAGGCATTAAAACCAAAATCCAGTTAGGCCACGCGAACCACAAAATAAGCCCATTTGTTACTAGAACCAAGGTGACTAAAGTTATATTAGAAAACTTCTTAAATGAAAAATCACTAGCAATATGTTTCAGATCCATCACTAGTAAACTATTTACACCAATAGTTAGGGGAACTAAAGAACCCAATATGGCTATTCTGATGCCATTTTCTAAATATAAAATAACAAACAACCCTACATATAATCCGATATATACGCATAACTGCAATTTGTCAGACTTGAGCGACAATATTAGACGCTCAAAAGTTAATAGCTTCTTTTCCAAATTAACACTTACCTCCGTTTGAATTGCATATTGTCTTCGCTGTTGATGATGCAGCATTAGAACCAGCAACACTAGCTGCCGCCCCAGCTTCGATTGGAGCATTTTGGACAGCTTGTTGCGCTGCATTTGCTCTATTTATTTGAGCATTTCTAGCTCCGGGTTTATTTGCAATTCTTTGAAGTCTATTCGCAGATTAAGCATTTAATTTTTGCCCAGCAGAGTTTGCCACCTTATTTGAAGCATAGTTCCCAGCCGCTTTGCCAGCGGTTTGCCCCGCAACAACATCAATAGCAACACCTGTCAATGTTACGTCTCCACCTTTAAGCGCTGTACTACCAGCGCTAATAGACGCATCAGCAGCTATGTTACCAAGCACCTGTCCAGCTTTACCAAGCTTAGATACTTGGTTTGCTATCCCAACTCCAGCAAAACCAGCAGCAGAGACTAATACGGAGCCTCCATCAAAGCTTTCTTGCTGACCTGCGGCTATCATAACTCCTTGGGTAACTACATCTAAAGCCGCTGCGATTGCAGCTCCCCATACTGCATACTCTCCTGTCGGATCAGTCAGATTAATAGGGTCATTCCCCACATAAGCATACAGGTTCATCTGATTTTGAACTAAAGATCAAAAAAACACAGCTGCCTGCTTGGCCGGAGTTTTCTGATGGGTGACCCTTTTGAGCGGCAAACGAACCAAGATTATTTATAGTCACTTTCGAGCTCAAGGTCAGATACTATTAGCTTTCTTAAGCTCTCTAATACCAGCAAATACATGGCGTACTCATGGTACTTTAGATGATATTTTGAAAACCAAGATTTAAAATCAGTATTTTCAAATAGTGTTAACTTTTGTAGTTTAAGTAACTTTTCAGAGCGTCCGGAAATAGTCTGTTTAGAGTATTTATAGGCTACACCTTCGATAACTTCAGAATAGAATAGGACTTCGTCATATATTGAAAATTGATCTTCTTCTAATTCCAAACACTCAACCCCGATAGCTTTAATATCTTTCTTTGCCTTTTCAAATTGCTTAGAACCTAAGTTCAACAAATTTTGAACTTGTTGTTCTGAATCGCTTAAATTCATAACTCTAATTTTTTCCGTATGTTAAAGTTTTCCCGTTCAACTCTATTTTGAATTCTCCATCTTTTCTAGTAAATGTCGTTGAACCATCAATATGGTGCTTTTTCCTAGCTCCTTTTTTATTGAAATTACTGTTATGAGGGTCAAGTCTTGTTTTTTGCCTTATAAAGCAGAAAGCAAGACCTGACAACTTTACAAATTAGTTTTCTTATGAAGAAAGTACAAAGCGAGTAAGCCCAGTGCAGCTTGATAAACTATAACGAAACCTACTTGCATAATAGCTGTTGTAATTTCATCTGAAGATTCAAGTAGTAAGTATGCATTTTTAGAGACTATTGAAGTAACCAGTAATGCTCCTAACGTTTTCGATAACAAATACTGCTTCATAACAAAAAGCACTGAAAAAATTACAGAAACGATGATGTTTATAATCTCCCATTGAGAAAGATGTAGAAACTGCGTAAACACATGTAGCAAAATACCGATTATGGGAAGAAACAAAAAGAAAAATATAACTATCAGTTTCTTAATCATCTTTATTCCACCTTTAAATTAAGTTCTTAATTTTTTGACTTTTTAGAAGAAAAAACAAGTTCAGGGCCCTTTGGCTTCCTTGCTATCCAGAGTACCTACCTTAATTCCGATGACAGTACCAACAATCGCAAAGGCTATACTCAGAGGCACTTCGACAAATCATAAAGGTGGGATAAATAACGTTTGTAATAGTATCGATACAATTATTGTTCCCACTATAAAGCTCAGTAAATATACACTTACGCAGAACTAAGTTAACAGCTACGATTCGCGTTTAAAATACTCGCTTTATAATGCTTTAAAATAGTGAATCATTCTAAAAACCTCTTTTATTTCATAGCAATAAAGAGGTTCCCAGCGAAAGCTTAGTGGCAAACACCACCAAAGCATTGAACCTGTGTAAAATTTTGTCTCTTGCTTACTAAATTTAAACTTACATCCTTTGAGGGCTGAACCAAATTTTAAGCTTTTTGGCTTTCCACCTGTTGTAAGTGCTTCATTTGCTTGAGAGATAGATAGCATATTTACTTCTAAGTCAATATAACCATGGCTACAGCCAACCTTTCCTACTTTTATTGAAATAGGATCAGAGTTTTCAATATGCTCGATTACTATGTCATCTAATATAAATTTCATAATTCTCTTATGTATGTGACGTGCCTTATATAATCAGTGCCTTGTAAGTAAAACTACAGAACCCAAACTAATCGTGCGATTTAATTATTTTGACCATTTCATGCTTTTTACTATAATTCCCCTATCACTTTATTTTAGAGCTCAGCCATGAATACACTAACAGCAAATGATGCAAAACGTAATTTTGGTGAACTACTTTTAAACGCTCAACGTGAGCCTATTAAAATTAGTAAAAACAACAAGGACGCCGTAGTGGTCATGTCTATAAGGGATTATGAAGAATTAGAAGCTATGAAAGTTGACTATATTAAGTATTGCTTTGAAAACGCAAAAAGAGACTTAGCTCAAGGTAATGTAGTTGATGGTAAAGACTTCTTAGATACTTTATAAAACATTATGCAAAAGAGAAGTTACAAACTAAGTGAGTTAGCCCAGTCTCATTTGCTAAAAATCAAAGATTACACCGTTAATAATTTCTCGCCGTTACAATGGCGCAGTTACAAAGAAAAACTGCTTACAACATTTCAGCTGCTTGCTGACAATCCAGAAATTGGGCGTAGTTGTAATGACATTTATCCAAATGGTTTTTACTTTCCTGTTGGTAAACATACCGCTTATTTTATTAAAGAAGATGGTTTTATAATGATTGTTGCCGTACTAAACCAATCTCAGCTTCCTGAAAACCACTTATAATCGCAGTCACCTCCCACAAAGCCAACACCTCTCACTGCAAACAGCCATACCCTTTTAATGAAATTTCTTGAGTATTCGCGCCGCTTTGGTTTTTATGTTGAATGATCAAACGCGAATCTTGGCTAGTAAAGGTAAAGGTTCCGAGCCAAGGTAGCTGGGCTATTGGTTGCATGTGGTAAAAACCATTGGCATTAAAGCATATAAATGAGAACTCATGATGTACCGGTGCAAATACGCCATAATCAGCGGTAAATACAGCAATGTTGTCTTGCAGCATAAAATATTTCGCTTGCGTGCCCGCCACTAAATACCAAAAACATATTGCTGTCATTATCACCACCTGTAAGCCGCCGAGTAAAAAGACTGAAAATTTAACAATACGGGTCGATTTACTGGCTTCCATATAAAGGCGCTTTGCTTTGAGTAATAACCAAAGCCCAATGGCAACCATAGTGAGCTTTACAATCATCAGCGCTACGCCTATTTGGTACATAAGTTTAGGGCTGTGCCATTGAATGCCAAATGTTTGCGGGATAAACAAGCTATCAATTAAGGGCAGTAAAATGAGTAGGAATGGCAGAATAAGCGCTTTGTTTTTCATTCTTTACTTTCTAGTGTTCTTGCATAGATAAGAGCCTAATGTTAATTCTTGGGCTCTAAAAAAGCAAAAAGGCGCAACCTGAGGTTACGCCTTTTATCGTTCTGGGCAGAACTTAAAATTTACAGTGCAGCGAATACATCGTCTGTTTTAGCAGCACAGATAAAATCATTTTTGTGTAATCCTTTGATAGAGTGGCTCCACCAAGTAACGGTTACTTTGCCCCACTCGGTTAACAAGCCTGGGTGGTGACCTTCTTCTTCAGCCATATCGCCCACTTTATTAGTGAACTCAAGTGCTTGTTTGAAGTTTTTAAACTTGTAAACACGCTCTAATTGCATAATGCCGTCGCGCACTTCAGGAACCCAATCTGGGATCATTTTGATCAATTCTGCTAATTCAGCATCAGATACTTTAGGCGCATCCGCACGACACGCTTCACACTTTTGTGTGCTTAATGAAGACATTATAAATCCTTAACTTGCTAATTTTTCTTTAGGAGGAAACTTTGGCTCATGTAGCCCTAATTCTTTTGCTTTACTCACCAGCGACATGATATCCATTTGTGAAATATCAAATAAGTCATTGATTGAGTTAATGGTGTAGTACACAGGCTGCATAATATCAATACGATAAGGTGTACGTAATACATCAAGCACGTTCATCGCATTGATTTCTGGCTTATCTGAATACACATACTGTGTTTCGCCTGGGCTTGATAAAATACCACCACCATAAATACGCAGACCTTGTTCGGTTTGCATTAAACCAAACTCAACGGTAAACCAGTAAAGGCGTGCTAAATAAACACGATCTTTCTTTTCAGCGGCATAACCTAACTGACCATATTTGTGTGTAAACTCAGCAAATGCTGGGTTGGTAAGCATCGCACAATGACCAAAAATCTCGTGGAAGATATCTGGCTCTTGTAAGTAGTCAAACTCTTCACGGCTGCGGATAAAAGTCGCTACTGGGAACTGCTTATTTGCTAGTAATCGAAAGAACTCATCAAAATCGATCAGTGCCGGAACTGGCGCAACTTGCCAGCCCGTTGTTTCGAGTAACACTTCGTTGAGTTCACTAAGTTGTGGAATACGATCTGTTGGTAAATTAATTTTCTTAAGACCTGCTAAATATTCATCACAGGCTTTACCTTCTATGCAAGCGAGTTGGCGAGCAACTAGCTCAGACCATATTTTATTTTCTTCTTCGCTCCAATGGATAACCCCATTTTCATCAGGTTGCTTGGAGGTGTAATTACTTGCTTTAGCCATAATAACCTTCTTCGTTAAATCTTGATCAGCATTGATCAGAATCTCATTAACTTGTTAAGCCGATACTATGTAAAAGTAAGCGAAATTTTAATAGTTAAGGCTGTTTCTAAGGTTTGCAGAAACAGCCTTAACGTAAAGTTAAAATTACACTAGAAGATCTAAAAGTTTACACGTCACATTTTCAAAGGGGTAAAAGCAAGCGCAAACGTAAACTTAAAATTACAACCTAACCAATGAATGTAAATGCGGTTTTAAGATCGTTAATAATATCGTTAACATCCTCAAGACCAACTGATAATCGAATTAAGCCATCACTGATCCCTGCAGCTGCTCTTTCTTCAGGTGTATAAGGTGAATGTGTCATCGATGCAGGATGTTGAATGAGGGTTTCAGCATCCCCTAAACTCACAGCAAGGGTACAAAGCTGAGTGTTATTTATAAATGTTTCGCCATCTTCAAGGCTGCCTTTTATTTCAAAGGCAATAACACCACCAGCGGCTTTCATTTGTGAACCAATAAATTGATGACCCGGATGTGATTTAAGCCCTGGGTAATAAACTTTGCTAACTAAAGGATGCTGCTCTAAATATTCAGCAACTACTTGGGCACTTGCACAGTGGCGCTCCATGCGTACAGCAAGGGTTTTTAAACCGCGGTTAATTAACCATGCATCATGAGGACTAATCGTTGCACCAATATCTTTTAGCACCGTCATTTTTATCAGGTTGATATGCTCCTCTGTGCCGCACACAAGTCCTGCCACCACATCACCATGGCCATTTAGGTATTTAGTTGCGCTATGTACCACAATATCAATGCCAAACGAGGTAGGTTGCTGGAGCAGAGGCGTTAAGAAAGTATTGTCGATAACGCTTATCAGTTGATGCTGCTTGGCAACATCAGCAATTAAACTTAGATCAAGCACCGCCATGGTCGGATTAATTGGCGTTTCAGCAAAAATCATTTTTGAATTGGCTTTAACCGCGCCGCGAAGTTCAGCCTCGTTGGTCATATCAACAAAAGTAACTTCGATACCAAAGCGCGGCAACATGTGAGCAAAAAATGCAAAAGTACAACCGTATAACGCGCTTGATGCAACTAGGTGGTCACCTTGTTGTAAAAAGCTAAGCACAGACGCAGACACCGCCCCCATACCCGTTGCTGTAGCAGCCGCTGCTTCACAGTTTTCTAACTGAGCCACTTTTTGTTCTAGCTCTTGGGTTGTCGGATTACCCAAACGGGTATAAATAAAGCCTTGCTCTTCACCAGCAAATCGGGCTGCACCTTGGGCTGCATTAGCAAAAGAGAAGGTAGAGGTTTGATAAAGTGGCGCACTCAGTGCGCCATGTGGATCATTTGGTTTTTCTGGACCATGAATACATTGTGTATGTAAGTGATGCTTAGTCATTGTGTGTTCTCGTTTTTATTATCAGTACTTCATACTCATAAATAAAACGTAGATACCCACAATGCACAAGCATGCCGGATGCTCAGATGGCTAAATATCACTCAGCCGTTTTTATTAACTGTACACAAAAGTTGTCATTTTGTATTTTCGGTCTCTTTGTCGCTGGTACGTGAGGCAATTTTACGGGCAATACTATTGGCGGTTTCTTTTAGCAAGCTGCGCTTATGCTCTAAGCGAGGTAACGGGCGACTAAGCTCCATCGCTTTATACCCTATACGCGCAGTAAAAATACCTGCACTTAGTCCTTGCGCTGCACGGCCCGACAATTTCCCCAGTAATTCAGCGCTTAGTGCCGTTGCAGCTAAATCTGAAACTAACTCTGCACTACCAACAAACAACACTTGTTTCACTAATAAGCGGTACAATTTAATACGGCTTGCATAACCAAAACCAATACCGTAAATACGGCCAATTTGCTCAATGAGCTTAGTGCCACGCCATAGCACCGCCATCATATCAACTAAAGCCAGAGGGCTTAGCGCAACCAATAAACCAGACTCAGTGGCAAAACGGTTAATCAGTTTTTTCGCTTGCTGATCTTGGCTGACCAATAAGCTATCGGCGTATAAGGTCATGATTTCTTTATCGGTATGGTGACTTGCTATTTGTTGCTTAAACTCTTCAAACCCTGTAAGCGTTTGATGTTTATTAAGCTTTTCAAGCCACGGCAGTGCTTCTCCTACTTGCTCGCTATTGAGTAAACGGTCGGCTTCGGTACGATGTAATTGATTGCGCTTTAAACTTCTTAGCATGCGGTACTCGCGCCAAATAACACGGGCAATTAGTAGCACACCACTGAGAACAGCCGTTAAATACACCGAACCTAAAATAATTGATTGCTGGAACGTCACAAACAATGACATCGCAAACTCAAGTAGCACTAAAATTAAAAAGCTAACAACAAACACCCCTTTTAGGGTTTGCCATTTAGACTTTTTATACACGGGCTCAAGCTCAATGCTATCTTGCTGATCTTCTTCAGTGTCGATAAATTCGGCGTTTTCTATCACTTTAGCAACAGTTAACTCCTTCGCTGGCGCTTCATTACTTGCAGAGCTTGAAATACGGCGACCTGCCTGAAAGTTCATCTCCTTTGGTTGCTCACTCATGTTAGTTTATCTCCTATCAGGTACTGCATGACATGATCTAAACGAATATGTTTTAACCGTTTATCAGGGCATGGCAGTGGCGAAAACGATAAGAACTCAAAGCCCTGTTTTGGCCACTCTTGTTTGTTGAGCAGGCGTGACGGTGGTTGCGGTGGTAAATACGTTAGCCATTCTTGTTCGCCTAAAGGCTTGCCATAAATACAAGCTAACTGTTGGCCTTTTTCAGCCACTTGGCGCGGCTCTGTAGCGCAGATAGATGACATTGCCATGGTTTCGATTTGCACGCCTTCGAACTTTAAATGATTCGATTGGTCATGCACGATTGAATCAAGCAATAGCGCTAAGTCTTTATGATATTGCGCACTAATATGATCTGACTTATTGGCCGCAAACAGTAGCTTGTCGATGTTTGGTTTAAACAAACGTTTAAAGAAGCTTGCTTCACCATAATTAAAATGGGCCAACAATTGGTTAATAACACGGCTTTGCTCATGCAGGGTTTCGCTGCCTTCATTCAAAGCACTGAGCACATCCACTAGCACAATTTGTCGGTCAAAATGACGAAAATGCTGCTCGTAAAAAGGTTTTACAACCTCTTTTACATAGGCTTTATAGCGCTTTTTAAGATGCGCTAGATTCGACCCTTCGATTATTTCGTCAGGCACATTCGCAACCGGAAAAAACTGCAGTAGCGGCGCTCCTTTAAGCTCGCCTGGCATCAGCATGCGACCAGGTTGCAGCATGGCAAGTTTGGTGTCTTTTTTAAGGCCCACTAATAACTGCTGATAAAGCGCAGCGACATCAGCAAGTTTGCTCTCATCAACACTGGCTGATAGGTCAAGTTCAGCAAGGGCTGTTAAAAATGGCTTCGCTTTTTCGTTGCGTGCGGTTTGCTGCAAGAGTGAGTATTGTGACTCACACCAATCAGCAAATGATTGCTCTAGCATTGGCAAATCAAGTAGCCATTCACCTGGGTAATCAATAATGTCTAAATAGAGTGTTGATTGCGGTGCAAAGTGACCGCGTAGCCCCGAATTACTTTGGTACTTAATAGCTAAACGTAGCGTATTTATACGCTCGGTAGAGGCAGGCCAAGCTGGCTCACCTTCAACAGGTAATAACGCTGATAATGCATTTGTGTATTCAAATGTCGGTATTGTCAGTGCTTGCTGCGGCACAATTTTTGTAGCGATATGACGCTTTTCGCGCATCACATCAAAAAAAGGTAAGTTTTTTTCGTCAGCTTGACTGGTTAAATGTTTAACCAAGGCGGTAATAAAAGCGGTTTTGCCGCTGCCACTTAAGCCTGTAACGGCTAACTTCACGTGTTGATCTAAACTACGGTGAAGGGCTTTTTCCGCTTTATTTTTTAACGAATTAAAGGTGTTCTTTGCAAATGATTGGCTCATAAAGTGTCTAGCACCTTATTTGCGCTGGGTATCACGATGCAAACAAGGTGCGTATATATCCTTTAAAGTTTGTTGATTTCACGGCTAACCGTAAATTCTGTTGATGTGACATAGCGTTCCATCTCTTGTAAACGACCATCAACTCGAGCAAGACGATCTTTTAAGTCTTGCAATGCACGGCGAGGTGGTTCCCCTTTTTGCCATACTTTAAATTTTACTTCAAGCGGGTCTTGGTGAATGCTGTCTGTGCTTTTCTCTGTTTTTTCTGCTGGTTTTTTATCTAAAATAAACCAAGCAGCAATGTAAGCAACAACAATAAATTGACCACCTGATAATAACGCTGCCGAAACAACTAAGATACGTACCAGCCAAAGCTCCATGTTAAAGTAATCACTGATACCTGCACATACACCACCTAACTTGCCACGTTCAGGATCTTTATATAGTTCGCGTTTGATACTCATACTTTACGTCTCCACTGCGGAGCCTCTTGATCAAGTAAGGCTTCTAATGTTTCAACACGCTCTGCCATTTTATCTGCTTTTTGTGCAAGCTCTAATAATTGGCGGTGCTCGTGTTCACTTAAACCTTGGCTCACTTGTTTTTTGCTACGGTAATGTAAAATTAGCCAAAGTGGGGCAACAACCACCATAAAAACAATAATCGGTGCCATCAAAACTTCTGCGTCGAACATGGTACTCTCCTGTCAATCCGTTATGTGTTTAAGCATTGGGGGACATGCCCCCATTTATTATTTTTTATCTGCTAGTTTTTTCTTAAGCTCAGCGAGCTCATCATCAATCTTTTCGTCTTGCTGAAGACCAGCAATTTCGTCAGCTAATGATTTTTTACCAAGATCATAAGACTCTATTTGTGATTCTAGACCATCGATCTTAGTTTCGTAACGTTCGAAGCGGTTTAAAGCGTCTTCAACTTTAGAGCTGTCGAGTGCTTTTTTAACTTCAAGACGTGACTCAGCAGAGCGTTGACGTAAGATGATTGCTTTTTGACGCGCTTTTGCATCAGCTAGCTTCTCTTGTAACGTGCTCACTTCTTGCTGTAGTTTCTCGATGTGAGACTCTACATGCTCAAGCTCAGTTTCAACCGCTGCGACTGCATCTGCTGACTTTTGCTTTTCAATCAGTGCTGCACGCGCTAAATCATCACGGTCTTTACTTAGTGCTAATTCAGCTTTTTCTTGCCAGTCTGCAACTTGAACTTTTAAAGTTTCAACGCGACGTACTAGCTCTTTTTTCTCAGCAAGTGTTTTCGCTGATGTAGAGCGAACTTCTACTAATGTATCTTCCATCTCTTGGATGATCAGGCGAACCATTTTTTCTGGGTCTTCTGCTTTATCTAAGATGGCATTGATATTAGAATTAACGATGTCTGCAAAACGTGAAAAAATTCCCATAACATTTACCTCTTTGGTGTTTTAACTTAATCAGTTGGTATATCTAGTATCAATATGCTTGCCAACTTTTATAAACTTAGAATAACTTAATATATTCAAACAGTTAAACTAAATTTATAAATTTCTTTAGTTCTAATAGATAATGAAATACACTAGATCTTAGTAAAAATGACTAAGAGTTAGGGAATATGAGCCAATTTCGCCAACAGGATAATTTACTCGGCCAATCTGACAGTTTTTTAAGTGTACTTGATCAAGTTTCGCAACTAGCTAGTTTAGAAAAGCCGGTCCTTATTATTGGTGAGCGCGGTACGGGTAAAGAACTCATTGCTGCCCGTTTGCACTTCTTATCTAAGCGTTGGGATCAAAACTATATAAAGCTTAACTGTGCAGCGCTTAACGAAAACCTGCTCGAAAGTGAATTATTTGGTCATGAAAGTGGCGCATTCACCGGTGCCAGTAAACGCCACGAAGGCCGCTTTGAGCGTGCTAATGGCGGTACGCTATTCCTTGATGAATTAGCCAATACCTCGGCGATGGTACAAGAAAAACTACTACGCGTTATTGAATACGGCGAGTTTGAACGCGTTGGTGGTAAGCAAACCGTTAAAGTCGATACCCGTTTAGTCTGTGCGACTAATGAAGACTTACCAACCCTTGCTGAGCAAGGCGAATTTAGAAGCGACTTACTCGACCGCCTCGCTTTTGATGTGATTACCCTACCCCCGCTGCGTGAACGCCAAGAAGATATCATGTTACTGGCAGAACAATTTGCAATTAACATGGCCCGCGACCTTGAGTGGGAGCTATTTAGTGGCTTTACGCGTAGCGCCATCGAAACGCTACAATCTTATGAGTGGCCGGGTAATATTCGTGAATTAAAGAATGTGGTTGAACGTAGTTTATATCGTCATGGTAACGAACATATTCCCGTTCACCAGATTATTTTAGATCCATTTGCGAGTAAATTTAGACCTAAACAGCGCGTAAAAGCTGCCGTTAGCAGTGCCCCAGTTGCAAATGTCGAAGCTGCGCCTATCGCCACAACACAAAATCAAGACGTTGTGACACTCAATAAGCCCGACATTCAATTTCCTTGTAATTTAAAGCAGCTGTCTAACGACTTTGAAATTGATGTCATTAAAAAAGCACTTGAACATAGCCAATTTAACCAAAAGAAAACTGCAGAACATTTAGAATTAACGTATCATCAATTACGTGGCTATTTGAAAAAATACAATTTATTAGATCAGCAGCAATAGTTAGAGGCTAATCAGGTGTTTAAACCGTTACTTGCTTTGTCTTTGGTGTGCTTAGTAGGCTGCCTAGATAACGAAGAAAAAACCACAGAACAAAAAAACCAGGGCTTAGTCTATTGCGCTGAAGCAAACCCTGTGTCGTTTAATCCACAAGTGAC
Source organism: Pseudoalteromonas sp. DY56-GL22 (assembly GCF_041414715.1). NCBI lineage: Bacteria > Pseudomonadati > Pseudomonadota > Gammaproteobacteria > Alteromonadales > Pseudoalteromonadaceae > Pseudoalteromonas > Pseudoalteromonas sp. DY56-GL22. The sequence goes on along the minus strand of NZ_JANHZR010000005.1, from coordinate 204,503 downwards.
AACGACAGGTTCGACCATCGATATTATCGCCAATCAGTTATATGATCGCCTGTTAAGTATTGATCCGGTGTCTGCCGATTTTAAAGCAGAGCTGGCAACTGATTGGAAAATTAGCCCTGACGGCAAAGCAATTACCTTTACCCTGCGTAAAGGGGTTAAATTTCATACCACAAAATACTTTACCCCAAGCCGTGATTTTAACGCTGATGATGTAATTTTTACTTTCAGCCGCTTATTCGACGTTTATAACCCTTATCACTTTGTTGGTGATGCCAGTTACCCTTATTTTCAAAGTGTGGGTATTGATCAGCTTATTCGTCGCATTGTGCGTGTTTCTGATTACCAAGTACGGTTTGAGCTTTATAATGCTGAAAGCAGCTTTTTAGCAAACCTTGCAACCGACTTTGCCGTGGTGTTATCGGAAGAATACGCCATGCAGCTTAAAGAGCGAAACCAAGAAAACTTATTTGACCAATACCCTGTGGGTACTGGCCCTTATGTATATAAAGAATATCGTCGAGACCGCTTAATTCGCTATTACCGAAACCCTGACTACTGGAAACATCCTGTAGCACTTGAACAACTGGTGTATGACATTACGCCAAACGGCACCACTCGCGTTGCGAAAATGCTCACTAAAGAGTGTGATGTGACTGCGCACCCAAGCAGCGCGCAGTTAAGTATTTTATCGCAACGTGAAGACATTAAAGTTCAAAAAGAGCAAAACTTAAATATTGGTTACTGGGCCTTTAATACTGAGCGCCCGCCTTTTGATGATGTACGTGTACGCCAAGCACTCGCCAGCGCCATTGATGTCGATAAAATCATGCAAGCGGTGTATTACGGTAACGGCATTAAAGCGCAGTCATTACTGCCTCCGGCTTCGTGGGCATTTGAAGCGCAAAAAGCCATGCCTGAATTTAACCCAGCTCTTGCCAAAACCTTGCTCGCAGAAGCTGGCTACAAAAATGGCTTTGATATGAATATTTGGGCTATGCCGGTAAGCCGTATTTATAATCCAAACGCCCGTAAAATGGCTGAGCTGATGCAAAGTGATTTACGCAAGATTGGTGTAAACGTTAATATCGTCGAGTATGAGTGGAACACCTTTTTACAACGCGTTGGTGAGCATAGACACGATAGTGTGTTACTTGGTTGGGCTGCTGATACGCCAGATCCTGATAATTTTATGAGCCCATTGTTAAGTTGCACCGCAACATTTAGTGGTAAAAACCCTGCCAATTGGTGTCATCCTGAATTTGATTTATTACTTACTCAAGCCCTCGACACCACAGATCTTGAAAAACGAAAACAATACTACAATCAGGCGCAGCGGATCATAGTGCAAGAGCTGCCTATTTTGCCGATAGCCCATGGTATGCGCTTTCAAGCAGCAAGTAGTGACGTAAAAGGTATAAATTTAAGCCCATTCGGCGGCATTTCACTAGCTAACGCGAGGAAAGAATAATGATCCTTGATTATATTCTTCGTCGTCTAGCGTTGTTAATGTTTATGATGCTGACGCTGAGTATTTTTACCTTTTCATTGAGCTTTATGTTCCCGGGTGATGCGCTAACTAACTTAAGCGGTATTACTAATAGTACGTTCTCGCAAACCAGTGTGTTAGAGGAAAAGTTTCACTTTACCGACAACTACGTGGTGCAATACTTTGCCTTTTTAGAACGCATTATTCAGGGGGATTGGGGAATTTCTTTTGCATCTGGTGAGAGTGTATTTCAACATATAAAAGACTTATTTCCAGCAACACTCGAATTGAGTCTTTATGCGCTCATTGTATCCGTCATAGTTGGCGTACCAAGTGGTATTTTAGCCGCTGCCTACTACAAACGTTGGCCTGATAAACTGATAAATTCCGGCACACTTTTTGGCTATTCAATGCCCGTTTTTTGGTTAGCATTGTTACTAATTATGGTGTTTTCCCTGCAACTAGGCTGGTTTCCTATGTCGGGCCGAATGGGCCTTCTTTACGAAATAGAACCAGTTACCGGCTTTATACTTATTGATATCTTTTTAGCTGATTTCCCCTATGATGGCATGGCATTTTTAGATGCAATCCATCATTTAACACTACCTACCATAGTACTTGCTATGTATCCGACCACAGTACTAGTTCGCTTTACCCGTGATTCAATGCTGAAAGTACTCGATCAAAGTTATATTAAAACAGCGCGCGCAAAGGGCTTAAACCGTGCGCAGCTGATTATTCACCACGCTCTGCGTAATGCGCTGCTACCGGTGATTAAACAAATAGGTCTACAGTTTAGTACCTTGATCACCCTTGCGATGATCACCGAGGTTATTTTCTCATGGCCGGGCATTGGTCGTTGGCTTATCGATAGTATTTATCAGCGTGACTACCCTGCAATTCAAGGTGGCTTACTCGCTGTTTCTATGTTCGTTATTTTAGCTACCATTATTGCTGAACTCACTTATACCTTATTCGACCCATTATCGCGGAACCAAGCACATGGCAAAGTTTAATTTATTCTCTGAAGAGTCGAATAAATCGCCGTTAGCGCGATTTTGGAAGAAATTTAAAACCAATCACCCTGCCCTTGTCGGCTTATGGTTGTTTATTGCTTTAGTGTTACTGGCAGTGTCTGCACCACTCCTTGCACCTTATGGCGTGAACCAGCAACACAGCGATGCACTGCTATTACCGCCATCGTGGCATGATGCAGGTGACGTACGCTTTTTATTAGGCACCGACGATTTAGGCCGAGATGTATTGTCACGTTTAATGAATGGTGCAACTTACACCTTTGGTTTATCGGTTGTCGCAGCTTTGATCACCACAGTGATAGGTGTGTTAGTGGGCACCTTTGCAGGAATTAGCAAAGGTATTCGCTCAAGCTTTTTAAATCACTTGCTTGATATTACCTTATCAATTCCATCATTATTACTGGCCATCATTATTATTGCGATTCTTGGCCCTGGCTTAATGAATACAGTATGGGCGATTATATTAGCCTTATTGCCTCAGTTTATTCACTCGGTGCGTAACTTAATTGTCGAAGAGCTGAACAAAGATTACATAACAGCATTCAAGCTTGATGGCGCATCCAATTGGCATATTCTTGCTCGTGGTATTTTTCCGAACATTTACGAGCATATTGTGGTTATTTTTACCATGGCGCTTTCTACTGCGATTTTGGATATCTCGGCACTTGGCTTTTTAAAATTGGGCGCCCAGCCCCCCACCACAGAATGGGGCGCTATTTTGGCTGAAAATCTAGGTTTAATTTACCTTGCCCCTTGGACTGTTGGCTTACCAGGCGTATTATTATTTTTAGCAGTGCTGTCTACCAATTTAGTAGGTGACGGTTTACGCCAAGTGCTTAAAGAACGTAAGGCCGACTAATTATGCAATTACTCGATATTCGTAACCTCACTATAGAGTTACGCACTTCAGATACCGTGATTCGTGCGGTGGATAGAGTCAGCATGACCTTAAAAGAAGGCGAAGTACATGCTTTGGTTGGTGAGTCTGGCTCAGGTAAAAGCTTAATTGCAAAAGCCATTGTTGGAGTTTTAAACAAACGTTGGCATATCACTGCAGACCGCATGCATTGGCGTGGCGTGGATTTAATGCGCTTATCTAACGAGCAACGCCGTAAACTCGTAGGTCAAGACATTGCTATGATCTACCAAGATCCAAGCCGCTGCCTAGATCCAACTGCCAAGATATTCGACCAAATTGCCGAGACCTTACCTGAACAAGCAACCAGTGGTTTTTTCTTAAAACGAAACAGACAACGAAAAGACAGAGTAAAAGCGTTAATCCACAAGGTTGGTATTAAAGACCATAAGAAGGTGCTCGACAGCTACCCTCATGAGCTCTCTGAAGGTATTTGTCAAAAAGTGATGATTGCCATGGCCATTGCGCGTACCCCAAAACTATTGATTGCCGATGAGCCAACGACCGCTCTTGAGAGCACCACGCGTGCGCAGGTATTTAGACTGCTAAAAAGCTTAAACCAGCTAAAGAACATGTCGATTTTGATGATCTCTCACGAGCTTGAGGAAATTGTAGAGTGGTCTCATGGCATGCATGTTTTATACTGCGGTCAGATGGTTGAAGCTGGGCCGACTAACAAAATTTTTAGCCAGCCGCGACATCCTTATACCCAAGCACTGTTAAAAAGTTTGCCTGATTATGAGCAAGGGCTTGCCCATAAGGAGCCGTTTTATGCTTTAAAAGGCACCATTCCAACTTTACAACATTTACCTATTGGCTGCCGCTTAGGCCCACGTTGCCCACAAGCACAAAAAGAGTGTGTCGTTACCCCGAAATTGACCAAGCATCATAGCCAGAGTTACGCCTGTCATTTCCCATTAATTAAGGCGATGAAATAATGCAGCCCCTACTCAAAGTTCAAGCATTATCAAAGAGTTTTAATTTACGTGCCGGTTTATTTTCACGTAGAAGCTTTACTGTATTAAAAGATATTTCGTTTTGCTTAGGGCAAGGCGAGACGATCGCCATTATTGGCGAAACTGGCTCAGGTAAAAGTACTCTCGCCAAATTGCTTGCTGGGGCTGATAACGCAGATAAAGGGCAAATTCTACTTGATGGCAATATCATCGAAAATGATGGCTTGCGTGATAACGACTGTCGCCATATTAGGTTGATTTTCCAAGACTCTGAAGCGTCTTTGAATCCAGGTTTAACCATTGGCGATATGCTCAATGACTGTTTACAGTACAACACTGATTTAAACAAAGAAGAGCGTGAAGATAAAATAAAGCAAACCCTCGCAAAAGTGGGCTTGCTTTTAGATCACCAGCACTATTACCCGCATATGTTTAGTAGTGGTCAATTACAACGTATAGCGCTTGCACGGGCTTTAATTTTAGACCCTAAGGTTGTCGTGCTCGATGAAGCGTTATCGTCCCTTGACCCGTCTGTACGCGCACAAACGGTAAACTTATTGCTACGTCTACAAAAAGACACAGGCCTTAGCTATGTACTTATTACGCATCACCTAAGTTTGGTGCGTCATATTAGCGACCAACTTGTGGTACTTGATCACGGTGAGATTGTTGAATACGGCCAAACCGAAGCGATTTTCCAAGACCCCCAATCGGTGGTAACGCAGAAGTTGTTGAACTGTTGATAGTGAGCTATCAGCCGTAAGCTGTCAGTTTGATTCGGCGTTAAAACGCCTCCTACTGAGTGATTCGATCACTCCCCTTGCAGCTTTACTCTTATCAAAACTTTTTATACATCCCTTGGCTTTGTGGTGCGACAAACTTGTAGCCAAGCTTTTCGTAAAAGCCAGGTTTGTCAGCGACCATAGTGACGTAACTACCTTCATAAGCGGCAGATTCGATGTAGCGGTCAACATGTTCCATAATGACACGCCCTAACCCTTGCCCTTGATATTCAGGTGATACAGCAATATCAACCACTTCAAAATTACAGCCGCCATCACCAATAACGCGGCCCATGCCAATCAACTCATCGTTTTTACGAATACAAATAGCATAAAGAGAGTTTGGTAACCCCGCCTTTGCAGCCGCTAATGAACGTGCTGATAAGCCAGCTTTAAGGCGCATATCACAGTATTCTTCTGCGCTTGGTAGCTGCTCTATTAGACTGTACTCCATAAAAGCTCCTTATAACTTGCATTACCTTTAACGTTAACAAAAAAGGCGCCAGTAGGCGCCTTTTATTTAACTCAGTTTGCTAATTATTCAGCAGCTTGAGTCGCTTTTGGTACTTGCACTTCAGCTTGTGCTTTTAGTGCTGCAATAAATACCATGTAGTTTTTATTCACTTGAGCCATCGTGATGTTTTGCTTTTGTTGCTCATTAATCTCAACTTCAGTCGCTGGATTAACTGCTTTTAGCGCAACAATTGCCGCATCGCCATTGTTTAGGTCAACAACTTCAACCTCTGGTGCACCTTGTGGGTGAGCCATTTTGAAAGCTTGTTGAACAATAGCTGGTGACACTGTGTAAGCTTGACGAGCAAGTGCAGCTTCTTGGCGTACTGTTAGGCCTTCAGCTTGTGCAACTTCGTTTAGGCTCTTACCAGCTTCGATCTCAGCGTATAGAGTACGTGCTTTTTCTTTAGCAAGCTCCGATGCTTTTTGTGAAACTAACGTCGCCTTAATTTGCTCAGACACATCTGCTAGTGCTTTCGTAGTCGCAGCTTTGTGATCGTTTACACGAACAACAACAGCATGTTCATCACCTACTTCAATTACTTCTGAGTTCATGCGATCTTCTAACACTTCAGGTGAGAAAATAGCAGTAACAACTTGTGGGTTGTTTAGCGGCTCAGGTAATGCATTGCGAGTCACAAGTTCTGTTTTCTGCACTTCAACGCCTGCTGCTTCTGCTGCATCAATTAAAGTATCTGAAATTTCGAACGCAAGCTCACCCATTTGAGTTTGCTTTTCATAGAACGCATTAATTTTCTTAGTACGCTCAAGTTCAGCGCGAAGCTCATCTTTTACGTCAGCATATGGTTTAACTTGCTGTGTTTGAATATCAGTAAGTTTGATGATGTGATAACCAAACTCTGATTCTACAACGTCAGAAGTGTCACCTTTGTTTTCAAGAGCATACGTTGCATCTTCAAACGCAGGGTCCATCATATCACGCTCAATCCAGTCTAGGTCACCGCCCATTTCTGCACTCACTACGTCATCAGAAGATGACTCAGCTAGCTCAGCAAAATCAGCACCGTTTTGTAACTGCGTTAGTAGCTCTTCAGCTTTCGCTTTTGCTGCATCATCGTCTTCGCTGTTATCAATTAAGATGTGCGATACACGACGTTTTTCAGGCTCAACATATTGGGCACTGTTTTGATCATAGTAAGCTTTGATATCTTCTTCTGAAACACTTGAATCAAGCGTTAAGCTCGCTGCATTTAAGTCAATGTAGCTTACAGACACTTGCTCTGGTGCTAAGAATTGCGGTTGATTCAACTCATAGTAATCAACAATTTCTTGCTCTGTTACTTCGATACCAGCTTGTAATGATTCTTTAGCAACAACTAAGTAATCAATACTGCGCGTTTGCTGTTGTAGAGCAACGCTGTTGTTTAATTCATTTTCTAAGATGAAATCTGTACCAGCAACGGCACCCACTAATTGGCTGCGTGTCATATCTTCACGTAAATATTCACGGAAAGCATCTGGTTGGAAATTCATTTGACGAATAACTTGTAAGTAACGGTCGTTGCTAAACTGGCCGCCTACTTGGAAGTAAGGCATTTCTAAAATTGCTTTACGAACACTTTCGTCGCTTACACGAAGACCTAATTCTGCCGCTAGTTGAGTTTGCAATTCTTGTTGTACTAAACGGTCGATTACGCCTTGGCGAATTTGTGCCATGTAATTTGGATCAGCAGCGATTTGTGCGAAGTATTCACCAAATTGTTGTTCTAAACGGTTACGTTCGTTTTGGTATGCACGGCTGAATTCGGTTTGGCTAATTTTAACTCCATTTACTTCTGCAACGGGTTGCTCTGTGGTTTGTCCTAAATAACCACCGATCCCAGCTAAAGCAAAAGATAAAATCACCGCGCCTAAAATAATTTTGGCTGCAGGTCCCTGCGAACCTTCTCTGATTTTCTCAAGCATTTATCTATCTCTATTCTGATCAGGTACAAATTAACCCTGCTCATGTAAAAAAAGCGTATCTTACCAGATACGCTTTTTCACTTGAAGTAACTGGTGATAAGTTACCTAAATTCAATTTAAGTGTGATTAGGTATCTCTCACCAACTAATCTTTAATGATTAGTTTACTGCGTCTTTCAGCGCTTTACCTGCTTTGAAAGAAGGAATGTTTGCTGCAGCAATCTGGATAGTCTCACCAGTTTGCGGGTTACGACCTGAACGCGCTGCACGCTCACGTACAGAGAAAGTACCAAAGCCAACTAGCGCTACTGAATCGCCATCTTTAAGAGCGCCTGAAACAGCCTCGATGAATGAATCTAGTGCACGACCTGCAGCCGCTTTAGAAATGTCAGCGTCAGCTGCGATTTGATCGATTAATTGAGATTTATTCACAATATCATCCTCTTTCATTGTTATTATCAAGAGCGATTGTTTTTATAAAAAATAACATCACTGTTTTGAAAATTTATGAGCAAATTAAGTTTATGCTCAGTTTATTATATTTTTCTCAACCCTAGGCTACATAAGGCCTAGGCTTGAAAACTAGTGCTTAACTTATCATACCCTTTGCATTTGAAAAGCCCCTAAATGCACTTTTTTGCGGTTTTTTTCTGGTTTTTTTCAGTTTCGACAGAAAAACTCTCTACTGGGTGCTTCAAAGCCAGTTTTAAAACGTCATCAATCCATGTAACTGGGTGAATTTCAAGGCCCTCTAATACGTTGTCTGGGATCTCTTTTAAGTCACGTTCGTTAATTTTTGGTATAATAACGGTTTTAATTCCACCACGATGCGCTGCCAGTAGCTTTTCTTTTAAGCCACCAATTGGTAATACTTCACCACGTAATGTGATTTCACCTGTCATTGCTACATCTGAGCGCACTGGATTACCCGTTAAGCTCGATACCAAACCAGTTACCATGGCAATACCAGCACTTGGGCCATCTTTTGGTGTTGCACCTTCTGGCACGTGAACATGAATGTCACGTTTTTCATAGAAGTCGCTATTAATGCGAAGTTTTTCAGCACGATTACGAACAACCGTCATCGCAGCCTGAATTGACTCTTGCATTACATCACCAAGCGAACCTGTGTAAGTTAACTTGCCTTTACCTGGTACAGCCGCTGATTCAATAGTCAGTAAATCACCACCTACTTCAGTCCACGCAAGACCCGTTACTTGGCCAATACGGTCACCGTCTTCTGCTTTACCATAATCAAAGCGTTGTACACCTAAGAACTCTTCAAGGTTGTTATCGTCGATAAGGACCTTTTTAGTGTCTTTATCAAGCAGGATGTTTTTAACTGCTTTACGGCATAGTTTTGACACTTCACGCTCTAAGTTACGAACGCCCGCTTCACGTGTGTAGTAGCGGATAATGCCAATAATTGCGCTGTCAGCAATTTCAACTTCATGCTCTTTTAAACCATTGCGCTTAACTTGTTTTGGAATCAAGTGCTGTTTAGCAATGTTTAGCTTCTCGTCTTCGGTGTAACCCGAAAGGCGAATAACTTCCATACGGTCTAATAACGGACCTGGGATATTAAAGCTATTTGATGTTGCCACAAACATCACGTCAGATAGGTCGTAATCAACTTCTAAGTAGTGATCAGCAAAATGGCTGTTTTGCTCAGGATCAAGTACTTCAAGTAATGCTGATGCAGGGTCGCCACGCATATCTGATGACATCTTATCGATTTCATCTAATAAGAATAATGGGTTCTTTACACCAACTTTAGTCATATTCTGGATTAACTTACCAGGCATAGAACCAATGTAAGTACGGCGGTGACCACGGATTTCCGCTTCGTCACGAACGCCACCTAATGCCATACGCACATATTTACGACCTGTAGAGCGTGCGATTGACTGACCTAGCGAAGTCTTACCTACACCAGGAGGACCGACTAAACATAAAATTGGGCCTTTAAGCTTATTAGTGCGTTGTTGCACCGCTAGATACTCAATAATACGCTCTTTAACTTTATCTAAGCCGTAATGATCACTATCTAAAATCTTTTGTGCGCCAGCTAAGTCTTTTTTCACCTTAGAGCGTTTTTTCCAAGGTACATTGATTAGCGTATCAATATACGAGCGCACGACGGTTGCTTCCGCCGACATCGGCGACATCATTTTTAATTTAGATAACTCAGCGTTTGCTTTCTCTTGCGCTTCTTTAGGCATACCAGACTCTTCGATGCGTTTTTTAATTGCTTCGAATTCATCGGGTACATCATCAAGTTCGCCAAGCTCTTTTTGAATCGCTTTCATTTGCTCGTTGAGATAATACTCACGCTGCGACTTTTCCATCTGCTTTTTCACGCGAGTACGGATTTTTTTCTCAACTTGCAGTAAGTCAATCTCGCCTTCCATCAGCGCCATTAAGTATTCAAGACGCTCAGTCACATCGGCAATCTCAAGCACTTTTTGCTTTTCAGGTACCTTAAGCGGCATGTGTGCTGCCATGGTATCAGCAAGACGCGCAGCTTCATCAATGCCAGACACAGAAGTAAGTACTTCAGGTGGGATCTTCTTATTAAGCTTTACATAGCCTTCAAATTGGCTAATTGCGCTGCGAATAAAGATATCTTGTTCTTGCTCGTCGATATGGCTTGATTCGATGAACTGTGCTTCAGCCACAAAGAAATCATCGTTATCTAAAAACGTTTCAACGCTTGCACGTTGTGTGCCTTCAACAAGCACTTTAACGGTGCCATCAGGTAACTTTAATAACTGAAGTACTGTGGCAATGGTGCCAACACGGTAGATATCATCTTGCTGCGGATCATCAACAGAGGCGTCTTTTTGCGCCACTAGGAAAATTTGTTTGTCCTTGTCCATCGCCGCTTCTAGGCATTTTATTGATTTTTCACGACCAACAAATAGCGGGATCACCATGTGTGGATAAACCACTACATCGCGCAGTGCCAACACGGGGATTTCGACTCGATCTGTTCTCTCAAGCGTCATTATATTCTCTTCGCACTTCATTTATTTTAAAGATTACTCAAGTATATGGGGATATGTAAGGGAAAGTTCAACATATTTATAAAAAAAGGAGCCTTTGGCTCCTTTTTCGTGTTCAACTGCTTAACTTTTAAACTATTACAGCTTTATTCTGATGCAGCTTTGTCTTGGTTACCGCTTTGGTAAATCAAAATTGGGTCTGACTCACCTTTAATAACGGTTTCATCAATAACCACTTTGCTAACATCATCCATCGAAGGTAATTCATACATAGTATCAAGTAATACGCCTTCAACGATTGAACGTAAGCCACGAGCACCAGTCTTACGCTCCATTGCTTTATGAGCAATTGCGCTAAGTGCATCTTCGCGGAACTCAAGCTCAACATCTTCCATCGCAAACAATGCAGAGAACTGTTTAGTTAATGCATTTTTTGGTTCGCTAAGAATTTGAATAAGCGCTGCTTCATCTAGTTCAGTTAATGTCGCAACAACTGGAAGACGACCAATGAACTCAGGGATTAAACCGTATTTCACTAAATCTTCTGGTTCAACATCTTTAAATGTTTCACTTAAGCTACGGCTACCTGATGATTGCTTAACTTCAGCACCAAAACCAATACCGGTATTTTTATGGCTGCGTTGTTCAATCACTTTATCTAGGCCTGCAAACGCACCGCCACAGATAAATAGGATCTTAGATGTATCAACTTGCAAGAATTCTTGCTGTGGATGCTTACGGCCGCCTTGTGGTGGTACAGATGCAACCGTCCCTTCAATTAGCTTAAGTAAGGCTTGTTGTACACCTTCGCCCGATACGTCACGGGTGATCGATGGATTGTCAGACTTACGAGAAATCTTGTCGATTTCATCGATGTAAACAATACCACGTTGTGCTTTTTCTACGTCGTAATCACATTTTTGCAGTAGCTTTTGAATGATGTTTTCAACGTCTTCACCTACATAACCTGCTTCAGTTAGTGTCGTTGCATCCGCCATCGTGAATGGTACATCAAGTAAACGGGCCATGGTTTCAGCAAGTAATGTTTTACCACTACCTGTAGGACCGATTAGTAGAATATTACTCTTACCAAGCTCAATATCCGCATTGATTGTTTGATTGCGTAAACGTTTGTAGTGATTGTATACCGCAACCGACAGCACTTTTTTCGCGTGGTCTTGGCCAATCACGTAATCATCTAAGTGATTACGAATTTCTTTCGGCACAGGCAGTTTATCAGACGCATTATGCTTCGGCGCAATGTCTTTGATTTCTTCCCTGATAATATCGTTACACAGCTCAACACATTCATCGCAAATATATACTGAAGGACCAGCAATTAGTTTGCGAACTTCGTGCTGGCTTTTGCCGCAGAAAGAGCAGTATAACAATTTATTACTTTTGTCGCCGTCTGTAGGAGTGTCAGACATTCAGCTACCTCATTTATTACGTTGGCAGTAGCACTAGGCCACTGCTAATTCACTATGTTTAACTATATCAAAGAATATTAGTTTTCGCATAGTAAAGGGTGATAGCTAACAATACGTTATTATTAGCTATTCAGATTACTTCGATTCGCGGCTTGAAAATACTGAATCAACTAGGCCGTATTCAACCGCTTCGCTTGCGCTCATGAAGTTGTCGCGATCGGTATCACGAGAAACCACATCGAGTGGCTGGCCAGTATGTTCAGCCATTAAACGGTTTAGCTTATCTTTAATTGATAAGATTTCACGGGCATGAATTTCAAAGTCAGATGCCTGACCTTGGAAACCACCTAATGGTTGGTGGATCATTACACGTGAGTTAGGTAAACAAAAACGCTTACCTTTAGCACCACCTGATAGCAAAAATGCACCCATGCTTGCCGCTTGGCCAACACAAATTGTGCTTACATCAGGCTTGATAAAATTCATTGTATCGTAAATTGCCATACCCGCAGTCACAGAACCGCCTGGCGAATTGATATAAAGATAAATATCTTTTTCTGGGTTTTCTGATTCTAAAAACAGCATTTGCGCAAGAATCAAATTAGCCATGTTATCTTCTACTTGGCCAGTTAAGAAAATAATGCGCTCTTTTAAAAGACGTGAGTAAATATCATATGAGCGCTCACCTTTAGCTGTTTGTTCAACAACCATAGGGACTAGTGCGTTTAGAGGGTCTATCATACCGCTATTCATTCTTATTTAATTCCTTATCCGCTGCGACTCATCCTTACTATAAGGAAAGCACATTTATACTAATGTAAATTAAGCTGTCTATTCAATCTTTATAACTATATAGGAACTTATCAGAACAAATTCAATCCTCGTCGAAAAAAGTTCTGAAATAACATCAGTATTGTTGGTTTTTTTGAAACTGATACCACAAACTAAAATGGCCCGAGTACGCTGTATAAATACAGGGTAACACGAGCCATTTAATCGCTAGCGAGAGCTTAAGTCAATGACTTATTAAGCACCTTGCTGTGGATTCATGATGTCGTCGAATGCTTTTTCAACGTCAGTCACGTTTGCTTTAGCTAGGATAGCTTCAACTGCTTGCTCTTCCATCGCTACGTTGCGCATTTGCTGCATAAGCTGATCGTTTGCTTTGTAGTACTCTACTACTTCAGTTGGATCTTCGTATGCAGAAGCTACAGTTGCGATTAACTCTTCAACTTTAGCGTCGTCAACTTTAAGCTCGTTCGCTTTGATTACTTCACCTAGTAATAGGCCAGTCTTAACGCGAGTTACAGCTTGCTCGTGGAATAATTCAGCTGGAAGCTCAGGCATGTTTTTAGCGTCGCCACCGAAACGTTGTGCAGCTTGCTGACGTAGTGCATCAATTTCTTGATCTACTAGCGCTTTTGGCACTTCGATTTCGTTGTTAGCTAAAAGACCTTTGATAGCTTGATCTTTAACGTTAGCTTTAACTGCTTGGTCAAGCTCACGTGTCATGTTCTTTTTAACTTCTTCTTTAAGAGCGTCAACACCGCCTTCAGCTACACCGAATTTAGTTGCGAACTCGTCGTTAAGCTCAGGAAGCTCTTGAGTTTCAACTTTCTTAACAGTGATTGCGAAAGTAGCTGCTTTACCTTTAAGGTTTTCAGCGTGGTACTCTTCAGGGAAAGTTACTTCAGCAACAACTTCTTCGCCCGCTTTTTTGCCAACGATGTTGTCTTCGAAACCTGGGATCATACGACCTTGACCAAGTTCTAGTGGGAAGTCTTCAGCTTTACCGCCTTCGAACTCTTCGCCTTCGATAGAACCAACGAAGTCGATAGTTACACGATCGTTCTCGCCAGCAGCTGCGTCAACTTCAGCCCAAGAAGCGTGTTGCTTACGTAGAGTTTCTAGCATGTTAGCTAGGTCTTCGTCAGTTACAGATACAGCTGGCTTTTCAACAGCGATTTTATCTAAACCTTGGATTTCAACTTCTGGGTAAACTTCGAAAGTTGCATCGAATTCTAAATCTTTACCAGCTTCTAACGCTTTAGGAGCGAAAGTAGGTGAACCAGCTGGGTTAATTTTTTCAGAAACGATTGCTTCGATGTAGTTGCGTTGCATTAATTCGCCAGCAACTTCTTGACGTACTGCAGCACCGTAACGCTTGTTGATGATAGACGCTGGTACTTTACCAGGACGGAAACCATCGATACGCTGGGTTTTAGACAGTTGTTGTAAGCGTTTTTTTACTTCAGTCTCAACGTTCTCTGCAGGAACGGTGATGGTCAGACGGCGCTCAAGGCCTTGAGTCGTCTCAACAGAAACTTGCATGATTTACCTCAATCTTCAATTTTGGCGACTGTTCGCCTTCCTTACAAACAAGGTGATCTCCATGAGTGATAGCAAGTTTTAACGCTGAAAATTTCAACTTAAAACGGCGCATTGTAACCATGAGATACCATTGCTGCTTTGCCCCTATGGGCACTATGTTAAACAATAGACGCGGCATTATAACCTAATATTTATGATAGTCGAGTCTGGGGGGCAATTATTTGGCGTATATAGCAGCAATCAGCGTTTAAATGCGTAAAAAACGAACGCAACAAAATAACAAAGGAGAATTAAGCTGAATTAAAGGATGTGTTTAGAAATTTAGAAGTGGTCGGCGATGCAGGATTTGAACCTGAGACTGAATTGGATATACCCAAACCAATCGTTCTTTGACCATAATTCTTTAAAAGTGGTCGGCGATGCAGGATTTGAACCTGCGACCCCTTGGACCCAAACCAAGTGCGCTACCAAACTGCGCTAATCGCCGATACTGAGAGAAGTTTTGAAAATAAATACCGCTTAAGAAGTGGTCGGCGATGCAAAATTTACACCTTCGACTGAATTGGATATACCCAAACCAATCGTTCTTTGACCTTGAACTTTCTAAAAGTGGTCGGCGATGCAGGATTTGAACCTGCGACCCCTTGGACCCAAACCAAGTGCGCTACCAAACTGCGCTAATCGCCGATATCTTAGAGTAAATTGGGGTGACTGATGGGGCTCGAACCCACGACAACCGGAATCACAATCCGGGGCTCTACCAACTGAGCTACAATCACCACGGTATTTACATATTTTCAAATGGCGCACCCGGAAGGATTCGAACCTTCGACCAACGCCTTAGAAGGGCGTTGCTCTATCCAGCTGAGCTACGGGCGCATCGAAAACTTCATAAGTTTGCCTGTAAGCGCCGCTTCTTAAAGAAGAAGTGGTCGGCGATGCAGGATTTGAACCTGCGACCCCTTGGACCCAAACCAAGTGCGCTACCAAACTGCGCTAATCGCCGATGCTTACTGTTGTTTGCGAGTGACCTCGTTAACAACGGGGTGCATAATAGTGATTTGACCGAGTCAGGTCAAACATTTTTTTAAGAAAATAATTCAATCGGTCACTTTTAGTTCATAATGGTTAAATATTGCAAATATAAGCTAAAATTTGAACTCTTTTTTATAAAGTAGCGCTTTATATAAGATTGCATCTTGGCGCTATGATGCTTTTCTGCGAAAATACGCAGCATAAATAAATATGATCAAACAAACATGATTTGTGTATCCACGCCCCCTTTATTGGATAATCATATTTAGATGTATCAGTATCAAGTTAACTAACCCCAATTAAAGGTCACCCATGACGGCAAACATCATCGATGGTAAGGCAATAGCTAAACAAGTACGCAGCAATGTAGCAGAGCGAGTTGCAGAGCGTGTAGCGAATGGATTACGCGCTCCAGGACTAGCAGTTGTGTTAGTTGGTCAAGATCCAGCTAGCCAAGTGTATGTTGGTTCTAAACGTAAAGCATGTGAAGAAGTCGGCTTTGTATCTAAGTCTTACGATTTACCTGGCGACACAACTGAGCAAGACTTACTTGCATTAATAGATCAACTAAACGAAGACAAAGAAGTAGACGGTATCTTAGTACAGTTACCTTTACCACAAGGTCTTGATGCTGAAAAAATTCTTGAACGCATCACACCACATAAAGATGTTGATGGTTTCCACCCTTATAACATTGGTCGTTTAGCTCAGCGTATGCCGGCACTTCGCCCTTGTACGCCAAAAGGGATTATCACCCTACTTGACTCTACCGGTGTTCGCTACAAAGGTATGCACGCAGTTGTTGTTGGTGCATCAAACATTGTTGGTCGTCCTATGTCACTTGAGCTTTTACTTGCAGGCTGTACAACAACGGTGTGTCATAAGTTTACTCAAGATTTAGAAACGCATGTTCGCCGCGCCGATTTATTAGTTGTAGCGGTGGGTAAACCTGAGTTTATTCCGGGTGATTGGGTTAAAGAAGGTGCTATCGTAATCGATGTAGGTATTAACCGCCTTGAATCTGGCAAGCTTGTTGGTGATGTTGAATACGATATCGCTGAACAAAAAGCACATTTCATTACACCAGTACCAGGTGGTGTTGGTCCAATGACTGTGGCAAGCTTAATCGAAAACACCCTTGAAGCGTGTGAAAAGTACCACAGCTAAGAAGAGCTAAATTATTGCAAAAGGCTGCCAATTGGCAGCCTTTTTTGATTTTAAGTTTTTTGTAGTTTGAACAGTCTGAGCTTTAACATCTGGGGGAGCACTGAAAACACAATCATCATAAACATCAATAGGTATTGCCAGTCTTGATATTGTTCGTTTATGAGTAAAACAGCGCATACGATTCCCGCAATTGGGTTAGCTATCGTTCCGAATGAAAACTCAGCTACAGTCATGCGTCCTAATAACCAAACATACAGAATATAAGCGATGGCAGTATTGGGCACGATTAACCAAAATAATGCCGAATATTGCAGCGCTGAGATAGGCTCAAATACCACTTGGTATTGTTCTGGGTGAAGTAAACTGCCATCAATAAACGCAGCCAATAATAAAATAGTGCCGCCAATGATTAACTGCCAGGTAAGCACAACCCACCAATGAATATGCACCGACAAACTCTGTACCAAGGTGCTACCAATCACAATAGTCAGTAAGGCCCCAAATAAAGCAGCCACTCCCAATACATTTAATGACACGTGTGCTGGGTCAAACAACAACCATGCCAATACCACCAGCGCCATAGCACAGAATGCTTGAATTTTTGCAGGGCGCTGTCCTTTAGTAAGCCAAGCATATATCAAAGCAACAACCGGCACAGACACCATCCCTACCCCAGCTATAGCTGCAGGAAGGTTTACTGCCATGATAAAAATAAAGGCAAAAAACAACGCGATATTCACAGCACCTAGCGTTAACAAACTTGGCCACTGCGAACGGGTTGGCAAACTAGGTTTAAGTAATAAAAGTAACAACCCTGCAGGTAGTGCACGCAATGCGCCTAATAAAAGTGGCGGCCAATCAGGTGTGGCATATTTGGTTACTGCATAGGTGGTGCCCCATAAAAAGGCGGGGATCATGGCAAGTAAAATATTCAATGTCTGTCCTTGTTAATACGAAGAGATGGCAAGGTAAAAGCTCAAGTGCAGTTGAGGTCAATAGCTGTATCTAATTAAAAACAAAAAAGGTTGCCTCGTAGGCAACCTTTTTTAATGAGTTATCTTTCGATGGATACTTAGGCTTTACGCCACGTTGTTTTACCAGCAGAATCTTCGAGTACCACACCAAGTGCATTCAATGCATCGCGGGCTTCATCAGCTGCCGCCCAATCTTTGTTTGCGCGGGCTTCATTACGTTTTGCTATTAACGCTTCGATGTGTGCTACTTCATCATCAGCTTGGCCACCTTGTAAAAAGGCTTCTGGGTCTTGTTGTGCAACGCCTAGTACCTCTGCAACACTGCGCAGTACATAAGCGAGCTTACCAGCTTGCTCTGCATCGCTGTCTTTAACACGGTTTAGCTCTTTTGCTAGTTCAAATAACACGGGTAGTGCTTCTGGTGTGTTAAAGTCATCATCCATCGCTTTTCTGAATTTAGCCACATATTCATTGCTAGCTAAATCGCACTCGATTGGCGTTACGCCACGCAATGCAGTGTAAATACGTTCAAGTGACGAACGTGCTTGCTCAAGGTTTTCTTGCGAATAGTTAAGCTGGCTACGGTAATGACCTGAAATTAAGAAATAACGAACTGATTCAGCATCGTACTCTTTTAATACGTCACGTACGGTAAAAAAGTTGTTTAATGACTTAGACATCTTCTCTTTATTAACCTGTACCATACCTGTGTGGATCCACGTATTCACGTATTTGCCGTTATTTGCACAGCATGACTGAGCAATTTCGTTTTCATGGTGCGGGAACTGTAAATCTGAACCACCACCGTGAATATCAAAATGTTCGCCTAAGTGCTTAGAGCTCATTGCTGAACATTCGATATGCCAACCAGGACGACCCTCACCCCATGGTGAAGACCATGACGGCTCTTCTGGCTTGGCTTTTTTCCAAAGCACGAAATCAAGTGGATCTTGCTTATCTTGTGCAACTTCAACACGTGAACCAGCCTGTAGCATGGTTAGGTCTTGTTGTGATAAAGCACCATATTGCTCAAAGGTTGATACGTCAAACAATACATCACCATCTGCAGCAACATACGCATGGCCTTTGGCAATTAGACGCTCAACCATCGCGATGATTTCATCCATATGGTTTGTTACTGTAGGCTCAACATCCGGACGCAGCATATTTAAGCTGTCGAAATCTTCATGCATGGCTTTAGTCATACGAGTCGTTAAGTCATTAATTGACTCACCATTTTCGTTAGCACGCTTAATGATTTTGTCATCAACATCTGTGATGTTACGAACATATTTTAAATCGTAACCAATGTGGCGTAGGTAACGAACAATCACGTCAAAACCAACGAAAGTACGAGCATGACCGATGTGACAGTAATCATAAATGGTGATACCACACACGTACATGTCGATTTTGCCATCAACAAGGGGTTTAAACTGCTCTTTTTGTCGCGTAAGTGTGTTGTAAATTTGTACCATTTATAAAATGTCCTTAACGGTGTTTCGAGATTCTCTATGGTAACACTTGCAAAGCCGCTGCTCTAGCGCTTTATCAATTGAATAAGCAGTTTGTTAATCGTTTTAAACAAGCTCTTTGTTAATCAAACACAACTACTATAAAATAGCCCCATTATTAAACCTGATATAGGAAACCTCATGGTTGTACTACACACAAACTTTGGTGACATCACAATCAAGATGCACGAAAGCGATGCACCAAACACAGTTAAAAACTTCTTAGAGTATGCCAGCGCTGGCTTTTACAACGGTACTATCTTCCACCGAGTAATCGATGGTTTTATGGTACAAGGCGGTGGTTTTGAGCCGGGTATGGTTCAAAAAGAAGTAAACAACCCTATCGAAAATGAAGCAAACAACGGCCTTGCAAATAAAGTGGGCACATTAGCAATGGCACGTACGCCGGATCCACACTCAGCAACTGCGCAGTTCTTCATTAACGTTAACGACAATGACTTCTTAAACTTCAGCAGTGAAACATCACAAGGCTGGGGCTACTGCGTGTTCGCAGAAGTTGTTGAAGGTATGGACGTGGTAAACAAAATCAAAGGTGTTGCTACTGGCAGCGCTGGTTTCCACCAAGACGTACCTCTTGAAGATGTCATCATCGAAAAAGTAACGGTTAGCTAATTTAATCGTTTAGTCTTTTTAAGCGGGCCTGTTGCCCGCTTTTTTGCGAGTAACCATGAAACAAAGTTATTTTATTGCCGACCTCCATTTAACAGAAAACCGCCCAGACATCACTGCGGCATTTTTTGATTTTCTTGATAACAAGATTATTAATGATGACGTTGATGCGCTGTATATTTTGGGTGATTTTTTTGAAGTATGGGTCGGTGATGACTATCAAACTGACCTTTCAAAGAGTGTTGCCGCACGTTTAAGCCAAGTCAGTGAAAGTGGTACTGAGGTGTTTTTTATCCATGGTAATCGCGATTTCATTATGCGAGAAGACTATGCTAAAAGCGCAAGTATGACTTTACTACCTGAACAAGTTGTTATTGATTTATACGGAACTCCTACAGTTATCTTGCACGGTGATGAAATGTGCACTCAAGATATTGAATACCAAAAGTTTCGTAAAAAAAGCCGTGGTTGGTGGTGGCCAAAACTAATGCTTGCTATGCCGCTTTGGTATCGTAAGAAAATTGCCCGCAACGCCCGCGAAAAATCAAAACAAAGCCAAGCTGGCAAAGCATTAGAGATTTTAGATGTAACTGAAGATGCGGTTTTAGCCATGTTTGAAAAGCATCAGGTTGCTAATATGATCCACGGTCATACCCACCGCCCCAATGTGCATCACTATAATATAAATGGTAAAACGCTAACCCGCACTGTACTGGGTGACTGGTATGAACAAGGTTCATACTTAAGAGCTACCCCTGAAAAACAAAAACTAGTCCATACGCCCTTTAAATAAGCGTATTTTTAACTATGCTGTAAACAGTAATGTTAAATACCTTCTCTGTTTATGAACCGATTAAGCCTTTTCTGTTGCTGTTTACTGTTCAGCTTTTCAGTCCACTGCCAAACTTGGCAATTGGTCACTGAACCATTCCCACCCTATTTTATTGGTGAACAACACAAGCCTGGCTGGCTTCATGAAGTGATCATCGTAGCACTGAAAACACAAAATCAAAAAGCCTCTATCGAATATACTCAATGGGCTCGAGCATTAAAACTGGCAAAACGACATAGACGTGTGGCAGTACTCGGAGCTTATTATACTGAGTTAAGAACGCGAAGCTTTATTTATTCACAACCTCTTGCGACAGCTCACACAGTACTTTTTAAACGCGCAGGCAGCGAGATAACTTTTACTGGCTCACTATATTCACTAAAACCCTATACGATTAGTAAAGGAGAAGACTATGCAGTTAGCCCAGAGTTTGAACAACACCCAGAGCTTACTGTAACAACCACTTATAGCTTAATTGATAGCTTATTACTACTAAAACATGGCCGCGTTGATTTAGTTGCAGGCACAAAAGAAGTCGCTTTGTATTGGCTCAGCAACAGCGAGCGGTTACAACAAGCAAAGCAAGTAGAAGTTGAATATATTACCCCGACTTTAGCTACGCAAAATTTACACGTGATCAGCGACAAACATCATCCCCAAGCAATGCAATTTCAACGTAGCTTACATTTAGGTCTAAAAGCGATTGTGGCTTCAGGTGAACTAGAAGAAATTCTTCAAAGCTATGAGTTTACTGACGAGCAAACTCGTCAATTAACTCAATTATTAAGCAGAAACCTGCGCTAGTTGCGGTAATAAGAATTCAAATTTTAAGGAACTGAGCTTACTTGTAATACATAGGTACTCAAAAAAGCTTACCTAAGCTGGCACACCACTATGAAATTTAAAGTCTTCGTCAGGAGTTGATATAAGCTCAGCTTCAAGCTGACCAAAAAATTCCACACGCTCCGTGATATCAAACTCACTGATTTCTTGTGCAAGAGTTAAATAGTCTTGGTAATGACGCGCTTCAGAGCGCAATAATGAAATATAAAAGTCACCTAAGCGCTTATCAACATGCGGGGCTAATTTAGCAAAACGCTCGCATGAGCGGGCTTCGATGTAAGCACCGATAATTAATTTATCTACCAAAGCATCAGGCTCGTAAGTTTTTACATGGCGCAGCATTCCTTTGGCATAACGACATGGGGTAATGCTTTTATATTCAATGCCGTATTCATCCATGATCTCAAGCACTTGATAAAAGTGATGGAGCTCTTCTTTTATAAGCATCACCATTTTATCGATAAGGTCTTGCCCATAAGGTGAATTCGATTTTGGGATCATTGATTTAGTCAGCTTGTTTTTATCTGCAAGCTCTCGCCAATCACCTTCACGCTTATAAACAAGCGTTTCAAAGGGTTTTAACCACTCAAGCAACGCATCACTACTTTCTTTATCAACTGCATACTTACGAATTAAAAACATCGCAGACTGAGCTGCTTTTAATTCACAAATTAGGTGATCAATTAAAACCACATCTAAGTTTTCTTTTTTGGTTGCCGCAGCAATCCACTCATCAGGCGTTTCGCACTTTAAAAAAGAATGAATGGGCGCTAATAAATCAGAATAAGGCACTGAATAACTTCTCATCAAAAATCTTAATTCGATTTTATCACATAAATTAGCCCGCATTCCATGACCCACATCAGTGCAAAGTAATTTTCTATATGCACTAAAGAGTTACATTTAATCGGCTATATCGATTATTTCAGCTTCTTGACAAGATTTAATTACTGAACCATAACTTAATCAAAGCTGTACAAAAATAAAGCAGCTCATATTCCTTTTTTACAGGGGCAATAATTATGATTCTAAACCACTTATGGGGCTTATACGCTCACCCACTCGAAGAATGGCAGACAATTGATAACCGTCACGAAAGCTTGCGCTATAGCTTATCGCACATTTTATTAATTGCTTGTATCCCTTCACTCATGGGCTACTATTCATCAGTTTATTTGGGCTGGAGTATTGGCGCAGGTGAAGCAGTATATCTAACCCATGATAGTGCATTACTTATCGCGGTTGCGATGTACTTTGCACTAATTGCGGGCGTGTTTGCACTTGCATACTTAGCTCATTGGATGGCAGTGACCTTTGGTGCAAAACCCACCTTTACACAAACCCTAGAACTTGCTGCGTATACTGCCACGCCAGTATTTATGTCTTCATTTGCGGCATTCTTACCTGAGCTATGGTTTGTGGTGTGTGTAGGTCTTGTAGCACTGGCCTACTCAGTTTACTTGCTCTATACAGGAGTGCCAATTTTAATGCATATTCCTGAAGAGCGAGGTTTTATCTATGCCAGTTCAGTAGTCACGTGCGGGCTGATTTTATTGGTAATTATTTTAGCTGCGACAGCTATTTTATGGACTAACGGAATTGTCCACCCTATGTTTACTTGAGTTCATTGTTATTTTCCTTTCTTTCCATAAACAAAAAAGGAGCTGTGAAGCTCCTTTTTTATACCAATCAAATCAAGGCTGATTAATCAGCGCTGTTTTCTTCTTGGTTATGTAACTCTAAACTTGCTGACATCGCATTTTCACGAGTTGATTTCGCTGAATCATTACGTAAACGGTCAATGTGGTTTAGGTAATCTTGGTCGATATCACCTGTGATGTATTGACCATCAAATACTGATGTTTCAAAACGGGTGATTTCTGGGTTTTCTTGGCTTACTGCTGAGATTAAATCATCTAGCGATTGATAGATAAGACCATCTGCACCAATGCTGGCGTTGATATCTTCAACTTCACGGCCATGAGCAATTAGCTCAGCTGCCGATGGCATATCAATCCCGTAAACGTTCGGGAAACGAATCTCTGGCGCTGCTGATGCGAAGTAAACGTTCTTCGCACCTGACTCTCGGGCCATTTCAACGATTTGCGCTGACGTTGTACCACGAACAATTGAGTCATCAACAAGTAATACGTTTTTACCTTTGAACTCACGGTCAATGGCATTCAGTTTTTGACGAACTGACTTCTTACGCATTTCTTGGCCTGGCATGATAAACGTACGGCCAATGTAGCGGTTTTTAACAAAACCTTGGCGGTATGGCAGGTTAAGGGCTGATGCAATCTCAAGTGCTACGTCACATGATGTTTCTGGAATTGGAATAACCACGTCGATGTCTTTGTCAGCCCATTCACGTGCGATTTTCTCACCTAACTTAGTACCCATGTTTACACGTGTTGCATAAACAGACATACGGTCAATTGTTGAATCTGGGCGTGCAAAGTAAACAAACTCAAAGATACACGGCGAGTAAGTTGCTTTTTCAGCACACGCTTGTGAGAAAAGTTGACCATCTTCAGTTACGTAAATTGCTTCACCTGGTGCAACGTCACGAACAAACTCAAAGCCATCTGTTTTTAAAGCAACGCTTTCTGATGCAAACATGTACTCAGTACCATTTGCTGTTTCACGCTTACCAAATACTAATGGGCGAATACCGTTCGGATCACGAAACGCAACAATACCGTGACCAATGATCATTGCAATCGTTGCGTAACCACCGGTTACTTTATTATTCACTTCAGTAATCGCAGTGAAGATATCTTCAGCATCAAGTTTTAGCTTATTTGATTTGCTTAACTCATGTGCCACGATGTTAAGTAAAATTTCAGAGTCAGATGTTGTATTAACATGACGGCGAGCTTCTGAAAATAATTGCTGCTTTAATGCTTCTGCGTTTGTTAAGTTACCATTGTGCGCAAGTGCGATACCAAATGGCGAGTTAACATAGAAAGGTTGCGCTTCAGACGAGCTAGAAGAACCAGCTGTCGGGTAGCGAACATGGCCAATACCAATTGTACCTTGCAGACGTTTCATATGACGGGTATGAAATACATCTTTTACAAGGCCATTGGCTTTACGTAAGCTAAACGTGTTGTTTTCAATGGTAATGATGCCAGCTGCATCTTGACCGCGGTGTTGCAAAACAGTTAAGCCGTCATATAACGCCTGATTAACAGGAGAAGTTCCGACTATGCCAACGATACCACACATTAAATTTATCCTCGCCGATTAACGGTTTACAGAATTTAAAAAGCTCGAGTTGTTTTCGAGGTACGAGAAGAACCACTCAACAACAAAGCCAAATTCTGGAATCAAAATAGAGTTGCCCCACCAATGCGTATTAGGTGCACCGGTAAAAGCATCAAGAAAGAAGAGTAACGCGCTTACGACCAACACGCCACGAAGAGCACCAAACACTATGCCGAAAACACGGTCTGTGCCAGATAAACCAGTACGTTGTACAAGTTCACCTAAAATATAGTTTAGTAACCCACCCAACAGGAGTGTCGCAAAGAATAATATGGCTATTGCGGCTGCATTTCTTAAAAGGGGTTCTGAAATACTTGTTAGGAAGGATGCTAAATATTGGTAAAACAAACTAGAGATGATAAATGCGCCAGCCCATACAGCTAATGACATTGCTTCTTTTACAAAGCCACGTATTAAGCCGATGATAGTGGATAGTGCAATAATGCCAAGTATGGCGTAATCAACCCAGATCATAAGAACCAACTAGTCGTTAATTTGGGGCGCATTCTATAAGAGGTATACTCAAAATACCAGATCATTTTGTAATTTCAAACTGAGTAACTTTGCCGTTTAACTTGGTTAACTGCTTTAACTCAGGAAGCTTACTTTCTAACTCTTTTTTGCTAAGTGAAGGACCTACAAAGACTTTTGTCAGTGTGCCGTTCGGGGTTTTGATTGGACGCGTAAAGGTTTTGAAACCATTCGCTTTTAATTTTTCTTGTAGTGATTTCACATTAGGTGCGTGAGAAAAACTGCCCAGTTGAATAACATAAGCCATTTGTGTGAGGTTCTCTTCTGGCTTACGGGTTGGCTCAGGGGCTTTAGCGACTGGCTTGGCAGGCTCTTGCACTGCAACTTTCGGCTCAGCTTTGTTAATTACCGGCTCATCAGTTGAAGCTTCAACCATTTGCGGTGCAGTATCAATTTGCTGGGTTTCATTTGCGACAAGATCAGCATCGTTTGCTTGCGTATCTTCAACCGGGATTTGCGAAGGTTGCTCGGCAGAGGCGACTTTATTATCAATCACCTCTTGCAAGTCTATCGTAGTGAACTCAGGGCGTTCAGGAATAGCTTTAAAGCCTTCTTTATAATGAACCTTCTCACCATCCAAAATGTTTGGAATGAAGACAATAGCCGCCACAACCACAATCGTGGTGCCTACTAAGCGATTAATAAACCCTGCGTTCACCGATTTCCTCTCTATTTTTTAAAGTAATTGATGGCTGCAGCCACAGTTATAAACGAACCGAACACAATCACTAACGTGTTTTCATCAACATTTGGTAATAACGTATCTAGCGCAGTTTCAACACTCTCATAGTGCGTACTAGGCGCTGTTGATGTGGTTTCGGCTAGTGCTTTAGCAAGATTCTCAACTTTATCGCCGCGAAAACAATCTAAACTTGCTAACGACCACTGGTCAACAACATTTGCCACGGCCGACATTGCAGCCACCTTATCTTTATCTGCAAGCATAGCGACTAATGCATGAATTTTAAACCCTTGATCTTTATACACGCTTAATTTGCGTGCCAAATATCGAGCTGACTCAGGGTTATGCGCAACATCGGTAAAAATAAGCGGCTGCTCACTTAACTGCTGAAAGCGCCCTTCTACAGTCAGATTCGCTAAGCAATCACGCACTTGTTGCTCGCTTGGTAGTAGCTCAAGCTTTGCAAGTAAGGTCAACGCGGTTGCTGCATTTTGACAAGGGATAGCAGGCTTAGCTAAGCGCCAATCTTTACCTTGGTACTGCCAGTTAAAGCCTTCACTGTCTTCTGTGAATATGAAGTCACGGCCTGATAACACCATATCAGCGTTAATTTCATTACCATGATCAGTCACTGTATGCGGAATCGCTAAATCGCCAACAATAGCTGGTGTGTTGGTACGGAAAATACCGGCTTTATCGTAACCAACAAGTTCTCGAGTATCACCTAGGTATTCTTTATGGTCTAAATCTATGGTGGTGATCACACAAGCATGTGGGTTCACGATATTAGTCGCATCAAAACGGCCACCCAGCCCCACTTCTAGCAGCACATAATCAACGGCGTGACGTTTGAAAATAGCCAGTGCACCTAATGTACCGTACTCAAAATAAGTAAGCTGCGTGTCACCACGGCCTTTTTCAAGCATATCGAAAGCATCAACATGGAATTGATCGTCAAGCTCTTGGCCATTAATGCGTACGCGCTCGTTATAACGAATAAGATGCGGCGAAGCATAAGTACCGACGCTGTAACCCTGTGCAAGTAATAAGCTTTCTAGGCAACGGGCTGTAGTCCCTTTACCGTTGGTGCCTGCAATGAGGATTATTTTGCTTGATGTATCGAGTAAGCCGACTTGGTTTGCCACGCGTTCTACGCGCTCTAAACCCATTTCGATATTAGCAGGATGGACACTTTCTAAATAACAAAGCCAATCATCAAGGCTTGATGATTGGCTAGGAAGGATTTCTGTCATAGCGTTTAATCAGTTAAGCTGAAATTTACGCTACTCTATGCTCTTGTTCAGTAGAAGGCAAGTTCATAAATTTCGCTAAGATACGTGCAAGGGTGTCACGCATTTCACGACGGTCTACAATCATGTCGATTGCACCATGCTCTAGCAAGAATTCACTGCGTTGGAAACCTTCAGGAAGCGTTTCACGAACTGTTTGCTCGATTACACGAGGACCCGCAAAACCGATTAGCGCTTTAGGTTCAGCAACGTTTACATCACCAAGCATTGCCAATGATGCAGATACACCACCCATTGTTGGATCAGTTAATACTGAAATAAACGGTAAGCCTTTTTCGCTCATTTTTGCAAGTGCAGCACTTGTTTTAGCCATTTGCATTAACGACATAAGTGCTTCTTGCATACGCGCGCCGCCTGATGCAGAGAAACAAATAAGTGGCATGTTGTGCTCTAAGCATTGATCTACAGCTTCAACAAAACGAGCACCTACTACTGACGCCATTGAACCACCCATAAACGAGAACTCAAAAGCAACAGCAGCAACAGGAATACCTTTTAGGCGGCCTTTCATTGCTACAAGTGCGTCTTTTTCGCCGCTTGCTTTTTGTGCTTGGGTAATACGGTCAGAATATTTTTTAGAATCTTTAAACTTTAATACGTCTTTTGGTTCGTGCTCTGCACCAATTTCTTGGCGATCAGCATCATCTAAAAAGTTTTCAAGACGTTTACGGCCACTTAAACGCATGTGGTGATCACACTTAGGACACACGTTGAGTGCTTTTTCTAGTTCTGCTTTATATAAAATTGAATCACAGTCTGTACACTTAGCCCAAACCCCTTCTGGGATTTCTTTACGACCTGATGATTTAGTCGTTTTAGGTAAGATTTTTTCTAACCAACTCATTTGCAACTCTCTTAATGCTGTTCTGTGTCGCAGTCTGTTTAATTGGAAACACTCGCTTGTGTTTCTGATAACAAATAAACAGACAGATTTTTTCAATTAAAACATGAATTACCCGCAGACGATATAAAAAACTGGTCTTAGTAGTAGTCCACTAAAGTCTAACCGTCTGAATCAGGTAAAAACAAAGGCCCTAATGGTGTTTTAGGAATGCCAAAATGTTCTGGGTAATCCACGTCAACTAAGTAAAGGCCAGCGGCTTTTGCTGTTGCACTTGCCTTAGCGCGCTCTTTTAAATCAAGTAATTCTTTTAACCACACAGGTTCATGCTTATGAAGACCAATGTCCATCAAACACCCGGTAATGTTTCGTACCATGTGATGTAAAAACGCATTGGCTTTGATATCAATGATCACATAATCACCTTGGCGTTTTACCGATAAATGGTGAATAGTACGATTAGCTGTATTGGCTTGGCAGTGTAGTGCTCTAAACGAAGTAAAATCATGCTCACCTATTAAATACTGACAGGCTTCTTGCATTTTAGTTTCGTCTAATGGGTGATGAAAATGGGTCACCCCTTCACTCATGATAGCGCCGCGATAGGTGTAATTATAAATCACATAGCGATAACGACGCGCTGTGGCACTAAAACGAGCATGAAAGTCTTCGCTTACAGGCTTGGCAAAGCGAATAGCAATATCTTTTGGCAGTAAGGTATTCATACCCATCGTAAACGCGACCATTTCACGCTCAGCGTGAGTATCAAAATGGATCACCTGCCCAGTGCCATGTACACCCGCATCGGTGCGGCCTGCACAAACTATTTCGACTGGATGATTACAAATACGCGACAACGCCGTTTCTACTTCTTGTTGTACGCTATTGACGTGTGATTGACGTTGCCAACCACTGTAACGCGCGCCGTTGTACTCTACTCCAAGTGCTACTCGCATAATGCTCTATTTACCTACTGTACTAAATGACGGGGCATTTTATGCGATCTACGAGCGCAATAAAAGCCACAGTAGTAGATCACATTGTTCTGGTTACTCAGATATCACACCAATTCGCTTAACTATTGTTGCGAGCTAGTATTAATCTTCTTCGATGTTATCGAGGCCCTTGGTGCCATCTTTAGCACGAAGCTTGTGGTGGATGGCTGATTTGATCAGCATATAGCCGCTAATAGGTGCGGTGATCAGTAAGAAAATTGAAATCAAAATTTCTTTCACACTGATGCCATCGTGGGTGTAGCTAAAATACACCATGGCAGCAATTAGCAGTGATGCCATGCCAAGCGTTGTTGCTTTAGTTGGGCCGTGCAGGCGCATAAAAAAGTCAGGCATTTTCACAAGTCCGATTGAACCTATAAGAATAAAGCAACCACCAATTAATAATAAGATTGATACAATCCATTCACTCATCATTTGCTACCTTATTCAATAATATCGCCACGCAGCAGGTATTTACATACAGCTACAGTGCTCACAAAGCCAAGCATGGCGATTAATAATGCGGCTTCAAAATATAAATCGGTGCCCATGCTCATGCCATAAAGAATAATTAAAGCAATGGTATTTATGAACATAGTATCTAAAGCCAATATACGATCAGGTACCGACGGCCCAACAATTAAACGCCATAGGTTTAACAATAAAGATATGGCTATCATTGCAAAAACAATTAGAAAAACGGTATCTAGCATCGAAAAATCTCCTTAAGCGGTGCTTCGTAGCGCTGCTTAATAGTATTAATTAACGCTTGTTCATCAGCTAAATCGAGTACATGAATCAATAAGTAGCGCTGCTGAATTTCTTCGCCCTCTTCGAGTGATTCAGGAATAGGATAAACCTCTGCACTCACTGTACCTGGTGTTAAAGATACTGTGCTGGCCAAAATAGTGATTGGCATTTCATGGCTTAAATCCAACGGTACTTTGATAAAACCTGGGCGTAACTTTTTCGTTGGCCCAAGGATCAACAGGGCTACTTGTAAGTTAGCAGTCACAATATCGTACAGCACTAACAATAAGTGCCTAAACGCAAGACCTGGCCTAACAATAAGCGGCTGAGGATCACGAAATGGGAATGTGATCCACGGAATAGTAATGGCAAAAAATGCAGCTAAAAACAGGTGTCCTGGCGACACACTGTTATTTAACAACAGCCATACAATGAATAATAAAACACTGCGAAATGGTGTTGGCAACCAACGAAAGCGAGCTTCTAAACGCATTATTGGCCTCCTTGTAATACAGCGTTGATGCTAGTGTTGATATCAAACAACTGCTCTGATGTTGCTAACATATAGTCTGAAATAGGTCCTGCAAACACAACCATTAAAGGTGAACACGTAAGTAATGCAACTACAGCTATCACTTTAACAGGGTGTGCTTTAGTGCCTTCAATTGCTTCACTGTCTTTATGGGTGTGATCCCAAAATAAGCTAGTACCAGCTCGTGAAACCGCCACTAATAACGCTAAACTAGACACTAGGTAGATTGGCCAAAACAACATGGCTTTTTCGCTATCTAGCGTGCTCTTTAAAATCCATACTTTGCCGACAAAGCCAGATAACGGTGGCATACCCACAACAGCAAGCGCAGCCACTACAAAACAAGTACCAAGTAAATATGGCTGTGCAACGGCGCGCCCTGCGACTAACCGGTCGGCAACTTTACCACGTTGCTGAGCAATTAAATCCGCAATTAAGAATAGTGCAGCGCAAATAATGGTTGAATGCACTAAGTAGTAAAGTAATGCCGCGGTTGCAGCAACATTTTGAATCGCAACCAATGCCACTAAAGTACCGACAGATACAACCACCAGATTCGCAATAAGCTTTCTAAAATCTTGACTCGCTAATACACCAATACCACCCATTACGATGGTCGCTAGTGCTAAGCCCCATAACCAAGGCTGTGCCATATGAGCAAGCTCACCAGCATTATCACCAAATATTACGGTATACACGCGCAACATGGCATACACACCGACCTTGGTCATAATCGCGAATAATGCAGCAACTAATGGCATTGCACTGGCGTAGGTATTCGGTAGCCATAAATGTAACGGTAATAACGCGCCTTTTAACGCAAATACCACGATTAACAGCAAGCCACCAATTTTAGCAAGGTAAACATCATCACCCGTCAGCTGTGGTACTTTTTGCGCTAAATCAGCAATGTTCAATGTGCCTAGCACACCATAAAGTACACCCAGCGCAATTAAGAATACGCTTGAACCAATCAGGTTTAAAATGACGTATTGCAGTGCAGCTCGGGTGCTATGTTTATTGCCGGCATGCATCAATAATGAATACGAAGCAATCAACAGCACTTCAAAAAATACGAACAGGTTAAATACATCGCCCGTTAAAAAGGCACCATTTACACCTAACACTAAAAAGTGCACTAACGGATGGAAAAAGCTCCCTTTTTTATCATCACCTGCACAGCTATAAAGCACTACGACCGCACCAAGGAAACTGGTAAGTAGCACTAGTAGCATTGCTAGCCTATCGGCAACCAGCACAATACCAAATGGTGCAGACCAATCACCAATTGCGTAAACAAGCGGTGCAGTACTATTTACGTGAAATAATAAATAAGCACTGACCAAGAGTGTAACAATCGACAAAATAACCGACGAAACACGGCGGATATGTAAGTTTTTTCCACATGGCGGCATGAGTAAAATAACGCCTGCCAACATCGGAATTAAAATCGGTAAAGAAGCTAAATGCTGAATCATTTTTGCTCCTTCGATGATTTAACAAGATGGCCATCAACATGGTCATTACCCAAGTCAGCACGGCCACGAATCGCTAAAATAACCACAAAAGCGGTCATCGCAAAGCCAATTACAATGGCGGTTAAAACCAATGCTTGAGGGAGTGGATCGGCATACTCACTACCTGTACCAAGTACAGCGGCTTTGTTAATAGTTAAACGACCTGAAGAGAATAAAAACAGGTTAACTGCATACGACAACATAGTAAGGCCGAGTACCACTGGGAAGGTACGAGCCCGCAATATTAAGTAAATTCCGCATGCAACCAGCACGCCGACGCATGATGCGTACAATACTTCCATTAAATATTTACCTCTTGCTTGGGTGTATCAGCAGTTAATTTACCTAAACTTGCTAAAATCATCAGCGTTGCACCTACAACAGTTAAATACACACCTAAATCAAATACGATAGCACTAGCAAGTTCTGTCTTGCCGACTAGCGGAATATCAAAATAATCAAACCAGGTTGTTAGGAATGGACGTTCAAAGAACCAACTTCCAATACCTGTAAATAATGCAATAGCAATACCTGACGCAATAATCTTACGATAATTCACGTCAAATCTGTCTGCAATCCAATGCGAACCATTAGCCATATATTGCAAAATAAATGCAATCGCGGTAACCAGTCCGGCAATAAAGCCTCCACCTGGTAAGTTATGACCACGTAAGAAAATATACGCAGACACAAGTAATGCAAGTGGTAACAAGCTTTGTGAAATACTCGACAGTAGAATTGGGTAACGCTCTCTTGCCCATGGGCGCCCTTCACTATCACTTGCTGGCATAAACAGCGGCAAGTTAATAAGAAGCTTATAAATACCTAACGCAGCAATACCCAATACGGTAATCTCACCTAGGGTATCAAAACCCCTAAAGTCAACGAGGATAACGTTTACAACGTTAGTACCACCACCGCCAGTTTTTGCATTAGCAACAAAGAAGTCAGAAATTGACTCAAGAGGTCTTGTCAGCAGTGCATAACAAATACTCGCCACGACTACACCAATTGCCGATGAGATACCCAAGTCTCGCAGAATACGCAGTGAGCTTGATTCTTTCGGAGTACGCTGTGGTAAAAAGAACAGTGCAAGCATCAGTAGCATTACGGTGACAACTTCAACCGTTAACTGGGTTAGCGCTAAATCTGGCGCAGAGAATCGAGTAAATGCAACAGACACCATCAGGCCTACGATTGAAATCATAATCAAAGATATCATTCGTGAGCGGTGCCAAATAACCGTTGCCAGCGCACCAATTATTAGTAAGCCGGCACCAATAGCATTATGGAAATCAATTGGCGTTAACTCACTTGCTCCTGCTAACAGGCGCATTTCAAATAAAGGCCAGCCCGCACACATGAGCACCACCGCAATCATTACAAAGGCATAGCGCTGTAACGAGCCATTTTCGATACGTTTAATCTTTTCTTGTGACCACTTAATTAAGCTATATAAGCCACGCTCAAAGCCTTTCTTAGCATTCAAAGTTGGCAATGAAGCTTGGAAATGGAACAGATGCTTACGCTGCACATAAATCATCACACCCACGCTTGTTGCAATAAAGCTCATCAACAGTGGTAAGTTAAAGCCATGCCATACTGATAGCTTATAATCAGGGGCTGCATCACCAAGCACAGCATAAGACGCCGCAGCTAAAATATCGCTTACTGCAAAGTGCGGGAACATACCAACGAGTAAACATAGCACAACCAAAATTTCGATTGGTACACGCATATAACGCGGTGGCTCATGAGGCTGTTTTGGCAAATCGATTGGGTCGCCATTGAAAAACACGTCGTGAATAAAGCGTGCTGAATACGCAACAGAGAGTGCACCAGCAATCGTCGCTAACACTGGTATTAACCACGACATAGAGCCAAGCACTTGTTGATGTAGAGTTTCGGCAAAGAACATTTCTTTCGACAAGAAACCATTTAACAGTGGCACGCCCGCCATGGCTGCCGCTGCCACCATAGCAAGTGTGGCGGTATACGGCATAAATCGCCACATACCATTAAGTTTACGCATATCACGGGTGCCAGTTTCATGGTCAATGATACCCGTTGCCATAAATAACGACGCTTTAAAGGTTGCGTGGTTAATGATGTGGAAGATAGCAGCCACTGTAGCAAGCTCAGTATCTAAGCCTAAGAGTAATGTAATTAAACCTAGATGGCTGATTGTTGAATAAGCCAGCAAGCCTTTTAAATCATGCTTAAATAACGCGATGTAAGCGCCAACCAATAAAGTCGCCAGACCCGTCATTGCCACTAAGATAAACCAAGTATCAGTGCCTGATAGCGCTGGATAAAAACGCGCTAATAAAAAGATACCTGCTTTAACCATGGTTGCAGAGTGCAAGTAGGCACTGACTGGTGTCGGTGCCGCCATCGCATGTGGTAACCAAAAATGAAATGGAAATTGTGCAGATTTAGTAAATGCACCTAAAAGCACTAATACCAACGCAGCTTCATAAAGTGCATGAGATTGAATAAGTGCTTTGCTTGCTAAGATAACATCAAGATTATAGCTACCAACAATATCACCAATCAGTAATAAACCTGCTAGTAACGCAAGACCACCGGCACCGGTAATAGCAAGTGCCATGCGTGCGCCTTTGCGAGCTTCTGACTTATGCCACCAATAACTAATCAATAAGAACGAGCTAATACTGGTGAGCTCCCAGAAAAACCACAGCTGGATCACATTATTCGACATCACGATGCCGACCATTGCGGTCATAAATAGCATTAAATAGCAGTATAGCTTTGGCATTGAGTCGCTACTACTCAAGTAATAACGCGCATAAAAAATCACCAGGGTACCGATACCCAAGATCATATATAAAAAGAGTAACGTTAAACCATCAAGTCGAAACGAGACTTGCATGTTTAAAAGAGGGATCCACTCAGCAGTGTAGCGAATTGTTTCGCCAGAAAAGACTGCAGGGGTATACGAAAATACAATTCCAAGGGCAATCAAAGGCGCTAACATGGTCAAAGCAGTGCTTTGGTTACGTGTTAGTTTTGAAGTGCAGGATGAAATAACACTGCCGATTAAGGATAACAGGGGTATCCAGAGCAAAGTCATAATTAGGAGCCTTTTAGTGTCATAAGAATATCAATACCGCTCTAGTTTTAATTAGTTGCGTACTGTTCATTTGGATGGTTAAAAGTTGGCTTAAAAAAAGCTTACAATGCGTATAGTTATACTGATCAGGTGCTATTTTGTCTATAGGAGACACACCTATTCGCACAACATTTAACCACTTTGCATACTAAAATAGCAATAAATAGACGATTAGTCAGAAAATTTATGCTCTTTGGAAGCTGTTGTAAACACTGGCTTTAAGCCTAAAAAGGCAAAATATTCAGAAAACCGAATCGGCTTTGTTAAGGGCTGGTTAATTTGTTTTTGCCAAAGCTCACGGTATTGCTCAGACAGGCTCATAGTTTGGTACTGCATAATCGACCAATTAGGGCTTGGTTTATAGGCTTTTTTGTTGCTACAAGCGATACTTTTTTGCCACCCTTTTGGTGGGGGAACCTCATTTGCAATAAATAGATTTGGCGCAACTAGCCCCTGTTGCTTACAAAGCCACTGTTGTTTTTGCTCTGCTAAAACATATTCATCTTCAAAACCATTAAAATGCATTAGCTCATGAAGAAATACCGCGTAGGATTGCGATGAGTTTATATGCATAATGCCACCGCGAACATTAGCAGCCCCTTGTTTTGACATCATCACAATAAAGTCAAAACCTTCAGGCCATGAATACTCAGCCGCATTTTGCCAGTTACATTCAAGCGCCCCATCGTTGCCATCACAGCTAAACTTATCGGCAACATAAACAACCTCAGTAAAACAAAAGCTGCCTTTTGCAGGCTCAGGCGCTTTACTATATTGCTGCTTATACTGCTTTAAAGTATCAATACCTTTGTAATGATCTGTCAGCATTAAAACATTAAATTGGCACTGACTACTTGCTTGTAAAGTCGCTGTTGATAAAGCGAATTGCTGTTGCTGCGCATAAGCTGGGGAAATTTGAGCTAGCGGCATTTGTTGTTGCAACAGCCAAGCTTGCTTAGCATCTCCGTCAGGTAACTTGCCAGCTTTACCTAGGTAACTTATATCGAGCCACTGGTTTGCTCTAACTAGCTGCTCCGCTAAGGTTTGTTGCTGCGCTGAATTGAATTTAGCAAAGTAAGGCTGCCACCATAATTTTGCTGCGGTGTAATCATGTTGCTGCAAAAATCTGAGCGCAAGCTGATACGCAGCATTACTATCATTAAACGTAGCTAACTGGCGAAGCTGTGAGTTACTCAGCACTAAATGCTGCAAATTAATGGCACTGGGTGCCAAATAATAGATAGCTGTTGCTTGTGAAGGAGTAGTATTTGCGTAAAAAGCGTAAGCAGGAATAAAACGAGATACTGAGCTTGAAACAAAACCCAAGCTCAGTAATAGAATAACAGTAAAAGAAACCTTAGCTTGCGTTTTCACCAGCCATTAACTCAAGCTCTAAACGGGCATATTTGTATTCAACAAACTCATGCACATTGGTGGCAAGGGCAAGTCTAAAGTAATCGGTAGCAAGATAGTTATCACCCGCCGCTTGATGCATCTTCGCTAGGTAGAAATAAGCTTCGCATAAGCGGTGCGCATACTCTTGCTCTGAAGTCACCCCTTCAATAATGCCAGATAAAAACTCAAACTCACTAATGTCACCTAAATAAAGTGCTAATAGTTGGTAACCCCATTGAGACTCATCAACACCCTGCGAGTTAGCTTTTAAATCAACTAAGGCCTGCGCTTTATCAGCTTCTGATTGAGCTAAATAAAGCCATAGCACACGATAAGGATCGCTTGGCGAACGATTTAAAAACTGCTGTAAATCATCTTGTGCAAGTGATGGACGATCACCATAGTAAAGGGCAATACCACGATTTAAATAGGCATACTCGTGTTGCTCGTTAAGCTCAAGTGCCGAATCAAAGAACTCATAAGCTTGTTCATACTGCTGCATTAGTGTGTGGTGAATACCTAAGAAGTTATACACCTCAGCTAGGTCTGGTTTGAGCTTAATCGCACGGTTAAAGTCAATACGCGCCAAGGTCGACATACCTAAGCTGTCAAATAATACACCGCGATCATAATAAAGTTTGGCTTGTTGCTCTGCACTTAAATCAGCACGGTTTAGTAATTCAGAATAGCGAGCAATCGTAATTTCGTTACGAAAATCAGGCGCTAATGGTGCGGTAAAAGGCACATTAACAATAGGGACTGACTCAGGTTGTGAAGTTGTTTGACATGCACTTAAAGAAAAAATAGCCACAGCGGTCAATGCTAAGTGTTTAAAAATCATTAAATTCCTTAATACCTGAATTCTCTGTAGACAAAGGCGAAGCGGATAGGTTTCATTAAAGCATAAAAAAAGGGGCTAAACAGCCCCTTTTTCTTATATCCAGCAAATAACTGGTTATTCAATCATCATTAAGCGTCTTTAGACTCTTCTGCTTTTTCTTCAGCAGCTGGTTCCATAGCTTCTTTGATGCTTAGACGTACACGACCTTGACGATCTACTTCAAGAACTTTAACTTTAACTTCTTGGCCTTCACTTAGGTGGTCAGTTACGTTGTTAACACGCTCTGTGCTGATTTGTGAAATGTGCACTAGACCGTCTTTACCCGGAAGGATATTAACGAACGCACCAAAATCAACGATACGTACAACTTTACCAGTGTAGATAGTACCTACTTCTAGTTCAGCAGTTAATTGCTCGATACGCTTGATTGCATCGTTTGCGCTGATGCCGTCAGTTGCAGCGATCTTGATTGTACCGTCATCTTCGATTTCAATCGTTGTGCCCGTTTCTTCAGTAAGTTGACGGATAGTTGCGCCACCCTTACCGATAACTTCAGCAATTTTCTTCGCAGGGATTTGCATAGTGTAGATGCGTGGTGCGAATTGAGATAACTCTTCAGAAGGTGCTGCAATCGCTTCGTCCATAACACCTAAGATGTGTAGACGTGCTGCTTTCGCTTGTTTAAGGGCGATTTGCATGATTTCTTTAGTGATACCTTCGATCTTGATATCCATTTGTAGTGCAGTGATACCGTTTGAAGTACCCGCTACTTTAAAGTCCATGTCACCTAAGTGATCTTCATCACCTAAGATATCTGAAAGAACAACGAAATCGTCGCCTTCTTTAACTAGACCCATCGCGATACCAGCAACAGATGCTTTGATTGGTACACCTGCATTCATAAGTGCTAGTGATGTACCACATACTGATGCCATAGACGATGAACCGTTTGATTCAGTGATTTCTGAAACAACACGGATTGAGTATGGGAAGTCAGTAAGTGTAGGTAGTACCGCAGCGATACCACGCTTAGCTAGGTTACCGTGACCAATTTCACGACGCTTAGGAGAGCCTACAAAACCTGTTTCACCTACGCAGAACGGAGGGAAGTTGTAGTGAAGCATGAAGTGATGCTTGTTAGTACCTGTTAAGTCGTCGATTAACTGTGAATCACGCTCAGTACCAAGCGTTGCAGTTACAAGTGCTTGCGTCTCACCACGCGTGAAGATTGCAGAACCGTGAGTACGTGGTAAAACACCCGTCATTACGTCTAGTGCACGAACCATATCTGGTTCACGACCATCGATACGTTTTTCACCAGCGATGATACGGCCACGAACGATTTCTTTTTCTAAAGAACCGAATAGTTTACCAACTTCTTGCGTATCTAGCTCTTCGCCTTCAGCAAGTTCAGCTGTTAATGTAGCAACCACTTCTTCTTTCGCTGCACCTAGTGCTTCTTTACGCGCTACTTTGTCAGTAATGCGGTATGCTTCACCTACTTTATCAGCAGCAATTGCAGAGATTTTCTCAGCAAGTGTTACGTTTTTCTCTGGTGCAGTCCAATCCCAAGCTGGTTTACCCGCTTCAGCTTTGAACTCGTTGATTGCGTTGATGATAGCTTGAGATTGCTCATGACCATAAACAACCGCACCTAACATTACGTCTTCAGATAGTGTTTCAGCTTCTGATTCAACCATAAGTACTGCGTTATCAGTACCAGCAACAACTAGGTCTAATTGGCTTTCTTCAAGCTCAGCGAGTGTTGGGTTAAGTACGTATTCACCGTTGATGAAACCAACACGTGATGCACCGATAGGACCATTGAATGGAATACCAGAGATAGCAAGTGCTGCTGAAGTACCGATCATAGCAACCATGTCAGGTTGGATTTCTGGGTTAACAGAAACAACTGTCGCGATTACTTGTACTTCGTTTACGAAACCGTCTGGGAAAAGTGGACGGATAGGACGGTCGATTAGACGAGCGATAAGTGTTTCGCCATCGTTAGGACGACCTTCACGCTTAAGGAAACCACCAGGGATACGACCCGCAGCGTACATACGCTCTTGGTAGTTAACTGTTAGTGGGAAGAAGTCTTGGCCTGGTTGTGCATCACGCTTACCAACAACAGTAACTAATACTGAAGTATCGCCAATGCTTGCTAGTACTGCGCCGTCTGCTTGACGAGCGATAGCACCTGTTTCTAGGGTCACAGTGTGTTGACCTAGTTGAAATTCTTTAATAATTGCTTGCACTTAAAAATGTCCTTTAAATGTAAAAGCAACTCAGAGCTGTGCTCCGAATTGGTAAAAAACAGTCCATCAAAGTACCAATTACAGTACTTAATTGTGCTTATGAAAACACGATTAAGTACTACAATTGGCAATGATGTTTTTTGATATCTAAGCAGTATCCACTACCTAGGTGTGCGCTAGTATACCTTTCATGCGCGCACAAAAAAAGGGGCTAAATAGCCCCTTTTCTCGTAATCTAGTTCTTAGCGACGTAGGCCAAGCTCTTGGATTAACGCAGTGTAACGTGCAATGTCTTTACCTTTAAGGTAGTCAAGCAGTTTACGGCGTTGGCTTACTTTGCGAAGAAGACCACGACGTGAGTGGAAGTCGTGCTTGTGGCTAGCAAAGTGACCTTGAAGCTTGTTGATATCGAAAGTTAGAAGTGCAACTTGTACTTCAGGTGAACCAGTGTCGCCTTCAGCGCGTGCAAATTTAGCGATGATTTCAACTTTTTCTTGATTGCTTAGTGACATAGTAACTCCAAAAATTAATTTAAATTGTGTTTTAGCCGATCACTAATTCAGCCAAAACGATTGAGCGGGGCGTATTCTACCCAGCTTTGCTCATAACTACAAGGTAATCTTTACTCAGGCAGTTGATTTGATAAGCCGCGCTTTGATTTTAAGTGGCCGTCTTTATGACGCTCACCAGTACCAATGAACACCCCATCAGCCATTACCTTTACCACACCATCTGGTACAGGCTTACCAATCACCACTGTTTGACCATGACTAAATGCCACTCCCTGCTCTTGAGTGATCTCAATCACAGGTAAATCAACCAAAGCAGTATCCATTGGCAGTAGTAGCTCATCGAGGTAGCTTGAAGGCGCAACATCGTCTGCTTTTGCCTGCTGTAGCTTTTCTTCAAGTTGCTCAAGAGTAACCATTTTTTCACTTGGATAGTGGCCAACAGCACTGCGATGTAACATGATGACATGCGCACCACAGCCAAGCTTTTCACCTAAGTCGTCAACAATAGTACGAATATAAGTGCCTTTAGAGACGTGTGCCGTCATTTGTACTTCGTTATTAGCTTCATCAAACTCATCAAGCGTTAAACTAAATACATTAATTTTTCGACACTTACGCGGCACTTCGATACCTTCGCGAGCATATTTATACAAAGGCTGGCCTTGGTATTTTAGCGCAGAGTACATCGAAGGGTATTGATCCGACTCACCTAAGAAACTGGCAATTTGCTCAGCTAATTGTTCACGGGTGACCGATACGTCACGCGTTTCAACCACTTCACCATCTGAATCAGAGGTCGTGGTTCGCTCACCAAGCTTGGCGCGTACAACATAGGTTTTGTCAGTATCAAGCAAGAACTGTGTAAACTTAGTCGCTTCACCAAAACAAATAGGCAGCATACCCGTCGCGAGCGGATCAAGCGCACCGGTGTGGCCTGCTTTTTGTGCAAAGTAAATTCCCTTTGCTTGCTGCAATGCTTTGTTTGATGAAATACCTTGCGGCTTATTAAGTAATAAGATGCCGTCAATAGCACGACCTTTACTGCGTCTAGCCATTAGTCTTTAGTGCCTTCTTCGCTGTCATCTTCGTCTACATGCTTGGCATTGTCTTCACGAATAACTGAGTCAACCAAGTTTGAAATACGCATACCTTCCATAAGCGAGTTATCGATCACAAAACGTAACTCAGGCATGATGCGCGCACGAATACGTTTACCTAATAAAGAACGAATATAACCCGTTGCTTCATTTAAGATTTTAGCGCTTTGCTTGGCTTTATCTTCATCATCAGTATTAAACACTGTGATAAATACTTTTGCGTAAGATAAGTCGCGAGATACCTCAACCGCAGACACTGTCACCATGCCTAAGCGTGGATCTTTGATTTCGCGTTGAAGAATAACAGCAATCTCTTTTTGAATTTGCTGTGCAACACGATCAGTGCGAGAAAATTCTCTCATTTCATTTCACTCTAAAATAATAACTTATTGATGTTAAAGAATAAGTTAATTTAATTACGAATACACAAATGGGGGCTAGGCCCCCATTTAAAGCAATAACTTAAACGAAATTAAAGTGAACGTTGTACTTCAACCGTCTCGAATACCTCGATTTGGTCGCCAACTTTAACATCGTTGTAGTTCTTAACGCCGATACCACATTCCATACCGTTACGTACTTCTTGAACGTCATCTTTAAAGCGACGTAGTGACTCAAGTTCACCTTCATAGATAACCACGTTATCACGAAGTACACGGATAGGCGCGCTACGCTTAACGATACCTTCAGTAACCATACAGCCTGCGATTGCACCAATCTTCGGTGACTTGAACACGTCACGAACTTCAGCAAGACCAATGATCTCTTGCTTGAATTCTGGTGCAAGCATACCTGACATCGCTTGTTTAACTTCTTCAATCAGGCTGTAGATTACGCTGTAGTAACGTAAGTCTAGGTTTTCTGACTCAATTACTTTACGAGCTGATGCATCAGCACGTACGTTAAAGCCAACAACGATTGCGTTTGACGCCGCTGCAAGCGTTGCATCAGTTTCAGTGATACCACCTACACCTGAACCAACAATCTTCACTTTAACTTCATCAGTAGAAAGCTTAGTTAATGAATCAGCGATTGCTTCAATTGAACCTTGTACGTCAGCTTTAAGAACGATGTTAACTTCTGATACATCGCCTTCAGCCATGTTCGTAAACATGTTTTCAAGCTTCGCTTTTTGTTGACGAGCAAGCTTCACTTCACGGAACTTACCTTGACGGTAAAGTGCTACTTCACGTGCTTTACGCTCATCTTTAACTACTGTTGCTTCATCACCAGCAGCAGGGATACCTGATAGACCTAAAATCTCAACTGGGATAGACGGACCCGCAGACTTGATATCTTTACCGTTCTCATCTTTCATCGCACGTACACGGCCATATTCAAGACCACATAGTACGATATCACCTTGGTTAAGCGTACCAGACTGAACTAGGATTGACGCAACTGGACCACGGCCTTTATCAAGACGTGATTCAATTACAACACCTGCAGCCATACCTTCAGCTGGTGCAGTTAGCTCTAGGATTTCAGCTTGCATTAGTACTGCTTCAAGTAGGTCATCAATACCTAAACCTGTTTTTGCTGAGATATGAACGAATTGCGTGTCACCACCCCACTCTTCTGGGATAACGTCTAATTGTGCTAGTTCGTTCTTAACGCGATCTGGGTCGATGCCTTCTTTATCCATCTTGTTTACTGCGATGATTAAAGGAACGCCTGCAGCACGGGCGTGCTGAACCGCTTCTTTAGTTTGTGGCATTACACCATCATCCGCAGCAACGACTAGGATTACGATATCCGTTGCTTTAGCACCACGAGCACGCATTGATGTAAACGCGGCGTGGCCCGGAGTATCTAAGAACGTGATCATGTGACCATTTGTTTCAACGTGGTATGCACCAATGTGCTGTGTAATACCACCTGCCTCACCTGAAGCAACTTTTGCTGAACGAATGTAGTCAAGTGTTGACGTTTTACCGTGGTCAACGTGACCCATTACCGTTACAACCGGCGCACGAGGAATTGCTTTACCTTCTTCGCTACGATCGCTTAGTACTTTCTCTTCTAATTCGTTTTCTTTAACGATAATAACCTTGTGACCCATTTCTTCAGCTACAAGTTGTGCTGTTTCTTGGTCGATCACTTGGTTGATGGTAACCATGTCACCCATCTTCATCATCGTTTTAACAACTTCAGCACCTTTAACAGCCATACGTGATGCAAGCTCAGCAACAGTGATTGTTTCACTGATACGAACTTCGTTTTTCACGTCTGCTGTTGGTTTTTGGAAACCATGTTGTAAAGACGTTGGTGCTTTCAGCTTACCTTTCTTGCCTTTAGGACCTGTAGGCTGTTTCTCTTTTTGAGGTCCTTTTTTCTTTTTCTTACGACGAGCGCTTTGCTCTTCACGTGCATCAGATTCATCTTCTGCTTCACGTGCGTAAGTAGAAGTCGTAAGGTGGTGATCAGCGTTTTCTTCACGCTGCTTACGCTCTTCTTCTTCCTTTTTCCAGCGAGCTTCATTTTCTTCAGCTAGCTTTCTTGCCTCTTCTGCTTGACGTTTCGCTTCTTCTTCAGCTTTTCTCAATGCGGCCTCTTCTGCTTCTTTTTGCAGACGCTCAGCTTCGGCGCGATCTTGTTCAGACTTAGCACTTTGCTCTGGGGTCATCTGCTTCTGTTTCGCTTTACGCTCAGCTTCAGCTTTACGTTTAGCCTCTTCTTTGGCTTTACGCTCAGCTTCTTCTTTCGCTTTGCGCTCTGCCTCTTGTTTCGCTTTAAGCTCTTCAGCTTCTTGCTGGGCTTTAAGCTCTGCTGCTTTACGTGCAGCTTCTTCTGCAGCTAAACGCTCTTCTTCTTGCTGTTGCTCAATGGCGCTTTTCTTAACGTAAGTACGTGTTTTACGTACTTCAACTTGCACAGACTTCGCTTTACCTGTAGAGCCAGTTACGCTTAGCGTACTTTTGCTTTTACGTTGCAAAGTCATGCGAGCTGGGCCTTCTGAGCCCGTGCCGCCGTGCTGCTTGCTCAAGTGATCTAATAACGTCGACTTTTCAGACTCAGTTACCATATCACCTGCTTTTTTAGAAATACCGGCTTGTTCTAGCTGCTGTAGTAATTTATCAACAGTTGTACCAATATCTCCGGCTAGTTTTTCAACATTTACTTCTGCCATAGTGTGTAATACCTCCGTTAATAAATTACTCGTCTGCGAACCAACAAATGTTACGCGCAGCCATAATTAGCTTGCCAGCTTCTTCTTCTGAAAGTTCAGTGATGTCTACTAACTCATCAATGCCTTGCTCAGCTAAGTCTTCAAGTGTTACTACACCTTTACTTGCCATAACAAATGCAAGGTGACGCTCTAAACCTTCAAGTGCTAGTAGGTCTTCTGCAGGTTC
Organism: Pseudoalteromonas sp. DY56-GL22; assembly: GCF_041414715.1. Lineage (NCBI taxonomy): Bacteria > Pseudomonadati > Pseudomonadota > Gammaproteobacteria > Alteromonadales > Pseudoalteromonadaceae > Pseudoalteromonas > Pseudoalteromonas sp. DY56-GL22. The sequence continues at coordinate 160,107 of NZ_JANHZR010000005.1, read as the reverse complement.
TGCACCTTCTAAGCTTTCTTCAGTTTTAAGCGCTTTCGTTGTTAATGCGTCTTTTGCACGTGAACGTAAGATATCAACTGTTTCTTCATCTAAACCGTCAATTTCTAAGAATTCTGATGCTGGTACGTAAGCCACTTCTTCAAGTGTCGAGAAACCTTCGTTGATAAGTAATGTTGCAAACTCATCATCGATATCTAGGTACTCAGTGAATAAGTTGATTAGCTTATCTGATTCAGCTTCGTTCTTCGCACGCATGTCATCAACGGTCATTACGTTTAATTCCCAACCAGTTAACTGGCTAGCAAGACGAACGTTTTGACCATTACGACCGATTGCTTGTGCTAGGTTATCGGCTTCAACAGCGATATCCATTGAGTGTGTATCTTCGTCCATTACGATTGACGCAACTTCTGCTGGCGCCATTGCATTGATAACGAATTGCGCTGGGTTGTCATCGTAAAGAACGATATCAACACGCTCACCACCAAGCTCAGTTGAAACTGCTTGTACACGTGCACCACGCATACCAACACACGCACCTACTGGGTCGATACGTTTGTCGTTAGATTTTACCGCGATTTTTGCACGAGAGCCTGGATCACGTGCAGCTGCACGTAGTTCAATCATCTCTTCGCCAATCTCTGGCACCTCAATGCGGAAAAGTTCCATTAGCATTTCTGGCTTAGAACGCGTTACAAATAACTGCGCGCCACGAGCTTCAGGCTTAACTTCATAAAGAAGACCACGGATACGGTCACCCGGGCGGAAGTTTTCACGCGGTAACATATCATCACGGTAGATAACCGCTTCAGCATTGTTACCTAGGTCAAGTACGATAGCATCACGGGTTGCTTTTTTAACAACACCTGTTACTAATTCGCCTTGTTGATCTTTGTATTCTTCAACCACTAATGCACGCTCAGCTTCACGTACTTTTTGTACGATAACCTGCTTAGCCATTTGTGTTGTAATACGGTCAAACTTGATTGACTCAATTTGTTCTTCAACGTAATCGCCTAATTGTAGGCTTTCGTCTTCAACCTGTGCCGCTTCAAGTGTGATTTCGCTGTAAGGGTTTTCTAAAGAACCATCTTCAAGAACTTCAGCAATCTTCCAACGACGGAATGTGTCGTAATCACCTGTTTTACGATCGATTGATACGCGAACTTCAATTTCGCCATCGTGTTTTTTCTTTGTCGCAGTCGCTAATGCGAACTCTAACGCTTCAAAAATCTTTTCTTTTGGAACCGCTTTCTCATTGGAGACGGCTTCAGCAACCAATAATATTTCTTTTGCCATGGGTTATGCCTCGCTTGCCCTATTCCTTCGCACTCGAATTAAAACTTTGCGATGATGTTCGCACGTTCAATGTTACTGATCATAATCATATGCTCAGTGCCATCTGCTGAAAGTGTGATCATATCACTGCTAACTGATACTAAATCGCCTTTAAAGTTACGACGACCATCTTGCGGAAGCTTAGTACGCACGCGTACTTCTTCTCCTTGCGCCTTCTCGTAGTGATCTTGTTTGAATAATGGACGATCAACACCAGGAGACGAAACTTCCAAATCATATTCATTTGTAATTGGGTCTTCGACGTCTAAAATTGCGCTAACTTGACGACTAACGTCGGCACAATTGTCAACCGTAATCCCTGCATCGTGATCGATATAAACACGTAATGTAGAGTGGCGACCAGCTTGCACAAACTCAAGACCATGTAACTCAAAGCCTAACATTTCAACGGCCGGTGAGAGCATGGCTACTAAATCTTGCTCAAGTTTTGTCACGAAAATCCTCCATACAAACAAAAAAAGGGCATATAGCCCTGAAATACTGAGTTTAATAATGATTTAAAATCACCGCCAAGCAGATACAACAACGCCCCGAACCAAGCGGGGCGTCACACCTAAAGCATAAAACTGTGTGGCCTAGGGCCAAGCTTGGTTGCGAGTCAGTCACCTGACTAAATTAAACTAGATAGCCTAAACGCAAAACGCGCATTACCAGAATGCGCGACTTCATACAGTAAAAATTACTGTGCATACTAAGTACACTTACAATGCCTTAGCATGTATTTGGTTGCGGGAGCCGGATTTGAACCGACGACCTTCGGGTTATGAGCCCGACGAGCTACCAGGCTGCTCCATCCCGCGCCAATAGATATTAAAAGTAACTTAATATCATTTAATCGAGTGCTAAACACCTCAATTCAATGGCGGCTATTATAAGCATGTAGCGCTCAATTAGCAACCTTCCTATATGAATTAGTTAGACTATTTTTTGCCTAAAAATTTTATGACAACCTTGTCATAAAATTTCCCATAACTGAAAATTCTCGTCTATATTTAGTCATATAATAAGAATAACCTATAGCCTTGACTATTAAGCGATTTACTATGAGTCTATCTTCATTTCAAAAAAGACTGTTACTACAAGATATTGAATTGCTAAAACCCGATTTTCATCAGTTTACAAGCGCATATCATCGCAGCCTTAATGCTCGTCAGTTAACCATGACAGTGCCTGAGCAAGACAGCATAACTAAGCGTAGCTATATTCTTTACTGTGCGCTCAACAAAGTAGTAAGTCACCTTGATGACTTACAGCAAGTCACGCCGTTTATTCATTATTTAGCGAATAACCTGAGCTTTTTAAACGTAGCGTCAAAAGATATTGATATTCTTTGTGAGGCTTTTATTGAGACTCGCCTACTCTTTATCAAGACTTACAATAGCCATCAGCAACAAGCTTGGGAGCTGGCTATTCGTATTTTTTCTAATATTGTGAAAAGTTACTTATTTTCACACTCTACCGTGGTTTCTATTAAAACAAGACGCTTCGTTTATAAAGCTCACAATTGACTCAGTTCATTTCGAAGTCTATCAATTTGCCTTTGCTCAACAGAGATAAGTGTATTGAAGCGGCTTGTCAACGCACTCATTTTATCAACTAAAGCTTGATCACTATTTGCGTCAGCTAAGTTATTTGGTCTATGACTAACTTGCTTTTCTAGTAAGCTAATCTGTTGGTTTAGTTGTTCGTTATAAGTATCGATCTTATTTTCATGCTCAGCGATTTGTTGCATGATTTGTTTGCTGCGAATAAAGCTATCAACCTCATCGTTATTTGATAGTTCATTGAAACTATTGTTTATTCTGTTATTTTCGGCGATTAGTCTGTCAATACTTCGCTGTTCATTGTCAATAAGAACAGCATAACGCTCAGATACAGCACTCATTTGCTTTGCAATAGCGGCTTGTTTTTTTGCACCAACTAAGTTTTGTAACTGCGCATCGGACTGATTATTTAATGCTGCAATTTCATTATTCATACGAAGCTTAAAGGTATCTATTTTATTATTATGCTCAGCTATTTCTGCTGCTATTTGTTTGGTCCTGATATAGCTATCAACTTGACCAGTCGTTTGAGAATATACTGACTCAGTACTTTTTCCTTGTACAGCATTGGATAGGAAAGGGTTTTGCTCTTTTATTGTTATTAATTTAGCATCTTCCCCACATGGCAACTGACTAAACTCAACCACACCATTTTTTTCGCACTGATACACTGATGCACTCGCCGCAGTGCTTATAAATAAACATGTAGCCCAAATAATATGAGTATTAATAGTGTTAGATTTCATTTTTTGCCTTCCATAGTTATACCTTATTTATACACTAACTTTATCGATCTATCTCCTAGTTTGTTTCGTAGTTAATTCAATTATGATCCACTAAGGTTTTTAGAAGTGCAATATGCCACCCTGAGATTTATCTTTGGCGATCAACTTAATGCAAGTCATAGCTGGTTTAAAAATAAATCACAACCAGACACACTGTACGTGATTGCCGAATTGAAACAAGAAACAGACTATGTAAAGCATCATTTGCAAAAAGTGACCGCTTTTTTTGCTGCAATGGAAAACTTTGCTACAGCACTCAAAAATGCCAACTTGAACTGCCTGCATTTAACACTTGATAATACAGAAGATGATGCCACGCTACCTGAATTGCTCACCCGCTTAGCGAAGCAGTATCAATGCCAAAATATTGAGTATCAATATCCAGACGAATACCGCCTTAAAAAGCAACTTGCAGATTTTTCACAGCAGAGCGAATTTAATGTCAATGCAGTTGATTCGGAACACTTCTTGTTACCTTTTAACGATATTGACCAGCACTTTAAGCCAAATAAACCGGTAAAAATGGAGTTTTTTTATCGTGCTATGCGCAAACGTTTTAATATTTTAATGGACGATGATAACCAACCTCGTGGAGGCAAATGGAATTTTGATCAGCAAAATAGAAACAAGTTAAAACCAAGCGATCTTAAAGAAATTCCCGAACCTTTGTGCTTCGGTCACGATGTTAGCCACATCCTTAAACGGATAGAAAAGCACAAAATAAATACCTTTGGTGAGTGCAGCGATACCTTAATTTGGCCAACCACGCGCGCTGAAGCAAAGCAGTTACTTGATTTTTTTTGCGACCATTTACTGGTGCATTTTGGTCAGTTTCAAGATGCCATGACATGCCAGTCCCAGTACCAATGGTCTTTGTATCACAGCCGTTTATCGTTTGCTCTTAATACGAAAATGCTGCACCCGATGCAGGTCATCGAACAAGTGTTAACTAGCTTTGATAAGCAACCTATTGATATTGCTCAAGTTGAAGGTTTTATTCGGCAAATTCTCGGTTGGCGCGAGTATGTACGTGGTATTTATTGGCAAAATATGCCTGATTACGCCAGCAAAAATGCCTTAAATGCAAAGCGTGCCCTACCCGACTATTTTTGGCACGGCAAAACAAACATGAATTGTATGCACCATGCCATTACACAAAGCCTGCAAACGGCTTATGCACACCACATACAACGTTTGATGATCACGGGTAACTTTTGCTTATTAACCGCTATTAAGCCTAGTGAAGTAGATGAATGGTATTTAGGTATTTATATCGATGCCATAGAATGGGTAGAAATGCCCAACACTCGGGGAATGAGCCAATTTGCTGACGGGGGATTAATTGCCACTAAACCTTATGCTGCCAGTGGAAATTACATCAACAAAATGAGTGATTATTGCAAACACTGTAGCTACAACATTAAAGAAAAAACCACTGAGGATGCTTGCCCATTCAACAGCCTATATTGGCATTTTATGTTAGAACATGAACAGCAGCTATCACAAAACCCTCGTATCGGTATGATTTATAACAACTGGTATAAGCAAGATGAATCTGTTCAGCAAGCCACTCTTAAACGTGCTAATTGGTGTTTGGATAATTTAGAAAAACTGTAATGACAAAGTACCATGTTGGGTAAACTTGTTAATTAAATGTTTAATTATTTTGTCACTCTAGTGTAATCACGCTCTTTTTTAATAGCGCTGCATATTAAATAACACTTTGAGGACACAATGAAAAAAACACTTATTAGCGCAGCGTTTTTAGTTGCATGCAGCAGTAACGTACATGCGTTTAGTCAAGAAACCCACAAACGTATCGTGATTGATGCCGTTAACTACATGCAACAACACCCAAGCACAACACAATACGCTGCGTTAGTCAGCTATGCTCAGCAAAATAATATGACTGTCACTCAGCTTGGCGAGCTACTTGGGCAAGCAGCCTATGACGTCGATGATTTTGAGGACACGTTTTTTTGTGGTGCTATTACAGGTTCTTGCGTACAAGCACCAGTTTGGGGTGCTGCAGAAAGTATTGTGAAATACACCAGTTATTGGCACTTTCAAAATCACACCCAAGGTGCTGATCAACATGGCAACGACTTTGGCGGCTACAACTATCAAAAACTAACAGTATGGGGAGCTGTTGATAATCTTGCCGCAACGTGGCTCAAAGGTGATTACCTTGATGATGGTAAAGGTGGTGAAACAGGCTGGTTCAATGCTGACTCTTCAAAATATAATAGCTATGGCGTTACTGAAGCCCATTACCGTATAGATAGCCAATCAAGTTACAGCATGTATGATGACTTTGAGGAAATGCCATTCCAACCTATCGATAACTTAGGGCAATACTGGTATCAAAGTTACTTACAAAGCGGTAATCCACAGATTTTAGGTTTTGTATTTCACACCACCGATTTACTCCAACCTCATCATACTTGGACAACCTCCGATCTAAATCACTCAAGCTGGGAAAGTTGGGTGAATGACTACTACGACCAAGAAAACCTCAACGATCCAGCACTCGTTTCACAAGCCATGGCAACCTTTGCTGCATTAGATACACAATCAACTGATGTACGCCCTTTGTTAACTCAAGGCGGTGCATTTTCGTATGCACAAGGTGGGATCGTGTTAAATTCAAAAGATCATTACGACCGACTCGATACTGCAAAACAAGTGGTTCCCCATGCGATTGCAATGGTGGTTCACCTACTTAATCATGCCATGGTTGCTCGATAATGCGTGGGCTTTACATTTTGACAGCACTGCTAGGTTTGCTTTTTAGCAACCTAGCAGTTGCTGCGTTTAATCAATACACAGAATCTGAAATTGATCTCATGTGGCAGGTCTACAAAGAACAAAGCCCAGATATTAGCAAACAGCAAACACGTGAACGCCTTTACGAAAATCAATTTTTACTTAAGTACGCACAGAAAAACATGCCTGAGCTTGTAGAGCGCCAAGCGAGTGTAGGCTTTTCAACTCATTACCATGTAATACGCTACTTAGATAATCTGTTTATTCATCAGTTAAATCTCACCGGTAAACCAGCTACAACTGGGCTTGAACCATTTGATAAACACTGGCTGAAAACCAACTTAGGGCTATATCCTCTGGATGGTCAGTACAGTGATGCCCAAATCAAACAGTTCAATGATATTAAACTCGATTTGTTTGAAAACCCAATGACGCTGTACGAATTTATTGCATCTCTTTCTATGCAGACTCGCTTTCGTTTGCATCAAGGAGATAGCGAACTGTTCAAAACCGAAGTTTTAAAACATCGACAATTTCTTTTGCATTTAAAGCAAGCTGATGCGGTCATACAAACACAGCAAATTTCGCTACCCCATCTTTATTCTATAGCCAAGGGCGATATCCTAAGGCCTTCGATTCAAAGCTGGTTAGGGGTAAAAGGTATTATGCATGTAGAGAGCCCTGTGTTAACTCGCTTAGAGAACAAGGTTACTGACGCTGAAATCCAGCAATATTACCAACAACACAAAGAAAGATTTCATTATCTAAAATCGGTTAAGGCCCATGGCGGCGAATTTACCGATAGAGAAGCGGCTTTAGCATTTAAAAAGCAAGCTGAAACAAGCTCAATACAACACGCACTAAAGCAATTAAATCAGCCCGATATTTACGCTCAATATAATAACTACTTAACCCGAGAGCATAAACGAAATTGGGCAGTACAATTAGCATTCACTCAAAAGCCTCAACAGTTAAGTGAGGTAATACGCTCACCGAATGGTTTATGGGTGGTAGTAATGAGCTATGATCATGCGTTTGGCTACTTTGACGCAAATGACGAAACAGTACGCTATCAAGCCAAAAAGGCCATCGCGGTTGAAAAAGCCATAATTAACTACCAACAGAGTTGGTTGGCGTGGCAAAAAGCGCATGGGATTAAGTTATGAAATGGCTAGCTTTAGCACTTTGTGTGCTTTTTAGTGCTGCGGTTATTATGCATGTGCAATCAAAACATATTGCTTTAGTGCCTGCTGAAAAAGCACTGCTGCCCGTTGAGGTTGAGAAAAAAGATGTTCGTAATCAACAAGCAATGACCAGTATGCACGTAAAGCCAACTTTAATTGTCAGTGAAACAATCGATGAGGCCGTTACAAATGCGGCAATCACAACTCCCGATTACTTTCCACCCATTGCAAAACAACCCCAGCAGACGAAGCGGTTTACAGGTGATCTTAATGACCATAAAGCGTATGAGGCATACCATCAAACACAACAAACTGAATTAGAACTTCGCTTTATTGATGCCGCAGAAAGTAAAATTGCTACTCTCGAATCCCTTTTAGAACGTGGTAAGCAAGCGGGATTGTCAGAAGATAAGCTTAATGAAGCCGAAGATAAAATTGCGGCTTTAAAGACGATGCAAGCGGAATTAGTTGCTAAACATAACGAAAAAAGCCGCCTCAAATGAGGCGGCAAAACTAACTAGGGGAAACAATGCTATTGGTAATTACTTGTTTTCGAGTAATTTACCGTTACCGATTTCAATTTTACGTGGTTTTAAAGCTTCTGGAATTTCACGCTCTAAATCGATACTTAGTAAGCCGTTTTCAAGGTCTGCACCAAGTACTTTAACGTGGTCACCTAATTGGAACTTACGTTCAAAGTTACGCTCTGCAATGCCTTGGTGAATGAACTTACGTTCAGCATTATCATCTTGTTTATCAGCTTTAGTACCGCTGACTTTCAATGTGTTGTTTTCTGACTCGATGGTCAATTCACTGTCACTAAAACCTGCTACAGCCATAGTGATACGATATTTGTCTTTATCGAGTGCCTCGATGTTGTACGGAGGAAAACTTGGCTGCTTGTCTGTGCGAGCTGCCGCATCCATTAATGATGCTAAATGATCGAAACCGATGAATGAACGATAAAGTGGTGATAAGTCTACTGTACGCATAATTATATCCTCATATTTAAGCGATATTCTGTTAGTACTCTTCTATTGAACCAGTGCTAACAAAGTTAAATTAATACTATATATTTCAATTACTTTAGTTTGTTTGGGACCCATCAGGCGTCCTCACTAAACTATTTATGGGCGGGTAAAATCTTTTCAAGATTTTTAGCAAAAAAAATTGTAATTTTTTAAATTAAATGAAAGTTAAGTGCTCTCAAACTGGTCTGAATAGGTTGATTTTAAAGGGCTAACCACGTACAAAATAACAATGAAAAAAAATCCAACTTTTTTAAAAAAATTTATCCGTGTGCTAAAAAGTGTCGTTTTAATGGCAGTCGTTGTGTATGCCGTGACCGCATTTCAGCAACGTAATTTACTCTCAACTGATAAAACCCCTGCCCCCTATTTTAATTTAGCAACTTTAAAAGACCCGACAGAGCGGATGACCATTGCACAATTACAAGGCAAGCAAACAGTGGTGTATTTCTTTGCGCCTTGGTGCTCAATTTGTCGTTACAGTATGCCAAATTTAGAAAAGGCTCATCAGCAAGGTAAGTTAAATGCCATAGCAATTGCCCTCGATTACCAAAACATTGCTGAAGTTAAACAGTTTACTGATTCACTCGAATTAACAATGCCGGTGCTACTTGGCAGTAAAAGTACAGGTCAAGATTATAAAATCAGTGCCTACCCAACTTATTATGTTATTGATGAACAGTTGGCCATTACTGCGCATTCTATGGGTTACTCAACAGAACTAGGCCTTAGAATGCGAACTCTAGATTAGCTCAATCGCTAATAATGAGAAAAAACAGAATAGTGCAATCGATTTTATGCGCTGTTTTTATTCATTTAATCCGTTAAGATGATAACCAGATAAACCATCGAGGAGAGCGATATGTTAACTGTAATTTTTGGCCGTGAAGGCTGCCCATACTGTGTTCGTGCAAAAGACCTTGCTGAAAAACTAGCAAATGAGCGTGACGATTTTAAATACCGTTATATCGACATCATTAAAGAAGGCATCAGCAAAGCAGATTTAGAACAGTCTGCAGGCAAACCTTGCCCAACCGTACCACAGATTTTTATTGACCAAGCCCACATTGGTGGCTTCACTGAATTCGAAGCGTACGCTAAAGAAAATTTAGGGTTATATCAATAAATTGTAAACGTGGTTGATTTTGGTAAATTTAAACTGATTAAATTATGACCAACATCAACCACATACAAATTAGTTGTAATTTATACAAGCAATTGCCTTGTATTTCCTATACAATGCGCGCCTCTTTAAATTCGTTGAGGCGTATTAATGTCAGAACCAGTCACGTTTGAATCTCTAAATCTTTCTCCTGCAATCCTTAAAGCAGTTGAAGAGTTGGGTTACAAGACTCCATCTGAAATCCAAGCTCAATGTATACCGTTATTGCTAGAAAGAAAGGACGTACTGGGACTAGCGCAAACGGGTACAGGTAAAACAGCAGCATTTGCACTGCCGTTACTAAATAATATTGACCCGTCTGTGAAGCAGCCACAGATCCTTGTTTTAACGCCTACGCGTGAACTTGCGATCCAAGTAGCTGAGGCATTCGAACAATATGCTAAGCATACTCGTGGTGTTGAAGTTTTAGCCCTTTATGGTGGCCAAAGCTATAGCATCCAACTAAGTGCACTTCGTCGTGGCGCGCAAATCATTGTTGCAACGCCAGGTCGCTTAATTGACCACATTAACCGTGGCACAATCAAGTTTGAGAGCTTACAAGCCCTTGTTCTTGATGAAGCAGACGAAATGTTACGCATGGGCTTCATTGATGATGTAGAAAGCATCATGGAGAAAACGCCACGTGAAAAGCAAACATGTCTTTTCTCTGCGACCATGCCTAAGCAAATTCAAAATATCAGCAGCAAGTACATGAATGAGCCTGAGCAAGTTCATATTTCTGCGCGTAACTCAACTGTATCAACGGTTGAGCAAGTATTTTGGAATGCACACGTACACAAAAACAAAGCTATCGTTCGCTTCTTAGAAGCAGAACAATACGATGGTGCAATTGTTTTCGTACGTACACGTAACGACACGGTACAGTTAGCTGAATTACTTGAGCGCGAAGGTTTCTCTGCGGCACCACTTAATGGTGACATGAACCAACAAGCACGTGAACGTACAGTAGATCGTTTGAAAAACGGCCTAGTTGATATCGTTATTGCAACAGACGTTGCTGCACGTGGTCTTGATGTAGACCGTTTAAGCTTAGTAATTAACTACGATATTCCACAAGATTCAGAAGCCTACGTTCACCGTATTGGCCGTACTGGTCGTGCGGGTCGTCAAGGTAAAGCGATTCTTTTCGTAAAACATAACGAGCGTTATTTACTTAAAAATATCATTCGTCATACGAAATCTGATATCGCACAAGTTGATTTACCAACAGCTAAAGTTGTTGAAGAAAAGCGCATTAAAGCGCTTCAAGACAAGCTTACAATTGCGCTTGAAAACAAAGACATCACTTTCTTTAATCAAGTTGCTGCTGATATGGCAGAAAAACTTGAATTAAGTGCTGAAGACTTAGCAGGTGCATTACTTTGTTTAGCGCAGCAACAATCACCAATCAAGGTTGAAGAAGTTAAAGTTCAACCGCGTGGCGAGCGCAACGAGCGTCGTCGCAATGACCGTGGTGATCGTGGCGACCGCCAAGGACGCGAGCGTAAACCTCGTGAGCCGCGTGAGCGCAACAGCCGTAACATGGGTCCTATGGATACTTACCGTATCGAAGTAGGTCGTGAGCACGGTGTACAAGTTAAAAATATCGTTGGTGCGATTGCTAACGAAGCTGATATCTCAAGCAAGTTCATTGGTGATATTCGCTTACATGACAATCACAGTACGGTACAGTTACCACAAAACATGCCAAAAGATGTGCTTGATCACTTCCAAAAGGTATTTATCTGTAAACGTCCGATGAATATGACGCTAACGCAAGACCAAGGTCCTGCGGCTCCTCGCTCAGAGCGCCCAAGCGGTGATCGTGGTGATAAGAAGCGTAACTTCAAAGACCGTGGTGAAAAACGTGGTGGCCCTCGTAAAGAGCGTCGTCCTGTGAGCTTCACTGCGAACTAATTCAAGATTAAGCTGTAAGCAATAAAAAACCTTGTCATGAGAGTGACAAGGTTTTTTTGTGTCTGTAGTAAAGCTGTCAGCCGTCAGACTTCAGTTTTTAAAGCCTCACGCTGGATTGCTGAGGCTTTGTCATTATGAGCCAATGGCTGGGTATGCGTAGCTTGATTGAAGACCTAGTGGAATGCCTAAGCCCCAGTACGCGAGTAAGAAGATACTCCAACCGATTAAGAAGGCGATTGAGTACGGTAACATCATCGCGATTAAGGTGCCGATACCGGTGCCTTTTACATACTTTTGGCAGTACACAACAACCAGTGGGAAGTATGGCATTAGTGGCGTGATGATATTCGAGCTTGAGTCACCTACACGGTACGCAGCTTGTGTTAAATCAGGTGAAATACCCAGTTGCATCAGCATGGGTACAAAGATTGGCCCTAATAGCGCCCATTTTGCCGAGCTTGAGCCAACAAATAGGTTCACGAACGCCGTTAAGAAGATAATACCGACCACCGTGACTGAACTTGGCAGAGCCATTGCTTTTAATAATTGCGCCCCTTCAATTGCAAGTAATGCACCTAGGTTTGATTTACTAAATGCAGCAATAAATAACGCACAGAAGAACGCCATAACAATATAGTAAGCCATACCGCTCATCGCTTTGCTCATTGCATCGATCATATCTTTAGAGCTTTTGAAGGTACCCACGGCAAAACCGTAGACGGCACCAGGGATCCAAAACAGTAAGAAGATAAGTGGCACAATTGATTGCATTAACGGTGAACGGAAATTAGTTAATGAGCCATCACTGCTTCGCATTGCAGAGTCGGCTGGCGCTGAGACAAACCAAAGTAGAGCAAGGCCTGCAATCATCACTGTGCTTGCAATATAGAACGCACGTTTTTCATCACTGCGTGCTTCATCAAAGGCAGGTAGGTCTTCTGTATCACCATCAAGTGGCGTATTTTGTAAACGCGGCTCGATGATTTTATCTGTGATATACCAGCCTAATAAGATAATAAACAGGCTCGAAGCTGAGGTGAAAAACCAGTTGTTGAGCGGGTTAATCGCCATATCTGGGTTAATAATTTGCGCGGCACTTTGGGTAAAGCTTTGCAGTAACGGATCAATCCCTGATGGAATAAAGTTTGCGCTAAAGCCACCACTTACCCCAGCAAACGCTGCTGCAATACCAGCAAGCGGATGACGCCCCATCGCATAGAAGATAACTCCAGCAAGAGGGATAACTAGTACGTAACCGGCATCAGTTGCGGTATGGCTGACAATCGCTACTAAAATAATAGACGGTGTTAAAAGCTGCTTAGGCGTTACTTTTAACATTAATTTGAGGCCGGTATTGATAAAGCCAGAATGCTCAGCAACACCAACACCTAACATAGCAACCAGCACCACACCAAGCGGCGCAAAGCCAGTGAAGGTTTTCACCATCGAAGATAAGAAGGTGGCAAGGGAGTCCCCTGCTAATAGGTTATTTACAACGATGGCTTCGCCAGTACGCGGGTCGATTGCATCAAATGTAGTGCCCGAGAAAAGCCAAGATAAAAACCAAATAAGTAGCATGGCGACTAAGAATATAATCGCCGGATCAGGCAGCTTATTACCCACCCTTTCTATGGTATTTAGAAAACGTGCGATTGCACCACTTGGTGCCTGCACATCATTATTGTTATTCATTTTCAAATTCCCTGGAAAAATATCTCGTTAACCTTAACGTATCTAACTACTAAGGTAAATTTTAAGTTAATGAAATTACCTGATAAAGGTAAAGTGATAATGTAAAAAAAGCGACACAGGTCGCTTTACAGAGTTTTATTTAATTAGATTAAGCTGCAAGTGCTTTCACTTCATCCCATAGGCGCACAACAAGCTCTTTATCTTCTTCGTTTAGCTCACCGTTGCGGTAAGCTTTAACTAGGCTAGATTCAACTTGATTGTTTAACTCATCAATCGATAAGTTTAATTCTTCTACTTGTGCATAGCCTACTGCTAAGTCAAAGTGACCACGTAAATAGCCACCAGCAAATAGCTCGTCGTCAGTTGCTTTATCGACTAAATCATCAAAATATTGCTGCGCTGCATCAATATAACTTACTAAACTCATTGTTACTTCTCCTCTGGGTGCAGCCCATCTTGATGACCCACTGCATACATAATATGGTCATTGAAACCGGTGGTTACGCGAATATAACCACTTAATTCATCGTCTAACTCACTATCACCCGTATCGGCAATCAGTGGTCGGCCATTCAAGGCCTGTAATTTAGTTTTAGTGGCCACCACAATAATGTTGTCGCGGCCAATAGCACGAATAAGTGCAGGGCTTAATTGCTGATTACCTCGGCCAAAGATATGGCCTTGGCCACCAATTAAGGTGATCACCAATTTGGTTTCTTTACCTTCTGTGAGCTCAAGTAATTGCTGAGCAGTTAAATCCTGCGCAATAAGCTCTTGGTCTGCCACTAAGTCTACACCTAGCAAGGTATTTTCAAGACCCATTTCTTCCATAATTGCCGCGACTGTAGAACCACTGCCCATCACATATAAGCAGTCTTCATCCATTTCACTAACAACATAGGCAGCTATATCGGCAAGCACTAATTCATCGGTTTCTTTACCGCCATTTTTAACGGCCTGTACATAACGTACTTCACTAGGCACTTGCATGTCACCATAGCGCTTAGCTTTTACCGTGCCTTCGCGAAATGCTTCTTCGTCGATATCCATCACATCAGCATCACCAAGGCTTACAAGTTCACCTTTAACTAGCATCTCAACAACACGCCCTGCTGCTTTTGGGGTAATAGCATAAACCCCAGAATGAATTTTGCAGCCTGCAGGAATACCTAATACAGGAGTGCTATCGCCAACCGCATGGCAAATATTGCGGGCAGTACCATCGCCACCCGCAAATAAAATAAGGTCGACACCTTGCTCAACTAATAGCTTGGCAGCCTGCTCTGTGTCATCTGGGGTGGTGATATCGTTTGTGTGGTAAATAACTTGGCTTTGAAAGCCTAGTTGCTTTGCCGTTTGCTCGCCCATTTCACCGTTTACAGTGTAAATGATTAAGTCATCTTGATGGGCAAGCAGCACTTCAAGTGCCGCGCGGGTGCGTAGGTTTGCTTTTGGCTCAGCACCAAGTTGCATTGCTTTTGCTGCGGTATCTGCGCCATCACTGCCCTTTAGTGCGACACTGCCACCTAAGCCGGCAACCGGGTTTACAATTAAACCTAATTTAAACTGCATCAGATAAAGCTCCTGGGTTGCCATGAAAATCGCGCTGCCACGTAAACTGAGCAGCCGTTAGTGGCCATGGGGTTTTATAGAAATCACTCAATGCTTTAAGCAGTGCTGTCGTGCGCTGGTTAAAACCAGATGCTAAAAAGCTCAACACTTGCTGGTGAACGCGCGCTTGAAAATCGAATCGGCAGGTTTGCTCGCCATTTAAATTATCAACCGATACATTAAAATCGAAACCTGCTGCAGTACTGAGCGCCCATTCAATAGCTTGGGGCTTTACTTCAACTGCTTCAAATTCAGCTTGCTGGTGCTTATCACGACCATCTGGGCAATACCAATAGCCATAATCTTCTTTTAACCGACGTGCCTCACCAGCCACCAGCCAATGGGCAATTTCGTGTAAGGCGCTGGCATAAAAACCGTGGGCAAACACAATTTGGTGATAAGGCGTTTGCTCATCAGCAGGCAGGTAAATAGGTTCATCATCACCCTTTATCAAACGCGTGTTATGGCTTTGATAAAAGGTGCTTTCAAAAATAGCGATTAAGTCAGCAATCTGATGCATACGGCTTGAATTCATCTCGTTAAAAGCGTCACTAAAAACGAGGCGAATTGTACGGACTTTTCACTCCAAAGTAAAAGCAACCGCCCTCAGTTACAGGTATTTTGCGATATCAACATCATCGATTTGCTCTGGGTTTAAATAGCGTTTTGCATACTTTAGGTAAATACCTGATGTTAAGAATAATTTGAATACATCTTCATCAACATGCTGATCGGCTACCATCTTGGCTAAAATATCAATGGCAACACTGAGTGGCTTGGCTTTTTTATAAGGCCTATCGGCCGCGGTTAATGCTTCGAAGATATCAGCAAGTACTAACACACGTTCGGGTATTGATAACTGCTCAGCGGTTAATTTTCGCGGATAGCCTGTTCCTTTTAAAGTTTCGTGATGAGTAGAAGCATAGCGCGGAACTTTCGCTAGTTCTTTCGGGAATGGCACACTACCTAGCATACGAATTGTGCTGATCACATGCTCATTGATCTTAAATCGGTCTTCCGCTGTTAACGTGCCTCGTGCCACAGATAAGTTATACACTTCACCAAGGTTATATTTATACTCAGGAATTGCCATGTTAATGCCTAAACTTTCTGGGTACTCAACGGCTTTTTCGTGTGGAATTAAATCACTTGGCTTATCGCTCAGGAGTGACTCTTCAACAGGTAAATGCTGATTTTTCAAATCAGCCATACGCATTTCTTCAAGGGGCGATAAACCTAAACTTGCGTCAAAATGACGCTGCCACTTGATGCTAGCAACCTCATGTAAACGAGACAACTGCGCTTCATCCATAAACTCACCACCAACATTACAAGCGGCAATGAAGCTAAAGTCTGCGTGTAACTTCTCTGTTTGTTGCTCAAGCTTTTGTTTAAGCACAGATTGCTGCTCTGGATGCGCTAATAGTTGCTCATAGTAGGTAATTTTTGCATCACGTAGTAGCACTTCAAATCGGGTGCGTACCTCATGAATACGGTTATAAATGGTTTCGAGCTTAGTGCCTTTATCAACAATATGCTCTGGTGTAGTGATTTTACCGCAGTCATGTAGCCACGCTGCTAAGCGGAATTCTCGTCGCTCATCCGGGGTTTTAAAACTGAACTCAGAAAACGCCTCATCTGTTGAACCTGATGCTGCATCAGCAAGCCAAATACCCAACTCAGGCACCCGCTCACAATGCCCTGCCGTATATGGCGATTTATCATCAATGGCTTGCGCTATAAGCTCTACAAACGACTCCATCAACGCTTTTTGTGAGTTTTCATGTTGCTCAATCGAGCGACTCATATCAACCATCGAACTAGCTAAATAATGAATTTCTAAAATATGACTCGAAAGCGTTGAAACCTCATTGTAGTCACGCTGTTGAATTTTTTATTCTCACCCACTAGTTTAAGTATTGGGTTAACGATTGAAGAGGCAAAAAACCAAGAGACGGGCAGAAGCAAGAGCAAACATAACCCTGTAACTAATATTGAGATCTGAATCTTTTCTTTAATAATTGCTAGTACATCGTTTTTAGCCACAAGAACCGCAAAATAATCAATTTCATCAGATTGCATTTCACTACTGAGTGGCAGTTGCAATACAAACATATATTTCTCAACACCATCCTCATTCACACTTAGCATTTTGCCAAATTGATGTTGTCCATTAGCGAGTCCTATGGTTTGCTCATTTGTTTTGATTATCTTGGATAAGTCATCAAACGAGTGATGATGACCTTGTGTTTTACTTTTAGCGATTATTTCACCATCTCCACGATAAACGTACATTTCGGAAGAAACTAGAAACTGCATTTTTTGCTGTTGTTTAATTAAAAATGCACTCAAGCTAGAACTTGCAACATCAATAGCAAGCACTCCTCCCGTTTGTTCAGATTTTATTGTGTACGTATAACCAGGTATCTTTAGTAGATTAAAAATATACTGTTGAGTTTTGGTAACTGTGCCAACTTTTGCATCGTTAAACCATAACCGCTTTCGAGGGTCGTAATCTGGAGTTTGTTTGTATTTCCTATTTAATGATAGGTTTTCATCTAAATAATATGTAGTTTGATGACGAGACTCACCCTGCCCTAACACCTTAAAAATAAGCCATCTATCTTCAGCTCTAAGATCGTTAGGTTTTGGTAATTGAGCATGACCACGTAAATTCACAACTTCAATGAAGTCACCATTAGCATACCCTAACAATAATGAATGAAAGTCTGGGTGTTTGTTTAATACTTCTATTAGAATATTTCGCAAAGAATTATTTTCATCAAAGTTCCCTGAAAACAGTCTGTTATCGTGGATCATAACACTTAATGTATTATCTACCCGCTGATTAATTCGAGTGATGTGGTCAGCTATTTGTTGGCTGGTTGATTTGAATTGTTCGGTTTTGGTTTGAAGGACTAATTTTTCACTGAAATAATAGTGCAGACTGATCGCCACGATTCCAGTTAGCAAGCTCGCTAGTGCAAATATTAATAACACACTTACGCGTATTGAAATTTTAAATCTTCTTTCATTCTGTGAAAACAATGTGCGACTCCCTGCTAGCTCTAAATAATTATCCAGATATAAATAAATCTAATACATTTTGCTAAACTTACACATAAACCAAATAATCTAGACTCGTTAAATTTTTACTACTAACTGATTTCTACCACTACCTTTTGCTTCGTAGAGTGCAGCATCAGCTCTAGCTATCACTGATTTTTGCTGCTCCTCTCGCATTACTGTTAAACCAAAGCTAGCTCTAATTAATAATGAAAGCTCTCCAACTTCAAATGGTTCAGTATTAAGCTTGGTGATCATACTTTCGATTATTTTTGCAGCATCAGACACCGAACAAAGCGGTAAAACAATAACAAACTCTTCACCACCAAAACGATAAACATCATCGGAAGTGCGTAATGACTGAGTTAAGAAAGTAGAAAAAAGCTCAAGTATACCATCGCCAACTTCATGACCATGGTTATCATTGACCTGTTTAAAATAATCTATATCAGCCAAAATAACGCACACTTGCTTCATTTTTTGCTGCTGTTGCTTAGTTATCCGTTGATAGTCTTCATAACTATTATCAAAAGCTCTTCTATTCGGTAATTGAGTCAGTGCATCTTTAAATGCTTGGCTCTGCATTTCTTGCGCTAATTGACCTAGTTGCGTATTTCGAACAAAAAGTTCGCGGCGCATTAGGTGCTGATGGGCTGACATAATCATACCCGTTAAGTTCGCTGCAACATGTGCCAAAATAACCATATACGAGGTATGGCTATTAATTTCTTTTGTAAAAAAGATCACAGATAAAGCTATTAAGCTGTAAGCCCACCCGAAAAATGCCGACAATTTGAAAGGCAGTAACGCCGAAAAGTAAAACGTAATAAGAATAATGACGTCAAAAAACAGATGTAAAACATAGGCGCGGTCAAAAGTATAAGCCATTGATTGCATGCTGATTGATAAAAAAACCATAAACAAAGAAATTGCAAGCTTAAACTGCCTTAGAGTTTGAATGTAAGCAAGAACAACAGCACTAAAGATACAAACTGAGACAATAATGCTACGACCAGTCAAAGCAATATTTGGCCAAAAAAATGATTGGATGATCATTTTATCAAAAAAGGTTATAAAAATAGTGAGAAGCGCGATGGTGCAACACAAGAATTGGGCAATTTTTTTATCCTGTTTAAATTTGCTTTGTAAAAATATTTGCTCGACCTGCAATGAATTAAACTGGCAAGCAAAGCGCTTTATTGTCAGATCTTTGTTTAATAACTTTGCAGCAAATGCGCCCATATATACGTGCCTAATGAAAT
Source organism: Pseudoalteromonas sp. DY56-GL22 (assembly GCF_041414715.1). Taxonomy (NCBI): domain Bacteria; kingdom Pseudomonadati; phylum Pseudomonadota; class Gammaproteobacteria; order Alteromonadales; family Pseudoalteromonadaceae; genus Pseudoalteromonas; species Pseudoalteromonas sp. DY56-GL22. The sequence continues at coordinate 140,731 of NZ_JANHZR010000005.1, read as the reverse complement.
GAGTAACAGAGGAATGTTCAAATAAAGAGCTATTCCCCTATTATAGAATGATAGTTCATTAATTAAACTAGTCATTTTGTATAGAAATACCTCAAATTAGCCATTAAAAAGCAGGGATTGGTTACAAAGTATTAATAAAATACTCTTTATTTTTTTACCAAGCATTCTCGCCGGCCTCATCAGACTTGACTATATCGGTTTCTTTTAACGCTTCTCGAATCCAGGTTTGCATGACTGGACACGCAAATACATGCTGACAATAAGCTTGTGCAGCACGCGAAAGCGTAACCTGATACGTTTTAAAGCGCAGTACCACAGGTGCAAACATCGCATCAACAATAGAGAACTCACCAAATAACCACGCATTAGGATACCTTTGCTGCTGAGTAGAAAATATCTCATCGATACGGGCAATATCTTTTTTAGCTTGTTCTGATAATTCAACATGCCTTTTAGCGCGGATATTCATTGGCATTTCATTACGAAGTGCAGCAAAACCAGAGTGCATCTCAGCCGCTAAACTGCGTGCTTTTGCTCTTTGGGCTATTTCACTAGGCCAAGCAGCACCATTTAGATAAGCATCATTGATGTATTCACAAATAGCGAGTGAATCCCACACGATTAACTCAGCATCAATAAGGGCCGGCACTTTTTGCACGGGAAACTTACTTTTTAATGCTTCATAAAACTCAGGCGTATCTAGAACTAATTGTTGTTCTGTAAAAGAAACATTGAATTTACTCAGTAAATACCACGCTCGTAATGACCAAGTTGAGTAGTTTTTATTGCCAATAAATAATTGCATTGTACTTCCTTTAACGTTTAGATTGGACTCACTATAAAACAGCAATTGGGCAATTACTCGCCAATTGTTTTTATGTTAACTATAAGAAATGCTGATACATTATGGATATTGATGCCCTTAGGACTTTTTGCGCCTTTGTTGATACAGGCAGTTTCACCCGCGCTGCAGCACAAATTTGCAGAACCCAATCTGCAGTAAGTATGCAAATGAAAAAGCTGGAACAAGACCTCGCAAGTCCGCTATTTGAAAAGCAAGGCCGTCAACTGGTGCTAACCCATCAAGGCCACCAGCTAGCAAGTTATGCAAAGCAATTGATAGCGCTTCATGATGAAGCCTTTAAGCAATTAAAAGCTGGCACTGGCAATTTACGTGTGCGCATTGGTTGTCCTGACGACTATGCCCACTCTTTACTACCAGAGCTTGTTGATGCTTTACACCAACAGTTTAATGCGCTGGATCTACAAATAAGCTGTGCCCCAAGTACTGAGCTTAGAGCCAAACTAGACCAAGGTATGCTCGATTTGGTGATTGCCACTCGCTCGCCAGACAGCGAAGAAGGCTACTTATTGCAATCAAGCCAAGGTGTGTGGGTGAAAAGCCCTGCTTTTGAGATTAACGATTCAACCCCACTTCCAATCGCCTTGTTTCAACGAGACTGTAAGTTTCACCAAGCCAGTATTGAGGGTCTATTAAAAACCGAGCGTCGTTTTAATATTATTGCCTGTTGTGGCTCAGCGGGAGCGTTACATGGCTTGATTAAACAGGGACTGGCAATTAGCAGTATGGCACGAATAAGCATGCAATCAGGTGTGGAAGAGGTGAGCGACAACTCCCTACCGACACTGCCTGTCATTGATATCGTCCTGCTATATGGTAATCATGCCCACAACCCTCTCAGTCATGAGCAGTTAAAACAGATTGTGGGACTGATAGCAAACACAGCCTACTCCCCTTATTAAAATTCTAACAAGCATAAAAAAGAAACAATCAACTTTACATCTGTTTTTCAATCTATTAGTGTCCCCCTAAATAAGCACGGATTGCTTATGAAAAAATCAATTACAAACAAAATTACCCACATTATTCTAGCTCTCTCTGCGTGTGTAATTATTTCCACAGCTATAGGTCAAGGAGACGATATGTTTAGCTGGTTCAGAAAGAAAAAAGAAGTATTTTTAAGCCCAGAAGTCAATGGTATTGTGACTGAAAATGGTCAACCTGTTGCTAACTTAGAGATAATTCGCTCATTAATCTACATAGATGAAAAAGTTCATCGAGACGCTGCAATAACCGATGAAAATGGGCACTTTCACTTTCCTAAAAAAACAATTTTATCCTCAATACCTAATAAATTGATTGCTGAGCATCGTGTTTCTCAAGAAATTTTTATTGAAAGCGAAAGTACTTTAATTCCATTATGGGTTGCAAACCAATCAGGAATTAAAGAAATTCCTGAGTATAGTAAAAAATTAGCATTCCTAGAGTGTGAGTTAACTAATAAACGCGTTGCTTTTGAATTTAAAAATAATAATAACGAGCATTTGAATTATGTCGCATCGAGTATTTGTCGTTGGAAAACGGACTATATGCCATACTGGTTATATGACGGAGATAGAGAATATAGAATTAATAATGGTGATTTTAATAACTTAACTGAACGTAACATCAAGTAAAATTAGCGTGGGAAAAGATTGAGTCACTGATTTTAAAATAGCAAACGAAGCAACCATGGCCATTCCCATCGTCGAATAAATTCAGCAGCCCCTGTTACCCGACCAGATAATAGGAACAGCAGCACACCGAGCAACGAATAGGAACAATCAACTTTACATCTGTTTTTCAATCTATTAGTGTTCCCTAAATACGCACGGATTGCTTATGAAAAAATCAATTACAAATAAAATTACCCACATCATTATAGCCTTCTCTGCTCGTAATTATTTTCACAGCTATAGGTCAAGGAGACGAAGTGTTTAGCTGGTTCAGAAAGAAAAAAGAAGTATTTTTAAGCCCAGAAGTCAATGGTATTGTGACTGAGAATGGTCAACCCATTGCTAACTTAGAGATAATTCACGCACTGACTTATATAGATGGTGTAGAGCGCCGTGATACAGTCACAACAGGTAAAGATGGTCACTTTCACTTTCCAAAGAAAACAATATTTTCCTCTATTCCGAATAAATTAATTTCGGAAGACAGAATACACCAGAAAATTGTTATAGAAAAAGATGATCAGTCAATCATTGGTTTATGGGGGACGACTCAGCCTGGCATATACGAAATTCCAGAATACACAGAAAAACTAAAGTTTTTAAATTGTGAACTAACTAACCCATTAGTGAGATTTGAGTTTAAAAATAATACTAATGAACACCTCAATAGAATTGCGACAAGTATTTGCAGATGGGAAGTGGATTATATCCCAACGTATATAATTGAAAATGGAGAAGCAAAATATAAGATTCATGATGGAAACTTTAAGATTTTAACTGATCGTTTTACAGGGAAAAAAGTTGCATTATGAGTTTCAAAATAGCAAACGTAGCAACCATAACTATAACCATCGTCGAATAAATTCAGCAGCCCCTGTTACCCGACCAGATAATAGGAACTGCAGCACGCCGAGCAACGAATAGGAAGAATCAACTTTACATCTGTTTTTCAATCTATTAGTGTTCCCTAAATACGCACGGATTGCTTATGAAAAAATCAATTACAAATAAAATTACCCACATCATTCTAGTCCTCTCTGCGTGTGTAATTATTTCCACAGCTATAGGTCAAGGAGACGATATGTTTAGCTGGTTCAGAAAGAAAAAAGAAGTATTTTTAAGCCCAGAAGTCAATGGTATCGTGACTGAAAATGGTCAACCTGTTGCTAACTTAGAGATAATTCGCTCATTAATCTACATAGATGAAAAAGTTCATCGCGACACTGCAATAACCGATGAAAACGGGTGCTTTCACTTTCCTAAGAAAACAATTTTATCCTCAATACCTAATAAATTGATTGCTGAGCACCGTGTTTCTCAAGAAATTTTTATTGAGAGAGGTGATGAGCTAACTCCTTTATGGGTTGCAACTCAGTCTGGGATTAATGAAATTCCAGAGTACAGTAAGAAGCTGTCATTCTTGAATTGTGAATTATCAAATCGATGGGTGCAATTTAAGTTCCCAGATAAAAGCAGTTCTAACTACAATTACTTAGCTTCAAGCATTTGTAGATGGGAAGATGACTATGTACCCACTTGGATTATTGAGAATAATGAGCCGAAGTACCGTATTCATGAAGGTGACTTCAATAAATTAACGGATAGATTTACAGGAAAGGAAATCCCAAATGAGCCATAGTATTTCACCAAGCACAGCAGCCAGTGTTGCAGCTCGTGTATATGATATTAGAAAATCAAACAAATTCAGTAATATATTCCACGAAGATTTTTTAGCGAATTTCGAAATCACCTCGAACCAAATCAAAGGCGTTAGTGGTGGCTTAATTAATCAGCTTCTTAACCGAACAACAGGATTTGCATTAACAGCACAAGGAATATCCCCACAATTTAAAGGTCATCATATTATAGGTATCCGCGGAACTGTTTTTACCTCCTGTTCTGATTGGCTAACCAATTTAAATGTAGCCATTACTCATGGACCTAAAAACTTAGAGGTGCACTCTGGTTTCGAAAAAGCATTTACCAGTATGAAGCCCATGTTTGAGGCTTATGTAAAAAGTCATAAACCTAAGTGCTTGCACCTTGTTGGGCATAGCCTTGGTGGTGCCATCGCACAACTTACGGCAATTTGGGCAAGTGAAAAAGGCATTCCTGTAAATTTATATACCTTTGGTGCGCCGCGGGTTGTATTAAACCACTCCGTACATTCTGCCGCGCATAATATTGGCCAGTATCGCGTTACACATGGCGCAGACCCCGTCCCATGTGTGCCTGCTTGGCCGTTTAGCCATACATCTAGCGAATATCAAACGGCAATGAATGAAGGAGCATCTTTTAACATTGCGGCTCATTCCATGGAAGGAAGTTCTCCGGGGTATATCAAATCTGTTGATGTATTTAAAGACTACGCAAGCATGGAAAGCTCAATTAAGCCCCTTCACTACAACCATACTGTATTAAAGTATGATCAGCGCTTTAATGTTAGATTCTCGCTTAACTGGCAGCGAGTAATTACCAGTGGCTTAATTACTTTTTTAAAGAAAACAGGACAATACGCCTTCATCTCTGCACAGGCAGGTTTAACTGTCGGGTTAACTTTTTATGATATTTTAGCCCGCTGCCTATATGAATCAGTGGTTAAATTTGTCGAGCTTACAGAAGAGTTAAAAGGGTTAATTGGCCATATGCTCGCGTTTGTTGGTAAAGCATCATATGAAGTCAAAGAGCTTACCGCTCAATTTATTCGTTGGGTATTAGGTTTAATGATCAAAAAGCTATACATGGTAGCAAAGCAGGCAATTGATCGTATTTAAGTTTCTTTATTGACCTTCTGCAATCAAAAACGCGGCAAATCAAGCCGCGTTTTAAGTTTATAGTTCTTTGCTAAATCAAACCAAGTTAATCAATCGAACCTTTTATTGGTCCATGTTCGTGGTTTACATGTGGATTTTGACCACGTTGGCGCAATAAGTGATCCATTAAAGTAATCGCCATCATCGCCTCAGCAATAGGAATTGCACGAATACCGACACATGGATCATGACGTCCTTTAGTGATCATCTCTACCGCTTCGTTGCTGGTATTAATGCTATTACCCGGTATGGTAATGCTTGAAGTTGGCTTAAGTGCGATAGAGGCAATGATGTCTTGCCCTGTCGAGATACCTGCAAGTACACCACCCGCATGATTTGATGTAAAACCATCAGGAGTTAACTCATCACGGTGTTCAGAGCCCTTTTGCTCTACCACATCAAAGCCATCACCAATCTCAACGCCTTTTACCGCATTAATGCTCATTAATGAGTGTGCAAGCTCTGCATCTAGGCGATCAAATACTGGCTCACCAAGACCAACAGGTACATTTTTAGCAACCACTTTAACTTTAGCGCCTACCGAATCACCTTGTTTTTTTAGGTCGCGCATGTACTCATCAAGCGCTTCTAGCTTGCTGGTGTCTGGAAAGAAAAATGCATTGTTTTCCACTTCATCCCAGTTGTAATCTTCAGCTTTAATTGGCCCAAGCTGGCTCAAACAAGCACGCACTTCAATATCGTGAAATTGTTTTAGGTATTTTTTTGCAATTGCACCCGCCGCTACACGAATCGCCGTTTCACGGGCAGAAGAGCGACCACCACCTCGGTAATCACGGATACCGTACTTATGCCAATAGGTATAATCACCATGACCTGGGCGAAATACATCGGCAATTTTGCCGTAATCTTTTGAACGTTGATCGGTGTTTTCAATCAGTAAACCAATGCTAGTACCAGTGGTTTTACCTTCGAACACACCTGAAAGAATTTTTACTTCGTCACTTTCGCGGCGCTGTGTTGTATATCGACTTTGCCCCGGCTTGCGACGGTCTAAATCAATTTGTAAATCGGCCTCGCTAATTTCAAGACCTGCTGGTGTGCCATCAACAACGCCGCCTAATGCAACGCCGTGGCTCTCACCAAAGGTGGACACTTTAAATAGTTGCCCGATGCTATTACCTGCCATTAATTTTCCTCATTCCTAATGACTACTGAGACCGAGCCCTCAGGCTCGGCTTTTAAAATCTGCTGTTAATCTGCGAAATAGTTAACAAGTTGCTGTTTGCTGATCACAAACACGCCAAGACCACCTTGTTCAAATTCAACCCACTCAAATGGTGCGCCTGGGTACAGCTCTTCCATATGTACCATAGAGTTACCAACTTCGACAAATAACAAACCGTTATCAGTTAGATGCTCTGCAGCTTCAGCTAGGATGGTACGAGTAACATCAAGACCATCATGACCCGATGCTAAACCAAGCTCAGGCTCGTGATGGAATTCACGTGGTAAATCAGCCATATCTTCAGCATCAACATACGGTGGATTAGCTACGATCAGGTCATATTTTTGACCCGGGACACCACTAAATACGTCTGACTGAATTGGCAGTACACGGTCATTTAGCATGTAATCGCTAATATTAATATCAGCAACTTCGAGCGCTTCATATGAAATATCAACCGCATCAACCTGTGCATCTTCAAATGCTTGCGCAAGTGCAATAGCAATACATGCAGAGCCGGTGCATAAATCAAGTATGCGCATTACTGAGCTTGGCTCTTCTAACCAAGGTGCAAAGCGATTATTAATTAACTCTGCAAATGGCGAACGTGGAATTAACACGCGCTCATCAACATAAAACGGCATACCTGCAAACCACGCGGTGTTGGTCAGGTACGGTACTGGCGTACAATCATTAATACGTTCTGCAATAAGTTCAGCTAAGCGGTTTTTCTCGGTGCTGGTTAAACGCGCATGCATAAGCTCTTTTGGCGCATCGATTGGCAAGCTTAGTGCTGGTAATAGTAAGCTAACTGCTTCATCCCACGCATTATCTGTGCCGTGCCCAAAGAAAATACCACTGCTGGCAAATTGACTGGTTGTCCAACGTAACCAATCATGCAACGTTGAAAGTTCTGCAATTGCCTCGTCTAAAATTGCGTCTTCTATCTGGAAATGGTTCATGTATGTTCCTTAACTTTCAAAGTCTGTTCTGACGCGTATTGTACCGTCTTTTCAGTTGGTTTTTACTCGATTTTTAGCGTTTTTTTGTTTAGACTGCCGCCATGAAAAAAGATCCCCACGCCAACAACCACATTAGCACTGACGATATTGACTTATTTCGTCAGAGTATCAGTGGTGCCAAAGCATTTAAACAAGACACTATTCGATTCACCAATAAGCCTAAAGTGTCACAAGCGAAGCAATTTTCCCAGCAAAAAAAGCAACATCAGGCAGAATTTTTCTTTTCTGATGAATATGTACCAGACATCGACACTCATGGCACCGTAAGTTATGTCAAACCAGGTCACGATAGCTTTTTAGCAAAGCAACTTCGCCGTGGAGATTACCCACCTGAGTTAACCCTTGATTTACATGGCTTAAATAAAGAATTAGCCAAAGATGAGTTGGCGGGTTTAATTCATGAGTGTAAAAAACAGCATTACTATTGCGCTTGTGTTGTGCATGGCATTGGTGAGCGCATTCTTAAACACAAGGTACCGCAATATTTAGTTCAACACCCAGATGTGATTGCTATGCACCAAGCGCCTCTTGAATTTGGTGGTAAAGGTGCGGTACTTATTTTAATTAATCTTCCACAAAGTGATGAGTTCAGACGCTAACGTCTTCTTGTCATAAGGCCTAAAGTGCATATTTTTTCGATTATCTTTCCACTGATTTTTATCGTGTTAAGTGGCTATATCAGCTCGCGAAGCACGTTTTTATCGAAAGAGCATATTGCAGGGTTAAGTAAGTTTACTTTTTACATTAGCGTGCCTGCTTTTCTATTTTTAAATATGGCCCAAGCCGATTTACAAAATAGTGTATCTATTGCAGGCTTTTTGAGTTTTTACATCCCGGTATTGGCCATTTACGCCCTCGGCTATGTTATTGACCGCTACCTCATTAGCAAGCAATCTGCGCCGTCACGTCATGCTGTATTTGCCCTTGGCAGTAGTTACTCAAATACGGTACTGGTAGGTTTGCCTATTATTATTGCAGCACTTGGGCAACAGATGGTCGGTATTGTATTTATGATCATCACTTTTCATAGCGCACTTTTGTTTACCCTCACCTTTTTGCTCAGCGCTAAATCGCAGCAAACATTCTCTTGGCGAGCATTTGCTAAAAACATGCTGCTCAATCCAGTCGTGTTAAGCATCAGTAGCGGCTTGGCTGTTAACCTACTTGGCTTTACACTTTTTGATGATTTTGCAAATGGCCTGAGTCTACTTGCGAAACCTGCCATTGCCTGTGCGTTATTTGTATTAGGGGCAAACCTTGCATTTTATAAAGTGGCCGACAACTTACAAGCATCACTCATTGCAACCATCATCAAGCTTTTAGTGTTACCGTGCGGGGTCTACTTTTTTGCAGGCAGCGTATTCAACCTAGAGCAATCATTACTGAACGTGTTAGTACTTTTAAGCGCCTCTCCTTTAGGGGTCAACGCTTATCTAATCGCCAATCAAATTAAGCAACACCAAGCGACACTGGCAAGTAGCGTCGTGCTTTCAACAGTATTGAGTGTAGTGAGCTTTAGTGCTTGGTTAAACGTATTACTCTAGCTAGAAGTCATTACTAAAAATATTGAAAAAGCAGTATTTAATATATTCGCTATAATGAACTTGACTTATAATTGCACAACATCGTCTTTTAACTAATCACAAATTTATAAGCACCACTTTAGAAAGGCTTTCAGTGAAAACGATTTTACGGCATCAACGAAACTTATATAGCATTTTAATTTGCATCATTTTCGTCATTGGTTACGCATCTTATCTCACTATAAGTAATATAGTGGCTGAACAAAGTCGCTTACAACAACAGTCTATTGCCCCTGTTTTTTCATTGGTTGTCGAAGAACTCTACAAGCCTGTTCATACTGCTCAAGCCTTAGCGAGCACAGGAAGCTTAAGTAACTTACTTACTGATAGTGAACTAGACCAAGCCGCCATTCTAAACCACTTAGAACAGCTTCAGGAAAATTTAAATATGCTCGTTTTTGTAGCAAGTGAGCAACAACAAATGCAATTTAATTCTGATGGCACAACGATTGATTTACAAAAAGAGAATATCGAGTGGTATCCAAAAGTAAAAGCAATGCAAGGCGATACCGTTGCTATCTTAGGAAACCGCGAGAACGTACATTTATACGTAGATATCAAAGTTTATTCTGAGCAAGGCAACTTTTTAGGCTTTATAGGTGTAGGTAAAAGTCTTCAGTCATTTTGGGAAGCTTTTCAACAATATAAAGCTACACATGGCTACGACTTACTTTTTGTCAATAACGTTGACGAGGTGGTGCTTTCTTCTCATCGAGACTTTCAAGCACAGTTTACTGATATTGTTAACTTAAATGAACTTAGTTGGTTCAAAAATGCGGCACAAGAGCTGGCCAACATGGAGAATTTGAGCAGTATCATTATCCAAATAGAACAGGATGATCATGTTGTTACGCAATTCAACTTGCCCCAGCTAGATTGGCGAGTTTTTTTAATATCGCCTATGGCTAAAAGGCAAGCAGAAATTAACTATGCATTTTTCAGTCACAGCGCTCAATTGGCTGCAATTTTGTTTTTCTTATTATTGTTTATTTATGCTGCATTTGCTTATCAACGTAAAAGTATTGAGGCAAGAATAAACATAGATCCACTCACAAAACTAGCGAATAGAGACAAAATAAACCACTGGTTTGAAGAACATACCGAAAAAGAGAATAGCCTCGCTTTAATCATGGTTGATATTGATCATTTTAAGAACATTAATGATCTGTATGGTCATAATACCGGAGATAAGGTTATTAAAGAGGTAGCAAAAATACTCAGAAGCAACTTAGGAGAGCAAGATGTTGCTAGCCGTTGGGGAGGTGAAGAATTTATTATTTTTATGCCTAACACAAGTCTATCGGTTGCGAGCCAGTTAGCTGAAAAAATTAGAAAAGACATTGAGTTAAATTTATTTACCGTAAATAGTCAATCATTAAAGGTGACGGCAAGTTTCGGAGTTACTCAAGCACAAAGAGCTGAAAAACTTGAGAGCATTGTAGCTGATGCTGATAGAGCGTTGTATGAAGCAAAGCAGCAAGGCCGCAATCGTGTGCGTAAAGCTTTTTAACTTAAAGCCCGCCTGATACATCGATAAAACTGCCTGTTGTGAATGAGGCTTGCTCACTTGCCAAAAAGTAAACCGCTGAGGCGACCTCTTCTGCTTCACCACCACGCCCTAGCGGCAACTTAGATTTTAACCTATCAACTCGGTTTGCTTCACCGCCATCGCGGTGCATATCGGTATAAATAAGGCCTGGTCTTACCCCATTAACCCGAATACCTTTACTCGCTACTTCTTTAGCAAGGCCTATCGTGAAGGTATCAAGCGCTCCTTTTGATGCGGCATAATCTAAATATTCATTTGGTGAACCTGTGCGTGAAGCACCCGATGAAACATTCACAATACTGCCTTTGTCCATACGCTTTATTGCTTCTCGCGCACACAGAAAGGCGCCTGTAACATTACAACTTAAAATAGCGTTGATTCGCTTAGCATCCATCTCTAATAACGGCATTTGCGGCATCATCATCGCTGCGTTATTAACCAATACATCTAACCGCGAAACCTGAGTATCTAATTTAGCGAACATGGCGAGAACTTGTTGCTCATCGGCTATATCAGCTTGCAACAAATAGGCGTTCACACCAAGCTCTTTTAGCTTATCAGCGACCTGCTCTGCACTTGCGTGATCTGACTTATAGTTAATACACACATCGTAGCCATGTTTAGCAAATAGCTTTGCTGTCGCTGCGCCTATACCGCGGCCGCCTCCGGTAATAAGAACCACTGGATTCGTATTCATTCTGACTCCTTGAAAACTAATCTAAACTGCTCACACACCAACGGCATCTCAGGGTGACATTGATAGCCTGTACCTGCGAGCTCTCGCTGATAATAATCCCAATGCACATGCTGCCAGTACTCAAGGCTTTTGTCGCCCTCACCTTCTAATGCGGCGTAATCGGCGCTTATTTGATTAAATGCGGTGATGGTTACAGAGACGGTTTCAATAATGCCGAGGGGCTGTCCCTGCCAATTGGTAAAAATAGCTAAATCACCAACTTCAGGAAGGGTTTCATTATTGGCTTTAAACCAATAAAGTGAAGGGGTTGTGGCTTGTTTTACGCCATTTAAAACCAGTAATGCGCATTCATTAGCATCTTGCTCATTGTCACAAAAATGCCAACTTGGTAGTTCAGTCACTGCGCGGCCTGATTGCTCATTAAAGCGAGCAATCAACTGCGCGATACGCTGCTCGTTACTTAACTGCTGCAACGACAGAAATCTCTACAAGTAGTGCGTCACGCGCCATTTTTGCCTCAACACAAGCGCGAGCAGGCGCATGACCTTGTGGTACCCAAGCATCCCAAACTGCATTCATCTGTGCAAAGTATTCCATGCTTTTCAAGTAGATTGTGGCGCTTAGCATGTGCTCTTTGCTACTACCTGCTTCAATAAGTAGCGCTTCGACCTTATCCAGCATGGTTTGAGTTTGTTCGGTGATATCTTTTTCGGCATCAGCACAAACTTGGCCGCATAAGTAAACTGTGCCGTTATGCTTAACGATGCGGCTCATTCGGGCACCGGTTTGTAAACGTTCGATTGTCATAGTAAGAACTTAAAAAATTAACAGTAGCGCTAATTTAGCAAATCCACTGTTAGATTTCGACGTTATTTGGCGAGTGAATACTAAGGTAGTGACTGCGCTGTTTGTGTTCATCATATTCGATAACAGCAATCGCCCCGGTATTGAAAATAGGCATATGGCCTGGACTTAACTGATCAACTAAATAGCTAACAATAGGCATATGAGCAACGACCAACCAGGTATTGCAGTCTGGATGCATAGCAATCAAGGTTTCGAGGTAATCAGCAGCAACTTGCGGCACACCATCAGGGGTAATGTCGTTACAGGTTTCATTAAATTGTAACGAAATATGTTGCGTAGCATCGGCAGCTGTTTGTTGAGCACGAATGTAAGGACTTACCAACAGAGCATCCGGTTTATGATGTGTTGCTAACCATTGCCCCATTCGACTAGCTTCTTGGTGACCGGTCTCGGTCAGTTGTCTTGCTGCATCATCTGCTTGCATTGGCGTAGCTTCGCCATGGCGCATGATTAAGATTGTTTTCATAAAAAATCAACCGATTAAAGAATATAAAACAGTAGCCAGTTTGCTTGATTGTTCGCTATATTAGAATATCATCACTAGATACATTAAACATCCGCTTATGATATTCAGGTAGATTTTCGTAGCTCTGTCTTTTTAGCTTTCCTGAAAATATCATCTGTTGTTAGGACATTAACGCACTCTTTCAGGAGCATCTTTTGAATATCAGCCGCAATGATAACAGAACATATCAACCCCTAACACTGGACAATGGTCTAAAAGTACTTTTAGTGCAAGACTTAGAGTCAACAAAATCAGCGGCTTCTATGGCGATTAACGCAGGCCATTTCGACGATCCTCTTGACAGACAAGGCCTAGCGCACTTTTTAGAGCACATGCTTTTTTTAGGCACTGACTTGTACCCAGAATCGGGCGGTTTTTCTAATTTTGTATCACAATCTGGTGGCAACACCAACGCCTGGACTGGCACTGAGCACACTTGCTACTTCTTTGATATAAACAGCCAGCAGTTTGCTGAAGCACTAGCACAGTTCAGTCGTTTTTTTATCGCACCACTACTAAATCCTAAAGAGACAACAAAAGAACGCAATGCCATAGACGCAGAATTCAAACTAAAAATAAAAGATGATGGCCGACGAATTTATCAGGCTCACAAAGAAACGGTGAACCCAGCACACCCTTTTGCAAAGTTTTCGGTTGGTAACCAGCAAACCCTGGCGGATCGTGAGGGCTGCATCAGTGATGAGCTACGTGCTTTCTTCGATAGTCATTATCAGGCTCAGTGGATGACACTGGTGGTCTGCAGCAATGAAGATATTGCGACCATGACCACTTGGGTAAGACAGTTATTTAGCGAAATAAAAGGTCAGCCAAAAAGTAAAGAGATCATAGAGCAGCCACTTTACCGTAAACAAGACTTAGGTAAGGTGTTACACATTGAGCCACATAAACATATGCAAAAGCTCATTATTAGCTTTGCGATGCCAAATATAGATGACTTTTATCGTCACAAAACCGTTAGTTTTATCGCTCACTTACTTGGCTACGAAGGCAAAGGATCGCTGTACTCTATTCTAAAAGAGCAAGGCTGGATCAATGCCCTCTCAGCAGGTGGTGGCATTAATGGCAGTAACTTCAAAGATTTTAATATCAGTATGGCGTTGACTGATGAAGGTATTGAATACTATGAAGATATCGTCGAAATGGTGTTTGAGTATATCTGCTTAATTAACCAAAACTGCGATAAATTGCCGCGTCTTTATCAAGACAAAAAGAACCTCTTGCAAATTGCCTTTGATAACCAAGAAAAAGCACGTTTAATTGATTGGGTGAGTAACTTAAGCATTAATATGCAGCATTACGATGAAGCCAATTATGTGCAAGGCGATTATTTAATGGAAGGCTTTAACCGCTGCGCTCATGAAATTGCCATGCAATGGCTAACACCTGATAACATGCGCTTGGTACTCATTCATCCAGGTGTTGAGCCTGAGCACACTACAGCTTGGTACAACACCCCTTATAAAGTAGAGGACATTTCAACAAGTTGGTTAGAAGCGCTAAGCGAAATAAACACGCCATTACCACAGATGTGCTTACCAAGTGCTAACCCATACCTCACCAAAGAGGTTGAGTTATTGCCTTTAGAAAAGCCAACTAAATCACCAGAGCTTTTAGTCAAAAGAGAGGGCTTTGATTTTTGGTTTAAACAAGATGCGACTTTCAGAGTGGCAAAAGGGCATTTTTACTTAGCGATGGACTCAACCTTTGCGATTAAAGATGTTAAGCACATGGCCCTTACCCGCTTATTTGCAGACTTGTTTATGGACAGTGTAGCTGAGCAGTTTTATCCGGCTGAGCTTGCTGGCCTTAGTTATCACTTAACCTCTCACCAAGGCGGGTTAACTCTACACACTGCCGGTCTTTCATCGAGTCAGTTGGAGCTAGTTAATGAGTTACTTGAAGCACTCTTTAATGTTGAGATCTGCGCAAAACGTTTTGCTGAGTACAAAAAGCAGCTAGTTAGACATTGGCGAAACAGCAATCAAAACAAACCTGTTAGCGAGCTATTTAGTATTTTGGGTGCGCAAATTATGCCATGGAACCCAGAGCCGAATGCCTTAGCGCAGGCTTTAAAGGATACGAGTTTCCATCAGTTTAATTGCTTTAGAAATGAGTTTTTTAAAGCCTTGCACGTTGAGTCTTTTTTACATGGTAACTGGCAACGCTCTGATGCGCTTAAGTTCCAAAAACAAGTGACTGAGCACTTAGCTGGCAGCACCACAATTATTGATTTAACGCGACCACTAAACGATATAACCGAAGTAGGTCAACAGCGCTTCATGTTAAATTGCAGCGATCATGCAATGGTACTGTACTATCAAGCACAAACGGATGACACCAGCGAAAAAGTGCAAATGATGGTACTTAACCATTTAATAAATCAAGATTACTTTAATGAGCTAAGAACAAAGCAACAACTCGGCTATTTAGTTGGTGCAGGCTATGCTCCGTTTAATACCCGGGCGGGTATCGCATTTTATGTGCAGTCACCTAAGCACAGTGCTGATGAGATACTTCAGCGTCACCAGCAATTTATTAATAATTATGTATCACAAGTAAACAGCATTTCTGAGCAGCAATGGTTAGATACCAAAGCGGGTCTTGTCACACATATTGCTGAAAAAGATAAAAATTTACGCTTACGCTCGCAACGTTTATGGTTGGCAATCGGTAATCGCGATACTGAATTTAATATGCAACGGCAGCTTTTAGAGGCACTTGATAAGTTAAGCCTTGCTCAAATGCAGCAGTATATTACCGAAACCTTTAGTGAAAACAGGCCAAGAATAGAACTTTTAAGTGAGCCAAAGGCCAAAAAACAGTCAAAAACAATCCTTTCTTCGCATTCTCTTTGACTCGAACGCGAGCTTAGATTAGATTAATTGTTGCGAATTAAAGTAATGCATTAATGACAAAAATAATAAAAATGATTTCTGCTTTTTTAACAATAAGTATGGCTGGGGTTTTTTCTGCATCCGCCAGCCCCATAGAGCTTGAACAGAGCACATTGTTGCTTATTCCAAGTGCTATCATGATGCTGTTATTGCCATACTTATTATTCATAATTTTTAAACTAAAACGCTCTCGACAGCAACTTCGTATCTCAGAACATCGTTTAAAAAGTACCGTAGAAGGTAGTGGTGACACCCTCTGGGACTGGAATATTAAAACCGGCGAGGTGCTACGAATTAATGATAAATACACTTCAGATACAAATAGTAGCAGCGGCTTTCCCCCTAATCGCGAATTAATTCACCCACACGACTTACAACACGTCGAAACAGCCCTTAAAAAACACTTCGCCGAGCATACCGCTTTTTTTGAAGCGAGTTACCGCATTAAAGACAGCTTTGGTCGTTGGCACTGGGTACTAGATCGCGGCAAGATCATCGAAAAAGACGCAAACCTCAACCCTTTGCGTATGACTGGCACTGTAAGAGATATTTCTCAGCTGAAATCAACAGAAGCACGTTTAAACCTATTCGCTAAATGCGTTGAGTCGCTAACTGACGCCATCGCTATTTACGATAAAAACTTCAAATTGGTTGACTTAAACCCGAGTTTTTTAACACTATTTGGTGGTACACGAGAGCAATACTTAAAGAAAGATTTTACCTTAAATGGCTATGACCAAAGCTATGTAGATGAAATTAAAGCCACCGTAAAAGCGACAGAACACTGGCAGCAAGAGGTAAAACTTCGCAATGCGAAAAGACAGCTGTTACCAATTGAAATTTCAATTGATGAAATCAAAAATGAGCACAATCAAATATGTAACTACGTAGTTGTTTTTTCAGATGAAACTGAGCGTAAAAAAGCGGAATCACAATTACATAACTTATCAAACCGTGACCGTACAACGGGCTTACCTAACCGAAACTTGTTTTTCACCAATCTGAAAAAGCTCGCTAAGCAAGATAATCATCACGCTTTGTTAGTGTTTGACCTAGATAACTTTAAGAAGATTAACGACTCTCTGGGTCACCAACTTGGTGATAGCTTATTGTCTAAGCTTGCGATGCGCTTGAATAAGTTAACCCGCGAAAAAGATGTGTTTTACCGTCTTGGCGGGGATGAGTTTGCGCTCGTAATGTCGGGCACCAACGATATTCATACTATCACTCGCATGGCTAAACTCTTTTTAGCCGCAATTGCTACACCTTTTAATATGGCAGGCCATGAACTGGTGATCACCTCAAGTGTCGGTATTGTGCTGTTTCCTGAAGATGGTAATACCCCCGAGTTATTACTTAAAAATGCGGATACAGCCATGTATCACGCTAAGAAAAAAGGTAATAGCTATCTGTTTTTCAACGACACAATGAACCGTGAAGCGGTTAAACGCTTACAAATCGAAAATTTAATGCGTTACGGTCTAAAAGAAGACCACTTTGAAGTGTACTACCAGCCAAAAATGAATATTCGTACAGGTAAACTAGATGGTATGGAAGCCTTGGTACGCTTCATTACCCCGAAAAAAGGTGTAATTAGTCCAGGTGTGTTTATCCCTATTGCTGAAGAAACTGGGCAAATTATCGAAATTGGTGAAGTTGTTTTAAACAAAGCATGCCGCGATGTAAAGGCGTGGATTGACCAAGGGTTATTCAACGGTCGTGTTGCAGTGAACTTATCCGCTAAACAGTTCAGCTTGCCCGATTTAACCACCCGTATTGATGTGATTTTGCAAAAAAATGAGCTGCCCTCTTACTTCCTTGAACTTGAGATCACCGAAGGTACGGTTATGGACGACCCAAACGAAGCTATTTCTGTCATGCGCTCACTCAGTGCCCGAGGTATTCACCTTGCAATGGATGACTTTGGTACAGGCTACTCATCGTTAGCTTATCTAAAACAGTTCCCGCTTAATACTTTGAAAGTTGATAAAGCCTTTATTGACGACATGCAAACAGAACGTGGCCGGAATATGGTCGACTCGATTGTAACCATTGCTCATAACCTTGATTTACATGTGGTTGCAGAAGGCGTTGAACAAGCCGAACAAGTCATGATGTTAGAGCAGTTAAAATGTCAGACGGTACAAGGTTACTATTACTCAAAGCCACTATCACAGCCAGAATTTACCGCCTTCTTACAAAAGCAACTCGATAAATCTGCGCCGAGCCTACTAAAAACAGCAAAAGCTTAAGGTCGCCAGCCACACGATTGATGACCAACGTGACGCACAAATGCGCGGCGGTAGTGCATGTTAAATAAACACCAAGCAACAGGCCCAAGCACACCGCCTAACAGCATCCAGCGCTTTACCGGCATTCCTTTAGACAAAGACTCTAAATACATCACCAAAATAAATACACAACTCAAAAAGATAAATAACACACAGCACCTCATAAAAATCAGCGGCAGTGTACATAATTTCAGCAAGCTTTAAAACTTCACTCATGCTATAACCTCTATAAGGCTAATTTATACTGGCCTTTATGTTACAAAGCTTTACTTTCTAGGCTGTTGAAATGATGTACAAAAAGCAACCTCACTGTTATTATCGATGCGTGCTATCAGCACAAAGGAATATAAAAAATAATTATGAGGAATCGTTATGTCTGAAGAATCAGCTAACATCTATGAAGCACCAGAAGCTGAGCTTACTCAGCAAAACAACGGTGGTAATAAACCTATTTTAAACTTTGACCGCTTCTCTGCTTGGGGCGTGTTCTTTTTATGCCTTTTCACATTTGGTATCTATAGTGTTTATTGGTTAGTGAGCCGAACTAATAAAGCCAATGCATTAGCAGAAAACCAGATAAGCCAAGGCTTAGTTTATGGCTATGTTGCTTTGTACATTGTGAATATTGTGTTGTCTTTTGCAGGAGTTTCACCTGAAATTGGTGGTATTGTGTCACTGATTTCGTTTGTTGTTGCCATTGTATTAATTTTCTCTCTTCGTACATCGATTAAAGAGTTAATTAATGAAGGTAGCAATGAACCAGTTCATTTAGGTGGTATTTTAACGTTTTTCTTTAACGTTATTTATTTCCAATACAAAATTAACGAAGCTATTGATAATCAAAAATAATCGTTTCGTTATTTAATAAAAAAGGCATTGAATTCAATGCCTTTTTTATTGCCAGTTGCTATTAGGGTTTTACAATGCCCCGGAGTGCTTCACATTTAAATAGGTGTTAAGCACATGCGGCAGTAACTGCTCAGGGTTACAGTCTATGGCTATCACCCCTTGTTTTTTCAGCTTTGCCATATTGGCTTTATGTGAATTTAACAGTGCTAAAGCTGCACAATAGCTGGTTGCATCTTCGTACTTTTCTATAGGCTCTTCGAGCACCTCATTTACAGCACGGTTATTAATATTAATAAGTGCCACTAAATGGTGTTTTTGTAATAGCTTTATTGCAGGCATTAACTCATCAATGCTTTGCTCATCAAGGGTGGTAACTAATAACACTAAAGAACGTTTACTGCGTTTAGCGATTAATTGATTCACAGCCACTAAATAGTCACTGCTGCTCTTATC
Organism: Pseudoalteromonas sp. DY56-GL22; assembly: GCF_041414715.1. Classification (NCBI taxonomy): domain Bacteria; kingdom Pseudomonadati; phylum Pseudomonadota; class Gammaproteobacteria; order Alteromonadales; family Pseudoalteromonadaceae; genus Pseudoalteromonas; species Pseudoalteromonas sp. DY56-GL22. The sequence continues at coordinate 121,484 of NZ_JANHZR010000005.1, read as the reverse complement.
TGGGTATAGATCATAAAAGTGATTCATTACCCGTGATACATTCTGCGCACCCTTTACATCAGGTAACCAGCGCAGGCTTTGGTTAAAGCTTTGCATGCTAAACCAGTCACCTTGCTTTAAAACTGTATGCGACAGCAGTAACAATGCATTTAAAGCATGATCAAAGTGGCTACCTTCATTGGCTTCGATGGCCATTTTTTTAGAGGCATCGAGCATCACTATAACATGTTGGTTTTGCTCTTCTTGATACTCTCGAGAAATGAGTTTTCGACGCTTACTAGTCGCCTGCCAGTCTATTTGTCTAACACTATCACCTTGGCGGTATTCGCGTAACTGCTGAAACTCAATACCATCACCGCGCTTTTTAGTGAGTTTTAACCCTGAAATAGGCTTATTCACTACGCCATTTAAATGCTGCTTTGAAGTCACACGGCTAAAATCGGGATACACTTTTAGTTGAATCGCTTGCGCAGCTAGCCAGTTTGTTTGCCAAAGGCCAAATGGCGACCCAACCCTAAGTTCAATGGCACTGATCTGCGCATCTCCTCGCTTGTGAGCGCGTAATGTAAAGCTCTGCTTTGCTTGTTGCATTGCATCAATAAACACCGTTTGCTGTGGCTTTTGCAGCTCAATTGCATTGCTCAAATGAACACTGACATCTAGCATGGTCGCATGCTTCGCTTTGTTTTTAATCACTATCTGCAAGGGTTGGCGTCGATACAAAGCCATGTTGAGATTCGTTTGTGCGCTTACTTCAAGTAAAGGCTCTGACTTTGCCGCCATATAATCGAAAAATGCGACCAATAAAGGCACTAGGAGCAAGGCCGTTAACACTAAGCTGTCAACCGATGCAATGGCACAGACAAACAACAATAACAGCAACAAAGCTGTTAATTGTACTAAGCGTTTTGCAGGTCTATGCTTGATGCGATTCATGAGCGCGGCGCTTCAACACTGGCTAAAATGGCATTGATCACTTCATCAAATGACACTCCTTCCAGCTCCAGATCAGCCGATAAAATTAATCGGTGCCTTAAAATATTCACTGACACTGACTTCACGTCATCTGGGGTTACAAAGTCACGACCATTCATTAATGCCATTACTTTTGCGGCTTTAATAATATTAATTGAGGCACGTAACCCTGCACCGTGCAACACGCCCTGCCAAGTTCGTGAACTACGCACGATATCAACGGCATAATTAAGTATTTGTTCGTCGACTAAGATATCTGCACAAAGCTGTTTAATTTCCGCAATACGCTTAGCATCTAATACTGCTGGCAGCTGCTCTACTTTGGTTTCATTAGACACAATTTGTGTATTCAGTTTTAAAAGCTCAACTTCCGATTCATGAGAAGGAAAACCAAGCTCAACTTTCATCATAAAGCGGTCTAACTCAGCCTCTGGCAGTGGATACGTCCCCTCTTGATCTAATGGGTTTTGAGTCGCTAATACCATAAACGGTGAATCAATAAATAATGACTCCCCATCAATGGTGATTTGTTGCTCTTGCATCACCTCAAGAAGGGCTGATTGCGTTTTTGCGGGTGCACGGTTGATTTCATCAGCCAGTAAAATATTAGTAAATGCTGGGCCTTTTTTGATATTAAATTCACCTGATTTCATATCATACAAACTATGACCAACAACATCTGAAGGCATTAAATCCGGTGTAAACTGCACTCGCGAAAAGTCTACATTTAAGCTTTTTGCTAAGGCTCTAACCAGTAGCGTTTTACCAAGCCCTGGAACCCCTTCAAGTAACACATGACCGCCCGCAAAGAGTACCGTAAGCACATCTTCAACAATGGCATCTTGACCGACTAACACACGCGAAATGTTATGCTTTACTTGTTTTACTGCATCAGCTGCCTCAACTAAGCTCATGCGATTAGTGTCTAATTCCGTGCTCATAAGGCATTCCTTAATTGTTTAAATCGTTTTATATATTCTGTTCGTTGTTCTTTTGACTCAGGCAACTTGCTCGCAAGCAACTCTGCCACCTGTTGTTTTTCAAAATGAGTTAAATTAGCGATGATCTGCGCCTGTTTTTCAGCACTAAGCATCTTAAAGTTAGGCACTCGCGACTCAACTTTGGCGTAAAAATCTTTTTCTAGAGCAGTAAATAACACGGCTTCGTGACCATGCTCAGAATAAAAGTTTGCTACTGCTCGAATATGCTGATTAAAGCTGGTTTTTACATCGAAGTCAGGAGCATAAGAGCGGCCGATGCGACTACTGATATGCCATACTGCAAGCACAATTAATAACAGCAACGTCACCACACATTGCCAGCTCCAGTGCCATAATTTGGCAAACCAATTTGGGTAAGTTAGGTAAGGGACATAGGTTACTTTTTCAGCCCCTTTACTTAACCAAAGTAATAAACTGCCATGATCAAGGTGGCGAAGTCGGTAATTGGTAAAAGGTAACAGCGATGGCATCACAATGACTCGACCTTGACCAAACGCAAAGTCACACATTAGGGTGTTACCGTTATCATTATTGGTACTCACACCGGGGCAGTTTTCAATAAAAAAGGCACGGCTTAGCTCAAGGTCAAGCTGAGTGTTTTCATCAATTGAGAGCGTACTATTTTTATGCCCCTCTTTGAGCATTGCAAAATCATATTCAAACACATCTTCTTGGCTTTCTACATTAATACTAAGCTGACTAAAAAATACGGTGCTATCAATTGCCAGCTCATCACGTTGCCTGTTTAATACATAAATCAAGCGTCCGCCTTCAGCGACCCAATCAGCCAGCTGTACATCTAACAGGTAAGAATCAGCAAGCACTGCCTCATCTAAAATTAAGATACTTTGTGGGTCTATGTTTAACTCATCACTTTGAGCTTGCTCTGCCAAGCGCTTGTTTTTATTCCAATCGATACCATTGGCTTTAAGTAGCCGTTGAGCCATCGTAAAGTTATCTTTTGCGACATCACTATGAAAGCCAATCTCTATTTCTTTTTTCTGCCAATCTAAAGAGGCAATACCCGCAATAACAAATAAGCTAAACAATACGAGCGCCGCAATAAGCACAACCTTAAGCTTCATGGGCTTGCTCCTTAGTCTCTGCTGTCATAGCTGTAATTTGCTCAATCAGCTCGATAAAGTCGATATCAGGGGTTTTATGGCCCCAAGCGACCGTGACCCACGCAGAAAATAAGCGAGCAAAAATTGCTTGCCCTTGATTTGGCACCCTAGCATCAATTGCACGTTTACATTCGCGCTCAGTCATCGAGCGGTGTAAGCGCACTTCATGTCGTTGCTGCGCCCAACTCAGCGCATGATGAAGCAAATACGCCAGCGCCAAGCGGTGCTGCCCTTGCTCAAAACACTGCTTTGCAGCAGCAATTAAATCAGTAGGTAAATCCTTACTTTTAATTTCTGCAAATAAGGTTGGAATAACTGGCTGTTCATTCACTTTACTGCGCTCAGGCAAGCTTAAGTTGGCAAAAAAGCCACGTTTTTGCATCAGGTAATACACTAGCCAAATAACTAATAAGCCGACCAATACCCAAACTAACACGCCAAACACTTCACCAATGGCAGTAAATACATCGATAAGCCAAGACCAGTCACTATCTGATGAACTCGCTTTGGCTTCGATATTTGGCACCCACGTAGTCTCAGTTTCGATGACATTAGGCTCATTATAAAGAGCAGTAACTTGCTCTTTTACCGCTTGCTTATCGATTTGCTCTGCATAGCTTGTTGATGGTTGCAGCGTAAATGTTGTCAGCAGAAGAAGTGCTACAGCACTGACTACGCCTGCAAGACGGGTGCGAATATTTTTAAATGCCAGCTCGATATCCCAGCCCTCTAGTTCAACACGGCGGTGTAAATAAGCAAGGAAACCGCCAGTAACAAAAAGCGGCGCCACTAATGAAATACTGAAGATATAAATAAAGTTAAACGCTATCTCAACCCAGATTGGCGCTTCAAAAATTTGGTACATGGCTTCTTGTGCAGAGAATGAATGGGGCACAAGTGCAATTGTCAGTGCCGATATTCCCATCAATAAGATAAACTCAAAATGTACACAAAACAGCATCCACAATGTCTGCTTAGGCTTATTTGAAGCAAACAACACCTGCTTACGTTTGGTTTTGCGCTCACCTGATAGTCGCTCAAGTTGCTCTACGGGGGCTAAAAATGCTCTGTTTGGGCTGAGCCTAAAAACGGTTAAATGCGCAAGCATATCAGCGATTTTTAACTGCTTGAGTAACTTTAAGCTACTCATTATGCTGACTGGCTGATTGAAAACCGCTTTTGACATGTAATCAAGTAATGGTCGCTCAAATACAGGTTTAAGCCACCAAACAACAAAGCCGCCTATGCCCCAGTTTACTAGAAAGCCAACAATTAAAAATACGGGCACGGCCATCATCAAATACAAAGAGACCAATGCGACAGCATGCTGCTTAACTAGCAACACTGTTAAATCAAAGGTTTCGTAAGCACTGCGCTTGCGAGGATTGAAGCTAAGACGATTAAGCTCCATAGCGCATTCCCCTGTACAAGCGAAAAATGACATAAGCCCAACAGCCGCTGCCAACTAAATATTTAATTTCGTTAGCAATATCACGGGGTGACCAAAATGCTTCGATAAAAGCGGCAATGACTAACATTAAAAATGCGCCAACAATCAGTGGAAGTGCTTTTTGTGCAGCCTGTTTCATCGCATATGCGCGAGTATACTGCCCAGGATTTAACAAGCCGTAACCTATTTGACACCCGGCCGCTGAGGCAATGATGATAGCGGTTAACTCAAATGAGCCATGGGTTATTACAAATGAAAAAAACGGCCCTTCAAATCCAACATTGACAATGTGAGCCGCAACGGCACCAAAATAAAAACTATTGAACAACAAGAAAAAAGCAGCACCAACACAGAACAGAACACCACCTGCAAACATCTGAAATGCAATGCCAATATTATTGTAGATATAGACCCCGAACATCATCAGATCTTGTGATGCGCCGCGCTCAGCCGATTGAACGCTACCACTAGGGTTATACATTTGTTCGATATTAAGCACTGTTCCTTGCCCTAAAAATGTATAAGCGGCATCAGGGTCAATTGTCACCCAAATAAAAGCAACTAAGGCCAATCCCCAAAATGCCAATAAGTTAATGCCAAGCATTAAACGATTTTCATACAGTGCACGTGGAAATGCCGTGCGGGCCACATGCCATATTTCAGAAAATTGATTGCTTCGAGATAAATAAAGGCGCTTTTGTCCTAATTGCACCAGCCTGTTTATTTGCTCAATCAACACTGGGCTGTATTGACGACTTTGCGCAATGGCTAAATCATTACAGACTTTGCGATACAAGTTAGGGAAATTAACAGGTAAAGACTTTGCACTATTTTGCTCGCAAAGCGCTTCAAACTCATCCCAACTGACACTATTTGATTTTACAAATTGAGTTTGCTTCATTGCTTACCCTCCTGCTGCGGGTAATCGTTATCGTGTTGAACTTGACCTGCAAAGTGGCGTGCGTAACTAACAAGCTGCGCCTCAATCTCATGCTCTGCAGCAGAAAAAGGAGTAGCTAAAATAGCTGCCAACTCACGACGCCTTGCATCCGATAATTCATCATGACGCTCTGCAAAAGCAAGCACCGCTAATTGCTCTTCGGTGGTTAAGCTAATGGTAGGAATATGCACTTCTCCTTGTGATAATTCTGGGCGCATAGCTAACTCATCGTCGTAAATAACCATAGTGCCTGCAGCCCAATCACCAATGCGTTTAAAACGGTTGTTAAACAACATAACCACAAGGCCTAAGAAATAGCCTATAGGTAGCATATCGGCTGGACGTAGTAAGTTACGCACTACAATTTGCGAAAAGCTCGCTGGTAAGCCATTGTCTTGCACAACACGGATTTTAAGGCGTTTTTTACCCGGCGTTTGGCCATTTTCCATTTCAAACAGGATGTTATATCCCCATGAAATTAAAAAGTAAGCAATTAAGATAAGCCCCTGCCCTGCATCACCAAAGAAGGCCAATACAGTACCAACAGCAAGTAGAACCAAACTACGGATAATAAAATCGATAATGTAGGCATAGCTTCTGGCAACAACGCCAGCGGGAGTAATGGCGATATCAACGCCTTCAGGGAGTTTGATGTATTCTCTGTTTTCCAATCCGTGGTTCAACATTAATCTACTACTGATAATTATTATTGTTTTCGTAAGCCGGTAATAATGCGCGTTTTTCGTTCCTTTTTCAATGAATTTTGTAATGAGCGAGTTACTAATAAAGCAAAAAACCGGCAAAAAGCCGGTTCTCTAATGGACCACAGAGTTATTTTTCTGCGCGTCCCATAAATTTTTGTTCAACGGTGTTGATACGAATACGGTCACCTGTTGAAATATGCTCAGGAACTTGAATCGTTAAACCCGTTGTTAAACGTGCTGGCTTTGAACGTGCACTTGCTGAAGCGCCTTTGATTGAAGGGTCTGTTTCTTCAACAACAAGCTCAACACTTGATGGTAAATCTAAGCCAACTGGTGAGCCATCAATCACAATCACGTGAAGGCCTTGAGTTTCTTCATTAACGAATAAAATCTCTTCGCTGATCGCTTCTTTATTAAGGTTATATGGCGTGTAGTCTTCATTATCCATGAAAACATACTCTTCACCATCAATGTAAGAGAACATTGCTTCGCGACGAATGAGATCAGCAAGCTTTAACATATCGCTGTCTTTAAATGTTTCATCAACTTTACCGCCTGTTACCACATCGTATAAACGCATGCGGTATAAACTGCCACCAGCACGACCTTGTGGTACAGAACGTTGAATATCTTTAACTACTAAAACACGGCCGTTATGCTCGATAGCGGCGCCTTTTTTAACTTCACTTGCCTTAGGCATGGGTGTATTCCTATCGTTTTTTGATGACAGAAATTTACCACGTAATAGCTTTTGTTCAATAAAAATTTACAGTTTAATCTCAGAGCCTTTATTTATATTATTTTTCAGCAAATTATAACGATAGTTGTCTCCAAACTACGAAAAAGCTGCTATGTTTATAACTACGAAAAATGACTTCAAGGATTGGATCATGAATCAACACACAGTACACGAGTATTTAATGAAAAAGCCATTGGTGATGATCACCCAACCATTTGGCCAAGATGTCGACGTTTACAAGGTGAATCATAAAATGTTTGCTACCCTTGCCGAGGGCAAAGAAGGTCAAACTGACGATGAGGGAAACCTTGTATGGTGGCTAAATCTGAAATGCGATCCAGATGAAGCCCAAGCACTGCGTGATATTTTCCCGTCGGTGATCCCGGGTTATCACATGAACAAACGTTTATGGAATACGGTTATTTTAGATGGCACCGTACCACAGGGAGAGATTGAACGAATGATTGATAATTCGTTTGATTTAGTGGTTGCGAATATGCCAGAAAAAGACAGAAAAGCAATTGAGCTTCATCTGTAAAATTGCGCACTGATCACGCTCTGTGATCAGTGCAACTTAAATGAAAATGATGATCGGTATACAAAACACCGCCAATAGCATACGCATCTAGTTGCTTATCGACTAACTGAAAACCACATTTCTCAAGTACTTTTTCTGAACCGATATTACCCTCGGTGACAACCGCTTTAAATTCACGCACAGCATGTTCTGATTTGGCGTAATAAAGCACCGCTTGCAAAGACTCTGTGGCATAGCCACGACCATGAAAGTTAGGCAGTAGCAAATAACCAACTTCTTGACTATCTGGCACTGTTGATGAAGTAAACCCCGTCACACCCACCTCTTTACCCGTACTGGTTTCAACAATAACTAAACAAAGTGGTGAATTCGAATTTGGCTGCCAAGGCTTTAAACGCTCATTAAACTTTGCTCGTAGTTGCGTCTCTGAGGGCTTATCGAAGCACTTCTCTATCACTTGAGCATCATTATGCAAAGTATAAAACAGCGGCCAGTCATCGGCATTTAACAGCCTTAATGTTAATCGCGCAGTGGTGAGAGTCATGGTGATTAATCGCTTTGTAAATAAACCTAGTTATAACAAACCAACTTGGTGAGTTAAATACCACTTATGGCCAATACTGCAGCTTATGCAGCTACCAAATATAAATCACTTTTCCTATCACGTTATCTTTAGGAACAAAGCCCCAGAAGCGGCTATCTGAGCTATTATCTCTAGAGTCACCTAAAACGAAGTAATGATTTTTAGGGATGATCCATTCCGCCTTTTCGCTGCCAACTTGGTTGAAATAATGACTTACCTGTTCATGGTGATTCTCATTTAGTAAAATTTGATAACGTTTACCATCATTTACCTCTTGCAGAACTTTAAGCCCACCTTCAGTTTGAGAAACGAGAGATTGCTCTAAAGGGATGAAGTCTGCGCAGATGTCGGCTCTCTCATTACATGCTTTTTTAATATAAACCGTTTTATTTTGATAAACTATCCTATCGCCACCCACCCCTATTACACGTTTCAACCAAGTATAATCAGGGTTTTGCGGATACTGAAAAGCAACAACATCACCTCGACTTACTTTAGCTGACATGGGTGATCTTGAAATTTGATAGCCTAAGTACCGATAATTACCAAAACCTATTTTACTAATTAGAACTTGGCTCCCTTTATCTAACTGCGGTGCCATAGATGAAGCTGGTAAAGTGAAAGGCTCAAATGAAAAAATTCTCATTAAAATAAGAGCAACAGAGACGGCAAGATAAATTAAAGTGACAGCCCACCAATTTGCGAACCAAGGCCGCTTCTTATCTGCGTTATAGTGTTTAGTTATCCAAAAAGCATGGAGTGGACATATAATTATAAACACACTTGTGAGATAAATGCCTTGATACCAATCAGCCTCTCCTGCACTAGCTTGGATTTTAATGTCAAGCAAGTAACATAGGATCGTTAAGGCAAGGTAAGTGATAAACAACCTGAATTTGTTAACGTACAAAAATACAAATGGTTGTAACAACACACCAAGAATAATTGCGATAAAGCCTTTAGGCTTCCATGAAGTAGACACTCTGACATCCTTGTTTATATTAAGTCATTGAACAATTGGCTAATGTTAAATATAAAATCACAGTAACGCCATAAAATACCTTACATTTCTTTAAAGTAAAAAGCCCCGCTCAATGAGCAGGGCTTTTAAAATTAACTAATTTAAAGAATTAGCTTTTAGTCGTTTCTGTATCAGCATCTTCTGACGCTTGCTCGTCTTCAACCACTTCTTTGGTTACTTCAACCGGATCGACAGGCTTAGCTTCAGCTACAGCCGGCTCTTCGCTTTCTGCTTGGTAAAAACGACCACCCTTTTCAGCCATTGCTTTTAACGTATCGCAAGGTGTGAAAATTGGGTTGTAGTTAGCAAAAGTCGCCATTTCTGAGCTCACTTGTGCTGCACCCAGTTTATCCATATAGCTAAATGGACCGCCTAAGAATGGTGGGAAACCGATACCAAAAATAGCACCAATATCACCGTCACGCGGGCTTGCAATAATGCCATCATCTAAACAGCGCACCGCTTCGTTAAGCATTTGCGCAACACAACGTTTAGCAATTTCGCTCTTGTTTAAACGAGGTGATGGCGTAACACCAAGTAGCTCGTAAACTGACTCATCCACTTTTTTATCTTTCTTGTCGTAAAGATAAAAACCACGGCCAGTCTTACGACCTAAACGCTTAGAATCGATTAAGCGATTAAAGGCATCCGGGGCTTTAAAGCGCTCGCCCAATTCTTTTTCAAGGATTGGCGCAATTTTAGAACCGATATCAATCCCTACTTCATCAAGTAACGCTAAAGGCCCAACAGGGAAACCAAACTCAACCAATGCTTGATCAATCTTTTCAATTGGCTCACCTGCAAGCAGTAAATTAGCCGCTTCATTGACATAAGGCGCTAAGATACGGTTTACATAGAAACCTGCCATGTCTTTAACCACAATCGGTGTTTTACCTTGCTTACGGGCAAAGTTAACAACGCGAGCGATAGTTTCTTCAGACGTACCAGCGTGTGGAATGATCTCAACAAGTGGCATTTTCTCAACAGGTGAGAAGTAATGCAGACCAATTACATTTTCTGGGCGCGCTGCATCAGCAGCAATTTGTGCAATTGGTAATGATGAGGTATTACTTGCAAAAATCGTGTTGTCTTGGCATTCACGTTCTACATCAGCCACCATACCTTGCTTTAAAGCAAGATCTTCAAACACCGCTTCGATAACGATATCAATGTGTTTAAAGCCACTGTAATCGGTGGTACCGGTAATGCGGTTCATGGTTTGTTGTAGATCAGCCTTAGATAAAATACGACGTTTTTGCTTTTTATCCAAAATCTTGTAGCTGTAGTTCATTGCGTTGCTGATGCCCTTTTCAGCCACATCTTTAATGCGCACTGGAACACCCGCTTTTACAGCACTAACATGGGCAATACCCGCGCCCATGAGGCCGCCACCTAATACTGCCGCTTTAGCGATTACTGGTGCATCATCATTACGCCACTCTTTTTTCATTTCAGTGGTTGCAAAGAAAATACCGCGTAATGCTTTTGACTCATCACTCATTACCAGCGTGGCAAAACCTTCAGCTTCAGTTTTGTATGCTTTTAACTGATCAAGTTCAACACTTGCACGCACCGCTTTAATAATGGCTAAAGGTGCTGGGTAATGACCACCTGTTTTCTTCAGCACGTTTTCTTGTGCTTTTTTGAAAATAATATTGCGGCCAAATGGGTTCGACTCAAGTAATTGGCTTAAACGATCTAACTTAGGTTTAGTAACCTTCGCCTTACCTTTAAGAGCAAACTCTTTAGCAACGTCAAGCAATACGCTATGTGGTACACAGTCATTTACTAAGCCTGCTTTCTTCGCTTGCTTAGCACGCACTTGCTTACCTGTAAGCATCCACTCAAGTGCTTTTTGCAGGCCAACTAATTTTGGTAAACGTTGAGTACCACCACCGCCAGGTAATAAGCCTAACTGCACTTCTGGCAAACCAAGCTTAGTGATATCGCTATCTGAACACACGCGATAATCACACGCTAAAGCAAACTCTAAACCGCCGCCCAATGCAGCACCATGAATAGCACTTACTGTTGGGAAAGGTAGCTTTTTCATATCGAAAAATGCTTGTTGGCACATTTCGCTTAACGCTAATGCATCTTCACGGCTATTGGCGCTATCAAGCATTTTAATATCAGCACCGGCGATAAAGTTATCGCTTTTACCACTGATAAATACCATGCCTTTTACTGCTTGCGCTTGTGCGTCTTTGAGTAAGGTTTTTAAATCTTCTGCAAAACTGCTGCGCAGGGTGTTCATTTTCTCACCCGGCACATCAATGGTTACAACGGCTACGCCGTCATCTGCCACTGATAAACTAAATACTGAATCTGTCATTACGCACTCTCCAATACAAAGGCTGCGCCTAAGCCACCCGCTGCACACGCAGTCGTAAGCGCTAAGCCGCCACCGCGACGATTAAGTTCATGTAAGCTTTGCGTGATCAGGCGCGCACCTGTTGCCGCAAATGGGTGACCGTATGCAAGTGAGCCACCTAATACATTAAACTTGTCCATGTTAATTTCGCCGATCGCTTTGCTGCGACCTAGCTTTTCTTGTGCAAATTTATCTGATGCAAACATCTTCATGTTAGCCAGTGTTTGCGCTGCAAATGCTTCGTGCATTTCGATTAAGTCTAAATCAGCTAATGTGATACCTGCTCTATCTAGGGCTATTGGCGTTGAGTGCGCCGGGCCCATTAGCATATCTTCATGTACACCAATTGCTGAGAAAGCAAAGCTACGTACATAACCTAGAATGTCGTAACCCAATGCTTTAGCTTTACTCTCGCTCATCATTAATACCGCAGCAGCACCATCTGTTAATGGCGTTGCGTTAGCTGCGGTAACTGAGCCATGTTGGCGGTCAAACACTGGTTTTAACTTCGCGTAGCCTTCAACGGTTGAGTTATGACGAATGTTATTGTCTTGCTCAATAAAGCTCTTATAAGGTGCTACATGGGCAGTCATTACTTCGTCTTTCAGTTTACCATCTGCCCACGCTTGGCTTGCAAGGGTGTGTGAACGATGCGCTAAAGCATCTTGATCTTCGCGGCTAATGTTATGCGTTTTCGCCATTTGCTCTGCTGTTTGACCCATAGATAAACCAGTAGAGTACTCAGCGACCGCAGGCGGAACCGGAAGTAAATCTTTTAAACGTAGTTTAGAGAAAATCTTTAATCGCTGGCCAAGCGTACGGGCTTTGTTTAAATCAACAAGGCTACCCGCTAATTTTTTACTAACACCAATTGGTAATACAGACGATGAGTCAGCACCACCGGCAATACCTACTTGCACTGAACCTGCCATAATTGACTCGGCTACGTTAGCAATGGCTTGGAAACTTGTCGCACACGCTCGCGAAACAGAATAAGCATCAACAGAAACAGGCATACCCGTACCTAATACGATTTCACGGGCAATATTTGGCGCTTCTGGCATTTGCACTACTTGACCAAATACAAGTTGGTCAATTTCAGATTTATCGAAGTTAAGTCGCTCAAGCATTTCGTTGACAACTAACTTACCCAAATCAAGGGCTGGTACATGATGGAATGCTGTGGCTTGCTTTGCGAATGGCGTTCGCAGGCCGCTAACGATAGCGATACGATCGCCTTTTGCTGTTTTAAGTATATTTTGCTCAGACATTTATGCTCTCCCGCTGACAGGTCTGACCTGTTTGTTTTTCCTGATTCTAAAACAACCCGTGTACGAATGCCAATAGTAAGTTTTCAACCATAGGCTTTTTTCGGCCTATTTACAAAAAAACACCGAATTTATATGGTAGGCTAAAAATCCTTAAAAAATAACGAACTATTTGAGGATTTTGTGTCTAACACTTGTGTTATAACTTTTGAATCCTTATAACTTGTTAGTAGCGCCCCACCACGGTACCGCGAAAAGAATTTATCGGCACTGAATATAACGTATTGGCGCATAACAAAAACAATTTTTGACTCACGCTTTTAGGACAGTCTTTTTATTATGGCAGTTAACGCATTTTCACAATTAAAATCATACCTAGACACGCAAATTATCGGCCAACCACAATTAACTCAAGCACTGTTAATCGCAATTTTGGCAGATGGCCACTTATTAGTTGAAGGCCCTCCGGGTCTTGCGAAAACGCGTGCAGTCAATGCCTTAGCGAAAGGCGTTGAAGGCAGTTTCCAACGTGTACAATTTACCCCAGACTTATTACCTGCAGATGTAACTGGTACCGATATTTATCGCCAGCAAACCAGTGAGTTCGTATTTGAAAAGGGCCCGTTATTTCATAACCTAATTTTGGCAGATGAAATAAACCGTGCTCCTGCTAAAGTGCAATCAGCCCTACTAGAAGCCATGGCTGAACGCCAAGTAACGGTAGGTAAAAACACCTATCCACTGTCTGATCTATTTATGGTTATGGCAACCCAAAACCCGCTAGAACAAGAAGGCACTTACCCACTACCAGAAGCTCAGCTTGACCGCTTCTTATTGCATTTGAGTATTGATTACCCGGGTGCTGAACACGAATTAGATATCCTACGCCTAACCCGTGGCGAGGCTATTTCTGACAAGCAAGCAACGACACAACAAATTAGTCAAAGTGAGTTATTTGCTGCCCGTAAAGCCATATTAGGTTTGTATTTAGCTGAGCCGCTTGAGAAATACCTAGTACAATTAATTGTTGCCACTCGTGAAGCAGCTGAGCTTGATGAGCAACTTGGTCGCTGGATTGAATATGGCGCAAGCCCACGTGCAACCATTGCCCTTGATAAGTGTGCCCGCGCGCATGCTTGGCTTGAAGGCCGTGACTTTGTTGCCCCAGATGATATTCAAGCAGTGCTGCATAATGTATTGCGTCACCGTATTATCTTAAGTTACGAAGCACAGGCCGATGGCATCAGTAAAGACGATGTGATCAGCCGTATTTTAGAATTGGTGGCAGTGCCATAATCTATGTCGAGCCAATTTGATCCAGCGGCGTGGTTAGCAGCAAGTCATAGTCAAGGCGTCAATTTATCACTCAAAGAGTTGATGTATTACAAAGCCAAAGCTCGTTTGCTAGAACTTGCGCCCAAAGTAAAAATCAAAAACAGCTTGGCTGGGCAATACCTTGCGCCCCATAAAGGCCGCGGTATGGAGTTTGCCGAGGTGCGTCATTACCAAGCCGGTGATGACATACGCTCTATCGACTGGCGTGTTACTGCACGCACTGGCGAAACCCACACTAAGTTGTTTCAAGAAGAAAAAGAACGCCCTGTTTTTGTCTTTACCGACTTTTCTAACTCGATGCTGTTTGGCTCAAAGTTACTGTTAAAGTCAGTGCAAGCAGCGCACATTAGCGCACTGGTTGCTTGGTCGGCGTGTCAACGAGGTGATCGCATCGGTGGTCTGGTGTTTAATCAGCAAGGTCATCACGAATTAAAACCGACCTCACGAGAAAAAGCCGTGTTAAAGCTTTGTCACAACTTATGTGATATTCACAGTCAAGCACTGGCTAATATTGACCAAACAGCCTCCAGCTTATTCAGCGAAAACCTTAAACGCCTTAATCATTTAGCAAAACCAGGGAGCTTGGTTTATATCGTCTCTGATTTTAGTGCCCTTGATGAAGCCAGCTTCAAACAACTTGAAATGCTGAGCAGGCACTGTGAATTGATTGGCTGTCATATTAGCGATCCGTTCGAGCACCAGCTACCTGCTTTTAAACAAACGGTGACTGTATCAGCAAATGGCCAAGAGCTTGCTTTACCTCTAATGGATAAGCAATTTCGCGAGCGCTTTGCTAAGTCTGCCGAAGAGTCGTTTTCTAATAGATTAAAACGCTTACAAAAATCTGGGCTTAGTTTAATTTCATTCAGTGCAGCCACGCCTCTTGAGCTGCAATTAGTGAGAAAGTAACAATGCAAAAAAATCCGCTAGATGGCTTACATGATGTCATTGCACCGACCGAGGTTGCATGGTGGCCACTTGCTCCAATTTGGTGGTTGATCATCGCCTTAGTTGGTTCGTTAATAATTTTCGGCTTAGTGCTTTTATATAAAAACCAGCAGTTTAAAAAAGCCAAAAAACAAGCCATTAAATTAAGTAAAACCCTTAGTGATGAGGATACGCAAGAGCTGCACATTATTTTAAAACGCTTAACTCGTCATTATTACAGCAGTCAGCTTGCTTCTCAGCCTTTGGCTAAGTGGTCAGAAAGTTTATCTAAACTCAGTGGAGACAACTTTAGTTACGACGAGTTAATGCCGCTTTATCAACAACAAAGTAATAATGCTGAGCTCGGGGCTAAATTACGCAGTGCTATTAGCAACTTTAAACTCAAGGAGCCAATTAATGTTTGAGTTTAGTTGGCCATGGTGTTTTGTGCTTTTACCCCTACCTTGGTTATTAAGCCGCTTTATGCCGTTAAAGCAACAAGGGCAGTTACGTTTACGTATTCCTGGCTTTGCTAAGCTGGGCTTAAATAATCAAGCAGTACAGCAACATAGCCGCAAAGTTTCATTGCTCGAATGGGCTGTTTGGGTCTCTTTGATTGTCGCTATTGCAAACCCAACTTGGCTTGATGAACCTATTACGCTGCCTAATGAAGGACGCGACATTATGCTTGCGGTGGACTTATCTGGCTCAATGACAGAGCAAGATATGGAGTATAGAAATAATCAATATGTAGATAGGCTCACTATGGTAAAAGCAGTACTCAGTGATTTTATCGAGCAGCGTCAAGGTGACCGCCTTGGCCTTATCTTATTTGGTGATACCGCATTTTTACAAACACCTCTTACTCGTGATGTTAAAACCGTGAGCCAAATGCTCAGTGAAGCGCAAATCGGCCTAGTAGGTAGAGCAACAGCCATTGGTGATGCGTTAGGTTTATCCGTAAAACGTTTTGCTAATAAAGATGAAAGTAACCGTATCGTAGTGCTATTAACCGATGGTCAAAACACCGCCGGTAACCTTGACCCTGAAGATGCGCTACTGTTAGCCCGCGAAGAAGGCATTAAAGTGTATACCATAGGTGTTGGCTCAGATAGTAAACGTGGCTTTAGCCTGTTTAATATGGGTGGTATGAGTGGTGGTAACTTGGATGAAACTTTACTAAAACGCATTGCCGAGCAAACTGGCGGCTTATACTTTAGAGCAAAAGATGTAGCCGGTTTACAGCAAATTTATCAAGAGCTCGATAAGCTTGAGCCAATTAGTAGCGATGAACAAACGTTCCGCCCACAAATTTCATTGTTTTATATTCCACTACTTGTGGCGCTGGGCTTAATAAGCTTAGCAATGCTCGTCAGTTTTATTCGCCAATTTAAGCAGGAGAGCTAGTATGGATTTTGAATTTATTCGCCCTGCCCTACTTTGGTTGTTAATCCCCGCGCTGATTATTTTTAGTGTGCTGTTGGTACGCAACAAAAAAAGCGCCCCCGCTGATTTAATTGCGCCCCATTTGGCGCAGTTTGTAATGAGCGACAATCATAAAAAACAAAGCCAACCGCTTTGGCTAGTTGCGGTGTTTACCCTGTTAGCCATCGTTTTTTCAGCAGGTCCAAGCTTTGAGAAAAAACAAGTTCCCGTGTTTCAAGCAAAGAATGCGCGAGTTATTGTGATGGATATGTCGTACTCCATGTTCAGTACCGACATCGCACCAAGCCGATTAGTACAAGCTCGCTTTAAAGCACTCGACATGATTGAGCTTTTCAAAGAAGGTGATACGGCACTAGTGGCTTATGCAGGCTCTGCATTTACTATTTCGCCGCTAACCAATGACGCTAGCACGTTAGCTAACCTTATCCCAAGTCTAAGCCCAGATATCATGCCGAGCAAAGGTTCGAATGTTATTGAAGGCCTAGAAAAAGCCGACGATTTACTTAAACAAGCCGGCTATTTAGATGGTGATATTATTTTAGTCACCGATGGGGTTGATAGCCTAGATCAAGAAGATATTAGCCGCTTTACCGCTCAGTCTAGTTATCGTTTAAATGTCTATGGCGTCGGCACAGAGCAAGGTGCGCCGATTAAGCTACCAGAAGGTGGCTTTTTAAAAGATATGCAAGGACAGATTGTGATTCCGACGCTAAATATCAGCCGCTTAAGTGCGCTTGCGCGCAACAGCGGTGGCAAATTCGCACTGTATCAAACCAGTAATCAGGATATTCAAACATTTGCCCCCACTGCCAATGCAGAAGTACTCAAAGATGAGAAACAAAGCCAAGCATTATGGCGAGTTGATGCCGGTATTTACGGCCTGATTATTTTATTGCCGTTAGCGCTCTTTTTAATTCGTCGTAGCAGCCTAGTGCTTGGCTTTTTGTTTGTTATGCTCCTACCTCAGCAACAGGTTTACGCCGCTGAATTACCAGACGTATTTAAAAACCAAGACCAACGTGCTCTTAATGCCTATCAGCAAAATCAATTTGAACAAGCCGCCCAAGCACAAAACACACAACTTAAAGGCGCCGCTCTTTATCAGCAAGGTAATTACCAAGCTGCTATGGATGCGTTTAGTGAAGATAAATCTGCAACGGGTTTGTATAACTACGGAAATGCCCTTGCTAAGGCCGGTGAGCTAGAGCAAGCCATAGAAGCGTATAAGCAAGCCCAACAACTTAAAAATGACTTCACTGAGGCAAAAGAAAACCAAGCCCTCGTAGAACAGCTATTGCAGCAGCAAGAGCAACAACAGCAGCAACAAGATCAACAGCAAAACAATGATCAACAAAACTCTGATGGCCAGCAAGATAACCAGCAAAAGCAACAGGGTGAAAATTCACAGCAAGGTGAAAACTCTGAGCAGAGTGAGCAGCAAGATGGCCAACAACCGTCAGAGCAAGGTGAGCAATCAGATCAAAAAGGTGAGCAAAGCGAGTCTAATAGTGACCAGCAAAACAAACCTGAAATGGAATCTGAAAAAGACACGTCGTCACAATCTGGAGAACAACAGCCAGAGCAAGCTCCTGAGCAACAACAGGCCCAGCCACAGCCATCGCAAAGCGATGAACAAGCGAAACAGCAAGCAGAGCAACAGGCTATGCAAGCACAAGCTGCTGAACTGACCAATGAAGAGAAAGAAAAAGCTCAGCAACTTAACCAGCTGCTGCGTAAAGTTCCCGATGATCCAGCGATCTTATTAAGAAATAAAATGCAATTAGAAGCACAAAAACGAAACTACCAACGTCGTCCACGAGGAGCCGAAAAATCATGGTAATGCGATTATTATGTTGTTTATTGCTAATCGCGGCAGCGCCGCTTTGGGCTGCCACCCAGCTACAGGCAAGTGTTGATAAAAACCCTGTCCTTGCTGGTGAGTTTTTTGTTTTAACCATCTCAGCAGACGACTCTATTAACAGCGAACAACCAGACACTTCGGTGTTATTAAAAGACTTTGTTGTAGGGCCAACCAGTGTCAGCTCACGTACTAATATTATTAATGGTGAAATCAGTAAGCAAACTAACTGGTCTGTAAAGCTGATGACCCGCAAAGAAGGCACTTATACCATCCCTGCCTTTACTGTTGCCGGTGTCAGTTCAAAACCCATTGAGCTAACGGTAGCTAAGCGCAGTCAAACCTCAGAGCAAAATAAAGAAGCCTTCATTAAAACAAGCATCAAGCCAACTAGCTTATACGTGCAAGAAGCCGGTGTTTATACGGTTAAATTGTATTTAGACAACAACAAAGAATTGCTTGATGGCAACTTAACTACGCCAGAAATGGAAAACGCTGAGCTAACCCCAATTAACAAGCAATCTGAAGACTATGAGTTAATTGATGGCAAACGCTATTTAGTGATCACCCGTGAGTACTTAGTGCAGCCACAAAAAAGTGGCGTAAATACTATTACGGCACCTGTGTTCAACGGCCGTATTCGTCAAAACTATCGCCAAATGGCTGTGTCAGCGATGGGCGAAGATGTTGATGTTGAAATCAAGCCAATCCCAGATAACTACACAGGTGCATGGCTACCAAGCGAACTGGTTAACCTTGATGAGCAATGGCAACCAAAAGACGACACCGTTGAAGTTGGCACGCCAATCACTCGAACTATCACCTTAACCGCATTGGGGGTTACTAAAGAGCAACTTCCTGATATCGATATGCCACAGGTGCAAGGCTTTAGAAGCTACCCTGATGAAAAAGAGAGTAACCATCTGGTACGTGATGGCCGTGTTATTTCTCAGCAAACAGCTTCTTATGCTTTATTACCGCAAACACCGGGCACTTACACATTGCCTGAAATAAAGCTGCCTTGGTTTAATACTAAAATCAATCGTATTAGCTACGCAACCATACCTGCTCGTACATTAACAGTTGTGCCAAGTACAAACCCACTCACACCAACAGCCCCTGCTATCGCAGAGCCGCAAACCGCAAGCTCTAATGAGCTGGGTGATACGCCAACTAATATGCAAACGGTCACAAAAGTAACGATCCCTATGTGGCTTATTATCGTGGCAGTGGTCGGCTATGGACTTTGGCTAATCACCTTAGTGCTTTACTTTAAAAAGCGTCCTCAGCAACCGACAGCTGAGCCATTACCTACCAGTGGTTCATCAGCATCGTTAAATGAGCTTAAGCAGTTTGCAAAACAAAACAATAACTCTGGGTTTTATAACGCATTAAACCACTACGCAAAACAACAGACTGGTAAAAATGCTGCGGCCATCGAATGTTTACTAGCATCACTGAAAAACACACAACTTAATGATGAAATTGCTAAATTAAGCACTAAACTTTATAGTTCAGCCGATGAACAGGTTGATTTAAGTTTAATCGTCAGCTTGCTAAGCCAAGCCGCAAAGCAAACTAAATCAACAAGTAATGACACTGAATTAAAGAATCTTTATGATTAACTATTAACCTAAACAGTTGAAAATAAACGGCTAATCTTAAGTTAGCCGTTTTTTTAAGAAAAAAATAATAATCTCAGAAAGTTTTTTTCTGATAGGCAGGTCTTAGTTACTATGACAGAAAAACAAAAGCGATATGAAGCGCTGGTTCATGTCTACCACAGTGAGCTTTTTCGCTTTGCGTATTGGTTGTGTCGTGATCAGAACATTGCTGAGGACTTAGTGCAGGAAACCTTCCTGAGGGCTTGGCGTGCCTTGGATTCACTGCAAGACCAACAAGCAGTTAAACCTTGGCTGTTGACTATTTTGCGCCGCGAGAATGCACGCCGTTTTGAACGTAAACAATTTGATTACGCCGATGTTGAAAACGACACCCTTG
Organism: Pseudoalteromonas sp. DY56-GL22; assembly: GCF_041414715.1. Taxonomy (NCBI): domain Bacteria; kingdom Pseudomonadati; phylum Pseudomonadota; class Gammaproteobacteria; order Alteromonadales; family Pseudoalteromonadaceae; genus Pseudoalteromonas; species Pseudoalteromonas sp. DY56-GL22. Next base: position 101,200 of record NZ_JANHZR010000005.1, on the reverse strand, counting down.
TAGATGAACAAAGTTCAACCCTTGATGCTGAAATGGAACAAACAGTGATTCAACGACAAATAGGAAAGTTATCACAAGAATATCGAGAACCATTGCTGCTGCAAGTGGTAATGGGTTGCTCTGGCGATGAAATCGCCGAGATCCTCGATTTAAATAAAAATACTGTCATGACACGACTTTTTCGTGCCAGAAACCAGCTTAAAGAGGCTTTAAGCAGTGATGATGACCAACTTAGAGGAGCATCAAATTAATGGATGAACTCGAGTTTCGCCGCCGCATCCTCGCCGAGCCAAGCACTATTGATAAGGAACTTGAAGCGTTTGCCGAGCAGGACACAGATAAACAGGCGTTTATTGATGATGTACGTGCCTTTGACGATGAACTAAGCAAAGCACTTAACATCCCCGTGCCTGAAAATTTAGCACAGCGAATTATTGATAATACATATAGTTCTGAAGCAGAAAGCGCTGAGCAACCGCTAGACACCATTGTTGAGGCTAAGTCACGCTTTGCCTTTAATCGACTGTATTTAGCCGCTGCAGCGTCATTTTTAGTGGCAATTAGTGTGTTCTTTGTCAGTAACAAACAACATACGTTATACAGTGTGGGTGAGCATGCCTTTGCGCACCTTTACCATGAAATTGGCTCGCTAGATAAACATGAGGCAATAGATCTTGCTTCGGTAAACGAAAAGTTTGCCACCATTGGCGGTCACTTAGATGAGCTACCAGGTAAAGTAACCTATTTAATGTTTTGTGATTTTCAGGGTAAAAAAGGCCTACACTTGGTATTTGAGTCAGATTTTGGCCCAATGACGGTATTCATTGTGCCTTCTGACGAGCAACCATTTGGCACCGGCTCTGATGATTTCAATGATGAGCGTTTCGCAGGCCACATCAACCGAGGCGACCGGGCTGATACTATCTTAATCGCGAGTATTGGTGCGCCACTTGATAGCTACAATAACATGATCAATGACGCCATTCGCTGGCTGCACTAATACCTACTCGTAGTAACACATATTACAGGCATAAAAAAACCGCAGTCACTGCGGTTTTTTTTATCGCTATAAAGCCGATTACTTACAAACGTCTGCTACTGCATTTGCAAAGTAATCAATGTTTGCATCACTGATACCAGCTACGTTTACACGGCTAGAACCAACAATGTAGATTGAGTACTCTTTTTGTAAGCGCTCGATTTGCTCTTTATTAATACCTAGAAATGAGAACATACCATTTTGACGGTCAATAAATGAGAAGTCTTGCTCAATGCCTTTCTCAGCTAAGCTTTCTTTGATTAAAGTGCGCAAACCATTAATACGATTACGCATTTCATCAAGCTCGTCATGCCACATTTGCGTCAGCTCAGTGCTACCTAAAATCGTGCTAACAATATCAGCACCGTGAGCTGGCGGCATTGAGTAGATGCTACGTACAACGCTTAATAATACAGAGTTTGAGATATCAGCAGTTGCTGCATCTTTAGCAATAATTGAACATGCACCGATACGCTCGCGGTATAAACCGAAGTTTTTCGAACAAGAAGAACAGATGATTAGCTCATCTACCGCTGCTGCTAATTTACGAAGACCCGCTGCGTCTTCTTCAAGGCTTGAACCAAAACCTTGGTAAGCAATATCAACCAGTGGCGTGAAACCAACTTCAACAGCAAGATCAGCAACTGTGCTCCATTGCTCAGCATTTAAATCCATACCGCTTGGGTTGTGACAACATGCGTGGAATAACACCACATCACCTTTAGGCACTTGCTTAAGGGTATTAATCATATCATCAAATAAAAGGTCTTTATTTTCGTAATCGTAGTAAGGATATTCTTTTACTGTTAAGCCCGCCGCTTCAAATAAGCTGATGTGGTTTGCCCACGTTGGCGTAGTTACCCATACTGTCGCATCTTTGTTGCAACGTTTGATAAATTCTGCTGCAACACGTAATGCACCTGTACCACCTGGTGCTTGTGCCGTGCGAACACGATTAGCTAAAAGTGCTGGATGCTCACCCAGTAATAAGTTTTCCATTTTTTGGCAGTAATCTAGGTTACCTGCCAAGCCAATGTACGATTTACTGGTTTCGTTTTCTAAACGAAACGCTTCCGCTTTTTTAACCGCTTTTAATACCGGCGTATTGCCTTGCTCATCCTTATAAACACCTACACCCAAATCGATTTTCTTTGGGTTTGTATCTTGTTTAAAGGCCGCCATTAGGCCAAGAATAGGATCTGTTGGTAATGGTTTTAATTCTGAGAACATTGACTATCTCTTTTTATAGGGGTTAGCGTTGCCACTAGCTTAACATAAAAACCCAGCCTGATTACTAGTTAAATTAGACCAAGAGTTGAGGAATTTTAATACAACAAGCCACAAGTAGTGCAAGGGTTTGCTGATCAAAGAAATCATTATTAAATGCTTCCGCATCTATAATACCTAAGCATTCATTTTTGTCTGATAATAATGGTAAACAAGTCTCAGCTTTCACCTTCGGGTCGCAAGTATAATACTCTCCACCTTGGGCAAGATAATCAGCAACGTTATTGATCACACGACCTTGCTTAGAAAGTGCCACTTGAACATTGTTACTACCTTTAGCAAATGCTTCAGTTAGCGGGAATAACGGACGACTCGGTGCTCCGTGATATACCAATTTTAATAACTGAGAGCCTTCTTCAGTATTGGTTGCTTGGTAAATACCAAACCAATCAACCTGAGTTTGGGCAACAACAAAATCGATAATTTGTTGAAGCTTAGCCAGCTTTTCAGTATTGGTAGCATCATCGGCAACATAATCATTTAATTTGAATGGTTCATCTTGTAAGTAGCCAAACAAGCTACACGCACCGCCCTCGCCTAGCTCAGGAATTTGGTATTCCCAGCGCACTGCAGGTAAAGCTGACTGTGCAAAGTAATGTTCAAGGTTTGATAATTGCTCAGCAACCAAGCTTTCTGGTAAATCAAGTTGAGCAGTCGATAAGTAGTTAGAAATCATTTAGCCATCCAAACATCTATAATGCCAGAATGATAACATGCGATTTTAGTGTGAGCTAGTACTGCTTGCTGTTAATTGATAATAAATTTCGACTTGGTTGCCTGCACTATTGAATGTGACGCCAGTCGCAATTTCGCTCAGCAAACATAAACCTCTGCCATGCTCTCGCACTAAGTTTTGTTGCTCAGAATCTTGTTTGTTAAATCCATGTCCCGAGTCACAAATTGTAAAATACAAAGCATACTCTTCAGGGCTATAGCGGATATCAATGATAATTAATGCATCGGTTAAATTAGCTAATGCTTTTTCTCGTTGTTGATAATAAATTAAAAAACCATCGTCATGATTTTTCACATCAGAGTCGAGTCCTAAAACACCGTGATCAAGCGCATTATTATAAGCCTCAGATAAGATGAGAAAAATATTGGCTCGGTGAGCGTTTAAACCTGGTACCCGACTGATTACATTAACAACCTCTAAAACAGGATCAGTGCTTTTAATCTGCTTTGAATTTAAGCTTAAAGAGAAGTTAAATGGCAATTCAGAATAAGGTTCTACCATTTGTTCAGGTTCAGGCACCGGCAAACAATTTAACAACACTAAACTTAAATCGTCTTGCTGCTCGTTACCTTGTGCAAAACGCTTAACTCTTTCGAGCACTTGATGACAGGAAATGTTATCTCTAGAGGCAAGCACATCTTTAAACCGTTTTTCTCCAAAATAAACTTCTCTTGGATTAATCGTTTCAATAATTCCGTCAGTCGCCATAACGATTCGTGATGTAGTTTCAACCTCTGTATGGATCAAAGCGCGTTCAAATTCATCATCCTCTAAAATTCCCAACGCCATATGTTGAGATTCTAATGTACGAATTATATTTCCCTGCTGATCGATGATATAGGTGTCTGGCAGACCACCTAACCATGCAGAAACACTTTTACCTGTATTGCTAAGCTCTAGAATAGTTGCCGCACAAAACATATGCCCAGGTAATAACTTCGCCAATACTGAGTTAATCTCAGCTGCAATGTCACTTACCGACATGCCCTTACTTACCATCGTATAAAAGACTCTAGATGCCGGTAATGCACCAACAGCAGCAGCTAAGCCATGACCAGTAAAGTCTCCTAGCATACAATACAAGCTGCCAATTGGACTTTGCCCAACCAAGAACATGTCGCCATTAAACATAGCGGCAGGCGATAAATGAAAATCTAAATGGGTAGGGAATGACTGTTGGTTTTCAAGCGCGTTATTAAAAATGTGCTCGACAATTTCATGCTCACGTTCAACTTGATTTTGATGGTACTCAAGTTGTAAATTCTGCTCTCTTGCTTTTTGACTTAGGTTGCGAATGCGGCTGTGTGCTTTAATTTTCGCATTTAAGATTACCTCTTGGAATGGCTTGTGTAAAAAGTCATCCCCACCGACCGCTAAGCAGCGTTCAAAACTTGCTTCGTCTTCTAAAGAGGTTATAAAAATAATAGGTAAGTAAACTTGGCTGTAGCGCTCTTTTATAATTGCAGCTGTTTCAAAGCCGTCCATTACTGGCATAATGACATCAAGCAGTACGATGTCTATCTTTTGTTCATCAAGAAGACTTAAAGCAACAAGTCCATTTTCGGCAGTGAAAACTCGGTAGCCTTGTTGCTCTAACATCACAGTTAATAAACGACGATTTAGCTCTAAATCATCGACTACCAATATATTAAGCATCAATCGATATCAAATTTTTTATCAAAACGAGATATTTGTAAGATTTTCTTTAATTGAGGCTGACAGTTACTTATTTGTATTGTATCAACTTTGCCCGTTAGGTTTTTTTTCATATTGAGCAACATACCTAATGCTGAACTGTCCATATAATCAGTTTCTCTAAGGTCAATAACGACTTTATTGATATTGCTGTTTAAGTCGGCGTATGCCTGACGAAAAGATTGCACCAAATTAAAATCAAACTTTCCTTTTATCTGTACGGTTAAAATAGCGCCATCAGCAGATGTACTGCGCGTCAAACTCATAATAAACTCCTATTTAACAAATCTTTCCGAAGACTTATCTAAATATAACTGCTTAGAACAAATAAGCCAAAAAATAAAACACTTAGGATTAAATTTGTTATCATTTATCTAAGCTTCTACAACGAGATCCACTATGAGCGAAAATAATCTAGTTTACTCAACTTCTACAGGGCGCATTGAACAACCCAAAGAAAGTAAACCTGCACAAAGTAAAATGTTTAAAGATGGTTTTTTACGAATCGAACGCCAAACAAAAGGTCGAAAAGGTAAGGGTGTGATGTTAGTGGTTGGCATTGATAGCCAACAACATGACTTAAAAAAATTAGCCAAAACCATTAAAAGTAAGATGGGTCAAGGCGGTGCAGTAAAAGAGGGTATCATCGAAGTTCAAGGTGATGACAGAGATAAGCTAAAAGCGATTCTCGAAGCGCTGAAATTCAAAGTAAAAATAGCAGGGGGTTAACTTCCCCCCTACTTTATTAATCATTCTTGATTAAATCTAGTGACTGTAAATGCTCATATAACTTAGGTAATTCAGCCTCACTCACAGGCGGACTGAAGTAATACCCTTGCACAACAAAGCAGTTATTATTTTGTAAAAACTCAATTTGCTCTTTAGTTTCGACCCCTTCAGCAACAACGTTAAGCTTAAGTTTTTGTGCCATTGCGATAATCGCAGCAGTGATCTCCATATCATTACTGTCTTCAGGGATATCTTTCACAAAAGAGCGGTCAACTTTTAAAATATCGACTGGAAAGCGTTTCAAATAACTCAGTGACGAGTATCCGGTACCAAAATCATCAATTGAAATTGAAACGCCAAGTGCTTTTAGTTGATGCAGTTGTAAGATCGCCGCCTCAACATGTCCCATTAACATACTTTCAGTCAATTCTAAGTGAATGCGTTTTGGTTCAACTCCTGTTTGCTTGATGATTTTATCAAGCGTCGACACCAAATTAGCATCTTTAAATTGACGTGCTGATAAGTTGATTGAAATATTATTTTTTAAGTCTTGGCTTGCTAAACGTGCAGCAAACTCACACGCTTCTTGCAATATCCACGCTCCAAGCTCAACAATCAAACCTGTAGCTTCAGCAATAGGAATGAATTTAGTTGGCGGTATCATGCCTTCATTTGGATGGAACCACCGTATGAGTGCTTCATAGCCAACAACTTGATTCTTGCGACAATCTACTTGTGGCTGATAGTAAACCTGGAACTGCCCCTCACGAATACCTGTACGTAACTCATTTTCAATAAACAAGCGTTCATTGGCAGCAGCATTAAGCTCTTGGCTATAAAAGTGGTAAGTATTACGCCCTTTCGCTTTTGCTTCATACATAGCAAGGTCAGCATGCTTCAGTAGCTGATCTTCCTCTTGGCTATCAAATGGTGCCATCGTGATACCAATACTGGCACTAATTATCACTTCATTGTTACCTAGTTTGATAGGCTCATTAAGAGTACGTTGAATGGTATTCGCCACTTCCATGGCGTGAGTTTGATGCTCAATACCACTTAACAGGACTGCGAACTCATCACCACCTAAACGTGCAATGGTATCTTCGGTGCGTAAACGCTTTTTCAAACGATTAGCAACTTCAACCAATAACTGATCGCCCGCATCGTGACCTAGCGTATCGTTGATACGTTTAAATTCATCTAAGTCAAAGTAAAATAAAGCAAATGCATAATGACCACGTTCAGCAAGTGCCATAGACTTGCGTAGCTGCATTCTAAAGAAAGTACGGTTTGCAAGCCCTGTTAATGTATCAAAATAGGCAAGCTGTTCCATTTTTCGCTGACTTTCTTTCACAAACGAAATATCTTGAGCTGAAGCCACGTAACTGGTGATTTCCCCCCCTTCTTCGCGGATTGGAGAAATACTCAATGAAACCCATACAGATTGACGCTCATTACCCTGTAATAAAGTATCTCCTCGCCAATAGTTACGGCTACGTAGGTCGATATCAATATCGTCAACTAAAATCGCCATTTCTTGAGAGATAATATTCATCAATGGTGAGCCAATAAAGTGGCGTTCCTCGAAACCCGTCATCTCAACCATTTTCGGGTTCACGTATTTGATTTCAAAGTCTTGATTAGTGATCACAACGCCTGTGCCTGAGAAGGCAACCGCTTTGGATAATCGGTTCGCTGCTTTTTCAGCTATTTCTTTTTCGCTAATGCGCTGATTTAGACCATCGATTAATTTACGAATTTCTATTGCCATGTCTCTAAAAGAGCCATTAAGCGTGCCTATTTCGTCTTTGTTCACTTTAGGAAATTCAGTTTGAAATTGCCCTTTGCCAAAACTAACAACCGCATTTACCAAAGAGTGAATACGACGCAGTACTAATTGATAAAGTGCTTGATGCAATAACAAAGCAACTAAAATAGCGTACAGGATAAACAAGCCAAAGAACTTTACTTTTAGCTCTTCAAGCGCAGAAAGTGCCGACGAGCGCTTTTTATAAATACCAATATACCAATTAAGGTTCTCGACTTTGCGGATATTGATAATATGGGTTTCACCATCTTGTACAAATGAATTTGCAGACTCTGGTAATTTTAAGCGAATGGTTTCAGACACTAATTTTTGTAGATCAGGATTAACAAAATCTTCAGTCAGTAACTTTTTACCTTCACGGCCATATTGCTCAAGCGTTGTTTTATCTAAATCAGGATGAGCTAAGAGCTGACCTTTCGCATCAAACACTAATAAATGTTGCTCACGATCGCCAATAGGCAGCTGTGCCAATAAGGTTTCAAGCGCAATATCACTACCAGTGACACCAAAAAATTCGTTATCAAGATAGATTGGCACAAGCACGCTTACTACCCACTTATGCCAAATAGTATCGTAATACACCTTTGACCATACAGCTTCTCGGCTCGGGTTTGTTGCAGCTTGTGCGTAATTAAATGTCTCGCCTTTGGTAAAGTCAAAATCGCCCGGTACATTGAGCGCCCAATTAGGTGGAGCAATACGTATAAAGTTATCTTTAGTGATTAAATAAAAATTAAAAAAGTCTTGGATAAGCGTTGGTGAGACAATTTTCCATAGCGACTCAGAATCGTTAATCAGCTGCTTATAAAAATTAGAGTACTGGTCTTGTGGAATAAATGAAGCTGATAAACCATCCTCAGAAGTGCTGCGAATACTGCCATCAACTGCAAACTTTATATCTGCGCTGCGGTTATTTTGTAGATGTGACTCATTATGCAGTAGCTGACTACTAACGACATTGTTAGCTTGCTCTGCAATATTTATTTTGGTGTTAATTAAGCGATTGAATTGACGACTCAAGCGTTCACTCGAATGCTTTAAAAGTTCGTGCTCTTCAAAAACAAGCTGTTTTTCTTCTGATTTAAGCATTAAAGCTGCAGCGCAGATACCTGCAATTAAACAAATAGCAGAGATTAACAGCGACAATTTCATACTTAATGAATTCACCCCAAACCGGGATGGCGGTCGTCGATACACCACAGGACTACCTTATTAATAATTGTTATTATTTATTATGCAAAAACAAATATACCAGATTCATTTTTAGATTTATAAATTTTTTATGAAGATTAATGAAATTTCTGAGGAATCTTTCGCTTTGTCCAAAATAGCATGTTTATGCAGTTGACTTTACATAGAAGTATTTTTACATTAGTCCAATGAAACAAAATATCTCTCGCACTTATTTTTCTTTTTTTAGCTTCTTTAGATAGAGGAGGCTTAACTGTTTGCGAGATAATTTCACCGAATAGCTAAAGCCTCCCTCTTGGGAGGCTTTTTTGTTTGTGCACTGTTTTGGAATGAGGAAACCAACATGAGCATTGATACATTAAATGCGTTACGACACGATATAAATGAAATCGACTCCGACTTACTTGTGTTACTGGCTAAAAGACGCCGTATAAGCCACAGCGTAGTCGAATATAAAATAGCCAATAACAAACCAATTCGTGATGAAGCTCGCGAACAAGCACTACTGGAAAAACTAATCAGTTATGGTAAGTCATTAGGTCTTGACGCTTACTACATTAATAATGTGTTTCAAACTATTCTTGAAGACTCAGTTTTAAACCAGCAAGCCATGCTGCAAAAGAACCTCAACCCAGAAGCTATGAGCGAAAGCCATCGTGTTGCGTATTTGGGTGGGCAAGGCTCATATAGCCAACTAGCCTGCCATAAATATTTTAGCCGCCGCCCTGGCAAAGTGATTGAAATGGGTTGCTCTAGCTTTGAACAGATCACTGGTAAAGTTGAAAGTGGACAGGCTGATTTTGGCTTACTGCCAATTGAAAACACCAGCTCAGGAAGTATCAATGAAGTATTCGACTTATTACAACACGCACAAGTATCAATTGTAGGTGAAGTAACCCATAGCGTTGAGCACTGTTTATTAGCAATGCCAGGTACTGAGCTATCTCATATCAATAAAATTTTTGCTCATCCACAACCTTTTGCTCAATGTAGCCGTTTCATTCAAGGCCTAGGTGACATTCAACATGAAACCTGTGATTCAACCTTCCACGCATTGCAATCTGCGGTTGAAACAGCAAATAGCGCCGCTATCGGCTCAGCTCAAGCTGGCAAAAATGTTGGTTTAGAAGTAATTAAGTCAGGCCTTGCAAACCAAAGCGAAAACCACAGCCGCTTTATTGTTGTCGCCCGTAAGCCGCTACAAGTATCGAAGCAAATTCCGACCAAAACCAGTTTAATCATGGCGACTAAACAACAAGCAGGTTCATTGGCTGATGCTTTAATGATTTTTAAACATCACCAAATTAACCTAGTAAAACTAGAATCTCGCCCCGTACCAGGAAATCCGTGGGAAGAAGTGTTTTATGTTGACCTCGAAGCAAACCTTGATGACTTACATGTTAAGCAAGCGCTTGAAGAGCTGAAAGAACACACTCAGTACACACGTGTATTAGGCTGTTACCAAAGTGAGTCTTTGCAGGCTGTTAGTGTGTAATAGCCTGCCTAGATATGACTAATGAAAAGGAGTCTGTCGACTCCTTTTTCGTATAATTTCATCTTAGATACTTGCACCCATAGCCCTGTCTAAGCATAATCTTGAAAACAATTTGAAATTGGATCTTTCATGAATTGGTTAGCAGAATTAGCAACTAAAAGAACACCTTGGTTATTACTAGCGTTTATTTCACTCGCATTTGAAGTCACAGCATTGTTTTTTCAATACAACATGGGACTTGAGCCATGCATCATGTGTATTTATCAGCGCACCGCTGTTTTAGGCTTACTTGCAGCAGGTGTGATTGGTGCGATTAACCCAAAAAGTATGGTTGTTCGCTTAGTCACATTTGCCACTTGGGGTATCTCAGCAATTTGGGGTTACTTTATTGCTAAAGAACACATTGCAATGCAAAACAATACCGACCCGTTTGCATTTAGCTGTGCATTTGAACCTAACTTCCCAAGTTTTATGCCTTTGCATGAATGGATCCCTAGCTTCTTTGCTGCCACTGGTGATTGTGGCAATATCGATTGGCAGTTTGCTTCAATGAGCATGCCGGCATGGATGGAAGTGATTTTTGCAGCATTTTCAGTGGTATTTGTGGCTGTTTTAGTTAGCCGATTAGTGAGCAAAAAGTCGCTATAATGATTTATTTTTTTACTAGCCAAATCCCTACTTTAAAAAACTTTAAAGTAAGGCAACGCCAGCAGATTATTGCTCTTGCTTTAGCTCATTTAAGCCCGAGCAAAAAGATCATTTTATCGGTATGTAAGCTTGCCTTTTTAGCGCCATTATTTTTAGGTTTAGCTTACTTTGAAGGGTGGATGCTTATTCCTTGGTTGTTGTTAGCAGGTTTAAGTTACCCTCTTATCACAACACCTATCGAAAACATGTTCGCGTTAGCGCATTTAGACAAGGCTATCAATGAATTTAAACAGGGCGAATAACGCCCTGTATAGGTGATAACCTGCTATTTATAGTGTAATTTTCCCCTCAAGTTTAGCGAATAGCTTATCACCAATTCCTTTTACTTCTTTTAATTGTTCTAGCGACTTAAACGAGCCTTGCTTGGTGCGATGCTCGACAATCGCTTTCGCTTTTGATTCACCAATACCCGGTAATTGAGTTAGCTGCTCAATGCTGGCTTTATTAATACTCAGCTTTTGCATTTTAACTTGTGTTGCTTTGGTTGGTGTTTCGGCTGATACCTGTGTAGCAGGTAGTAATGCAAGAGTAGCGGCAAGTAAAATACTTGATAGTAATTTCATAATTTCCTCCATGACGCCCTTGTTTGGACTGATAGTTAGCGATTACCCAACACTCACTCCATCGCTTGTGTTTAACTTTGGGTAACATTTTAAATAAAGCTAATACACAAAGTATTGTCAAATTTACTAAATAAAAATTTTCTCAAGTTACTTGCAAAGTAAGGCTCGAAGCATTACTGTATATAAAAACAGTAATCTTAGCAGCGATTTTACGCTGCAATGCCAGGCTTAAATGCAGGAGAAATCATGGCTGTTGTTGTTAAATATGTTGTAGAAAGAAACGGAGTCGAGCGCATGACGTTTACTACTAAGAAAGAAGCTGATGCGTATGACAAAATGCTCGACATTGCTGAGTCATTAGAACTTATGCTTGAAAAAGTTGATGTACCATTAAGCGAGCAACAAATTGAGTCACTGGCGCTTGAAATGGCAAAAGAAAAAGACCAATTTATGGCGGTACTTAAAGGTGCAAAAGACGCTCAAGCTAAACCTAAAAAAGCAAAGTCAGACGATAACGTTGCTGATATAAAAGAAAAAGCGGCAAGCTAAACGCAAATTTAGATCATAAAAAAAGGGCAACATCCGTTGCCCTTTTTTGTGTTTAATCAAAAACTACAATGACGATTCAACTTCATCAAATAAGTCTGTAATTTCTTTTTTCGGCTCAGCCGTCATAAGGCTAACAACAACAATGGCTATTGTTGATAAAATAAAGCCAGGGACAATCTCATAAATGATTGCACTTAGTGCTTGGCCGTCCACAGTAATTGGCGCGTATATCCAAAACAGCACTGTTGCTGCACCAACGACCATACCACTTATAGCGCCTTGTAAGTTCATGCGCTTCCAGTAAAGGCTCAGTAGCACCAGTGGACCAAATGCTGCACCGAAACCAGCCCATGCATTACTTACTAAGTCTAAAATAGAGCTATTACGGTCATAAGCTAGGTAAATAGCAAATAAGGCAACTAAGATAACACTAATACGACCAACTAAAACCAGTTCTTTTTGAGATGCACTACGGTTTAAGTAAATTTTGTAGAAATCTTCAGTTAGAGAGCTTGAACACACTAACAACTGTGAAGAGATAGTACTCATAATTGCCGCTAAAATTGCTGCCAATAAGAAACCGGCAATTAAAGGATGGAAGATAAGCTCAGACAACACTAAGAAAATAGTTTCTTTATCATCAATAGGCATTTGGTTTTCAAGCATATAAGCAGCACCAAATAGACCAGTTAGCACAGCACCAATTGCTGATAGCGTCATCCACGACATACCCACACGACGCATGGTTGGCATATCTTTCACTGAACGTACAGACATAAAACGCACAATAATATGTGGCTGACCAAAATAACCAAGGCCCCATGCCATTGCTGAAATAATCGCTATAGTCGAACCACCTGCAAACCAATCCATCATATTAAGTGCATGAATTTCAGATTCTTTTGGTGAGCTTAATAATAAGTCATAGCGTGCATTGGCAAGTGTATCCATAACTGGCTGATCAAGCATGGTAAACGTCGCAATTGGCACAGCCAGCAGCGAGATAAACATGATACAACCTTGCACAAAGTCAGTCAGGCTCACGGCTAAGAAGCCACCAAACAAGGTATATAACACGACGACACCTGTTGTGATGTATAGACCCATTTCGTAGCTCATATTAAATGAGTTTTCGAACAACTTACCACCTGCAACAACACCTGATGAGGTATATAAAGTAAAGAAAACAATGATAACAATCGCAGAGATAACACGCAGAATATTCTTATTATCATCAAAGCGGTTTGCAAAGTAATCAGGAATGGTGATTGAGTCATTCGCCTTTTCTGTGTAAACACGCAAGCGAGGCGCGACTAAGAAGTAGTTAGCCCAAGCACCGAGTACTAGACCAATGGCAATCCAAACCTTACTTAAACCAAACAAGTACATTGCACCTGGTAGGCCCATTAGCAGCCAACCACTCATGTCAGATGCGCCAGCTGAAAGCGCAGCAACACTTGGTGATAAATTACGACCACCTAGCATATAGCCTGATACATCGTCGGTAGATTGCTGATAAGCATATAGCCCAATCCCCAACATGACGATGAAGTAAAATGCTAACGAAATTATCATTCCTGTTTCCAAATTAGCCTCCAAAAGTTGTTTAATGTTGGCTTTTAATCCGAATAATGACTCGCAAGTTATTTAATTTAAAGACATTATTGGGGTAAAAACCTATATCACCCACGACTATATCATGCTTACCCCCCTTAACTCCAATCAAGCAGATAAATGACAAAGCTCAATTTTTCAACTTTTATCTAACATTTTTCTTATATTTAATCGCAAGTTATAGAATTTATCTGCAAATTATCCTAGTCTTTAATTCTTAATAAAATAATAACTTTTCCTCGCAAATGAACATTTAGCTAATGCTATTTCAGGCACAATGCAATATATTGCGAGAAGTAAATGAATTAACAGATGTGGACATGTTTGGACTATGTATTTTTACGCTGCACGCCAACCTATTTTAGACAGGGATAAAAAACTAATTGGCTACGAGCTTTTATTTCGAGATGGCGTAGACAACGTTTTTCCTGATATTGATGGCGATGAAGCAACGTCACGACTTATTGAAGGCAGCCAATTTAATTTTGGTTTAGAGGATTTAACGGATAACAAACCTGCTTATATCAACTTTACTCTAGAAACCTTGCAAAAGGGTTATCCACTTTTACTTGGTAAAGAGCAGGTGGTAGTAGAGATATTAGAAACAATCCAACCAGGTAAACGCTTACTGGCATTAGTTAAAGATCTAAAAGAAAAAGGCTATATACTTGCACTTGATGATTACATTCACCAACCTGTATGGCGACACTTTTATCCTTACATCGATATTATTAAGATTGACTTTCTAACTTGTGATGTAGACTCAATAAAAGCGATCATCGAGGCTATTAAGCCGTATCCACACATAAAGTTGCTTGCTGAGAAAGTTGAAACATACGAAAAGTATCAGCTTGCCCTAGAAATGGGCTTTAGCTACTTCCAAGGGTTTTTCTTTTCAAAACCTGAGATGGTACAAAGCAAAACTTTGCCGCCATCAGAGATGGCTCTTGCCGAGCTTCTATATGAAACATCGAGTATTGATCTAAACCTCAGAAAAATCACTGAGGTGTTTGAACGTGACGTTAACTTATCTTATAAGTTGCTACGCTACTCAAACTCAGCGGCCTTTAAACGTCGCGCTGAAATCAGCACAATTAAACAAGCGCTTATTGTATTAGGAAGTGAAGAAATTAAACGTTTCTTATCACTTTTATTTGCAGCGCAAGTCGCAGCAGATAAGCCAGCCGAACTAATTCGCCTTTCATTGACCCGTGCTCGGTTTGCTGAATTATTGGCAATCAGCCACGGCAAAATGCGAGATACTGGTATGGCATTTTTAACGGGTATGATGTCGTTAATGGATGCAATCCTCGACGAAGATATGCCAAGTGTAATGAACAAGTTACCGCTGACTATTGAAATTAAAGATGCGCTACTCAAAGATGAAGGCTTATTAGCAACGTATTTAAAGCTGGTAAAATTTTATGAGCAAGCAAATTGGGAAAAAGCGAAAGAAATCCAACAACAACTTGGACTTAAACCTGAAGAAGTACCGGACGCTTACCATGATGCATTAAGTTGGTCTAATGACCAAATGAGTGTATTTGGGGACTGATGAATACCCATCCCTTAACGATATAAAAATGCCAGCAATTGCTGGCATTTTTATTTAACACTTTTAAAGATTTTCTAAGAAGTCTTCGTCAAAGTCATCTGGTTCTTTTTCTAGTGGCGGATTACCATCATGTAGCTCATATAATTGACGCTGGAAGTAGATATCCTTCATGAAGATATAAGGGTCTAGCGACTCATTTAATAGGCTCTCTTGTGGCATTAATGAAGCACGGGCTTCAACCGCTTTAAGTGCAAACACTAATATTGTTTGAGGTGTTGTTAGTGTTATTTCAGGTAATACGAAATTATCAACAACATCACCAGTTAAGTTTCGTGCGGTACTTGGTCCCATACCAGGGATCATCAAGTAAGCACCATCACCCACTCCCCATACACCAAGAGTTTGGCCAAAATCTTCATCGACAATTTCTAAGCCCAGCGATGAAGCAACATCAAAAAAACCGAGTAGACCTACTGTAGAGTTCACTAAAAAGCGCGCTAAGCTAATACCCATATTACCAGGCTTACCCTGCAGACCAGCATTGACCATATCCGTTGGTGCGGTGATGTTATCGGTAAAATTAACAATGCTACGTCTTACCGGTGTTGGCGTTACTGTAACGTAGCCAACAGCTGCTGGGCGAAGAATATAGGCGTCAAGCACGTCCATATTAAAATCATACATAGGACGGTTAAACGACTGTAACGGATCTCGCTCATCCGCTTTTTCTTCGGGTATTTGTGCGCATCCTGCAAGCACTACAAAAAAGATAAAAAATATACTGTGCCTAAACATCGGCTATCCTTACGGTATTAACTCATTAATTAGCAACGCGTACTCTTTAACGTTCGCACGTTCTAAAATACCCGACTTGCCTTCCAACTCGCCGCTAGAAGTTACCACAGTTGCATCTTTTGATAAACGCGCAGTTAAAATAATTTTATCGACACTTGATAAATTCAGACCTTCAACCATTGCATTCGAATCACTCAATGTCACTGTTAGCGGAAAGCTGTATTCCGTCATTTTTACCACGGCTAATGGCATCTGTGGGCCACTGGCTGCTTTTGCAAAAACAAACAAGGTGCCGTTTTGTGGCTGCGAATCTGCTAGAGCTGAGTCTAAATCAACTGTGATGCTAATTTCACTGTGTGAAGCTTTTGCAATTTCTGTATTTGTAACTTGCTGCTGATTATTTAAGTGAGCATCAATTTCAGCAATACGCTCTGCAATCATGCTATAACGCGGATCATTTTGCTGCATACTTGCAAGCAGTACTTCAAACGCAGTTTTAGCTTGCAGCCAATCCTTGCGCTCATAAGCAATCAGAGCTAACAATGAGATTGCATCAATATTAGTCGGCTCTGCTTTTAACACTCTCGATAACATCGTTGCTGCACGTGACATATTCGCATCACTGCCTTCCATTAGCAGAACTTGCGAGTAGCTGATCAGCACTTGCTTGTTATCCGGGTTCATTTTTAGCACTTTATCAAATGACTGCATCGCCATATCAAATTCATTTAATGACATCGCAACACGACCTAGCAGCATCCACGCCACTTCATCATCACCACTTTGATCAAGCTTGGTACGCAATGCTAAAGCAAATGCTTGCAACTCATTCGGTGTCAATGGCTCACCATCTTGCATTACGGCACGTTCACCATACGACTTAAGGTTTGCCATCGCGTCATGCCAGCCTTTTATTTGCTGCTGACTACCCGTGTAACCGTAAAAGATAGCCGTTAAAACAATTAAAAAGCCAGCGCCAGTAAGGGCAAAAATACGGTTGTTACCTTTACTATTTAGCGCTTTTTCTGGAGACAGCTCATTGAGCAAACGACGTTTTTGTTCGATAACTGATTCGTCGTGCATTTGTGCATCAATACGTTGGTTATCTAAGTCTGTTTTAAGCTCATCTAAACGTTGATGATAAATTCGGATTAACTCCGAGTTTGCATTGTGATCAAGGCGTTGAATACGTTCGCGTTTAAAAAAAGGAACGACAACAAATAGCAATGCAACCAGCGTGAGTAAAACAAAAGAAGCCCACATTAATGCCATCTAGCTTTGCTCCTGACGTTGATTTTGTTCAATTAACTTTGCAAGTAGTGCCTCGTCTTGCTCTGTCCATGTTTGTTTTACCGATGCCTTACGTTGGCGTAAAACAATAAACCCAAAGCCAAGTACCACAATCAATACTGGCAATACCCATAATACTAAGGTTGCGGGTGTTACGGGTGGATCGTAATGTACGAAGTAGCCATAACGGTCAATCATATAATCGATGACTTCATCTTTAGTTTTGCCATCTTTTACCAGCGCTAACACTTTGTCGCGTAAGTCTTTGGCTACAACCGCGTCTGAGTCGGCAATGTTTTGGTTTTGACATTTAGGGCAACGCAGCTCTTTGGTAAGCTCACTGAAGCGTACAGCTTGCTCTTTGTCATCAAATTGATATTTGTCTTGCTCTGCAAATGCACTAAACGTGATAAGCAAACTTGCTAAAAAAATCACGAGTCTCATTACTGTAACTCCTGCATTAACGGTGCGAATTTGGCTCGCCACACACGCGGATTAATATCGCCGGTATGGTGCAGCAAAATGGTGCCTTGCTTATCAACTAAGAAGGTCTCTGGCGCGCCAGACACCCCTAAATCAAGGGCTAATGTGCGCTTTAAATCTAAGATATTGAATTGATATGGGTCGCCAGCACGATTAAGCATACTGGTAACGTCTTCGCGTAGTGCGTTAATATCAAACTGGCCATCAAAGTCAGGGTCGTAGCCTTGCTCGTAGTATAAGCCAACAATCTTAACGCCCTGCTCTCTAAGCTCAGTTAAATAGCCCAACTCAGCTAAACAGGTCGGGCACCATGTGCCCCACACATTGAGTAAGTAAACTTCACCTTTTAAATCACTATCTGTCCAACGCGTTGACTCATCCATCAAGTCTGGCAAGTTGAAAGCTGGCATAGCCTGCCCAATACGCCCAGTTTGCAGCTCACGCGGGTTAGCAAACAAGCCTTGATATAAAAACACACACAGTAAAACGAAAACCAGTAAAGGTGCTAGTGCGAGTAGTTTACGGTTCATGCTGATGCCTCCTGCTTAGTCGATTTTTGGCGATAGCGTTTATCACCAAGCACTAAAAAGCCTGCCAGTGAAATCAAGATACCACCGAGCCACATCCAACGAACATAAGGCTTATGGTAAATACGTAACGACCACGCACCTTGGCTTAATTGCTCACCCAGTGCTAGGTATAAGTCACGCGTAAAGCCAGCATCCACAGCGGCTTCTGTCATAAACTGCATGCCAATGTCATAACGGCGTTTTTCAGCATGTAAAACGGTTACTTGTTTATCATTTTTCAGCACAGTGACAACCCCAGCATGGCCGCTATAGTTAGCGCCGCGAATAGACTTAACACCATCAAAACGGTACTGGTATTCATTTAAAGCCACAGTGTCACCCGGCTTCATTGATACATCACGCTCTACTGAATAAGCAGAGGTTAACGTTACACCTGCAATCACGAACGCTAAACCAACGTGACCTAATACCATCGCCCAATAGCTTAGTCCTAAACGTTTAAAGCCTTCACCTAAGGTTTTGTGAATGGTTACTTTTGCTGCTAAATCAACCACTGTAGTAACAACAATCCATACCGCTAGCGTAGTTGCAATAAAGGTAATTGGCGCAATTACATCGTAACTTGAATATAACCACGCTGCCGTTGCAACTAGGCTAACTACAGCCGATAGGGCAAATTTGTTTTGCAACATTGACCATTTATTTTGTTTCCAGCGTAACAGCGGGCCCATACCCATTAAAATGGCAAACGGCACCAGTAGAATCGCAAACATCTTGTTGAAGAACGGCTCACCAATCGAAATGCTGCCTAAGCCAAGTTCTTTATGGATCATTGGCAATAATGTACCTAGCAATACAATCAGTGTTGCCACAACTAAGAAAATATTATTTAACCAAAGCGCAACTTCACGTGAGGCAAACTTGTAACGGCCCTCACTTTTCACCTGTGATACACGCAGTGCATAAAGCGATAAACCACCACCAACTACAATGGCTAAGAATGCTAAAATAAACATACCGCGGTTAGGATCTGAGGCAAAAGCATGCACAGATACAATGATACCCGAGCGAACAATAAAGGTACCCAGTAAGCTTAACGAGAATGCTGCAATAGCCAGTAATACGGTCCACGACTTAAATACACCACGCTTTTCGGTGGTTGATAATGAGTGCAGCAATGCGGTTGCCACAAGCCATGGCATTAATGATGCGTTTTCAACGGGATCCCAGAACCACCAGCCGCCCCAGCCAAGTTCTGAGTATGCCCACCAACTACCAATGGTAATACCAAGTGTTAAAAAGCCCCATGCTGTCATAGTCCAAGGACGAGACCACTTAGCCCAAGTATTATCAAGCTTACCAGTAAGTAACGCTGCAATAGCGAATGAGAATGACACAGATAAACCTACATAGCCCATATAAAGCAATGGCGGGTGAATAATCATACCTGGGTCTTGCAATAACGGATTTAAATCGCGACCTTCTACAGGGAAATACGGTAATAAGCGCTCAAATGGGCTCGACATTAACAAGGTGTATAACATAAAGCCAACACCTAAAAAGCCTAGTACACCAAGTACACGAGCACGTAATACCCAAGGTAATGATTGCGAGCGCATAGCTACTACGGCTGTCCAACCCGCTTGCATCACTAACCAAAGTAATATCGCCCCTTCATGACCACCCCATGTCGAGGTTATTTTGTAGTACCAAGGTAAGGTGCTACTTGAATGATAAGCAACATACGAAACAGTAAAGTCGTCGGTTAAACTAGCATAAACAAGTGCCGCAAAAGACAAAAGCACAAATACGAACTGTCCAATTGCCAGTGATGGGGCGGCACGCATTAAACGTAAATTGCCGGTATGCGCCCCCCACATAGGAAAAATACACAATAGAACACTGAGCACCATGGCCAGTGTTAAAGAAAAATAACCGAGTTCTGGGATCATATTAATTGCCGTTATCTAAGTTATACGTCGGTTTTTCGTGCTTGATACCCTTCACTGCTTCAGCAACTTCTGCAGGCATGTATTCTTCATCATGCTTTGCAAGTACTTCAAAGGCATCAATTTCATTGGCTTTAACTAACACGCCCTGCGCCACAATCCCTTGGCCTTCACGGAATAAGTCCGGTAAGATCCCTTGATAATTAATTGTCACCATAGGGCCTTTATCAATCAGTTTGAAGCTTACCTTTAAGCTTGATTCGTCACGAACAACTGAGCCTGGTACAACCATGCCACCAATACGTAACTTTTGACCAATATGCGGTTTTTCTTTATTTGGTCCTTTACCATCAACAAGTTCACTTGGGGTATAGAATAAATTGATGTTTTCTTGCAGTGCATACAGCACTAAACCAATCGTTGCACCCACACCAAAAATAATGGCTACAACTGCTAATAAACGTTTTTTACGTCTTGGATTCATTGCCCTGCCTCTTGCTTCGCTTTCTTAATGCGCTCTTCACGTTGTGCTTGCTGCTTTACTGAAGAGAAAATACGTTTTGTATCGTTTAACGAACTAAATAAAATACCGAGTAAAATTAATGCACAGCTACCAAAAGACAACCATACATAAAAGCCATAGCCACCCATGGCAATAAAATCTGCAAAAGAATCAAACTGCATGATTAACCTCGCTCAACCATATCACGCACCCAAGGGCGATGCTTTTCACGTTGAAGAATTTCGTTTTTAAGGCGGATTAACGTCACCACACCAACAAAACCTGCAAACGCAACAATGTTAACCATTAATGGCCAAAACATGCTTGGATCAATGGCTTTAGTATCAAACTTTGTAATGGTTGCACCTTGGTGTAAGGTATTCCACCACTCCACCGAGAAGTGAATAATCGGTAAGTTGATAACCCCAACAATGGCTAAGATACAAGCAGCACGCCCCGCTGCTTTTTTATCTTCAAAAGCATGATAAAGCGATAACACACCAAGGTATAAAAATAACAGAATTAACTCAGAGGTAAGACGTGCATCCCACACCCACCATGCGCCCCACATAGGCTTACCCCATGCTGCACCGGTAATTAATGCTATCGCTGTCACACATGCCCCAACAGGTGCAATTGCAATCACTGCAAGTTCTGCATTACGTAATTGCCATACTAGTGCGATCACTGCTGCAATCGCCATAGAAGAGTAAGCGCCCATAGATAAAATAGCTGAAGGCACATGGATAAAAATAATTCGGTAGCTGTCTTTTTGTTGGTAATCGGCTGGGGCATAAGCAAGCCCCCAGACCCATCCAACAATCATACAAACCACCGTAACGACGGCGAAATAAGGCAGTAAGGTGTTACACAATTGGTAAGCACGATCTGCTTTTGCGTAGGGATGTAACCACTTCCACATATTAACTTACACTCACTTTCAATGCTGACGATATGGCAATTGGCGCCGCTATAATCGCTACGATTAGCATGGCACCAAGGATTGCAAGCTGTCCGCTATAGGCAAGCTCCATAGAGCTGGTATCAATAGCCGAGGTTGCAAAAATTAGTACAGGGATATACAAAGGCAGAACAAGCAAACTCATTAAAATGCCGCCTTTTTGTAGTCCCACAGTGAGTCCAGCGCCAATTGCGCCAATGAAGCTAAGCAATGGCGTACCTAACAATAAGGTCAGAACGGTTGCTAAAAGCGCTGAACTTTCTAAATTCAATAACAAAGCAAATACCGGAGTCATTAACACTAAAGGCAACCCCGTGATCACCCAATGCGCTGCCACTTTTGCAAGGACAGTTAACGGTAAAGGGTATGATGAAGCAATTAATTGCTCTAGTGTTCCGTCGTGATAATCATCACGAAATAGCTTATCTAGGCCTAACATGGTCGAGAGTAACGCAGCGACCCAAATAATGCCCGGCGCCATACGAGCAAGTAGACCGGGTTCAGGGCCAATTGCTAACGGAAAAAGTGTAATAACAATAAGAAAAAACAAGATAGGGTTAACGATTTCAGCACGCTGACGAAACGCTAATTTAAGATCTTTAGAAAAAACCGCAGAGAATAATTGCCAATACGAATGCTGTTTTACCATCAGTGGCGATACTCCAAAGTCACTGTTTGAAGGTCACTAAAATGTGTCGTTAAATCTTGGTGGGTGGTTAATAGAATCGCGCCGCCAGCATTTAGGTGCTCAACAAAGCGTTCTTGTAAAAATGCAACACCGCTTTTATCAAGGGCTGTAAATGGCTCATCAAGGATCCATAGTTTGGCACTGTTTAACCACAGTCTTACTAGAGCGACACGGCGTTGTTGCCCTGCTGACAACATACGAACAGGTACATCTTCAAGACCTACCAAGCCTATTTTTGCTAAGATCGGATACAAGTCTTGTTTGCTATCGTAGCCATTTATTTTTAGCCAAAATGCGACATTCTCAAGGGCGGTAAGCTGTGTATTTACTCCAGTTTTATGGCCGATGAATAATAACTCTTGTGCATATTCATCATAGTATTTTGTAATTGAGCGATCTTGGAACAAAACATCGCCTTCATCCGCCATAGCGAAACCCGCGATAATACGCAATAATGATGTTTTACCAGCCCCATTCGGACCAGCTAACTGCATAATTTGTCCCGATTTCAAGCTGAAATTAAGATCCGCAAACAAACAACGATCTTGCTTGATGCAGGTGACGGCCTTAATGTGTAACAAGATGACGATTCTCTATACCCAAAATTAGGCGTTAGTCTACCATAATGATAGGGTAATACGAATATTGCTTTAAAACGATTAACTTATATTTGATCTAAAATAATGAATAAACAAAGCCAGTTGACTCTCAGCACTCAGCTTAATCTAGACCCAAAAGCAACCAGCAGTGCACTACAGCAATCACCTAATGATGCCTTGAAAATGCTGGCTGAGCAGAGCCTAACTGCTCGTAATATTGTGGTTGGTAAGCACAGTGTGCAAATGGACGTGCTAATCAATAACTCATGGCAAACACTGCGCTTATCAACAGAGCAAGAAAATCTTAAAACTGAGCGCTTTTTAGCGGCCAATATTCAATTAAGTAGTGATGGTAAACAGCTGACTATCACACCAGCACCACTGACGATTACACTTGGCAAAAGCCAGCAATTACAAGCACTGCTGAACTTGCTAACGCAAGGGAGTGCAAATACAAATATGCCGCACCCCGCTCAGATTGCGCCAAGTAAACCTTTACTACAACTACCGGCATTAAAAGCTGAGTTTGCTCTTAATAATAGCCTGGTTGCTCTTTTAAAAGCTGAAGCACCGCTTAAAGCCATTTTGCTGCCTGCTACCAACCAACAAAATAGCTTTAATTTAAACATTATTAATCGCTTTGGGGATTCACTCCATCAGCAAAGTGTTAGCCAACAAAAATTAGCTGAGTTGGTGGCTAAGCTAACCCCTGAAATGAATTTGAAATTAGCAGGGCAACAAGTACAGTTAAGCGTTGCAAACAAGCAAAGTAATGAATTAACTTTACCGCTACCTACAATATCGCCAAAACAAGCTAAGCAAATTCAAGCCCAGTGGCAATTTCATCCTCATGCATTAAAACTAACCCCCCAGCAAGTTAAAAATACTGTTGAACTTATAAATAAAGCGCCTGTGCAACAAATACTGTTAAAGAACTCGCTGTCAGAGACATTCAATCAAGCATTAAAAAGCCAAGCAGTTGAACCTAAGAAAACGTTGTTAGCACCATCGAGCAGCTCACATTCACCCATTAGCTCTTGGCTAAAAGACAGTTTTGCTGATTTAAAAACGCGTATTAGTGATGCAGTGCGCTATTTTGAAAAGCTTCCTGCTACCACTAAAGCGGCTGTTAACCAGTCAACCCATCAGCTGATTGAAAGCAAAAATACAATTAGCCAACTGGGTTTTAATGCTAATAAAATCAATATAGTAAAGTTTGCCGCTGCTCAACAAAGCACGCCAAAACTTGCTTCGTCTCAAGTGCTGCAAAAAGAAAGTAGGCCAGTTACAGCTAATACGCCACCACCTGCGGCTAAACAAACAGAGCCATTAACCGAAAGTCAGCCTGCAAAGCAAGTTAGTTTACCCGTGAGCTATAACAAGGCAGCACCTTTAATACAGTTACTACAACGGTTAAAAGTCAGTTTAGAGCCGCTTGTTAGCGCACAAAATCAAGCGACTCAGTTGGCTACAAACCATAGCAAAGCACAACTCCCTGTATTGAGCATAGACAATGCTATGCAAAAAGCACCTGCAGACAACAAGTCAATTAACAGTTCTGTTAATACACTAAACTCTGACAAAGCAGCATTTGAACAGCTTGCCCCAGTTAAAAGTAGCCTTGCTAATTCAGTACTGAAAAATATGAGTGAGCAAACTAAACAGCATAATTTCGTGACTCGAGCACCCAATGAGCAAACCGTAGGGTTACAAAAAGTTGTTCAACAGCAAATTCAATTACACGCCCCCTTCTTAGCGTTGAAAGAGCCGAACTTGAGTCAGCCATTATTGCCGATAAGGCCAATCGAAGCCACGCTGATTGCTAAGCTATTACCGCTCCCGGAAAGTAAACCGTTAGCAAGTATGCCTCTACCAGTGCAATTAACAGAGAAACTTGTAGCCCTGAGTGAGCAAAACACATCGCCTTCGGTAGATTTAAACAGGCTCGTTAATCAAGCATTTAATCGCATGATCTCGAGTCAAAACATGCACCCTACAACGATTGAACGAGAGCTTTTAAGTATCCTCAGGCCAACAGCACTGCCTAGTCAAACTCAGCAGGCAAGCTTCAGCCAAGGGTTAGAACAATTAGCAGTGGCTTCACTTGCCGCGCCAATTATTAATCAAGCACCAACCAACCTTAGTTTTAATAATCAAACTGGTCTTGATGCCTTACTGCAAGTGTTAGTGCCCAACTTTAAAGCCGTTAACGGCAATAAATTACTCGAGCAACTACAGCAGCCTGCGATGCAAGCCATGGCGGCTGAAGCCTCGCAACTGAAAAACACTCTAGCTCAGGTGCAAACAACGCCTATCAATCAGCAACAAGATAACAGTGCTTTAGCGCAGTTTTTCTTACCGATGAAGTTACCTCCTGAAACAGGGCAAACAGAAATCAGCTTAGGACAATATAAAAAGCCAAGTAAAAATAAACTCGAAGCTAAGAATGTCTGGTTTGTGCGCTTGAACTTTGATTATGCACAGCTTGGCAAGTTACAAATTACCGCAGAGGTGATGGATAAAGCAGTTGATTGCCAGTTGCTAGCGTCTTCACAAGAAGTGACAGCGCTTGCTCATCCGCATTTAGAAACACTACGCCATAAATTAGCAGGCCATGGTTTAAATGTAGGTGAGTTAAACTTGCAACAAGGGACATCAAACCACCAAGCTTTTTATAAATCCCATGCGATTATTAACATTAAGGTGTAATTTTTATGAGTGAACAAGCGGTGCATAAATCAGCAATTGGCTTACTCTACGAAGCGGGTAGCTCGCCACGAGTAACCAGTAAAGGCTTTGGTGAATTGGCTGAAGAAATCGTCAAACTTGCTGAGCAAAAAGGCATTTTGATACATCAAGATGCGGACTTAGCTCAAACCTTATCGCATCTTGAGCTAGGTGAAGAAATCCCGAAAGAGCTCTATTATGTTATTGCTGAATTAATTGCTTTTTCGTACGTATTGCGTGGTAAGTTTCCACCGGGTTGGCAAGACTTTCAAGGTAAGCTCAACATCAAAGCTTAGCTCAAATAAAAAAGCGCCTATTCGGCGCCTTTTTGTTTATGAAGTGACATGAGTAGCTCAGCTTCGGCTCTGGGTAATTCGCATTCACGAATTATTTCTTCTAAATCAGCGCCTAGCTCAACCATTTTAACCGCTCGCGAATAAATTTTCGCATTCGGATCATCATATTTTTGTGCATCTTGTAGCTGTTCAAGCTCTTTACTTTTTTCTTCAACAGCAACAACACGTTTGCCAATACTTAGCATGCCAGCTCGCATTTCAGCCACTTCGCTACGTAAAATACTCAATTGCTGTTGAGCTTCTTGTAACTGTTTTTGCTTAGCTTGAATCGCCGCCGCTTGCTTATTGTTATTGACAAAAATAAGCCCCAAACACACTAATACAAGTAAGATTGAGGCACCAAACAAAGAGTATAACAGCATATAATTTCCAAACGCTTATAGTGCGCTTAGCTCGTCCCACTCATCGTCATTTAATAATTTATTAAGATCAACCAAGATCAGTAACTCACCATCACGGTTAGATACACCTTGGATAAACTTAGCACTTTCTTCTGTGCCAATATTTGGCGCACTGTCAATTTCAGAGCTACGTAGGTAAACCACTTCTGCGACACTGTCGACTAGAATACCAATCACTTGCTTTTCAGCTTCAATGATAACGATACGAGAGTTATCAGTGACCTCAGCCCCCATTAAACCAAAACGTGCACGAGTGTCGATAACAGTAACAACATTACCACGTAAGTTAATAATACCTAATACATAAGAAGGCGCACCTGGTACAGGAGCAATTTCGGTATAGCGAAGTACTTCTTGTACTTGCATTACGTTAATGCCGTACGTTTCTTCTTCAAGTTTAAAGGTTACCCACTGTAACACTTCATCGTTGCTATCAGCGTTTTTATTTGCTGACAGTAGTCTTTCTTCACTCATGCTATTACTCCGTAAAAATAGTTACTGCTCACGGCTGTCTAAGCCCTGCTCTAGCAATTGATTTAAATTTTCAACGTCAATCAAGGCGCACATTTTCTCTTTGATAACACCTGCAAGCCAAGGCCGCTTACCTGATTTTGCTCGCCATTTTACATCTTCTTTACGAAGCGTAATATTATTTACGAGCTTTTCAGCCAATAATCCCCATTGACTGTCACCTAAGGTGATTAAATACTGATAATCTAATGATTGTTCTAATTTTTCATCATACTTTTCTGGCATAACCCAACGTGCAGTATCAACAACATTTAGTTTTTCTTCACGGTTTAGCATGACACCTTTAAACCATTTTGGTTTACCAAATAATTGGTTAACCTCTGCCAGCTGATGAATTCCCCCTAATGCTTTTAACGGTACAGCAAGGGTTAACCCTGCAACCTCAAAGAATAATGCCTGAAATTCACCATCAAAATAGTCTTCTTGACGATCAGACGAGGTTTTTGCAACCAGTTCAGCTTTAGGTTCTGCGACTATATCTTTGATATTAGCTTGGTTCTCGGTTTTCTCAAGCTCTTTAGTCGGTTCTGGGGGTGGTAAAACAGGTTCTGGAGTAGGCTGAACGTCTGTCAGCTTTTCTTCTGTCTTAGTTTCAGGCTCTTTAACCTGCTCCAGCAGCTTTGCGACTGGCTCAAGATTTTGGTCTGTAGGCTCATCTTCACACAACAAAGCGCCCAAATATTGGGTCATCACTTTTTCATTGGCAAATAAATGCTTACTCATCTTTAACCTTGTGCAACTAAGTAATCAAGCAGGGCGCGATAGGCAAATACCCCACGCGAACGCGGGCAAAATTGAATCGGCACTTGCTGTGCTAAACTAGCATCTCTAAACTTTGTATCGACAGGAACCACGCCTGACCATACTTTATCTTTGTAATTATCCTGCAGAGTCTTGTAAGCTTCAAGTGATGCTTTAGTACGTTTATCGTACATTGTAGGAATAATTGTATATTGGTACTGTTTTGCTTGCGATGTTTGCATCAGCTCCATCGTACGCATCATACGATCAAGCCCTTTTAAGGCCAAAAATTCTGTTTGTACTGGTACTAAAATTCGCTCACTAGCTGCAAGAGCATTGACCATCAAAACACCTAAAACAGGCGGGCAATCAATAATTGCATAGTCATAATGGTCGCTAATTTTGGCAAGCGCTTTTTTTAGTATTAAGCCCATGCCATTTTTATTGCCCATGCTTCTATCAAGCGTCGCGATTGCCATCGTCGCAGGTAAGATATCTAGGTTTTCAAGTGTTGAAGGACATAGAGCCTGCAAAATTTCTTCACTGGCCATGCTGTTACCACGCGCGAAAATATCATACACGCTGACTTCTAAGTCTTCTGAATCTATACCAAAATAATAAGTCAATGATGCATGCGGATCGGTGTCAATAAGTAACACGCGTTTTCCTTGTAAAGCGAGAATACCAGCAAGGCTAACGGCTGTTGTTGTTTTCCCTACCCCACCTTTTTGATTCGCTACGGTCCAAACTTTCACATCACACCTTATTATTGTTCATTGCGCGTGGTAATCCTAATGCCACCATGTGGTAATTGAATCACTTTAATGCTGTTATCATCGCTTGGCAACTCAATTTCTGTCGTCTGTTGCGGTTGGTTTTGTGACTCTTGTTCTGCGTTTTCTGGCTCTTGTGGTGGTAAACCATATTTAGACAACGCAACAACCACTTTGCGGTTTTCTGCGCGTCCTTGCTCAGTGTCATTACTTGCAAAAGGTGAATATTGCCCGTAACCTTCAATAGCCATACGCGCAGGGTTAATACCTAAACTCTCAAGCTCAACTAGGACAGATGTCGCCCTCGCTACAGATAGCTCCCAGTTAGAGCGAAACATCTCATTACGAATACCTTCGTTATCGGTATAACCACGCACACGAATGTAATTATCAACTGGTGCAATAATATCTTTCACTAAACTAACAACTTGTTTTGCACGCTGCTGTGCAACAGCACTGCCCGATGAAAACAACATACCAGAGCTTAGTTCAATGATGAGCCAATCTTGATGAAGCTCTAAACTTGCTTCGCCATCACGAATTTCATCAATGAGCGCAGACTGTAATTTAGTAAGTAAGCTGTCGAGAGGCTTGCCGAGATGTTTTTTCTCAATATTGCTGGTTTCGCTTTGCCCATCGAGTAATTCAGGGCCTTGCTCATCTTTACGAATGCTCTCACCGTATAGAATGTCGTTCTCAGGGCTGACTCTGTCAGTTAGTATGCCTGTGCCGTTAACCCCAGTGCCAACCTGTTGTTGCTGACGAGCAGACTTTTCAAACACCTGCTCTAGTGAATCTGAGAGAATTTGAAAATCTTCATTTTTACTAATTGCGATCGCATACATGACCACAAAAAAAGCAAACATGATGGTCATATAATCGGCATAAGAGACAAGCCAGCGTTCAGTATGTTGGTTTTTTGACGTGTTATGACGCAGACGACGGCGCATCATAATAAATTACTCGTCAACTAAGCTTGGGCGCTCTACACGGTACGCCTCAAGTTTTAGTTCGATATTTAGTGGGCTTTCACCTTGCGAAATAGCAATAATGCCTTCAGCGAGTAGTTCATGATACAGCATTTTTTGTTCCACTTGCTGCTTGAGTTTATTCGCCATAGGCAAAAATAATAAGTTCGCTAAACCAACACCATAAATCGTGGCAATAAACGCTGTAGCAACACCGGCACCCAGTTTTTCAGGATCGGTGATAAATTGCATGGCCTGAATCAAACCGAGTACTGCACCTAAAATACCAATTGTAGGGCTATAACCGCCCATAGCTTCATAAACTCGGCTTACCTCGAGTAAGCGTTCGCGTTCAAGCATTAAATCAATTTCAAGCGTATCTCTAAGCTTTTGCTCATCAATACCATCAACAAGTAGACTCAAGCCCTTTGCCGCATACGGGTCTGAGTGCGACAGCGCTTCCGACTCAAGGGCTAAGTAACCTTCTTGACGTGCTTTATGTGACCAACGCTTTACTTGCTCGATTGCTGCATCAATATCGTGATACGGCGGAAAAAACACCCAATGACTGATCTTAAGTGTTTTAGTAAAAACACTAGCAGGAGTCTGAAGCATGACAGCCCCAAGCGTACCACCAAGCACGATGATAAGCGCAGGACCATTAAACAGTGCAGAAACAACCCCGCCCTCTAATGCATAACCAAAGGCGATGGCACTTACTGCGACAATTAAGCCAAAGAAAGACAGTTTATCCACAACCAGTCTCACGCGTTAAACGATTCGCAACATCTGCGAGCGCTAAGCTTTCACTCGCCAAGCCGGCATTAGCAACAGCTTGTGGCATACCATACACCACACTGGTTTTTTCATCTTGCGCCCAAATAGTCGCACCGACTTGCTTAAGCATACGCGCACCATCACGGCCATCTGCGCCCATGCCCGTTAATACTACAGCTAGCACATCACCGCCGAAGGTTTTTGCAGCACTTGCAAAAGTCACATCAACACTCGGCTTGTAAGTAATACGCGGACTATCGTCTTCAAATACTCGCAGAGTGCGAGAACCACCACGCCCCTCTATTAGCATTTGTTGGCCACCTGGCGCTAAGTAAGCGGTGCCAGGCACTAAACGGTCACCATTTTGCGCTTCTTTAACATTGATTTTGCATAAGCCATTTAGCCTTGCAGCAAAAGCTGGCGTAAACGCAGCTGGCATATGCTGAATAAGCAAAATAGGATGTGGGAAATTAGCTGGCAGCTGAGTCAAAATTGTTTGAAGCGCCACAGGTCCACCGGTTGATGTACCGATAGCAACCAATTGATATTTCTTGCCCGAAGCGCGAATATTACTCGTATTCGATGACGATGCAGCCGGCGAACTTGCAGCAGCAGGACGACTAAAACTGCGATCAGGCTGGACAATACCGCTACTGCTTGTAGCGCCACTACTTCTTAGTGTAGGAGTCGGAGTTGATCTCGAAATAGGTGCTGGTCGCGAAAAACGAGAAATGCGACGGCGACCAATTTCTTTTACTTTATTTTGTAAAAGCGCGATTGCATCTTCATTATTGCGTGCAATGTCTTCGAACTTTTTCGGTAAAAAATCAAGGGCCCCAGCATCCAATGCATCTAGGGTTGCTGTTGCGCCATCACGGGTGAGTGATGAGAACATTAAAATAGGAGTCGGTGTTGCTGCCATTATTTCTTTCACGGCACTAATGCCATCAAGAACCGGCATTTCAACATCCATAGTAATTACATCAGGTTTTAATTCACGGGCTTTATCGACCGCTTCACGACCGTTTACGGCAAAACCAATTACTTGAATATTGCTGTCTTGCTCTAAAATTTCGCTGACTCTGCGGCGAAAAAAGCTTGAATCATCAACAACTAATACTTTGACTGCCATTGGCACTCTCTTGTTTTATATCACTTAAAGTGCAGTTAAACGCTGCACTTTATTATTTATTATTAGCCAACGTAGTGTTTAAGCATGCTAGGTACGTCGAGGATCAATGCAATCCCACCATCAGAAGTAATTGTCGCACCAGCCATGCCTGGCGTACCTTGCAATAAGGCATCTAAAGGTTTGATAACAACTTCTTCCTGGCCAATTAACGAGTCAACCACAAAGCCCACTTGTTTAGTACCGATTTGCACAATAACTACGTGACCTTCAGCTTTACGCTCTTGGCGGTTGGCACCTTTTACTAACCAATGTTGTAAATAGAAAAGCGGGATCGCTTTTTCACGCACAATTATTGTCAGTTGACCATCAACGACATTAGTTTTAGTTAAATCAAGATGGAAAATTTCACTCACACCAGCAAGTGGTAAAGCAAATGTTTGCTCGCCAACAATAACCATAAGAGTCGGTAAAATAGCCAGTGTTAATGGCACCTTGATTTCTAATACAGTACCTACACCCAGCTCTGACTGAATATTGACAGAGCCATTTAACTGGGTGATTTTTGTTTTTACTACATCCATGCCGACGCCGCGGCCTGAAATATCAGATATCTCTTCTTTGGTTGAGAAACCAGGCGCAAAAATTAAGTTGTAAGCTTCGGTATCCGACAAGCGGCTTGCTTGGTCGTGATCAATCACACCTTTGCTGATAGCAATTTTTTTCAACTTCTCAGCATCCATACCTGCACCATCATCACGAATGGTCAATAAGATATGATCGCCTTCTTGCGAAGCAGAAAGAGTGACTGTACCGGTACGTGGTTTACCCGCGGCTTCACGCACATCTGGCATTTCAATACCATGGTCAACCGAGTTACGAACTAAATGCACGAGCGGATCGGCAAGCGCTTCTACTAAGTTTTTATCTAAATCGGTTTCTTCACCAACCAGCTGCAGGTTAATGTCTTTTTTCAAGCTGCGAGCTAAGTCACGCACAACGCGTGGGAAGCGGCCAAATACTTTCTTAATTGGCTGCATGCGGGTTTTCATCACCGCACCTTGCAGGTCTGCAGTTACCACATCTAAATTAGAGATGGCTTTACCCATTGATTCGCTGTTACTGTTATTTGCAAGGCTAACCAAACGGTTGCGTACTAATACCAGCTCACCCACCATGTTCATGATTTCGTCCAAGCGCTTGGTATCAACACGAACCGTTGTTTCAGCTTGTGGTGGTGGCGCTTTTTTCGGTGCAGCAGAAGCTGCTGGTGCTTTTGCAGGAGCTGGAGCCGGTTTAGGTGCAGCTGCGGCAGGCTTAGGAGTAGGTGCCGGTTTTGATGCTGCTGGCTGTGCCGGTTTTGCAGGTTCAGCTTTAGGTGGTTCAGGCGCTTTTTCTGGCGCAGCCGTTTCTAAAGACTGTGGAGCTGTACCTTTACCATGTAATTCATCAAGCAACGCCTCAAACTCGTCATCGCTAATTTCATCGTCTGAGTCACTGCTTGTAGTATCTACTGCTGGCGCTTGAGGAGTTGGTTGTGCAGATTTTACGGTTTCAGGTTTGGCTATATTTTCTTGTTTTACTTCACCAAAATTACCAACACCATGTAATTCGTCTAATAAACTGTCGAATTCATCATCGGTGATGTCATCACTATCACTGCTAATAGCTTCAGGAGCAGCCGCTGCTGGCCCTTGACCTTTACCATGTAATTCATCGAGGAGGCTTTCAAACTCATCTTCAGTAATTTCATCAATATTCTGTGGTTCTGCCTTACTATCAGCAAGACCGCCGCCATCAAACAACATATCAAACGCAAATGGATCATCTTCATCAATATTGTCTGCTGCCGTGTTAGCTGTTACTTCAGGTGCATCAACAACAGCCTCTTCAACAGCAGGTTCTTCAGGTGCAACTGCTACATCGTCTGCTACTGATACATCTTCACCTGCAAGCTCTTCCGCTGTAGGTGGTTGGCTTAATTTATGAAGAACGTCTAGAAGCGCAGGATCTGCAGGCTCTGGTTGCTCACGATTTTGAATCGTTGCGAACATTTCGTTGATGGTATCCAGAGCTTGTAAAATAACATCCATAAGCTCAGGAGTGACACTGCGAACACCTTGGCGTAATAAATCGAAAACATTCTCTGCACCGTGACACGCATCAACAAGTTCAGTCATGCTTAAAAAGCCTGCACCGCCTTTGACAGTGTGGAAGCCTCTAAAAATGGCGTTTAAGAGATCTTTGTCTTCGGGATTGTTCTCAAGCTCAACTAATTGCTCTGACAAAAGCTCTAAGATTTCTCCTGCCTCAACAAGGAAATCCTGTAAAATATCTTCATCGACTTCAAAGCTCATGCAGCTACTCTCCTCTTAGAAGCCCAGACTTGATAATAGATCATCGACTTCATCTTGTCCTGAGACAACATCATCACGAGAGTCTTTATCAATAATCGGCCCTTCAGGACCTGCTAGTGTATCACTTGTTGCAGGTGCTTTTTCTATGGCCTGTTTTTCTTGTTGTTGATGACCATCTTCTTGACTGCCAAACACAGTTAAGAGATTAATTAAACTGTCTTCTACTTCTCGCACTAACTCAATGACGCGACGGATTACTTGCCCCGTCAAATCTTGATAGTCCTGTGCCATCAGCACATTGGTCATCAAGCCCTGTAGCTCATCGGTTTTAGTATGCGAGTTATTCATAAAATTATCTAAGCTATGACATAGCTTTTTAAACTCACCGAGCTCTATTTCTCGGCTCATTAAACGATCCCACGTTGGTTTAATCGTCGCTATTTCATCTGCAAGTTGTTGCGCTATAGGTAAACTAGCTTCAACTGCATCCATGGTTTTGTTAGCGGCGCTTTCTGTCATTTCCATAACATAATTTAAGCGCTGCTTAGCGTCTGGGATCGCATCGGTAGTTAAATCTGAAAGACGAGTATCTAGATCAAAGTTTTTTAGCGCTTCATGTAATTGTCGCGTCAGTTTACCGATTTCAGCAAACAGCTCTGATTGTTCTTTTGATGCTGTTTCAAGTATCAGCTGATCAGCTTTTTCTTGTTCACCATTTTCAAGAAACTCAACAAGTTGACGAGCTTGCTCTAAACTTATTTGAGGCGCAGCTAGTGCTGACATAAGCCTCTCCCCTTAGATTAACCTAAACGTTCAAACACTTTTTCCAATTTGGTTTTAAGTGTCGCAGCAGTGAATGGTTTAACGATATAGCCATTAACACCCGCTTGAGCAGCAGCAACAATTTGTTCTTTTTTCGCTTCAGCTGTCACCATTAATACAGGAATATGCTTAAGGCTATCATCAGCACGAATTGCTCTTAACAAATCAATGCCTTGCATACCTGGCATGTTCCAATCTGTTACAACAAAATCAAATTCTTGATTTTGTAGCATTGGCAATGCTGTTGACCCATCGTCAGCTTCCTGCACATTGGTAAAACCTAAATCCCTTAATAGATTTTTAATGATACGTCTCATTGTAGAAAAATCATCAACAACAAGAATTTTCATGTTTTTATCCAAAACATCCTCCGGTGAGGTTTGAACCTATATTTACTTACTACTAATTAATCCAGTCATTGATTTTTGCTTTGAGCTTAATCATCGCCTGACCATGTATCTGACTCACACGCGATTCACTAACATCGAGTATGTGTCCTATTTCTTTTAAGTTCATTTCGTCGTTGTAGTACAAAGACAAAACAAGTGCATCTCTTTCTGGTAACGATTGGATAGCCGTTAATAGAGACTGGTTAAACCGCTCATTTTTAACGTTATTAAACGGTTTGTCTAGTCCTAAATCCTGACCTACAGGTGTAATGACGTCTTCATCAACGCCTAAGTCCTCTATACCTAATACTTTACTAGAATTTACATCATGTAGAATATGATGGTACTCATCGAGCGTTATATCAAGTTTTTCAGCGACTTCTGTATCTTTAGGTTCACGATTTAGCGTGCTTTCTAATTCGGAAATGGTTTCAGCCACAAGGCGAGCATTTCGGTGAACTGAGCGTGGTGCCCAGTCACCTCTACGAATTTCGTCTAACATCGCACCACGAATACGAATTCCAGCGAAAGTTTCGAAACTAGCCCCTTTGCTAGCATCAAAGTTTTTTGATGCTTCAATTAGGCCTATCATGCCTGATTGAATTAAATCATCGAGTTGGACACTGGCAGGTAAACGAGCAATTAGATGGCACGCCACTTTTTTAACTAAAGAGGCATGTTTTTCAACAATCGCATTTAAGTTTTGTGCTGATTGATATCCCATCGCTTTATTCACCGATGTTGTCATAGTTAGCCGTTTACTAGTTTTTCAATGAAAAATTCTAAATGGCCAGAAGGTTGATTAGGGATCGGCCACTTAACTGCTTTTGTTGCTAATGTTTTAAACGCCACCGCAGCTGGTGAGTTTGGAAATAATTCAACAATCACCTTTTGACGTCGCGTAGATTTACGCATGTTCTCGTCATAAGGAATGGTAGCTACCAACTCCATTGAAACGTCTAAAAAGCGATCCGTTACTTTTGAAAGTTTAGCAAATAATTCTTGCCCTTCACGCAAACTGCGCACCATATTGGCAACAATTTTAAATTTATATACGCCATGCTCACGGCTAAGCACTTTTATAAGCGCATAAGCATCGGTAATTGAGGTAGGTTCATCGCATACAACCACAACAACATCTTGGGCTGCACGAGAAAAGCTTAATACCATGTCAGAAATACCTGCAGCGGTATCGACAATTAAAATATCAAACTCAGTGTTTAACTCGCTAAAAGCGCGGATAAGGCCTGCATGCTCAGATGGTGTTAATTCCACCATGCTTTGCGAACCAGACGTCGCTGGTACAATTTTTATACCTGCAGGACCTTCAACGAGAATTTCGTCAAGCTCACACTCGCCTGACAAAACATGAGATAAGTTACGTTCAACACGAAGGCCAAGCATCACGTCACAGTTTGCCAAACCTAAATCGGCATCTAGTACTAATACACGATTTCCTTGCTGCCCTAATGCGATTGCGGTGTTGAGTGAAACATTGGTTTTACCCACTCCACCTTTACCGCCAGTCACAGCGATAACTTTAACGCCACTATTATTATTTTGATTCATTTTGCGCAGGCCGCTTGCTTGATCTAATACTGTGTTAATCATACATCCCTACTGTGTTCGACGCTACTGCTTGACGTCGTGAATGTTGTGCTTTTGCTCGTTTTAAATACAATTGTTCAGCTTTTTTCACTAGTTTTTCAGCATTCGCTACGCGAATATCTTCAGGAACACGCTGACCGTTAGTAAGATACCCTATTGGCAGGCGATTTTGAATCGCTATACTAATAATCTCACCTAAACTTAAAGATTCATCCAATTTAGTGAAGATACAGCCACTTAGATGAACCTTTTTAAAGTGTCTTACGGTTTCTTGCAACACATTTATCTGTGCTGTCGCACTTAATACTAAATAACTACGAATATCAACACGCTGATTACGCATTAAGGTGTTTAATTGCTCAGTTAAACGTAAATCACGTTGGCTCATACCCGCTGTATCTATTAATACTAGACGCTTATTACGTAAATGGTATAGCACTTCAGCTAATTCATTCGCATCTTTTACCTGCTTAACACCACAGCCAATAATACGACCATAAGTAGCCAATTGTTCGTAGGCACCAATTCTATATGTATCAGTGGTGATCAACGCCACTTTATCAGCACCATATTTTTGTGCGCCCAGTGCAGCTAATTTCGCAACAGTCGTTGTTTTACCAACACCCGTTGGGCCCACTAATGCGAATACACCACCTTGACGTAGGATTTCGTTATTCGTTGTATGCATTTGGTTTTCAACCATTTGCAGTAATGCTTGCCACGCTTGTTGACGTGATACATCATCAGGAATGAAACAGGCCATTTGCTCAGCAACATCACGTTCAATGCCCATACCCGCTAAGCGGTCAATCATACATGCACGAGTCGGATCGCGGCGAGCCATATCTTGTTGCATTAAGCCAGATACTTGGTGTTCAAGTAATTGACGAATCGCATTCATTTCTTCGCGCATGGTCGTCATTTCTGATTGATTCGCAGGTGCTGAGTTTTTGTGCTCAGCGGGTGAATCTAAATCATCAAAACCAGAATCTAAATCGTCATCAAAACCTAAGCTATGTGCTTGAGTTTGTACACGAGGTGCTGCCTGCGATTGATAACGAGGAGCTTGCTTATATTCAGGCTGTTGCTGCTCAAAGCTTGGCTCTTTTGCTTGATAGTGTTCACTCGTATCAATACCAGATTGACTAAACATTGACGCAAGCTCTGGCGAACGAGGGCGTGGGGCTTGACGCTCAAGTAACGCTTGAAGGCTATCAGCAACTTTCGCTTGCGGCTCAGGTTTAGCACGCATTGGCTCAGGTTTAACAAAGTTATGCTGTGGAGCAGGTGCTGATTGTGCCACTGCTGGTTTAGCTTCGGCTTTCGGGGCTGCTTTGTCGTAATCAACAGCTGCAACGATTTCAACGCCGTTAGCAAGCTTTTTGTTCGACATAATAACCGCATCAACACCTAGTTCATCTTTCACTTCTTTCAGTGCTGTGCGCATATCTTTAGCAAAAAAACGTTTAATTTTCATGGTTCAACCCCTTTACTATCCTATTGTTGGCCTACTGAGCTGACAATCTTAATCTGTCTTTCGTCTGGTACCTCTTGGTAAGACATCACCCTTAAACCTGGGATGGTGTACTTAACGAAGCGAGATAACACAGTTCTTAACATTCCTGACGTTAACAGTATCGAAGGTTCACCGGCCATTTCTTGGTTTTGATGCGCTTCATTCAATGATTGTTGAAGTCGCTCTGCAAGGCTTGGCTCTATTCCGGCACCTTCGTCACCTGCATTCTGAAGTGACTGATGCAACATCTGTTCCAACTCAGGCGCCAAGGTTATGACAGGGATCTCAGAAGACATACCAACAGCATCTTGAACGATCAATCTGCGCAGTGAAATTCGCACTGCAGCCGTTAGTACATCAGGGTCTTGGCTACGTGGGCCATACTCAACAAGGGTTTGAACAATCGAGCGCATATCGCGAATTGCCACCCCTTCATTGAGTAAGTTTTGTAGCACTTTTACGATAGTAGTGAGTGGTAATACGTCAGGAACCAGCCCTTCAACAAGACGAGGATGACTCTTCGCTAACATATCTAATAAGTTTTGCACTTCTTCATGACCAAGCAGTAAAGCTGCGCTATTAGTAAGTAACTGACTAATATGAGTTGCAACCACAGTTGCTGAATCAACGACTGTATAGCCAAGTGATTGTGCTTCATCTTTTTGATCTGGTTTGATCCAAACCGCATCTAGACCAAATGCAGGGTCTTTTGTGGCAACCCCTTTGATTGGACCAAATACTTGGCCTGGATTAATCGCTAACTCATCACCATGCTTAAGCTCACCCTCACCGCTTGAAACACCCATCATAGTGATTCTGTAAGCGTTAGGGTCCAGTTCTAAGTTATCGCGAATATGCACAGGAGGTACCAAGAAACCAAGCTCCTGAGACAGTTTCTTACGCACACCTTTGATACGATTTAATAGTTCACCACCTTGAGATTGGTCAACAAGTGGAATTAAGCGATAACCCACTTCTAAACCAATAACGTCAACCTGTTGAACATCATCCCAACCCAGTTCTTTTTGCTCTTGTTTATTAGCAACACCTGTTCCTGGCGCACCACCATTTGCTTCTTGCTCTGCTTTTTCGGCTTCTGCTTTGGCTTTTTGTTGTTGGGTGAAGTAAGCAAGGTAACCCAGTAATCCACCTAGGCTTAAAAATGCAATATGCGGCATACCTGGCACTAGACCCATGATGATCAAAATACCTGATGCGATATACAAAGACTTTTCGTTACCTAGCTGAGTCTTAACTTGGTCGCCCATGTTGTGCGATTCATTTTGACGGGTAACAACGATTGCAGTACCGATTGACAGTAACAATGAAGGCAGTTGTGCAACTAGACCATCACCAATGGTTAGCAAGGTGTACACTTCCATCGCACGGCTGAACGATAAATCATGTTGGATCATACCAACAAATAAACCACCAACGATGTTAATCACTAGAATAACGATACCCGCTATTGCATCGCCTTTTACGAACTTACTCGCACCATCCATTGAACCATAGAAATCGGCTTCGCGGGTAACCTCTTCACGGCGTTCACGGGCTTGCTCTGCACTGATAAAACCAGCGTTTAAATCAGCATCAATCGCCATTTGTTTACCCGGCATTGCATCAAGAGTAAAGCGAGCTGATACTTCAGAAATACGACCTGCACCTTTGGTGATAACCACAAAGTTAATAATGATTAAAATCAGGAAGACCACTAAACCAACTGCATAGTTACCGCCGATAACCACCGAACCAAAGGCCTCGATAACTTTACCGGCTGCATCACCGCCGTTATGACCTTCGAGTAATACTACACGGGTACTGGCGACATTCAGCGCTAAGCGCATGATGGTTGCAATCAGTAGAACCGCAGGGAACATACCAAATTCAAGGGGTTTCATGGTGTAAACTGTAACCAGTAACACCACCAGTGCTAACGCGATATTAAACGAAAATAGAATATCTAAAAGAAATGGCGGCAGGGGTAAAATCACCATACCCAGCGCAGCAAGTACCATTAACGGCGTGCCGATACCCTTCGCATATTCTTTTTTATCTCTGTTAAGTTGTTGTAATACCGCTTTAAATTCCATAATTCAACAATTTCAAAAAATTGACACTACACGGAATTTGCAATAACTATTCCAAGTTATAAATTTACTGTTTAGTATTTGTAGGCATCGGGTATTGGGAGCTTTTTATTGAGTGGTACAGGACGTTTACCGCGCCCTTTTTGGAAGCGTTTTAACTGGAAGACATAAGCTAACACTTGTGCAACGGCAGTGAATAGCTGATCAGGTATTTGATGACCAACATCGGTGGTGTGATACAGCGCACGAGTAAGCATGGGTGATTCAACAATTGGCACGTCATTCCCCTTGCCCACTTTACGAATTTGCATAGCAAGCTCGTCCACGCCTTTGGCAAGAACAATAGGCGCACCCGCTTTAGCTGTATCGTATTTGAGTGCTACAGAATAATGGGTCGGGTTAGTTACGATCACATCTGCATCAGGCACGTCTTGCATCATACGCCTTTGCGACATTTCACGCTGAGTACGGCGAATACGCGCTTTTATTTGCGGATCACCCTCAGAGTTTTTAAATTCGTCTTTTACCTCTTGTAAGGTCATTTTTAACTGTTTATGGTGTTTGTGACTTTGATAAGGAGAATCTATTGCAGCAATAATGATTAACGTACAAGTTAACCCCAAGAACATCCAAGATAGTATTTCGAGTGCATGGATAAAATTTCCGGGCGCGCTTTCAATGCTTAGGTGCAGTA
The DNA here is from genome assembly GCF_041414715.1 of Pseudoalteromonas sp. DY56-GL22. NCBI lineage: Bacteria > Pseudomonadati > Pseudomonadota > Gammaproteobacteria > Alteromonadales > Pseudoalteromonadaceae > Pseudoalteromonas > Pseudoalteromonas sp. DY56-GL22. The sequence continues at coordinate 60,535 of NZ_JANHZR010000005.1, read as the reverse complement.
TTTCATCAAAGAAAGTATTAATTAAGAACACAGCAAAGCCTGCAACCACTACAAATTTTAAAATAGACTTAACTAGCTCTACTCCTGCTTGAGGGCCAAGCATACGCTTAATACCTTTAGCTGGCGACATCTTACTTGCTTTTGGGGCTGCCGCTTGCCAACTAAAGTTATAACCCCCCAGTAAAGTATTGCCAACAAAAGCGGCTATGACGATGATCAACACAAACATTGCCATAGGGAATAACAATGCATCCGCAACAATTCCCCACACTGAAAACATCTTAGTGGTGTCGTAGGTTTCATTACGGTTAAGGCTTAATAAACGTCCCATTATATTATAAAGACCTTTACCAATTTCAGGGCCATACAACAAGAGTGAAACTGCAGAAAAAATAAGCACAAACATGGTACCTAGCTCTTTTGAGCGGGCAACCTGACCTTTCTTCTTGGCATCATCAATTTTTTTCTGCGTGGGTTCTTCGGTTTTTTCTTGACCAGAATCTTCAGCCATGGCGCGCTCCTAAGGTGTACAACCAACAAGGCTGCACATTAACTCAACCATTTTTAACCACTGAAACTCAAATTGAGTCATAAAGTTGCCTAATGTTGCCCAAATAATCACAAGACCAGCTACTAAGGTAAACGGAAAGCCAATTGAGAAAATATTTAACTGCGGTGCCGCTCGGGTCATTACACCAAACGACATGTTAATAACAAGCATGGCTGTCAGTGGAGCTAAAGCAAGCACCAAGGCTGTGGTGAACATCCAACCACCCCAAGTAACGATATCCCAGTAATGATCAACCGCCCACCAATTGCCATCAATTGGTAGCACTTCAAAGCTATGAATGACCATTTGAATCATCATTAAGTGGCCATTGAACACAAAGAAAAGCAAGGTCGCCAAGATTAGATAAAATTGTCCCACAGCGGGTACACTCAGACCATTCGATGGATCAACTACGGACGCAAAACCAAGACCTGTTTGCATCGCGAGTATTTGCCCAGCAAGAACAAAAGTATTTAGCAATAAAACAGATGCAAACCCAATCGCGACACCAATAAGCATTTGCTGAATGACCACAAGAATCATCTCAAACGAAAAAAGATTGTTGAAAGTCGCAGGGGGCAGCATAGGCACAGCAACAAAGGTTACAACTACAGCTAAACCAAGCTTAATTCGGCTTGGTACATTCTTCGCACCAAGGCCTGCCATAATCATTATCATTGAGCTAATACGCACTAATGGCAGCAAAAAGTCGCTGAGCCATTGAATAATGACCGCAAATGGAAATTCCATTTAGCCTGCAATCTCCGGTATAGACATCACTAAACGGGTAAAATAGTCCATAAGCTCTTGCGTGAACCAGTGACCACCTATAATAAGTGCGCTTATGGTAATTAGCAAACGAGGTAAAAAGCTTAAGGTTTGCTCATTGATTGATGTTGCCGCTTGGAAAACTGCTACGACTAGACCGACTAATAAGCCAGGTACTACGATTGCAGACACTAACTTTATAACTAAAAATAGCGCGTCACTGAGTATATCGACAAAAATTTCGGGTTCCATTTTGTCTCTCCTACCTAATTATGTGCCTTGAATTGCATTGTTACACCCCGAGCCCAAAGCTCTTCGCCAGCGTGCCCATCACAAGGCTCCAGCCATCCACCAACACAAACAGCATGATCTTAAACGGCAAAGACACAATCATCGGCGAAAGCATCATCATACCCATGGCCATTAATACGGAGGCCACCACTAAATCAACTATCAAAAAGGGAATGAAAAACATAAAACCAATGATAAAGGCCGTTTGCAATTCGCTGGTAACAAACGCTGGGATCAATACAATCAACGGCGTGTCTTCTGGCGAATCTAATTGCTCATAACCAGCTATTTTCGCAAAGGTCTCTAAATCTTTTATACGAACTTGTGAGAGCATAAACGCTTTCATTGGCTCTTTGGCAAGTTCTAATGCTTGCACTGAAGTAACTTGCTCATTCAAGTACGGCTCAATGGCACGCTCATTCACCTGCTGATAAATTGGCGCCATAATAAAAATACTTAAAAATAGCGACATGCCTAACAAAATTTGATTCGAAGGCGTTTGTTGTAAGCCTATTGCTTGGCGTAGTATCGCCAGAACCACAATAATCCGTGTAAATGAGGTCATCATAATGACCGCCGCTGGAATAAAGCTCAGCGCCGTCATGATCGCTAATACTTGTAGCGTCACTGAGTAATCTTGAGAGCCATCAGGGTTGGTGGTAATGGTCAGTGCTTCTATGCCTTCAGCATTAACCGACGGCAAAAACAACACACTTGCTAAAATAAGTATCCACTTGATCATAGCGTTAATTCTTTTTATTTGAAGGTGATTGTGGGTTCAGTAACTTTCCAAATTTCTTGGCAAGTTCTGGCAGTTCTTTTTCTTGTAATGGTGTTTCTAGTTTATGCAGATAGTTAATACTGTGCGGGGTCACACCAATTAAGTGCTGAGCGTTATCGATTTCAATGACCATCAAGCGCTCACGAGAGCCCAAAGGCAAACTGCGCACTACTTTAAATTCATCACTATTAGCAAGATTTGGATTTAGTTTTTTAACCAAAAAAGCCAAAGCAATGATAACCACCAGCACTAAAAGCAAAGACATCACCATAGACAGTAAATCTGCCGTCGGTGATGCCGTAGGAAATGCAGTGCTCGACGCACTTGTTAAAGCAACTAAAGCATTCATCGTAACTTTTTAATACGCTCAACTTGGCTAATAACGTCAGTTAAACGAATACCGAACTTATCGTTTACAACGACCACCTCACCATGCGCAATCAGCGTGCCGTTAACCAATACATCAAGCGGCTCACCAGCGACTCGGTCTAGTTCTACCACCGAACCTTGGTTAAGCTGTAATAAGTTACGAATGTTGATTTTTGAACGGCCCACTTCCATAGAAATAGTAACCGGAATGTCCAAGATGGTATCAAGTTTTCGCTTTTCGTCGCCCGATAGCTCATGTCTTTCATCTTTTAATTCATCAAGCTCTGCCACAGCAGCATCGCCTGAGCCACCCTCAGCCTCTTCAGCTTCGGCTAGTGCCGCGGCCCATTCGTCCATTGTATCTTGATCATCACTCATTATGTTTAACCTTATAAATCGACTACCAGTCTAAATCTACACCTTCAGATAGATGTAGATCTTCTTCTAGTTCTGCTAATTCTGCATCTGAATCCAGTTTTTTGCCACCTTTTGTGAACACATGTAGTTCTGACTTAACTGATTCAGGGCGTTTAATTTTTTCGCTAATTTGTAGTGCCACATTGTCACGTGAGCGGCCCATTTTCGCTCTAAAGGTCGGCAGTTCTTCTACAAATACGGTGATATGCTCTGGCATTTCAACTGGGATAATATCGCCAGCTTTAAGCTCCATAATCTGTTGTAGCGTTAAATCAACCTCAAGCAATTGAGTCGATAGGTCGACTTCTACATCCATGATCTCATCACGTAATGCTTTACTCCAACGTAAGTCGGTGTCTTCGGTGTCTGATTGCACACCGGCATCGAGCAATTCGCGAATAGGCTCAAGCATTGAATACGGTAATGCGATATGGAAATCACCACCACCACCATCTAGCTCAATATGGAAGGAGCTAATAACAACCACTTCAGTTGGACTTACGATGTTCGCCATTGCTGGGTTAACTTCTGAGTCAAGGTACTCAAAAGATACATCCATTACCGGCGCCCATGCTTCTTTATAATCTTCGAAGATAATTTTAAGTAGCATTTGAACAATACGCCGTTCTGTTGGCGTAAATTCACGGCCTTCAATTTTTGCATGATAGCGGCCATCACCACCAAAAAAGTTATCCACTAAAATGAATACTAATCGGGCTTCCATGGTAATTAAGCCAGTGCCCTTCAACGGACGAAAACGTACCATGTTCAAACTAGTTGGCACGAATAAGGTATGAATATATTCGCCAAATTTAATCATTTGCACGCCGTTGATTGACACCTCAGCGGTGCGGCGCATCATGTTAAATAGGCTAATTCGCATATGACGGGCAAAACGTTCATTCACGATCTCCAAGGTCGGCATACGACCACGGACAATACGATCTTGTGATGAGAAGTCATACTGTAAGGTATTACTGTCTAAGTCATCACCTTCGTGAATATCTTCCTCTTCGACTTCATCAACGCCGTGTAAAAGCGCATCAATTTCGTCTTGAGATAATAAATCGCTCACGCTGACCCCTTATTGCATCACAAAGCCGGTGAATAATACCCGCTCTATCACTTTGCTACCTTCAACATCACTTAATGCTGATTGTACTTTTTCAAGTGCAGCAACACGCACTGACTCTTTACCTTCACTGGTACCTAATTCATCTGCGGTCGTTGTTGAAAGAACGCCAAGTAAGGTACTTTCGATAAGTGGAATATGCTTTTTGGCAGTTTCTTCGTTCACTTCACCGCGAACAAGTAGCTGAACTTTTATTTGTACAATACGGTCGCGACTCGCACCGGGTACATTAAATACAAATGGGCGTGGCATTGCGACATAGAGAGCCGAACCAATCTGTGCGGAGCTCGATGGTGCAGCAGCCTCAGTCACTGTGGTTTCATCTGCTAGGCTCTCTTCAGGGGCATCATCACCCATAAATAAAAAGTAACCTGCGGCGGCGCCAACAATCAACACTACAGCTGCAATAATGATAATCAGCTTCTTTTTGCCTTTACCCGTATCTTCTATTTCTAAATTTGCTTCTTCGGCCATTGTCACTTCCCTCAAAGTTACAGCAAGCTGTTTATCACGCTGTAACTATTTTATTTCTTATAATAGCAGGACTTATGCATAGTAATCTATTGATGATGAAGATTGTTGTCGAGAAGTTTCTGCGCTTTGCGCTGTTACTTCTGGTTGTTGCTCCTCAGCTTGTTGATTTCCTGCAAGCTGCCCTTGCCCAGACTGCTCTTGTTGTTGCTCAGGGTTACCTTGCTGAATACTACTTTCACCAAGTTCAATACCTTGCTGCGCAAGCATTTCTCGCAAACGTGGCATTGATTGCTCTAAAGCTTCTTTAGCCTGCTGATTTTGAACAACAAAATTAATTTGCGCTTGTTCAGCATCGCTACGTATACGAATTTGCATACTGCCCATTTCTGGTGGGTCTAAGCGAATTTCCGCTTCTTTGTTATTTATATTTAGTAACGCACTAACTCGCTCTTGAAGCATCTTTGCGGCGTCACTCTTTATAATATTGATCGCTTGCATTACACCAGGGTCAATGCTCACCGATTTAGAGTGAGCCTGAGTTTGTGTCGTTGCTTGAGTCTGCATTGTTTGTGCGTCTAGTGCTTGCTCATATTGCTGATGAGCCACCTCATAGGCACCCGGTTGTGTTGCTGCATTGGCTTGAGTCGTTAACTGAGTAAATAACTGAGCTACACGCGAAGGCACAGCTTCTTGTGTACGTTCGGTATTAATTTTTGTATCAAGCTCTAAAGTTACTTCTTCACTAGTTGCAGCCTTTGTAACATCGGCTGTAACCTGCGCAGTATTGTTTTGTTTTGTATTATTATTTTCAGCATTGACTGTGGCGACGGTTATCGGCATCGCTGTGTTGACTATTGCAGGAGCATTAATAGCCTCTTTGAGCACAGTTTGTGCCGCAGAAAGTTTTTCGTACTGAGCAGTACCCGGCGTTAACGTTTGCAGTTGAGTATTCACTTTATTTAACAGTGCTTGCTGCTCATCTTTCGTCAGTGCAGTGATTTGCTTTTCGATGCTAGTCGGCAGTTTAGTATCAAGCGCTTTATTATCAGCTAATTTAGCATCTTGTTTTGTCAGGCTTTCATCAGCAATGTCTTGCTCTACAGCAAATTGTGATACAGGGCTCTGTGCAGTTTGTGTTGTAGGCTTACTACTCATCACATCAGTCAATAGCGACTTGATTGTTGCCAGCTCATCAGCGCCAAGCTTATTGTCAACTTTTAGTTGATTGATTTGTTGCTCAAGTTGCTTTTGTTGATCAGTGCTGAGCGACAAACCTTTAGCGAACTCACTTACAGCCTGCCCGTCGCCACTTTGTAGTTTGGCAAGCAGGTTAACGATTGACTTATCAGTTACTGGTTTATCTGATGCTTTTGCCGCGCTTGCTTCAACGCTCTTCGGAGCTACCTGCTCAGTAGCTAGGTTTACTGCTGGCTTATCAACGTTGCCATGCGCTTGCTTTGTCGTCACTTCAGCCGCTTTTGCATCAGTTTGAACGCTATTATTTGCATCGCTAAGCATCTTGCTTAAAACAGCTTTGCTTTTATCATTCGCGCTGAGTTCATTTCCATCAGCTGTTTTTACAGCGTCTAAATCAACAGTGGTTTCTTTACTGTCAGTTGCTTGTATTGCACTGGCAAAGTTAGCTACCTGAGGTTTTGTATCCGGTGTATTAACAGCTGAAACACCCTGCTTTTCTTTGTCTGTTAATGGGCCATCAACAATAGGGGTCACGCTATCTTTTGGCGGTAAATCACCAATCGCTTTTAGTTGACTATCTACCGCTGTCGCAACTTTAGACTTATGTAATAAACTTGCGATTGAGTTGTCATCTTCTGCTGCGACTTTTGAATCATCGGTTTGCGCAACGTCTGTCATAGGTGAAGGTATTACAGGTGTAATGGTATCGATTGGGGTTGGTTTTTTATCAACAACTACCGGGCTAAAGTCATTATTTTCAATCAATTTATTAACACGTGTACTCATAGCTTGAGCCGCATTAATTTGCGAAAGCAGTGAGTTATCATCATCTTCTACAAGTGCAAGTTCATCGCTTTGTTCTTTAGTTACAGCTTCATTACGAACATCTGGATTTATTTTAGGCTGCTGATCTGTAGATGTGGGAGTAGTTGCAGCTTTAGCATCAGTCGCTGTATTCTCATCACCTGGTTTTGCATCTGATTTAGGTTCTTCAGAAGTACTGATAGCTTTAGGTTCATCAACTGAGTCAGCATCTGCATCACTTTTTGCTTGCGCGTTTGCCGCTTCACTTGCTTCTGTCAGTGAAGTTAAAAAACTTAAGCCCGATGCTTTGTTGTTAGACTCTGAGTCTTTGCCTGAAAAACCAGTACCTTGCTCAGTTTTAACCTGCAAATTGATATCACTGATCGCCATAATTCACCTAAACCTAGTCATCTAAAGTAATGAGGCAATTTGCCGCCGCAAGTGCCAAAATTAATGCTACTGGTTAGGTAAATGCAATTAACATGCCTAAAAAAGAAGTATTTTAAAGAAGTGCATTTTTAAGTTGACGCTGATAAAACTGATTTGCAGCAAATTCATCCAGCATTTTTTGTTCTGCTTTTGCCACTTGCATCGCTTGTTTTTCAGCTTGCTTTTCGATTAACTTCGCTACTGCTTTTGCTTTCACTTGTTGCTTTAACCACAGTGCTTTTCGCTGTGTCACAACTTGTTTTGCGGTATTCACTGTACTTGCTTGCTGGCGTATCGCTTCTTCAATTTTTGCAATAAAAGCATGATATTGGCTGAAGCCAGCACTAGACAAACCAGAGCGTCCTTTCAAATGTAACTGCTGAGAATACTCTAAACGAAAGTTATTTAGCCCTTGCAGTTTTTGTTGATTACTTTGTAAGTGCTGCTGTGCTTTTAAATAATCCATGCGTAAAGACTCTTCTTTATCGCTCTCAAGCTTTAACAATAAATCAAGTTTACTTTTAGCCATTAACCTTGCCCTAATAACTGCGCGAGACCTTGCAGACCTTCATCATAACTGATCACATCTTTCATACCTTGTTGAAGGAATTGATTGACTCGCGGCATCATATTAATTGCTTGGTCGAGCATAGGATCGGTGCCTTTTTGGTACGCCCCTAAGGTGATCATATCTTTGTTTTGTTGATACATTGAATACACTTGCTTGAGCACACGCGCTTGTTGCATATGCGCTTCAGATACAACCTGCGGCATTACACGAGAAATCGACTTTTCAATATCAATAGCCGGATAGTGACCACTGTCGGCTAAATCTCGAGATAAAACAATGTGGCCATCTAAAATAGCGCGGGCAGAGTCAGCAATTGGATCTTGCATATCATCGCCCTCACTAAGTACAGTAAAAAACGCTGTAATGGCACCTTGCCCTTCACCACCATTACCGGCACGCTCCACCAGCGCAGGTAATTTAGCAAATACTGAAGGCGGATAACCTTTCGTAGCCGGAGGCTCACCAACCGCTAAGGCAATTTCACGTTGTGCCATGGCATAACGGGTAACCGAGTCAAGTAATAACAACACGTTAAGTCCTTGATCGCGAAAGTATTCCGCAATGGTCACTGCACTTTCACAGCCTTTTAAACGCATTAATGGTGACGCATCCGCAGGGGCTGCAACTACCACTGAGCGCTTACGCCCTTCGACTCCTAAAATTTCTTCAATGAATTCTTTTACCTCACGACCACGTTCACCCACAAGGCCAACCACGATTACATCTGCTTCAGAACCACGAGTCATCATACCTAGTAGCACTGATTTACCAACACCAGAGCCTGCAAACAGACCCATACGCTGGCCTTGACCCACGGTAATAACGGAGTTGATGGCTCGTACACCTACATCCATAGGTTGACTGATTGGTCGTCTTGCCAGCGGGTTAATTGCGTTTTGCGCAAACTTTAAGTGATGCTCAGCATTAATTGCACCTAAGCCATCAAGTGGCCGACCAAGGCCATCCACTACGCGGCCAAGTAAACTCATGCCTACAGGCAATCCTGTTTCGTTTACTTTTGGGATAACTCGCGCACCTGGTAGTACGCCAGAGATGTGATCATTTGGCATTAAGTACAGTGTTTGGTCATTAAAGCCAACAACTTCAGCATCAACAAAGCCGTTAATGGTTTCAATTTTACATTGACTACCAACAGGTGCTCTAAGCCCTTTTGCTTCTAGCGTTAAACCAACAACACGCGTCAGAATACCGGCAACAGCCGGTTTTGGAGCCTTGATATGTTTTTCATAGCGCTGTAAGCGTTCGCTAAGAGTCATTGATTGAGCACTCATAATGAGCCTAAAAAGTGTTAGATACCACTGCTATGCAAAAAGTTTTCCAACGTTTCTTTGACGCGAGTTTTTATCGTCATATCGAGGGATGATTGCGGGGTTTTAATTTCGCAGCCACCGCGCTCTAAAGTCGGCTCTGCCACTAACTGCCAATGGTTATCTGCGATAGTTTGTTCGCCATAACTTTCGGTAATTAAAGCAATATCATCAGGATGTAAGTGAATACGTACTTTCACTTGCTCTTCACCTAACGCATCAATGGCTTGCTTCAAAGCATGTAAAATGACTTCTGGTGAGGTTTTGATTTCTTGGTAAACTAAGACTTCAGTTAACATAACAGCTAATTGCACTAACTGCTTTTCGGCACTTTCATCGACTTTAGATAATGGTTGAGAAAGGCTATCAAGTAAGCTTCTTAAGTTGGTGAGCTGCTCTTCTAAAATAGGCTTAATTTCTTCTTGGCCTTGCTCCTTACCAAGCTCAACACCTTCTTTAAAACCAGCTTCTTTCCCCTCATGCGCGCCTTTTTCAAAACCATCTATATAGCCTTGTTCATGACCTTGCTTTAGCCCTTCTTCATAGGCATCTTGACGGATTTTTTCAAGTTCAGCCATGGTCAATGACGGAATTTCAGGCTCTTCTGGCTGCTCTTCGGCCTGCTGCTTTTGCTGCTCTTTACGATATAAGTCAGCTAAAGGCGTGCCATACGCCGTTGAGCGTCCAGCGAGTTTTGTTGTATCTTGCGTCACTTCAGGAATTGGCCAGTTTTCCAATAATTCATCGGCAGCTTCACTGGCATGCACTGGGCGTCCTGTATGAAATGAAGACTTACTCATGGCTTACAGGAACTCCTCACCACCACCGCCACCAAGCATGATTTCGCCTGAGTCAGCTAAACGTCGTGCCGTAGAAAGAATTTCTTTCTGTGCCGCTTCTACTTCGCTAATACGAACAGGGCCCATTGCCTCAAGATCATCAGCGAGTAATTCAGCGGCACGTTTTGACATATTGCCCAAAATCTTCTCTTTTAATGCTTCGTCAGTACCTTTAATTGCTTTCATTAATACATCTTGCTGTACTTCACGAAGGATCGCTTGAATACCACGGTCTTCAACATCCATTAAGTTCTCAAAGACAAACATAAGGTCTTGGATTTGCTGTGACATCTCTTCATCGTGTTCACGGATTGAATCCATTAACTGACCTTCAACATTGGTATCTAGGTAGTTCATGATATCAGCAGCCGCTTTCAAGCCACCCATTTTCGCAGCTTGCGCACCAGCTTGACCTGCGAACTGTTTCTCCATGATTTCATTCAACTCTTGCAATGCTGCTGGTTGAACTTCTTCAAGGTTTGCAATACGCATGGTTAAATCTAAACGCACTTTTTCTGGGAATTGCGACAAGATTTCCGCTGATTGCTCTGGCTCTAAATAAGATAAAACAATGGTTTGAATTTGCGGGTGCTCGTTACGAATGATATTCGCCACTTGCTTTGAGTCCATCCACTTCAATGAATCAAGACCTTTCGCCCCTGAGCCCATAACAATTTGGTCAATAAGGCTGGCAGCCTTGTCTTCACCAAGCGCTGCTGTAAGGGCTTTTTTAATAAAGTCTTCAGACTGGAAGCCAATGGTACTGAAGCTTTGAATTTGCTCAATAAACAAATTATGGACTGCGCTAATTTTCGCTTGCGATAAATCATCTAGTGCGGCCATTGCCATACCCACCTTTTGCACTTGCTTTGGCTCTAAGTGCTTAAGGATTTGCGCAGCATCTTCTTCTGATAAGCTCAGCAATAAGATTGCCGCCTTATCAACACCGTCTAATTTATCAACATCAAACGCCGGTGGTAATTGTTTTTGTTCTTGATCAGTCATCTTCTGTTAACCACGCTTTCACTACTTGAGAAGACAGTTCTGGTTCATTTGCAACCAATGCACGAACTGCTTTGAGTAAATCTTCATCGCCATGTAAGTCTGGCAGCTGTAGTGTACCATCACTTGAGAATCCTACAGCAGCAGAGTCAAAGTCTTTATTTAGCATATCTAGCGTGCTATCACCAATATCTACACCTGCACTTAATGCATCTTCATCATATTCTTCTAGTGTATCGTCTGGGTAAATTAGACGTTTCAGCATAGGTCTTACAACAAAGACAATAAGTACGATGATAACCAGTGCACCTAATGCTAAGCGTAGCATCTTCATGAACCAATCTTGCTCCCAAAGTGGAACTTCAATCGCTTCACCTGTATCTTGTCTTACAAATGGCACTGTAACGACTTCAAGTGCATCACCGCGTTGCATATCAAACCCAACACCACCTTGTAGTAAGCGACGAATATTTGACAATGCTTCGACAGAGCGAGGAACCATAGTTGTCTCACCGTTTTCACCTACTTGTGGTACATAATCAACGGCAACTGACACACTGATGCGGCGGATAACACCGGTTTGCTGGCGCTTATGCGAAATTGTGGTATCAAGTTCGTAGTTACGTGTTGCTTCTTTATGCGAACGACTTGGGTTCGTTGCTGAACCTGCACTACCTTGGCCAGCGACCTCAGGAATATTAGAGTTAACTGGCGGCTGATTCGTTAGCGCACCTGGAATGCCCACAGCAAGACCACCAATGTTGTTTTCTTCGAACGTGGTTTCACTGCGCACAGCGGGTAAGTCTGGGTTATAACGTTTTTGTGTTTCTTCGACTGCACTAAAATCCATATTTAAGTCGACTTGCGCTGTGTAGTTACCTAAACCTACAACTGGAATAAGGATGCTATCGATTTTATTTAAGTATTCTTCTTCACGCTTACGCTCAATTTCATACTCTTTACGAGAGCGAGCAGCAAGTGAGTTTTGTGAGCCTGAATTCAGTAAACGACCATTTTGATCGGTAACAGTAACACGCTCTGGCGATAAACCTTGGACTGCTGAGGCAACAATATCAACTACTGAGTCAACTTCTTCACCATCAAGCGTACGGCCGCGTTTTAAGGTTAGTACTACCGTTGCTGAAGGTTGTTTTTCACGACGAGCAAATACGTTTTCTTTTGGAATAGCTAAAAGTACTTTGGCGCGAGTAACATTTTTTAGCTCTTCGATGGTACGTGCAAGCTGTTGCTCACGACCATGTTTTAAACGTTCACGTTCAAGGCGTTGGCTTACACCAAACCCCATGTCTTGCATGATGATGTCAGTACCTGAGCTTGGCGCTTGCTCTAGGCCTTCACGAGCCATCAATAATTTGATGTTTTGGTATTCACCTTCTTCAACAGAGATGACGTTACCATCAAGTTCGTAATCAATCTTTTGAGCGTCTAAGAAGTCCAGCGTTTGAATAAGCTCTTCCGTTGGCATTTTGCCAAGCGGACGCATATCTGGCTGACGAGCCCAAATAATAATAAAAATTGCGATAGCCAAACAGATTGCTAAAGCAATCACTAAAGTAGCCTGGCGTAAAACGTCTACACCATTTAAGGCACTTAGGTAGCCTGACTTTTGCTCTTGTTGATCGTCAGTATCGGTTGCATCGATACCGCCGCCTGCTAAGGCTAGATCAGTTGATTGATTAGATTGCGCCACAATAATTCTCCACTACCTAGTTACACAGGCATGTTCATAATTTCTTTATAAGCTTCAACAAGTTTATTGCGAACCTGTACCGTCGCTTCAAAGGCAACTGATGACTTTTGCGAAGCAATCATTACGTCCGCAAGTGAAACACTGCGATCGCCCATTTCAAGCGCGGTTACTTTTTGTTTTGCTTCTTGTTGTAAGCCATTCACTGTATCAAGTGCATTGGTAAGTAAATCACCAAACTGTGCCGATGAAGTTGGCTGAGTTTGTGTTGGTAAATTATTAATTGAGTTACTACGACCAACTTCTGAAGCCATAGATTGCATTTCTTGAAATAATGCGCTGTTTTGAACTTTCATAATACTCTCTGACAATGCAGTTTACTTATGCACTGATAAAGCACAAACCGTGCCACAAAATAAAACCTGGATTTTCAATAGCTTAGCGCAGTTAATTTACTTGTCAGAGTTTTGACAGCAAACAAGCTCACAAAAATGCGAGCTTGTTTGACTAACTTTTTGGAAGGAGTTTATGCAGGTAAGGCGATACCCAAGTCTCGCATTTGCGCCAGTTTATAACGTAACGTGCGCGGACTGATACCTAAGGTTTCTGCAACCTCTTTACGCTTACCGTTACAACGCGCTAAGGTTTCTAAAATAATACGATGCTCTTTGTCTTTCAGCTCGTCTTTGTAATTACCTTGCTCACTCACTTGTGGCACGGTATCTAGATTAACTTCAACAGGCTGTTCTTGATATACCGGAGCGTTGTGTGGCGGCGTAGCGACTGGCTTGATATCCGCCGTAAGCAACTCTTCAATAAAGACATCATCTTGATGAATACTATTCCCATCGCATAATATCAACGCCCGTTGAATAACGTTATCGAGCTCTCGTACGTTACCTGGCCAAGCATGCGATAGCAGCTTTTGTTTCGCATCCTCACTTAGTTGAGCTATAGGCTCTTTACTTTTCAGGCAATGACGCTCTATTAAATGCTCTGCCAATACAACAATGTCACCAGGACGCTCGGCTAATGGTTTCCACATTAGCGGGAATACATTTAAGCGATAATATAAATCTTCCCTAAATAGATTTTCGCTCACCGCTTCTTTCAAATCTCGGTTACTTGTAGCAAGTACGCGAACATCAAGCTCTATGGTTTTACGACCGCCTAAGCGCTCTACTTCGCGCTCTTGAAGTACACGCAGTAATTTTGCTTGTAAGCCTAAATCCATCTCAGTTATTTCATCAAGTAAGATGGTGCCACCTTGAGCTTGTTCAAACTTACCCGGACATGCTTGAATAGCGCCGGTAAACGCCCCTTTTTCGTAACCGAATAAGGTTGCTTCAAGCATGTTTTCAGGAATAGCAGCGCAGTTAATAGCCACAAAGGGGGCATCGCTACGATTTGATTTATCGTGGATAAAACGAGCCAACACTTCTTTACCCGAGCCACTTGGGCCGAGTACCATGACACTGGCATCTGAGCGGGCAACTTTGCTCGCGAGCTCTAATAGCTTAATACTCGATGGATCGGCAACGATTGGGCCATCGGTTTCTTTTTCCTTTTCAGGTAGATAACGACTCACCATGTTAAGGAGCACTTCTGGAGCAAACGGTTTTGCCATGTAATCAATCGCACCTAAACGCATTGCTTCTACAGCATCATCAATGGTGGCATAGGCTGTCATCATTAATACCGGCAGCTCAGGATAATTAAGTTTAATGCTACGTAATAGGTCAAGGCCACTCATGGCGCCCATTTGCACATCACTAACAACCAATGAATAGCTATTTTGCTTAAGCAAGATCATCGCTTGTTCAGCGCTATCTGCAGCAACGCAATCAATACCCGACATCTCAAGGGTATCGATTAGCGCTTCTCGTAAACCTGCGTCGTCTTCAACGACTAAGATAGAGTTAGTATTCATTTTGCCTCCGCTGACATTGGTTCTGCACTAATTGGCAAGATCAAACTAAAACATGCTCCCCCATGAGCATTATTTGTCACTTCAACCCGTCCTTGGTGCGCATTGGCGACTGAACTTACAACTGCAAGTCCAAGCCCCGTGCCCTGGCTTTTGGTAGTGTAAAAAGGTTCGAATAATTTGTTGGCATGGCGTAAATCAACACCCGGGCCATTATCACTGACACTGATACGAACACAGTTTTCGCTAGTTTCGTCACGTTCGGCACTCAGGGTTACCACAGCCTCAGAGCCAATAATTTGAATACTATTGTGGATCAGGTTTTGAATAGCACTCGCCAGAGCAGTTTTATTACCCATAATTTCAATATCTGGCTCAGGCAAGTTCACGCTAAGTTCACTGTTATTTTGTGCAACCATAGCATCAGCACCGGCTTTTACTTCATTAAGTAACTGTTGCATTGAAACGCTTTCGACCACTTGTTGCTCACCACTTTTGGCAAATAACAGCATATCGTTCACTTGGGTTTCTAAATCTTTTAAACGCGACATTAGCTTCGTATGAAAGTTGCCACGCGAGCTTTCTGGCAATCGCTTTGAGCCTAAATTTGCGGCATACAGCATGGCCGCTGATAACGGTGTTCTGACTTGATGAGCAAGCGAAGCGACCATTTTGCCAAGCGCACTTAAGCGCTGCATATGTGCTACTCGCTTTTGTAAGCGCCTGGTTTCAGTTAAATCTGTCATTAAAATTAACTGCCCTGGCTCTGGAGCAAGCGCAGTAATATCAAGCTTTATTAAACGGCCATCCTTAAGTGATACTTCATGTCCATCGTCTTGCTGTGGTCGAAATGAGCGTTGAATTACGCTAAACCACTTTTCACCTTCAAGGGGTTCACCTAGCATATCAATGGCAATTTGATTGGCTTTTGCGATCATACCTCGGCCATCCAAAACCACCACACCTGCAGGCATGGTATCAACCAAATGACCTAACCAACTGGCTTGTTGGCGCAGCTCACTCAACTCACCCACATACTCTTCTTGTTGTAAGCATGGGTTATATTGTTTGGCTGTGATAAATTGTGGTTTTAGGACATTTGCTAAGGCCATAATCGATACTCAAAAAATCGTGTCTACCTAGTCAAATGCACAATCCGTACCAAATTTATTTTTGTTTTATTTCAATAAATTAAAGACAAAAACAACACTGACAAAAAAATGACAATCGCGAGGGAATAATGCAAAAAGAACACCATTGTCGTTGCCCATGGCTCGATACCAGCAAAGAAGATTATGTGGCCTATCATGACCAAGAATGGGGGGTGCCATTATATGATGATCACCGCTTATTTGAGTTTATAACCTTAGAGTCAGCACAAGCGGGACTGAGTTGGTATACCATACTTAAAAAACGTGATGGCTATCGCAGTGCCTTTAAAAACTTTGTTGTTGAAGATGTTGCCAGAATGACCGAAGACGACGTCGAAAGTTTAATGCAGTTTGAAGGTATTATTCGTAATCGCGCTAAAATCGCCGCCACTATCAATAACGCGCAACGTTTTATTGAGATTCAAAAAGAGTTTGGCAGTTTCTCAAATTACCAATGGCAGTTTGTTGGTGGCAAACCATTGGTAAACAATCTTGATAAATTAGAGGATTACCCGGCTATTACTGAAGCCTCTACAGCATTCGCCAAAGATTTAAAAAAGCGCGGCTTTAAGTTTTTAGGCCCGACGACGGTGTATGCCCACATGCAGGCCTGTGGCATGGTAAATGACCATAGCAATGATTGCTTTAGAAAAGCTGAGATAATTAGTGAATATTAAAGAGATAAAACCGAGGAAGAAACCTAACGCGGCTTAATCGCGCGTTAGGTTATATTTCTTCATTTTTTCGACCAGTGTGGTGCGGCGAACACCTAAAATTTCTGCTGCACGTGCAACAACATAATCGTAGCGCTCTAATGCTTGGCTGATTAAGCTGATTTCTAGCTCAGCTAGGTATTCTTTGAGCTCAATTCCTTCATCTGGTAATAAACCTGAGTCAGCCGTTGTTGCTGGGGTATCAAGCTCTTCCTCATCATAATCACTAAAGCCGGTACTGAAAATATCGTTGAAAGCATCTCGCTCCATCAACTCTTCAGGGTACTCAGGCTCATAAGCATCAACTTCAATATAACGATATTTAGCTGGTAGGTCTGGCACATCAACCACTTTATCAGGGAACATGATCACCATGCGCTCAACTAAGTTAGCAAGCTCACGAATATTCCCCGGCCACGCATGCTCTTTTAAGCTTTGAATCGCACGCTCAGTGAATTTGGCCGTTGTGCCACTTTGCTCGTTCACACGACGCATTAACTCTTTCAACAGCAAAGGAATGTCGTCAGCACGCTCACTTAGCGAAGGATTTTCAATTGGAAACACGTTTAAGCGATAAAAAAGGTCTTCACGGAAGTCGCCTTTTTCAATCATCTCTTCAAGGTTGCGGTGAGTTGCAGCAATAATGCGTACATCAGCTTGAATAGGCTTAGTACCCCCTACTCGCTCATAGCTACGCTCTTGCAACACACGTAGTAGTTTAACCTGCATTTGCAAAGGCATATCACCTATTTCATCTAGAAACAGCGTGCCGCCTTGCGCTAATTCAAAGCGCCCTTTGCGTGCAGAAATAGCGCCCGTAAAGGCGCCCTTTTCATGGCCAAATAGCTCACTTTCAAGTAGTTCACCAGGAATAGCACCACAGTTTACCGGCACAAATGGCCCGGTATTGCGTTTAGAGAGTAAATGAACGTTACGTGCAACAACTTCTTTACCTGTGCCTGACTCACCTAAGATCAGCACGTTGGCATCGGTTTTTGCTACTTGCTCAATTAAAAAGCGCACATCTTTTACAGCTTCGGTTTCACCGACTAAACCATCAAATGATTTGTTAGATTTAGCTTGTTTATGGTCACCTGGTAGCATGCGCTGATATTGCTGACAATCATGCAATAGCTGAGTAGTTACGTCATGGTTAAATGGTTCACAAATTAAACCAACTACATTAGCAATGCTTAGCAGCGGTTTGAGTGTTTCACCAATTAATAAAAACGGAATGGCAGGAAACTGTTTGATCACAGCCTCGTGATTTAGCTGCTGTAAAGCACCAAGAATGACCATGCATTCTTGCTGTTGATGTTTTTCACAAAAAGACTGTAATGAAGTCTCATCAACTAATTGTGCAGTTTCACCAATGAAGGTAAGTGCTGCATGTAAACCTATCGCACGATTATTATTATTGTCTAAAATTAAGATCATTATTGGCGAACCACAGTTACCACGAGGTTAGTTAATTTCTAAATTGTAAGCGAGTTTAGGAGGGATGCAAGCGCTAAGCGGCAATTTATTGACATCAACGCCAAAAAATAGTCACTTAGCACTAAAATTTAATACTAAAGAATTAAAGCAAGCCTAATATAGATTCGGCTGAACGATTTGCCTGACCACGTAGGGCAATCGATGCTTGCGATAAAATATCATTAGCTACTTGATCAGACACAGCTTTTGCATAGTCAGTATCTTCTATTCGGCTTTGGCTCGCAGCAATGCTCTCTCGCTGGTTACCTAAACCTTTTATCGTACTCGCCAAGGTGTTTTGAAAAGCGCCTAGCTCAGCTCTTTGCGTGTTAATTTCTTCAGCTGCTTGGTCGCTAATATCAATCGCAGCTTGAGCTCCTGCTTGGGTTGAAATATCGATTCCCGCAATAACTGAAGCAATACTACCATCAGATGGCGTCACTGATTGTGTGGTGTTAGCATCAGGACCCACTTGAAACGACACTTGCTCACCATCAAATAAAGGTTTACCACCGAATGTGGCATTTTCAAATGTTTCTGATATTTGCGTTTGTAATTGCGACACTTCTTCTTGGAGTGCAGCCCTATCACTATCTGTGAGCGCACCATTACCCGCTTGAATAGACAGCTCTCGAATGCGAGAAACGGCATCATTTACACCAGATAGATTTGACTCTGTTACTTGCGAGTAAGAAATACCATCGTACGCATTGTTAATTGCTTGACTGTAGCCATCTTGTTGCGATGTTAGTCTATCAATAATTTGCAATGCAGCGGCATCATCTGCCGCTGAATTTACTTTTTTACCTGATGCTAGTTGCTCAGCAAGCTTATTGCCCGTTTGCTGAGTTTGGTTTAAAAACCCGGTATTGGGTGATTGAATTTTCATGGCGGCCTCCGACAAACCGATTGCTTAAATTATAGCTTAATTTGCCAAATTTTGTACTTTGTACCATGGTTTAGATAAATTAACTTGGCATCTGACTTGCTAGTGTATTAGTTAATAGTTAAATTACTGAGAATTGTGTCAAAATTCTCACTTTGCGTATTTCACTTTTATAAATAACTACGCCAATGATAAATAACTTAGGTAACGCTATGTTCGACAATAAAACGATTTTAATTACCGGTGGTACTGGTTCATTCGGCAAAAAATACGTCAAAACGCTACTAGAACGCTATAAACCTAAGAAGATCATTATCTTCTCACGGGACGAACTAAAGCAGTTTGAAATGCAGCAAGAGTTTGACCAACCCTGTATGCGATACTTCATTGGTGATGTACGCGATAAAGAAAGGCTTCGTCGTGCTATGCGTGGCGTAAACTATGTGATTCACGCTGCAGCATTAAAACAAGTACCCGCCGCTGAATACAACCCAATG
Organism: Pseudoalteromonas sp. DY56-GL22; assembly: GCF_041414715.1. NCBI lineage: Bacteria > Pseudomonadati > Pseudomonadota > Gammaproteobacteria > Alteromonadales > Pseudoalteromonadaceae > Pseudoalteromonas > Pseudoalteromonas sp. DY56-GL22. Next base: position 41,225 of record NZ_JANHZR010000005.1, on the reverse strand, counting down.
GAATGTATCAAAACCAATATTAATGGTGCTGAAAACGTTATTGATGCCGCCCTTGATAATAACGTAGAAAAAGTCATTGCACTGTCAACTGATAAAGCCGCGAACCCAATCAATTTATATGGTGCGACTAAACTTGCATCAGACAAGTTATTTGTTGCTGCTAACAATATTGCTGGCGGCCATAAAACAACCTTTGCTGTAGTAAGATACGGTAATGTAGTGTGTTCGCGTGGCTCTGTTGTGCCTATTTTCCAAAAGTTTATCGACCAAGGCCGCGACCATATACCAATTACTCATGAAGAAATGACTCGCTTTTGGATCAGCCTGCAACAAGGTGTTGATTTTGTATTAACTAACTTTGAGCGTATGTTAGGTGGTGAAATTTTCGTTCCAAAGATCCCTTCAATTCGTATTACTGATCTTGCCAAAGCCATGGCACCTGACTTACCAATTAAAATAATCGGTATTCGCCCTGGTGAAAAGTTACACGAAGTTATGTGTCCTGCCGACTTATGCTTTGAAACGTACGAATATAGCGATCACTTTGTTATCGCTCCGGGTATTAAATTCAGTAGTCGTAGCAATGATTTTACTGAAAATGCACTGGGTGAAAAAGGCGAGCAAGTTGCCCAAGGTTTCGAGTATAACTCACTAGATAACCCTGATTATATGAGCATTGAAGAAATTAAAAACTTCAATGTCAAAGCGTTACTGTAATACTTCATTATGGCGAATAAGGTAATTCCTTACGGCAAACAAAGTATTTCTCAAGATGACATCAACGCCGTAATTGATGTCTTAAAGTCTGACTGGCTAACGCAAGGACCTGCTGTTCCAGCATTTGAAAGTGCCATTGCAGAATATTGTGGTGCTCACTATGCCTGTGCTACTAACAGTGCGACTTCAGCGTTACATATTGCTTGCCTTGCCTTAGACGTAGGTAAAGGCGACATTGTATGGACGTCGCCAATCTCCTTTGTCGCATCGAGTAACTGCGCGCTGTATTGTGGCGCAGAGGTCGACTTTGTTGATATCGACCTTGAAACTGGCAATATGTCTGTTGCAGCGCTTAAAGAAAAACTGACATTAGCCAAACAAAGCCAGCAACTCCCTAAAGTCGTGATCCCTGTTCATCTAGCTGGTCAGTCATGCGATATGGCAGCAATCAATGCACTTGCCAAAGAGTATGGTTTTAAGGTTATTGAAGATGCCTCGCATGCTATTGGCGCCAAGTACAAAGATAAGCCTGTTGGCAGCTGTGTTTATTCAGATATTACTGTGTTTAGCTTTCATCCAGTCAAGATAATTACATCTGCTGAAGGGGGTATGGCGGTTACCAACTGCGCTGGGCTCAACAAAAAAATGAGCCGCTTGCGAAGTCATGGTATTACTAATATTCCTGAAGAAATGACCGAGTCAAGTCACGGCCCTTGGTATTATCAACAGTTAGAGCTTGGTTTTAATTATAGAATGACTGATATGCAAGCCGCTTTAGGACTGAGTCAGTTAAAGCAGCTAGACAACTTTGTATCAGTGCGAAACGACATTGCAACAACATATAACCATGCATTTGCAAACTCAACGGTAGCTCATTTAACACAATCGAATGAGTGTTACTCTAGCTACCATTTATATATTGTTCGTTTAACACAGTGTGATATAGAAAAACACAAGTCAGTCATTACAGGCATGCGCGAGCAAGGAATTATTGCTCACTTGCACTATATACCTATCCATTTACAGCCTTATTATCAAGCTTTAGGCTTTTCTGACGGTGATTTCCCTAATGCAGAAACCTACTACAAACAGGCTGTTACTATTCCTCTGCACCCAACTATGACAGCAGATGAGCAAAAAGCTGTAATTACGGAATTCTTTAACCTAGTGAATTAAACAAGGAATTAGAGCTTTCATGTTAGCAGACATATCTTACGAAAGTTTAAAACAGGCATACTCTTCTGTTGGTATCACAGAAGGAAAAGTTGTTTATGTTACTGGAGATATCACAAAAGTTGGTATTTCTCTTTCTTTGAGTAAGTTCGAGCTGTTAAATTTACATCTTAAGGTGATTATGGATTTGATAGGCCCAGAAGGTACAATTGTAGTGCCAACCCATAGCTTTTCACTTTGTAATACTAACATTCCATTTTCACTAAAAAATACACCTTCTGAAACCGGTGCTTTTAGCGAATTTATCAGAAATCAAACAGGAAGCATTAGACAGCTTCACCCTTTCTCGTCTCGCACTGCTATAGGAAAAGAAGCTTCTTATATTTGCGAAAACACAGCTCCCCATAGTTATGGTATGCACACTCCATTTTCTAGGATGCTGGAGCTTAACAGTATTTTTATTTCCGTAGGTATTCACCCAAAACAAATTGTCAGCCTTGTTCACCAATGTGAGTCTGACATGAACGTACCTTACAGGTATACAAAAGAGTTCATACATCCAATTGAAACTGGGCAGCACACAAAAATGAAAGCTTTTTATCATCTAGTAACGTATCTAAACTGCGATATAAAAAGAGATAAAAATGTCAAAATATTTGAAAATTTCGAAAAACAATTTAAATTGAATCACTCTAAAATGTGCCATGGCAGCGTCTGGGGCTTCAATATGAGAGAGTTTTATAAAGCAACGACTGAGCTGATGAGAGATGATATTTACAGTTGGCTTGCGGAGCCACCGAATAGTCGCCCCTACCAAGCTTAATGCATTTATTTATTATCTAAAAACTCTATTAACTCAGAAACAGTACCTAACTTAGACAACTGTTCATCGTTGATGTCTATACCTAGCTCTCTCTTAATTTTTAAGACTATAGTCATAACATCTATAGAATCCAGTCCAAGTTCAGCAAAGCTTGATGAAAAATCCGCTTCGTTACTAAGATCCACACTTGGGTTTTGAATTAAAATTAACTCTTTTATGATTTGTTTACTTTTCATATTGCTCACATAAATGCTTTTTAATTAATGCTCTACTTACTTTACCAGAACGTGTTCGTGGTAGCTCACTTAATGTAAATAGCTTATTCGGTCTAAAATTTGAATCAGTATCTTTCAAATGTTTTGCTACATCCTTGAGAGTTACTTTAGTTTCTCCTTCTACACATAAAACAATAATACTATCTTTAACTTTACTGGGATCTTCCATACCAAGTACTGTAAAAGCATTGCTCTTAAATAACGTCACCAGTTTAGATTCTATTTCATCAGGGTGCACTAAAACACCATTATAATTTATTACATCATCACTTCTTCCTGAAAAGACTAGATAACCTTGCTCATCTAAGTACCCAACATCAGAAGTTATAAACCAACCATCTTGAAGCTGACTATTCCATAGCTCATCATCGAGATACCCTAAGCATAAATTACTTCCTCTAATTGCTATTCGTCCACTTTCGAAAGGGGGTAAAGCGCAGCCTTGATCATCAATAATTTTTAACTCAGAGCATTCTGAAGCAGGTCCTTCGGTCTTGACCTTATCTAAATTACGGTTTAGCTCAAAGAATGTTACTCGCATAGCTTCACTTAACCCATAATGGAGAAATATTCTTGTTTTAGGCAGTGAATTACATAATTCAATTCGGAAAAAGTGATCAAATCTCATTGCGCCAGTTTGTAGCCATTTTAGGTTGTCTGCAACTGCCGCCAACTCACTTTTGCCTACTTGTAGTAAAGCTGCTAACAAAGAAGGTGCCGTTGATAATGCATTACAATCATACTTACTAAACAATGATGAAATTGATAAAGGATTACTAAGCTGAGTTGGTAATACAATTCTTCCGCCGGCCATCAGGACACTATGGCATCGCCCAAAACCAAATGCATGATCTATTGAAGCAAAAACTAATTCTGCAATTCCCTCATCAACCTCCATCTTACTATTCATGAATGCACAAATATCGTTGATGCCACACTGAGATAATCTTACCCCTTTCAATTTGCTGGAAGTCGTTCCAGAAGTAAAAATAACCATAGCTTCTTGATCAAATGAAACATCAATATTCTTTGGCTCTAATTGAGGGTAAGATTCAATAAACAATGCAGCATCACTAGTTTCCAATGCCCCCTGAAGTCTCTGTGGATCAATAAAGGGAATAGGTACTATGCTAACCCCACATTTTGCACCAGCATAATAAGAAAAAAGGAGCTCAACAGGTGAAAAATTTGATACTGCGACTCTTTGACTAGGCTTTATATTTTTTGATTTTAAAAAAGTAGCGAATTTGTCTATTTCTATATGAAACTCATCATAGCTGTATTCTTTATCGCCAAATGAAACCGCTATTTTCGTACCTTTTTTGTTTGCTACTTCTGTATAAATACTTGTTAACATTATTTGTCCTTTAGCTCATTCAAAAAGAGATTCACTTTTTTCACAAAGCGCTCATTGAAAGATGACATTCTATAATTTTCTTGAAACGAATGTGCCTGAGCTATACTATTTTGACTGTCCTGAACCATTAATTTAACCTGCTCGGGGTTTGCACTACCAAGTCCTTTCCTTAAAGAAATAAGAGAAGGTATGTCAATGTTAGAATTAAATACCTGATCCGGAATGTTTGGCAAATCAATATTTAACTGCTGTGCTGCTAACTTTATACTATCAAGAGTAAAACCATCTTGCTCTTCATCACAAGCATTCCTTACTGCCCTACCGATGATTTTATGAGCACTACGATTATCTAAGTCCGAAAATTTGACCAGCATATCGCATAAGTCTGTTGCAACAATAAATTTGTCAGCCGCAGCTTCTGCAAGCTTATCCTTGTTAAATTTAGATGTAGATAAAATCCCGGCAAAAAGGTCGACACACTGAATAGCATAATCTAAAGCCTTTGGTAGTTCTCCATAAGCATAGAGTCGGTTATCAGGCTGCCCACTAATAGTCTGATTTGTTGATAAAATATTTGTCATCATGCCATTAAAGGTTCTAGCTTGACCACGAATGAATGCTAACCCATATGGATTTTTCTTTTGTGGCATTATGACACTTGTGCGGGTAAAGCCATCAGCTAACTCAAGGTAAGAGAATTCTGCGCTATTCCAAATAATAAACTCTTCACTGATTCGATTTAAGCTTGTCATTATCGAACAAAGACTCGTCATCACATCAATACACATATCTGGTGCCCACATCGCATCCCGAGTGTGAGTTAATATGCCATCAAATTCCAGCAACTCGGCAATAAACTCTCGATTCATCTCAATTTGAGAGCCATTAACACTCCCTGAACATGCAGGAGATAAATTCACCATTTTTATAGCTGTTTCTATGCGACCAATATCTCTTAATAGCGGTCTTTGAAACCCTTGTAAATAATGGGCTAAAGTAGTGGGCTGTGCATGTTGTAAATAGGTAAAGTCTGCCATAAAAGTATTTAAATGTTGTGAAACAACGTGATTAAATACCTCACATAACTGAATTAACTTTTCATGAAGGCAAAATAATTTTTCGCGGCAAACCATTTGCCAAGCTATTGTACTAGCTTCCCTTCGAGCACGTCCGATGTGAACATAACCACTATCAGGGCCAATTTGCTGTTGCAAATATTTATCTCTGTTATTGTAACTATCTCCAACAGCAGGATCTAAAGGAATGTTTTCAGTTCCTTGTAGGTGGACTTCAAGAAGACCTGATAGCAACTTTCTTCCTTTTGATGAAGAAATTACTCCCCCTTGAATTAAAGTCATGACATGACTCATATCCGCTATACTTAAGTTGCTCATAATATATGGGCTACATTCAAGTTCATATTGAAATGCACTGTTATATAAGCGTTGATCTGGACCTTCTTTAAAGCGAGAACCCGCACCTAAAAAACTATTACTCATTATTTCACCTCTATTTCTGAACAGTTTTCAAACTGCGGTTCTACGATCAGGTCACGAACAACTTTCGTGCAATTGTAAGGGGTTATTTCAAGCTCATTGCCAAATTCGGAAACTAACTTTGCTACATTTTCACTGCAAGCTAACATCACTTTGCCATTAACTTTTAAACGACAACTACCACACAACCCTATTCGGCAGTTTTTATCGAAAGCCAGAGTGCTATCAAATTCATACAGGACTCTCATAAGCAAATCGAGAAGAGTCTCTTCATTGCTATAGCTAAGAGTGAAAGGTTGTAAGATTGATGGACTCACTGTTTCTTTGTTAAAACGATAAATGTTTAATGTTATTGTGTTCATTAATTATGAAATCCTAATTAACTCACATGCCATTCCACCTAACTCATGTTTATAGGTTAGTGTAGCCATTTCAAAAAAATTGCCTTCTGATGGGAAGTCATCACGATAATGGGCTCCTCTTGATTCAGGCCTACAAAGAGCCGCTCGACATATAGCCTCTGAGATTAAAAGCATATTTTTAAGTTCAACATATTGTTTTATTTGCTGATTATAAAAGTGAGTGCGGTCGCTAATTTTTATATCTAAATACCTTTGATTCAAGTCGGCTAATATTTTCAATTGCTCTTTCAACCCATTTTCATTTCTTATTACTCCGGCGTTTTGAGACATTGTCGCTTTCAAAGTGCTCAGAATTTCTCCCATTTTCTCTTTGCTATCCCCAAACGGAAAAGTAAACTCCTTGAAAGAGGCATTTTGGTAATTAGCCTTTTTTTGGAACTTTGCAGCATTTTGTCCAGCTAGACGGCCAAAGACAACAACTTCAAGCAACGAATTCCCACCGATTCGGTTTGCACCATGCACACCATTACAAGCAGCTTCACCCGCAACAAATAAACCATTTATTATATCGCCCATATAATTAAGAACTTGACCATTAATATTACAACTAACCCCCCCCATTAAATAATGAGCTGAAGGTATTATAGAAATTTTATCCTTAGTTACATCGGCATTTAGGTAAGTAGCCGCTATCAAAGAGGCTTCTTTCAAAGCAAACTTTTTTTCCTCTGGAATGTTTGTTAAGTCAAGATAGAGTTCAGAGCCTGGGTGATTACTTAATTCTTTTGCAATTGCTATAGACACTTTATCTCTACCAGCCAACTCCTTTTTCTCTGGATAGTAACGTGACATAACATTGTCATTTGAAATTGAGACTATTTTACCACCAGCACCAAGTACAGGTTCAGGTATTTGTATACCACTATTTCGTAAACCCAAAGGGTGAAACTGAACAAATTCCATATGCCTTAATGCAGCACCAGCATTGAATGCGAGGGACAGGCCATCACCAGTTGTAGAAACAGCATTTGTATTATATTTATAGCTATTCAAACCTCCCCCAGTAGACAATACCACTGAATTAGCAAAAACTTTGAATAACTGAGTATTCCGCAAGTGTAAAACTTGAGCGCCAATAACTTGACAAGTTTCTTGGATTAACTCTACAGCCATCATCTGATCTAGTAAGGTGATTAGTTCATTCTTTTTTATTTGCTTGATTAAAGCGACCATAATCGCAAGCCCGGTCCTATCTTTACTAAAGCAAGCTCTGGGAATATTAGACCCCCCGAAGGCTTTGTTTTTGTAGTGCCCTGACTCATCTTTACTAAACTGCACACCTAATTTTTCTAACCAATGAAGATTTTCAGGAGCAGACTCGCACATATACTCAATACAGTCTTTACTAGCAACTCCTCTACCCGCATTAAGACAGTCATTTATATGAGCAAAAGCATCGGGTTCATTTATGGCAACATTTACCCCTCCTCTGGCACTGACTGAATGAGAGTGTAGAGGCGGAATCTTTGATATTAAAATTACTTTCTTACCTGCATAAGCTGCCTCTAACGCAGCGCAACAACCAGCGATGCCTGCACCGATAACTAAAACTTCAGCATTAAGTGATGTTAATTTACTCAACTAAGCTCCTAGATATCAAATCAGTTAAAAAATAAGTATTTTTGCTAAAACCTAATCTATTATGAAGTAAAATAAAACAAACAGATACAGTAATTCAGGCATAGATAATGCTTAAGCTATCATATATTTTAAAAAAGGATTAGATATGAAACTCATCGACCAAAGACCAACTAAACCGCGCCAAACAGGTAAAACTAATGTGCTTGATAAGGGGTTGGGTTTAGAGCAGCTCAAAATGCAATTAGAAGCCTGCGGTGAATTCATAGATGTTATCAAACTTGGCTGGGGAACATCATTAATTACTCCCAATTTAGAAGCAAAATTAGATTTAATTAAATCTCATGGTATAGAACCTTGCCTTGGTGGTACCTTGTTCGAATATTGTTACTTGACTAATAAAGTGGATGAATACATCGATTTTCTTAAACAACATAAATTATCTTTAATTGAAATATCTGACGGTACAATTTCAATCCCACAAAAAGAAAAAAACGAACTAATTAGCCGATTTGCCAAAGACTTTACTGTGCTTTCTGAAGTGGGCAGTAAAGATGATAAGGTGGTTGTTTCTCCATCAAAGTGGGTAGAGCAAATAAAAAGTGAAATTAATGCTGGAGCAAAAAGTATTATTTTAGAAGGAAGAGAAAGTGGAACAGCTGGCTTATATCGAGGTGATGGCGAAATAAGAATGGGATTAGTCGAGGAGGTAATGGAATCAGGTGTTGAAATCGACAAATTAATCTTTGAAGCCCCCAAAAAAGCCCACCAAGTTTTCATGATTAAGCAATATGGCCGAGATGTAAATATGGGAAATATTGCATATGAAGATGTTATCTCTCTAGAGACACTTAGACTAGGGTTGCGCTCTGATACTTTGTGCTCAATTCATCTCAAATAAATTTTTCTAAACTTCGGCCGATATAATTAAAAGTAATTTAATTCTGAAGTGATGGAGTTATGATGTTGGACACAAATATAGATATCGACTTAATCAATAAACGCATGGTTAGCTGGAATGCTAGCCAACGTATAAGCTGGGCTCTAAAAAACTTACCTAAACAACATATCGTTAGTACTAGTTTCGGTGCCCAAGCTGCCGTTATGCTCCATTTAATGACATTCCATAAGCCTGATATTTTAGTTGTTTTTATTGATACGGGTTACCTATTTGATGAGACAATTGAATTTTCAAAACACCTAACATCTACACTTAACTTAAATTTGAAAACATTTAGGCCATTGCTCGATAGAGAAAAATACGAAAAAAAATTTGGAAAAGTTTGGGAAAATGGTTTAGAGGGCTTGGAACTTTACAATCAAAACCGGAAAGTTGAGCCTATGCAACGCGCATTAAATGATTTACATGCGGCAACATGGTTCTCCGGAATAAGGAAGGAACAGTCACCCACACGTGAACAAAAAATGTTTGTTGAATTATCAAATAATCGATACAAAGTGTCTCCTATTCTAGATTGGACCTCCGAAGATATTGATAGCTACATAAAAGATAACTCTCTAGAGTACAACCCCCTGTGGCATAAGGGATATATTTCAATCGGTGATACTCACACTACTAAATCAATATATGAAGTAGAAAGCATAGAACAAACACGCTTTTTTGGATTAAAGCGTGAGTGTGGCTTACACGAATAAAGACTGGACAATAAATGAAAATAGCGATCATTCCTGCCCGTGGTGGGAGTAAGAGAATACCCAAAAAAAATATTAAGCTGTTCTGCGGTAAACCTATTATCGGGTACGCAATAACAACAGCTATTAGCAGTGGTTTATTTGACAAGGTGGTTGTATCTACTGACTGTTTTGAAATAGCTGAAATAGCAAAGCAATTTGGCGCTGAGGTTCCCTTCATGCGTGACCCTGCACTAGCTGATGATTTCGCTCCTACCAGAGAAGTAGTTCAAGATGCCTTAAACTTTTTTGAGCAAACACAAAACATTGATTACATTTGCTGTATTTACCCAACTACTCCATTTATAAATCCAGAACAGTTGATAAATTCATTTGATATGCTCAATCAGTCAAACAAGAAAAATGCTTGTTTCAGTGCTACTGAATTCCATTACAGCCCATATAGGGGATTTACCCAGACAGAAAACGGACTTGAGCTTTTATTTCCTCAACACGTGAGCAACAGATCGCAAGATTTACAGAAAGCTTACCATGACGCTGGACAGTTTTATTGGTATAAAACAATCAACGATAAGGAAATTAAAAAAGTTATAGATTCATCTGACGCACTAATACATATATTACCTCACTATTTAGTTCATGATATAGATACTCAAGATGATTGGGTTAGAGCTGAATTGTATTATAAAGCAATGAAACAGAATTAATGGCTATTGGATTTAATTTTGATGCTAACTCAAGTGTTGGTTATGGACACCTTAACCGATGCAATGAAATAGCTAAAGAACTAAAAAAAAGAAAACAAAAAACCATTGCAATTGTCGGAAAAAATTTCAATAACTCATTTATAGATCTATACTTTGATGAGGTCATAAAAATAAATAGTAGCTTTTCAGATGCTGGTGAAATTGCGCAAATATGTATTGAAAAGAATATTCCCAAACTTTTAATTGATCATTATCAATGTGATGTGATCTTCCAGGAAACTCTAACTTCCTATGGGATTATGTTTGGTCAATATGATTTTAAGTGCGAAGGAAGTTATTTAGGTAAGTTTGTAATAAATATAAACCCTTGTGCGAATAAAGGCTGGTACAAAAAGGCGGTACTAAATAGAGAAATCAAGCTGCTTTGCGGCGCTAAATTTGCCATCATAAACCCTAATTTGGTTACTAAACCTTTAGAGGGTGAGGGTGTATTTGTTTGCATGGGCGGTGGTAATGATAATGGTGTTGCCGCCAGCATAATCAACCAGGTTAGTAGGGTATACAAAGGTGAGATCCACCTTGTAGCATCATCCTTATCTAGCTCAGTTCCTTTAGTAGAAAAACTAAACAACGCTAACATTACAACTCATGTTGACTTAAGTGATTATTCAGAAATAATAAAACGCTGTCATTATGCTATTGTTTCTGCAGGCACCTTAAGCTATGAAATGGCATATATTGGTATACCATTTAGTTGTGGCTACTTCGCTGAGAATCAAATAAAAATAGCTAACTCTTGGCAACAATCAGGCTTAGCACATAGTTTAGGTTGTCTAACAAGCAAAATAAGTGGGCAACCCTTCAAGGAACTTCTGAATAACATTTCTCTTAAAAAACCACGGAAGCCACTTATCGATGGGTTAGCAGCAAAAAGAATAGCAGAGGTATTGCTTACATGATCAAAATCCCTTTAAACGAAATTTTATCTGTATTTGATGATATTAAAACACAGAATATTGATAGTGACATTCAAGCAAAATGTACAGATTTTTGTTGGGGAACAGGAGAAAAGTGCATTGTACTCGCAGCAAATAAAAAATACTTCCAACAAGCTATAAACAATAGCAATGTAATTTGCATAATAGCTCCTGAAGTAATCATTCAGACTGATAAAGCGGTGATAACAACTAATAGATTCGATGATCTATTTCATTACATTCATAATACTTACTTCTCGACAAAAGATTTAATAACCCACTATGTGAGCCCAACAGCTTCAATTAGTGAAAATGCTGTTATTTGCCCTCCTGTTCACATTGGTCATAATACAACCATATGTTCAGGAGCATATATTGGAAAAAACACGGTGTTAAATGATGGTGCATACATAGCCCAAAACTGCACTATTAGTACCGAAGGAATGCTTGCGAAGTCAATAAATGGCATAAAAAAGCATATTACTCATTATGGTTCAGTCATTATTGGTAAAGGATGCTACATACATGCAAATTCAAACATTTCAAAAGGATTGTTTTACTCGGGAAAAACACTTATCGGTGATTATTGCCACATAGGAATTGGCGTAAACATTGCTCATGATGTTGTTATCGGACAATCCACAGAAATTAGTGGTAACTCAAATATTGCTGGTAGATCAACGATAGGAAGTGATGTGTGGATTGGCGCCAATTGTACGATATCAAACTGGGTTAAAATTGGAGATAAAGCAAAGGTTAGAATTGGTTCAACTGTTGTAAGTGATATACCCGAAAAAGCTGATGTTTCGGGTAACTTTGCAATAAAACACACTATTAACCTCAGAAAATTCATAGAAGACCAGGCAAGCTAACACTATGTTTAATAAATCAATTGTAATAGATAATTTCAACATTCAAAACTACTCAAAACCTTATTTAATTGCAGAGATATCAGGTAATCATGACAATGAGATTGATCGTGCTAAGAAGTTAATATTAGCAGCGAAAGAAAATGGTTTTGATGCTGTAAAAATTCAATACTTTACTGCTAATGATATGACATTGGATATCAGTGAAGGTGACTTCATTGTAAAAAGTGGTTTGTGGAAAGATCGTAGCTTGTTTGAACTTTATGAACAAGGTGCAACCCCTAAGGAGTGGCTCCCCAATTTATTTGATTATGCGAAAGAGATAGGTATCACTCTATTTTCTTCCGTATTTTCTTATCAGGGACTTTGTATTTTAGAAGAATTAGGCTGCCCTGCATACAAAATTGCTTCTTTTGAAGCAATGGACCTAGATTTAATTGAGGCGGCTGCTAAAACGCTAAAACCTGTGATTATTTCAACCGGTATCATAGATAAAGTTGGGATAGAAGAGGTATTAGACACATGTAAAAAAGTAGGGAATAGAAATATCGGTTTAATGCATTGTATAAGTAACTACCCTGCCCCTTATGACAAATTTAACTTATCAACAATCGCTGATATGCAACAAAGCTTTGAAATCCCTATTGGGCTTTCTGACCATAGTACGGATGAAATATGTTCTCTTATTGCTATTGCCAACGGCGCTTCGATGATCGAAAAGCATATTACCGTAAGTCAAAAAGACGGAGCAATTGACTCTGAGTTTTCTTTACCTATTTCCCTAATGAAAGAATTCACTGATAAATTACGAAACGGTTTCGCCACTATTGGTAAGGTTGACTACAGTAACTCGTCACCACGCAAAAACTTCCGTTCACTATATGCTGTTAAAGATATCCCAAAAGGACAACTTATCACTAGTGACATGATAAGAAGTATTCGCCCTGGCCATGGCTTACCCCCAAAAAACAAAAACAAAGTATTAAAGTGTACAGCAAAACAAAATATTAATGCAGGAACCCCTTTAGATTGGAGTCTACTATGTCAAACTTTAAAGAATTAGACGGAGAAGCACTACATCAAATCGCACAGGAGTTATTTCCTATTTGCAGAAGCATTACCGGTAATGGTGTTAGAAAGACTTTAGATATTATTGATAATTATATTGAGGGGTACTCATTAGTTAGGCATGAGGTACGTTCCGGTACCCCAGTATTTGATTGGACTGTTCCTAAAGAGTGGAGTATAGAAGAAGCATGGATAAAAGATTCTAAAGGGAATACCGTAGTAAATTTTAAAGACTCAAATTTACATGTACTTGGCTACTCAACCCAAGTCGATAAAATAATCCCGCTTAATGAGCTACAAAAACATCTGCATTCATTGCCTGAACAGCCTGAAGCAATTCCTTATGTTACATCTTATTATGAGCCTCGATGGGGGTTTTGCATAACAGACAAACAAAGAAAGTCTCTAACTGAAGATGATTACCACGTATTCATTAACAGTAATCATTTCGATGGTTCCTTAACCTATGCAGAACTTCTTATCCCGGGTAAAAGTAAAAAAGAAATTTTAATATCTAGTTATGTTTGTCACCCCTCACTCGCAAATAATGAACTTTCAGGCCCCCTTGTCTCTTTGGCTTTGATCAACTGGTTAGCAAAAAGTGAGAGTAACTTTTATAGTTATCGCTTTGTTTTTACAACCGAGACTATTGGCACTATCACCTATTTAAGCCGTAATTTAGAACATTTAAAAAATAATATTACTGCAGGCTTAGTTTTAACATGCATAGGGGATGACGGCGACTATTCAACTGTACAATCACGTTATGGCGATAACTTGAGTGACAAAGTCGTTCAAAAGGTATTAAGTGAAAACTATAAAAATGACGCAAAGATATACTCTTTTTTAAAAAGAGGAAGTGATGAACGCCAATATTGTGCACCCAATATCGATTTACCAATTACTTCTATAATGAGGACAAAGTATGGAGTTTATCCTGAGTACCATACTTCATTAGATGACTTAACTTTTATGACCCCCTCTGGTTTAAAAGGTGGGCTAGACTTTGCTAAGAAGTGTATTCAATTATTTGAAAAAAATCACAAGTATATTACAACTAAGTTATGTGAACCTAAATTAAGCAAATATAACTTGTATCCAACTCTTAGCAAAAAAGGTTCATCAAATATTGCTAGGAATCTTCTTAATATTTTAGCTTACTGTGACGGAAAAAATGATGTTATAGACCTGGCTAACATTCTTGGAATCAGCACTGATGAAGTTATAAACTTAATAAAGATTGCATTAGAAAATAAATTAATAGAAGCGCTTTGAATAAAACGCTTCTTTTTTCACTCCAGTCCCCAGTCACATGGCTTATCATAACTCTCAGGGAAATCAGCTTCCATTTCGTCTAAATACTCATTCCACATGTCTAGACCCTCTTTAAACCAATTAAGTGTCAAGTTATCATCCTCATAGCTATACAAAAGAGTTATCAATGGGCAATGATAATATAACAAAGAGCCTTTGAATAATTGAAAGTAATAACTATAACGCCCCCCTCTCAAAGAATACACATACCTCGATTGGCGTCGAAGAATATCTAAACAATCTTGACGACTCGAAAAGCTTGATTGAGATATATCTTTTATGTGTTTTGCAATAGTAGAGAAAGCTTTTAAGTCAAGCATTTGATAATCATCATCCTTTACTGACTCACTGATAAACTGAGTATTTTTTATATATTCAACAACCTCATTTTTATCTGTAGAAAGGCTAGGAATTAAGACTTCTTCTTCTGTTAGTGGATAAGCTCCTTTTAGTTTTGCACCATGGCCAACATTATAGTAATTAGAGTTTGGTTTATGTTTAATTAATAATTCCATTTGATTTTTAGAAACCATATAGAAATTATTTGCATAAACTATATTTCCAAGATTCCCTTCGACTTCATGATCGTAACCGCTGAGAGGCTTAAACTGTCGTTTTAAAGATGAATCATTGTAAATAGAGTACTTAGAATGATGCTCCCCAGAACCTGTTATCGCATTATCCACACCAATTAAATAGATATTTTTGAACCCAAATGAACTAGCATAAGACAAAGCTGTATTTGCAACTAAAGGGTTTGAATAGGGAATTATTTCTCTACGCAACAACCCATTCCCTATTCTAGCCAAAGCATAATAGTCTGAACCTGCTTCGTTCCCCTTTATTGCAAGACCTGTCCATTTATAAAGCTCAGGAGTATGTGAGTAAATAACATTAGTTGTTAATAAATTTAAATCCGAATAATCTTCTTTCTTTTGAGTCTCAAGCAAAATTTCATAATTACGTTTAGGACGCTCGATTAAAACATGAAAGTCTGGCTTTATACCCATTTTAAGCAGTGAACCTAAGGCGGTTCCTGCAGCCAAAATAATTGCATTATCTTTATTTTGTCTTAGTAATTCTTCCGCACTATCTAATGATGGTCCATTACCCACGACAAAAACAGGTATTTCAGCTACATCATCAGCTACAACATTATCACTTATCCAAAATGGCAAGTTACTATTCATATGTTTAATTGTGTGAGCTATGCTAGTAACCGCATCATTGTAAAACCCAAAGCCATTCTGAAATTGATAAAACTGCTTAAAGAAATTTGAAATTAATGAGTTTAATTCTTTATTTGGGTAGTGTTGATAGCAAAAGGTTTTAGATATTGAAAAAGCTCCAATATCTTGTACAACTTTGTAAAGTGAATCAAAGAAGTTTTCATAGCTAATTCCTAGATGTATAAATAAACAACCTAATGAATCATCTATTCTTTGAATAATTACATCCCACTCTATACAAAAAAGACTTGCAAAAAATAGTTCAAAGTCAGGTTCCACGATGTGGATATAATCAAACTCAACCTTATCAAGCATATATTCAAGATGGTATCCTAAACCAATACCAAAAATCATTGCGCTAGGGAAGCGATCTGGCAGTTGTTTCAATGTATCAGGTTTTTGTTCTCTTATATTAGCTAGTAATTCACTAATTTTATTCATGTATTTGACATGAATGCGATTGTCTTTCTTCTTTTTTCTGAAATCATATTTAACCGCACTAATAGCAGGTTTATTTAGGTTTCTTTCAACTTGTTCAACGCATTGGGAGTAAGGGTTATCACTATATAAAGGTACTTTCTCACCTTTTTTAACGAAATTTGCTTTAAGTTCTTGGGTTACATGTAAACAAAAATCATCCCGAGTTTTATAATTTTTAATCGCTTGAGCAATTTCAGGATAGTACTTTTCAAAAGCAGTTAAATTATTAGTAAACCGAATGTTAGCCTGCTCAGCAAACTTCTCTTCATTTATCTGTTGCTGCAAAGAACTATCAAGTTTTTCTGCGAGCGACTCGATTTGCTGTTCTAAGCTCGATTCTTTAGTCATATGGCTCTCATTTAATACTTTTATAAATGTCTAATTTTTTTTGCGTTTTGAGATGTGTGCCCAAAGATTTTGCTGTTTCGACCTTCAAAGCTGCGACTTTTGTCACCAAGTTATTAAAATCATTTAAAATTGATTCAAGACGACTAACATCTGTATTTGACATGTAAGACGAAGCAAAACACTGTTCCAGTAATTTTTCGATCTGTTTAGTATTTGCAACGGCATCGTCAATATTCATATTTTCAATATTTTTTAACAAAGAACAGATGCAAGTATCTAGTTGATCTAAGCGCTCAGCCAACATTAGCATCAACACCGTTTTCACTCAGTGTTTGCTGACGAATATCATTTGGGATTGAATCCCATGCAGATTTGATTTCTTTTAATAAGCTCGAAACTTCATCTATAACGGTTGGATCATTCTTAATGCTCGCATCAAGAAGGCGGTCTAGCATATATGAGTATAATGCATAAAGGTTTTCTGTAACCTCACCGCCAACTTCAAAATCTAAGCACCCTCTTAATGCTTCAAGAATCGCAGATGCCTTGGATAAATGCTCACTTTTAGCTTCAAGATGCTTTTTCTCAATTGCAACTTTAGCTAATACCATTTTTTCTAATGCCCCAGCCATTAACATTTGGATTATTTCATAACGATCAGCACCCGCGACTCGCGTTTTTAGTGCTTCTTTCTGGTAATTTTTTACTTTCGCATTATACATAATTCACCTAAAAATAATTGCTGGAGATGTTAGTTGCTACACTAAGACTTTGATTTAGTGAACCCTGGTAAACTAGATAACTGAGCGCTCAAATAAGTTTGAGTTGATTGCATCTGAGCCAATAGTACATCTAGACCAGAATACTGTTTACGGAGCCTAGCTTCTAGCTCAGTCATTCTGTATTCATGATTAGCGACATCATCCTCTAGATCATCTAACTGAGCGTTTAAGTTTGTTTCTCTTTGTTTAATTATACCGTTAGAGTCAACATAGTTTTCTAATAAAGTTTCAAATTGTGTAGCTAACCCGTTTTCACCTGCAAAAGCCTTGCCAATATCATCATAATTTTCATCCATAGCTTCGTTCAAACTACGAACTAAGGACGATTTTTCTAAATAACCGTCTTTATTTACACCTAAACCAATATCAAAGATACTTTCAAATGGGCCCGCATCTGTTAAGTTGACAGATAAATTATTGACCAACTGGGACTGTAAAGAGCGAATCGTTGCATCACCATTGAGTGGCTTACCCACTCTTGATTGAAAGCCTAACTGCCCTATTACATTGTTATAATTCGCTATAAATTCATCTACAAGCTTGGTGACACTTTCACGATCAACCTGAACTGATAACTTTGCAGTTTCACCATCGACACTTTCTCTTTTAGCTGTAATGGTCATGTCTTGAACAGCATCTTTAAACGTGTTGGTATCATTGGTAATAGTAATACCATCAACTTTTATCGAAGCGTCTTTAGCTTCATCACCTGACCCAATCGCAATACCACCAGCAGTAACACCATCGTTAGCAAGTGTCGAAACATTATCAAGTTCAGCAGTATCGTTCGTAATTACTAAGTCATTACCAGTACCTGTAACAGATGAAGTTAGGACAAGCTTAGACTCTGTACCTGTGTTAATAATATTGGCAGTTACGCCAAAATTATCATCTGAATCATTTATAGCATCACGCAATTCAGCAAGAGTTGCACCTGCATCGAGTGTTAAGTCAAAGCTCTTATCACCAGCAGCAAAAGATAAAGTACCACCTGATGCGGTAACCACATCATCAGTGGATGCAAAGAGGCCATCATTAGAAGTAGCTCTACTACCCTGAGCAAGCTCAACCACTTCAATATTGAAGTCCCCAGGAGAGATATCTGAAGTTGGTGTTACTGATATCAGATCTCCATCATCACTTGTAGGCTGTTTGATAGTTGCAATTCTTTTGTTAAAGTTATCTGGATCAGCTAACTTCTCGATGGTATCTTGCAATTTAGAAAGAGCAGATTTAATTTCACCTATGGCTGAAAGCTCTACCTGTAAAGACTCTTCTTTTGCAACAAATGCGTTCATTTTAGGAGTGTTTTCAGCACTTACGGTTGCTGAGATAATGCTCTCAAGATCTAAGCCAGAGCCGATTCCAGCTGAAGTAATTAACGGCATTGTAACCTCCTGAAAATATTACATTGTTATGCTGAATGATTAAATAGCATGCCTTTATTAGTTAATTTATCGGCAAATTCATCCAAAGCTTTAGCCACTTCTCGAAACTCTTCTGTGGGTATCTCACGGATCACCTCTTCACTTTCTTTATCGAGAACTTTAATGATCGGTGGTTCACCTAGCTCATCAAACTCAAAAATTAAGTTCGTTGCAGTTACCGGTATATATTTATTAAGCTTCTCAAGATTTTCTTTTACTTCGGCAATCATATCCTGCTTTTCTTGACGCTTTTTACTTGAAACTTCATCAATATTTACAGGTTCTCTACCTGCAATTTCTGTGCCTTTATTAAGCTTCTCTTCATCTAATACTGATTTTACAGAAACACTGTTTGTAGTATTAACATTGTCTGAAGCTCTAGCTGCGGAATTAATATCTATCATTTCTATCTCCAGATGTTATCTATTAAATTATAAGTCACTGCACTGAAAATTTCCTCTGTACAGCGACTTAAAACTTAGACTAACCTAGTAACGAAAGAGCTACTTGTGGGCGCTGATTTGCTTGACTTAAGATAGAACTACTTGCTTGTTGTAAGATTTGCATCTTAGTCAAGTTAGCAGTTTCTGTTGCAAAATCAGTATCTTGAATACGTGAACGTGCAGCAGTTAAGTTTTCAGCTATATTTGATTGATTTCGGATTGTTGATTGGAAACGATTTTGAACCGCACCTAACTCAGCGCGTTTTTTATCAACAACAGCGATCATTGCATCCATACCTGCTAATACTTGCTGCGCATTAACTTGTGAAGATACGCTAATAGTTGTTGCGCCGAATGCAGAGAAGCCAACTGTTGCTGCTGTTAAACCTGTACCAACATCACTAATACCTGCAGCTAGTGTCGACATACCTTTTCCTGTCACACCTGAAGCGACTTGGGCTATGCCCGACATAGTAAAACCACCATTAGCAGTTAGTGAATTTGCTGTACCACCAACATTTTTCATGCTAAAGCTAATTGTTTGAACTGCATCAGCACCGACTTGGAAGCTGGCATTATAAGTTCCATCGAGAAGGTTTTGACCACCGAAGGTAGTATCTTCAGCCACTCGATTAACTTCTGAAGCTAATGAACGAATTTCTTCTTGAAGAGCAAGACGATCTTCATCAGTATTCGAACCATTCGATGCTTGTTGTGCAAGCGTACGAATACGTTGGAACATTGATGTTACTTCGTCTAGTGCCCCCTCAGCAGTTTGTGCAAGAGAAATACCATCGTTCGCATTTCGGTTACCTTGATTAAGGCCGTTAACTTGTCCTGTTAAACGGTTAGTGATCTGCATACCCGCTGCATCGTCTTTCGCACTATTAATACGTAAGCCTGATGATAGTCGTTGGAATGAAGTGTCTAGGGAGTTGCCAGATTTCATTAACTGACGCTGTGCGTTCAAAGAACTCACATTAGTATTTACATAGATAGCCATGTTAGCCTCCGCTTTATCTTTTAATAGCTAAACAGCGGGATACCCCTACCCTGCTATTTAACCGACATAGAGTCCTAGATTGATAGTTCTCTAAATCAGTTATCGTCTGATAAAGCGAAAGCTTTAGCTTTATTTGTAAATTTTTTAACTCTTTTTTAAATTTTAACCTTGTAACAAACTCAAAGCAGCTTGAGGTCTTTGATTTGCTTGGCCTAAAATTGTTTGGCTTGCTTGTTGAAGAATTTGATTTTTTGTCAAATTCGCCGTTTCAGCCGCGAAATCAGCATCTTTAATTCGTGATTTTGCAGCACTTAAATTCTCAGAAATATTCGCTTGGTTTCGAATAGTCGATTGAAAGCGGTTTTGTACAGCACCCAATTCAGCACGTTTTTTATCTACCACAGCAATCATAGAATCCATAGCTGCGAGCACTTGCTGAGCATTTACTTGAGAAGATACACTTATTCCACTTGCAGTAATATTACTAAAACCTGCTGTAGCTGCAGTTAATCCCGTGCCTATATCACTAATACCTGCAACTAATGTAGACATTCCTTTTCCGCTAACGCCTGAAGCAATACCAGCTATACCCGACATAGTAAAACCACTATTTCCAGTTAGTGAATTAGCAGTACTTCCAACATTTTTCATACTAAAACCGATAGTCTGAACGGCATCAGCACCAACTTGAAAACTAGCTGAGTAACTACCATCAAGAAGGTTTTGACCACCGAAAGTAGTGTCTGCAGCAATACGATTTACTTCAGCAGATAACTGACGAATTTCTTCTTGAAGAGCAAGCCTATCTTCATCCGTATTTGAACCGTTTGCTGCTTGTTGTGCAAGAGTCCTAATTCGCTGAAAGCTTGAAGTAATTTCCTCTAATGCCCCTTCAGCAGTTTGCGCAAGTGAAATACCATCGTTCGCGTTACGGTTACCTTGATTCAAACCTAGAATTTGTGACTGTAAGCGGTCAGAGATTTGCAAACCAGCAGCATCATCAGCCGCACTGTTAATGCGAAGACCTGATGAAAGACGTTTAAAAGAGGTATCAAGATCTGTACCTGTTCTATCCAACTGTCTTTGTGCGTTTAATGCACTAACATTAGTATTTACATATAAAGCCATAATAAACTCTCTTCTTTTCTGTCAAAGTTAAGTCACTTTAAAAGTGAATTTGACAAAGTGACTTGTTACAGCGGCAAACCTGAGTAGCCTGGGGCAAAAAACTGCCACTTTGCGGATTAATTAGTTAACTTGAAAAGATAAGAGCAATTAGTAGGCCAACTATTCGAAAAAATAATGAAAAAGGCTCCATCTGGAGCCTTTTTAAGAGATAAGTTTAAGAGTGGGTTCAATTGACACAAATTATGGCATAATTTGTGCTTTATATTTTATGTTCTTACAAATGTTAGAACACTACTGTCAGGATTTTGAGCGCCTCCGCTTTATAATCCTAATCTAGCGCCTTTGTTAATACCCCATTAGACAAAGGCGCTTTTCTTTTAAGTCAAAGTTTTGACTTCACTTTAACTCAAACTATTAACCTAGTAAGCTTAATGCTGCTTGAGGACGTTGATTCGCTTGGCTTAAGATTGTTTGGCTAGCTTGTTGTAAGATTTGCATCTTAGTTAAGTTAGCTGTCTCTGTCGCAAAGTCGGTATCTTTAATACGAGACTGAGCTGCACTTAAGTTTTCAGAGATATTAGCTTGGTTACGAATCGTTGATTGGAAACGATTTTGAACCGCACCTAGCTCTGCACGCTTTTTATCAACTACCGCAATCATTGCATCCATACCAGCCAAGATTTGTTGTGCATTAACCTGAGAAGACACGCTGATTGTTGTTGCACCAAAAGCTGAGAAGCCAACAGTTGCAGCAGTCAAACCTGTACCTACATCACTAATTCCTGCAGCAAGAGTGGACATACCTTTTCCTGTAACTCCAGAAGCTACACCGGCAATACCTGACATTGTAAAACCACCGTTAGCAGTTAGTGAATTTGCTGTACCACCAACATTTTTCATGCTGAAGCTAATTGTTTGAACTGCATCAGCACCGACTTGAAAACTTGCAGAATAAGAACCATCAAGCAGGTTTTGACCACCAAAAGTAGTATCTTCAGCCACACGATTTACTTCTGATGCTAAAGAACGGATCTCTTCTTGTAGTGCTAAACGGTCTTCATCAGTGTTTGAACCATTTGCAGCTTGTTGTGCAAGCGTACGAATACGCTGGAACATTGATGTTACTTCATCAAGAGCACCCTCAGCTGTTTGTGCTAAAGAGATACCATCATTTGCGTTACGGTTACCTTGGTTAAGGCCGTTAATTTGTGATGTTAAACGGTCTGAAATTTGTAGACCAGCCGCATCGTCAGCTGCGCTGTTGATACGAAAACCTGATGATAAACGCTTGAATGAAGTGTCAAGTGAGTTACCAGAATTCATTAATTGTCTTTGAGCGTTTAATGAACTAACATTTGTATTTACATAAAGTGCCATGATATTTCTCCCGAAGTAAACTTATCATTTACTCTCAAACTTACTCTAATTAAGCCGTAGCGGTTATTTGCTACGTTGCTTGGTTAATTAAGTTATCGGTCCGGTAAAAAAATCCTTTAGTGAATTTTTAAACAATTTTTCATTTTTTATTTAATGCGCTGTATTTAAAGGAAAAATATTTTAAAACTTTAGCTAAACATGGCTGCTGGTTACCTTGAAAGCCGCTATCACGATGTTTTACTAAAGATATAAATACTAAAAAGAAAGCACTAAAAGCACTTTTAAAGTGTGAATCTTAAGGAAGGTTTTATAGGTTAAGCTCATAAAATGAGCTTAACCTATAAAAATTATAAGTAATCAAATAAAGAAAGGTTAGCCAAACGGCCAAATGTTGCCTGTGCAGCTTGCAGTGATGTTTCTTGTTTGGTAAGTTCAGTAATCGCTTCAGCCATATCAAGCTCAACAAGCTCAGCTTTTGCAGCTTTATTGCTAGTATCTAAGTCACCGTTTGATTGTTCAATTTTCTTGGCTGTATTTAAGCGACCACCCAAACCTGCCTGTACAAGTGAAACCTGATTTTTAGCATTATCGAGTTGTACAATGGCATCTGCTAAAACTTGATCAAACTCTTCCTGGGTTAAATCAGGATTGGTTAGTCCTGCTATCAGGTCATCCAAAGTATTTAACGCATTCTCTTTTTGTGGTGCTTCAAGGTCAACATCAACTTGGCCGTTTGCAACAGGCGAAACAGAAATTTCCATACCTTGATATTCAATTTTGCCGCCTTCAAAGCTGCCACTATCAATCGTTACACCCGCTTGCTGCACAACAAATGTATTAGGTGTGCCTGTGGTAGTAATAAAGCTTAGTGTATTAGCATTTGCGGCTGCGGCAGGATCAGCGTTGTAATTTGCCTGATGAAACTTATCGAAATCAGCTTGCTCAGTAACATAAATTTTTGAGCTTGAGATACCGCCTGACACAGTGCCATCGTTTGAGGCCACATTTAGTCGAGCATTTACTTTTTCGAACGTATCAAAACCATTGTCACTTGATTTAATTTCTACACCTTCAGCTACTTTGATTTTGTGTTGCCCCTGATCGCCACCATATTCATAGCGACCAGAAGTATTATTAAAGGTGTAAGACGGAGTATTATCTTGGTAACCTGAAAAGATAAATTTACCGTCTTCGGTCTTTGCATTCATCAAATCAAGTACCGTACTTTGCAATGCTTTAACTTCTTCAGCAATACCTTCACGGTCGATATCACTATACGCACCATTACCAGCTTGAATAGATAAAGTATAAGCAGACTCAAGCGCACCTTTAATATTTTGCAGCACACTTTCTTCTGTTGTTAGGCGGCTATTCAGCATAGTAATGTTTTTTGTGAACTGCTCATTACCCTGAATGCGATCTGTATAAAGTAGTGCGCGAGCCGTTGCGGAAGGATCGTCAGCAGCAGTTAATACACGCTTTTGGGTATTAACCTGCTCTTGCGCTTTGTTTACATTTTGTTGTGAGTTAAGAATAGAATTAAGGTTATTCTTATACATCATGTTATTTGAAATACGCATAATTACCTCGCCGCACTTAATAAGGTGTCAAAAATAGTACGTGCTGTTGAAAGGACCTGTGCTGATGCTGCATACGATTGTTGAAAGCGCAGTAAGTTTGCCGCTTCTTCATCAAGGTTTACACCTGATAGTGATTCATACCAAGCTTCAGACTGATCAGCCAATGCTGTAAAGGCCGCACCATTCGTTTGGGCTTGACTAGTCACTACACCAATATCAGTGACAATGCCTGAATAGGCTTGATTAAACGTTTTATGATTATCAGCAGTACTACTTGCTTCAACATTTTGACGCACTAGCTCACCATTTTGTAAATCGGCCAATAGCAAACCATTACGGTTATCATCAAAACCACCAGTGTTAAACTCTACTGTGAAGGTGTCACCTGTTGCAGGTGATCCTTCAATGTTAAAGTCAAACCCATAGGTATCATAAGGCGCGCCAGCTTGGGCAAGAATATTTTCAGCAGGTGGTGTAATAGTAAAGGTCGATGTACCGTTCCCATCCGTAATTTGATATTCGTTAGCATTCGCCGTTTTCACGAGTGTGATATCGCCATTCGCCAAGCTAGGAGGTGGCCCCACGGTAATACCCGTTGAGTTATCAATATCTGAAACTGTACCAGCAGAAATACTTGCATCACTGGTGTTATTAATATCAGTAGCAGTTCGAATAGGTGATGCTAACGCTAAATCTTCAGGGCGTTCAGTTGCAAGCTCGAGGGTCGTTGCAGCTTGTGAATTTAGCTTCACCATAAATTGGTCACCAGTATTGGCAGCACCTGATACGTTGAGTTGTAAACCAAACGCTTCACCACCCGTAATAGTTGATGAGTCAATCACACCGGCAGTCACATTCGCTGTAGATGCGGTGCCAATGGGTTCACCTTTATTATCGATTGCCTGAATCTCAACAGTGGTTGCGCTTGTATAGGTCACAATAAAATCACTTGCTGGCAATTCGCTGCCTTTGCCAGGTTCAAGGGTTGCCGTCATTGTTGATGTGCCCGTATTAGCTTGATAACCGAACGCATCAACCGTTGGAATAGCAAAAATATCGCCGCCAATTTCACCATTAGCGTCCATACCTAAGCTATTTTGTTGGTTAAAGGCATCAGCTAACGCTAAACCCATTTGACCAAGTTGGTTTTGAGCAGGCACTAAAATATCGTCACGAAATGCCAGTAAGCCACCAATTTTGCCTTTCAATTTACTCACATCAACTTCAAGCGGCACGGCTTTGCCACCGTTTACATCAAGTTTTAATTCTTTAAAGTTCGGATCAGGGTCGCCACTGAATGAAAACAGGTTAAATGTGCCGCTTTGCATGACAAGTGCTTGACCGGAGCCTAAATAAACTTGTTTTTCGCCGTTGTTGCCATCGAGTGTTTCAATATCAATCAGCTCAGATAAGTCACGAATTGCTTTATCACGTTCGTTATACAAACCACTCGACGATGACTCACGATCAGTGCCATGAACAGATGCAATCTTGGTATTTAGTTCACTGATGCTTTGAATGAAGTTATTTGCTTCATCAGAGAAGATTTCTAGCTGCTCATTTACCACGGCTTTTTGGTCAACCACAATGCTCGACAATCTGTCCATTTGATCAATTAAGTTTTGTGCATCCGTCATTACCAGTGAACGAGCTACTGTTGATGACGGTTGATTTAAGCTTTCTTGTACGTTGTTAAAAAACGAGTTGATACTGGTTGATAAGCTGTTTGACTCTTCAGAAAACAAGCTATCTACTCGGCTTGCTTCAGTTACAAACTGATCAAAGAATGCTTTATTTGAGGTATCTCTATTTAATTGCTTTTGTGCAAATTCATTCAGTAAGCGATACGTTTCACCACGACCGACTTGGTTATCGATCATGGTTGTGAACTCAGTACGCTCACGCACATAGCCCTCGGTATTAACGTTGGCGATGTTTTTACTGGTGGTTTGTAAAAGCTCAGAGTTAGCTCTTACACCGGCATTTGCTATGTCATATAAGCTAAATGACATGAGGGTCTACTCCTTAACGTACCAATGAAGCAGCGACGCTTTGAAGCTCAACGCGCTTCAATACCTGCTTAATTTTATCGGCATAATTTGGATCAGTTGCATAGCCTGCTTTTTGTAACGAATCTAAAAAGGCTGCAGGCTCTGCGGTATTATTAAGTGCTTCTTGATAACGTGGATTTTCATTTAAGAAATCCACAAAGTCGTTCACACTGTCTTTAATCGATTGATAAGAGCGAAAACTTGCTTGCTTTTTAACTGGCACACCTTGTTCAAACTCAAGCGTGACTTTACTCGCTTTATCACCTTGCCAGCTCCTATCCGATTTAATATTGAATAAGTTGTTACTACTTGTGCCATCAGCTTTACTGATGATGTGTTTACCCCAGCCCGTTTCAAGTGCTGCTTGAGCAACCATCACAGCTGGATTTAAGCCAATTTTCTCAGCCGCATTTTTAGCGTGCTCCCAAACAGAGCTAATGAAAGACTCAGCATCTTCAAAGCGGTTTTCTGTTTGCTCGTTCGCAGCGGTATCTGCAACAGCGTTTGGCTCAGCTTTAATCTTGTGACTGTCGCTCGTTGCACCGGTTGCGCGCTTATCACTGTCGAACTCAGCCGTCGTTCTAAGCACAGAACCTGGAGTAAACTGTTTACCATCTGGCGAGAGTTGTTGAACAATTAAGTCAGCTAGACCCAGCGAGCCGTTTGATGAAAGCTCAACCGATAACTGTTGGTCATGCATCTCTTCAAAAAACTTAACGCCGCTTGAATTAAATGGGCTATCTTTATCTTCAAACGCTTCATTTGCTTTACGCATGCTTTTCAGCAGCATTTGAGTGAAGATAGATTCAAATTGTGCCGCCGCTTTTTTCAGCGCCTCTTTTGACGCATCGCTAGAGGCATCACTTTTTAGAGCACTTTGACGTAGCGAGTCTAAGTTGCCTAAATCAAAAAAGTTTTGCTTGTCGAGATGATTAGTATCCATCAGCTTTTTGACACAATAGTTAATAATGAAAATTAAAATGCAAAAATTGCGCCAATAAAAAACTTTATAAATGAATGGCTAATAACTGATACAGGAATGGAGTAACTTCAGGGCCAAGATTTTGACTGATGTTTATATGCTGAACGATTTAAGAATGACTAAAACAAAAAACGCGCTCGACAGCGCGTTTTAATTTAAATGATAACCAGTTGCCCGTTTATCGCCCCCGCTTCTTTTAAAGCTTCAAGGATTGCCATTAAATCACCCGGTGCGGCCCCCACCTCATTGATTGCGCGTACGAGATCATCAAGATTAACACCTGGATTAAATACAAAAGCACGTGAATCATCTTCGTTCACATCAATAATACTTTGATTGGTAACGGTAGTTTCACCATCACTTAAAGCGTTTGGCTGTGACACATTTTGCTGCTCAGCAATCGTAACCGTTAAACCACCATGAGTTATTGCCGCAGGCTGTAGCTTCACGTTTTTGCCAATCACAATTGTACCTGTGCGGGAGTTAACAATAATTTTTGCTGCTGTGTCTGCAGGCTTAAACTCTAAGTTTTCAAGGGTAGATAAATACGCAACACGTTGAGATGCATCTCGCGGTGCTAACACTCGCACTGACGCTGCATCAATTGCCTGAGCACTGTCAGGCCCCACCAAATCATTAATCGTTTGCTCTAGGCGCTTTGCTGTTGTGAAATCTGGGCGATTTAAATTAAAGGTAATGTAGTCACCTTGCATAAACGGGCTCTTAATAGCACGCTCTACAATGGCACCGTTTGGAATACGACCCACTGTGGGTGTGTTAATAATTACACGGCTACCATCAGCCCCTTCCGCACCTAGACCACCAACAACTAAGCTACCTTGTGCAATCGCATAGGTATTGCCATCAACCCCTTTTAAAAAGGTTTGTAATAAGGTACCACCACGTAAACTACCCGCACTACCAATAGACGAAACCGTAATATCAATGGTTTGACCCGGTTTTCTAAATGCCGGTAACTCTGCATGCACAGCCACAGCGGCAACATTTTTAATCTTAGGTTTTAAGCTATCTGGTAAGGTGATACCAAAACCATTTAACATGGCTTTAAAGCTTTGTTGAGTAAATCGGCTTTGTTCGCCTGTGCCAGGCAAACCAACAACCAATCCATAACCCACTAATTGGTTAGAGCGTACGCCCTCAACCATAGATACATCTTTGACTCGCTCAGCCTGTGCAGAAAACTGCAGGCTAATTAAGCAAAGAGCGATGATGTATTTAAACCCATTCATGACTTTATTCCTCTAAAATGGGAAAAGCGAACTACTAAAGAAACGAGACAGCCAACCTGCACTTTGCGTTTCTTGAATTTGCCCTTTACCTGAGTATTGAATTCGCGCATTAGCAATACGATTGGAAGTTACTGTGTTATCTGCTTGCACATCTTCAGGACGAACTAAACCTTCTAGGCGAATAAATTCTTCACCAGTATTCAAAGTGAGCCATTTTTCACCACGAATAACCAAGTTCCCATTCGGTAAAACACGCATCACATTGACAGAAATATCACCAAATAAGCTATTTGATTGGTTAGACTTTGAATCGCCTTTAAACGATGCCCCTGAGCCAATACCAAACTGAATGCTGTCGCCACCAATGTTAACCGGGTTTCCGCCAAGCCCAATAACAGGGTCTAAACTAGCATCTGTTTCTTTGTCGGTTTCAGTTTTTGCCGCTTTAGTTGCTTGGGTAGACTCTTGCAATTTAACAGTGATGATATCGCCGGCGCGTAATGCCTTTTTATCTGAGTACAAGTCATTTGCCGAATAACTATCAAACAACGAACCTGTTGGTACCACTTGTTCAGTACTTGGTTCCGGATACATAGGCGCATAGTAAGGGTCATCCTGAACCACATGATGATTTTGCGTTGTCATACAACCACCCAGCATCAATGCTGCTGATGTGACTAAGATAATATTACGCATGCTGCCTCCTACCCATTAAAGTTGCTGATTGATGTAACTAAGCATTTCATCAACCGCTGAAATCACTTTTGAATTCATTTCATAAATTCGTTGCGTTTCAATCAAGTTAACAAGCTCTTCCGTTACATTCACGTTAGAGGTTTCAAGGGAACCTTGAACCACAGTGCCTAAACCGTCGATACCAGGATTACCTTGCACAGGTGCGCCACTCACAGCGGTTTCTGTGTATAAGTTTTGCCCCATAGGCTCAAGACCCGATGGATTAATAAAATCACTAATGGTGAGCTGACCGATGACCACGTTCTCTGCTTGACCTGAAATACGCACTGATACTTCACCGTCTTGTGAAACAGTAATTGATTGTGCATCGTCTGGTACGTTCATTTCTGGCTGTAATGGAAAACCCGCGCCGGAAGTTACAATGCGACCATCTTCGTCAGTCGTGAATTGACCATTACGTGAATAGGCAATATTGCCATCTGGTAATTGCACTTCAAAAAAACCTGGGCCTGAGATCATCCAGTCCAATGAATTTTCAGTGGTAAGCATATTACCTTGTGAAAAGTTCTTTTGGTTAGCAACCACTTTGGCACCGGCACCAAGCATTAAGCCTGACGGCATTTCAGTGTCTTGCGACGAGCGGCCACCTGGCTGGTTAATGTTTTGATATAGTAAATCTTCAAATACGGCGCGGCTTTTTTTGTAGCCTACCGTGCTGGCATTCGCGAGATTATTTGAGATCACCGAAATATCGGTTTGCTGGGCGTCAAGCCCGGTTTTACTGATCCATAATGCAGGATTCATAACTCTACCCTCTCAGTCATCTTAAACAATGCGTAACAGCTGATCTTGACGCTCATCGAGCTCTTCGGCTGTTTTCATCAATTTAACTTGTAATTCAAATTGGCGTTGATTGCTGATCATATCGACCATTTCATGCACTGGGTTTACGTTCGACATTTCAAGCGTTCCCGACAGTACTTTTACGTTTGGTGAAATGTCACAAAAACC
Organism: Pseudoalteromonas sp. DY56-GL22; assembly: GCF_041414715.1. NCBI lineage: Bacteria > Pseudomonadati > Pseudomonadota > Gammaproteobacteria > Alteromonadales > Pseudoalteromonadaceae > Pseudoalteromonas > Pseudoalteromonas sp. DY56-GL22. Next base: position 11,009 of record NZ_JANHZR010000005.1, on the reverse strand, counting down.
ACAAAGGTCATTGACCAACATGTCTTCTTTTGGTCGAAATAAACCGTCATTGCCTTTTTCAAGCTGAGTGTTATCAGCCTCAATCACTTTTAAGCGATCAACCACTTCCAAAAAGTTAGCAGGCGCACCTTGCGGGCGAACCTGAATAGCGCCATCTTCACTAAACTCAACTTTTTCAATAGGCAATGGCAAAATGATTGGACCACCTTCGCCAATTACTTGACGGCCATGGCTCGTGATCAATGCGCCATCTGGAGTAATGTTTAAGGTGCCAGTTTTAGTGTACGCCTCATTGCCGGATGCATCTTGTACGCTCAACCAACCACGGTCGCTCATCGCGATATCAAGCTCACGGCCAGTTTCAACAAAACCACCCGATTCCATATTAGATCCTGGGCGTTCTTGCATTGCAAACACCCTAGATGGCAGACCTTCACCAAAGGCTTGCATAGAGCGAGCTTGTGCAAAATCAGCTTTAAAGCCAGTGGTGTTAGCATTAGCAAGATTGTTGGCCTTGAGCTCAAGACCTCGCAAACTTTGCTTAGCACCCGACATGGCAATGTAGACCATTTTGTCCATAACATTGACTCACTAAAAATACGATAATTAGGAAATGCAATAAAAGTGCCAAAGTAAAATTGACGCTAAAATAGAAGAGAAAAATGAATAGTAAGAATGAAAAAAGGCTGCCAATAGAGGAAGCAGCCTTCGTGTCGGATTAAGCTTAGAACCGTTAAGATTAACGGATCTGTAGGATGTTTTGTTGTAGTGTTGAGTTAACCTCAAGCGCACGTGAATTTGCTTGGAAGTTACGCTGAGCACTAATTAAGTCAACAAGTTCATTGGTTAAGTTAACGTTTGATTGCTCAAGCGCTGATGAGTTAATTGAACCTAGAGTACCTGAACCTGGTTCACCCGCAATCGGCTCACCTGACGTTAAACTCTTCTTCCAAGATGTATCACCAACTTGTTGCAAGCCCTGAGAATTAGAGAAGCGCACCATAGCAACTTGACCTAGGAACGACGTATCTCCATTACTGTATGACGCAACAATTTTACCGTCAGAACCGATATCAATTCCTGATAGACGACCTACAGTCGCACCATCTTGCTCTAATGCTTTTACTTCAAAGTTACTTGCGTATTGAGTTGGAACTTTATTTGCTGTTGCCGCTTCATCACGCCAGTTAATAGTCACATCATCAGGGAAACTTGCACCATTCGAAAGTAAATCAGAAAGGCCTGTCGCAGCACCTAAACCACTCGGTAACGTTAATGGATTAAATGTTGTATCAGTATTCGCTGTACCATCTGTACTTTGTGGTAAGCCACTGGCATCAAACTGAAAAGTTGATAATGGTGTATAAGGTGTTGTGGTTTGCTCAACACCTGTTGCATCAAATGGCTTTTCATCTAATGTAGCGTATACTTCCCACTCATTTTCATTACCAGTCACTGTAGAATCAGTTTTCACAAAGAAGAACTGTAGAATATGCGGTTCACCTAATGAGTCATACACCGTTGTCGATGTAGAGCTGTTATAAGTTGCACTTGTTTCTGGATCGAATGGTGTCACAGTTGGCGCAGAGGCACGTGAATCAAGGTTAAATGACGAATAGACATTCGTGGTTGCACGTGGTGAACCTGATGCATCTGGAATTTGTAGCGCAGAAGATGTACTTAAGCTTACAGAGGTTGTGTCACCGGTTGCTTCATCAACAGGGAAACCTTGTAAGTAATTACCGCTCGCATCCACAATAAAGTTATCTTTATTAAGTTTGAACGCACCAGCACGCGTGTAAGTAAAGTCTTGTGCACCTAAGTCATTCGCCATTGCGAAATAACCTTCACCAGTAATTGCTAAATCAAGTGAGTTATTTGTGAAAGAGAGTGAACCTTGGTGGAATTGTTGTGCCACCATTGTTGTCCTTACACCGTCACCATTTTTTGTTTTACCAGAACTAAATACTGATGATGCGTATACATCAGCGAACTCTGCACGAGACTCTTTAAAGCCCGTAGTGTTAACGTTAGCAATATTATTTGCTGTTACGTCTAAATCTTTTTGTGCGGCTGCTAAGCCTGTTAATGCAATATTGAAGCTCATAACTCACCTCTAACCTATCTCTTAGCCTAAGCTAACCCAAACCTTTTATACTTATGCGATTTCAGCTATATCAGTTAGCCTAACCGCACCCTCTTTTGTATTTACGATAATGCCGCTTGCGCCATTAATATTGACACTTTCAATATTCTTAAAGGTCGCCATAGGCATACTGCTGTAGTCTCCATTTACAAAGCCTTCAGCACTGATGTCATACTCGCCTTCAGGGAGCACATTGCCATCGTTATCTTTACCATCCCACTCAAAACGCAGTGCGCCCGCAGACTGAGAACCTAGTTCAATGGTTCGTACTAACTGACCTGAAGAATCTGTTATTCTTAGCGTTAAAGATTCAACGGCTGTCTCAGCAACCACCGACCCTTTAGAAAGGTTTTCACCGTCAAAGTCAATGGTGTCAGACTCTAATAACGCTTGCTTACCAACCAAAGTGGAAGCCTGTAACGCAGAATTTGATGTCATTGATGCAGTCAGTGAGTCAAACTTCTCGTTTAAGTTTGAAATACCTTCAGCCATAGTAAAGTTCGTCATCTGCGCGATCATTTGATCGTTATCAGCAGGGTTACTCGGATCCTGGAACGACAACTGCTGTGTTAACAACGAAAAGAAATCTTCCTGAGAAAGTGTGTTGTTGTCTTCCTCAGTTGTTTGCGTATTGCTTTGATTCCAACGCAAGCTATCCATATAGGATGATGATGCAGAGCTGATGTCGTTACTCATAACTTATCCTCGATTACCGTTGTCCTAACAACAGTGTTTTACTTAACATTTGCTTAGCTGCATCAGCAACTTGCACATTTGTTTGGTAAGAGCGAGAGGCAGAAATCATATTTGCCATTTCTTCTACAACATTAACGTTAGGTTTGTAGATATAACCATTTTCATCCGCACTTGGGTGATTCGGGTTATATTCAATTTGTAGCGGCTTATCGCTCTCTACAATACCTAAAACTTTAACGCCTACAGAAGAGCCCTGAGGATTGCTTTGCGATGCTGACGCTTTGGTCAACTCTGCAGCAAAAACAGGATGGCGCGCTCGGTATGTCTGGTCTTGGCTAGAGCTAATCGTGTTTGCATTCGAAATATTACTCGCTGTGGTATTTAAGCGCACATTTTGTGCACTCATACCCGTGCCTGAAATATCAAAAACATTATATAAACTCATGATTAAGCTCCTTGACTACCGAGGGCTTTTTTAAGGCCTTTAATTTTACTACTCATAAATTGCAGGCTTGCCTGATACTCTAATGAGTTCTGTACATACAAGTTTCGTTCCACTTGTATATCTACAGAGTTACCATCGCCTGTATCTGATTGATTTGGCGTACGAAACATTTCTGCACCGCCAACAAAACGACTGCCTCCGGCAATATGTTTAGCATCGGTTCTTACCATGCTATTGCCGCCTTGTTGGTTGCTTTTTGCCGCTTTTAATGCCGAGGCAAAATCAATGTCTTTCGCTTTATAGCCCGGCGTATCAGCATTAGCGATATTGGTCGCTAATAACTCAGCGCGTTGTGAACGGATCAACATTGCATGGGGGTGAACACCAAATGCTTTATCAAAACTGATAGCCATAACCATCTCCAAAAAATTGACTCCAGAGTGATTAATGCAAAAGCTAGGCCAATAATGAAAGGGACATTTTATTTTCGTAAGATATTGAATAATAGATAAATTTAGCAACCTAAGAGCTAGGTTGCTAAGAAAGGTTTACTTTTTCTGGTAGATGATGCCTGGATTACAACGAACCATCTCAAAGCTATCACTTAAGCCCGCCATTGATTCTGACGCACCTAAAAAGAGGTAACCTTTAGGGTTTAGGGCTTGAGCAAATTGCGAGATAATTTTAGCTTTTACCTCTGGTGAGAAGTAAATGAGCACGTTACGGCAAAATATAATGTCAAACTTGCCCATTAAAGCGTATGAATCCAGTAAGTTAAGGTGTCTAAAGCTGACCATTTTACGTATAGGGTCAATGACTTGAGCCATTCCATTGCCGCTGTCTTTAAAGAACTTTTGACGGCGTTCCATCGACAAACCACGCGCAAGCGCTAGCGAGTCATACTCAGCGTTTTTGCACATATCAAGCATGGTATTAGAGATATCAGTGCCGATTATTTGCGCCCCCATCTTTAATACACCTGGGTTTTTTGACTGAAACTCGGCAACCGACATGGCAATTGAATACGGCTCTTGTCCTGATGAACTTGCCGCTGACCATATTTTTAATGGTCTACGCACATCTTTAAGCTCAGGAAATAATTTCGTTTTCAATAACTCAAACGGATACTGGTCACGAAACCAAAGCGTTTCATTGGTTGTCATTGCATCAACCACAGCGGCACGAAGCTGCCTCTCATGAGGACTCAGTGTTTTACTTACCAACTGCGATAAAGACTCGACATTAAAACGCGCCATAAGTGGAGCGAGACGGCTTTTAACTAAATAAAGTTTATTATCGCCAAGCACAATGCCGCATTGTTGCTCTAAAAAAGAGCGAAATTGATCGTATTCGCTTTGTTGTAAATGCTTATTTTCCAAAGTAATACCACCTATAAACTATTAATCACAATGAACCCATTTTTTTACAGCAGTCGCTAGTTCATCTGGGTTAAATTTAGCAATAAAATCGTCAGCTCCCACTTTCTCAATCATTGCTTGGTTGAATACACCACTTAAAGAAGTATGTAAGATCACATGCAAAGGTGATAATTTTGGATCGGCCTTTATCTCGGCGGTTAAGGTATAGCCATCCATTTCTGGCATTTCAACATCTGAAATTAATAAGCCAACTCGCTCAGTAATATCGTTCTGGCAATCAAGTTGAGCTATTTCTCTTAGTCTTAGTAAGGCCTCTTTGCCATTTTTAGCAAGCTCAGTTTGTACACCAAGTGGCTCAAGCGCTCGTTTTACTTGATTTCTCGCGACAGCAGAGTCATCAGCAATAAAGACGATTCTTTCACCTAAATCTTTCTGGAACTCACCTTCACCAACAACATCTGCGCTAACTTCAGTGTTCACTGGGCAGATTTCATTTAGGATCTTTTCAACATCCAAAATCTCAACCAGTTCGTTTTCTATTTCTGTGACTGCTGTTAGGTAAGAATAACGTCCAGCTCCCGAAGGTGGTGGCATTATTTTTTCCCAGTTCATATTTACGATACGTTCTACACCACCAACCAAAAACCCTTGTACTGAACGGTTGTATTCGGCAATGATGATAAAGCTGTCTTTTATGTTTTCAATTGCAGGACCACCGACAGCCATTGATAAGTCAATAACAGAAATAGTTTGTCCACGAATATGCGCAACACCGCGAATATAGGCATTTGATTTTGGCATGTTCGTAAGTGGCGGGCATTGCAAAACCTCTCTTACTTTAAACACGTTAATACCAAAGCGCTGACGCCCTCTGAGTTTGAATAATAGTAATTCAAGGCGGTTTTGCCCAACCAACTGAGTTCGCTGGTTAACTGAGTCTAAAATGCCTGCCATTTCAATCTCCTAAAGATAAACAATCAGAGCTGGAACAATAATTGCCTTCTTTGTGTTAAAGCTACATAAGGTTACGAAGCGTCTGTTTTTTGACGCAAAATATTTATACCTTGTTTTCAACAATAAGCATAGTCGAAACAATATGAGTTTGTTAAAAAAAAGCCGAAGATACAGTGTTTTTTATTTTCTTTCTAGCCTGTTGTTTGCAACACAACTACAAGCAGAAGTCTATAACAACGAGCAACTTCAACAGATCGCTGTTGATTTTGTGAGTGAACACATGCCTGACTTGAACACAACACCACAGATAAGCGCTTTGCCTCTGGATAGTCGCATTCCTGATAGGTTATGTGAGTCGCCATTAAACAAAGAGTTACCAACAGAGCCTCCTTTTAATCGGCAGGTCACGGTACAACTTAAGTGCCAAGACATAAATAGTTGGACCCAATACGTTCACGTTAGAATTATAGAACTTGAGCCAGTCGTTGTTGTTACAACGAGTCTTACTCGAGGTGAAGTTATTCGTGCCGAACATTTACGCCTAGAAATGAAACCTAAGCAATTTGTTAGAACGCAATACGTACAAGATGAGTCTATACTTATTGGCAGTCGCAGTAAGCGAAATTTACGCGGTGGTACACCTATTGTTATGAGCCAAGTTTGCATGGTTTGCAAAGGCGATAACGTAACTATCTATGCTTCGTTACGGGGCTTAAGGATCAAAACCACCGGAATTGCGCTAGAAGATGGCACGTTAGACGAATTAGTACGTGTAAAAAATAAAAAATCAGGTAAAGTATTAAATGCGCGTGTGGATGGAGTCGAGTCTGTACAGGTAAATATTTAATTTTAACTATTTATGCTAAAGTATCCGCTGTGCCCGCCGATATAAAGGCATAAGTTGGGTAATGTATAGGTCAAAAATTATGGTAAGCAATGTCAATAATGGTCAACAACAGCCTTCTGTGTTGACAAATACCAAGCAAAAAAAGCTTGATTTACAAAAAGATAATGCTAATGCAGCTGCTGCTAAATCAGCCGCACCTAAAGCAAGTGCAGATTCTGTCAGTTTAACACCTCAGGCAAAGCAGCTTAAATCACTGCAAGAAAAAGCAGAGCAGTCTTCTGGTTTTGATAGCAATAAAGTGGCTGAGCTGAAAAAAGCGATCAGCGAAGGTAAATACCAAATTGATGCTGAAAAGCTAGCAAAGAACATCGCTGCATTCGAGTTTGATGTCTATGGCTGATCATAATCATTTAATAGCCAGCAAACTAACACAGCAAGTTTCGTGCTTGGAGTCTATTGCTGCACTTTTAGATGATGAATTGACAGCCATTGCTGCAAAACGTGGCGAAGGATTAAAGAGTATTGCCCAACAAAAAATTTCTTTGCTCCAACAAATCCAAACCATAGATAAAGAAGTGCAAAAGCTTGTCGCGCACAACGAATCGCAAGATGATGACGTGAGTGCACTTATTAAGCAAGTTAACACTCTCCTAGCAAACTGCAAAAAGAAAAACGATGTAAACGCCCATGCGGCTCACCAAGCACAGTTAAGTGTTAAACAACTTAAAGATATTCTAATCGGTGCGCCTTCATCGATGACCTACGACCAAGGCGGCAGCGTAATTCAAGGCGATAAAAAAATCGTCCACAACTTGAAAGCCTAAACCCCAATATTATTCTTTTAAAAAAACGCGATAACTAAGTTAGTTATCGCGTTTTTTAATGTTTGCAGAGTTAAATGAGCTAAAAGTAATACGCAATATCACTCAATTAAGCAAGGTACTGTAAGAAAAGCGCATTTCAGCGCTTTTCTTTTATTGATTAAATATCTACAGATTTATTTCCATCTTCGATTAGTTTCTTAATCATGTCCTCTGATTCACTCTGAATATCACTTGCAGGTTGTGAACTTATTGAGTCATTAGGATCAAAAGCTAAACTTTGCTGTTCGCTATCGATATTCAATGCCAGTACCTCACTTTGTTCTGAGTCACTTAAAACATCATCGATTGTTACTTCAAGCGGAGCAGAGTTAGAGTGCAATGTCGGTTCTGTATCCGCTTTAGCTAATATCACGCTTAAATCAATACTTTCACCGAGCTGCTCAGCGCCTGAAGTTGAATTTTCATTTTCTGGTGGCTCTTCAGAGTTATCTAAGCCTGCTAAAACAGGTTCTGCCCCAAGAGATATGATGCCGCTATCAGGCTCTGATTCAATCACACCTGTACCGACTAAATCGTTAGAGGTGTTCTTGACGATATACTCACCAGTTTCAGTATCAACAATAGCAAAGTAATATTCATTCCCTAAATCAAGAAAAGAAAGCCCTATGCTCCAGTCACCGTCGCTATCAGTTGTGGTGCTTGGCGAAGAACTAAGAACTGAAGCGTCGATAATATTGAGTAAATTAAGGCCGATTAAGTTAGAGCCAATAGCATAAACCTCAGTTCCCGGCTCAGCAGTGCCTTCGGCGAAAGGTAAGAGTAAACCTAATATACCTGGATTATAGTTAGTAACATCAAAAGCATCTAAGCTAGGGTCATTACTATAATCAATACTCGATATAGTGGTTGTATTACCTGCAGCATCTGTCGCAGAGGCCTCAACATATGCGAGAGTTAATAAAGAGACTGACAAATTAAGCACTTGCCAATCACCATTAGCGTCAACGGTGGCTGTGTAAGGAACTCCTATGCCACCTCCAATTAGGTAGTTTGTAATGGTAATAACACTTCCTTCAGGCAAATCTGAAGTACCAGAAAGCGATACCAAGTTACCTAATAAGAATGACGGCGTGATTGATAACTCTGGAGCTACAGTGTCAACTTCTCCGCCCGTTTTACTATCAGTTCCTGTATTACCTGCGGTATCTGTGATGCTTGCAGTGACCGAGTACACTCCATCAGCTAACGCTTGACCTGCTTCAACTTGCCAATTGCCACTCGCATCGGTTGTGGTAGTAACTGTATGTTGTAAACCGCCTGCGGCAGTGAACACAATTACTACTGTACTATTTGCAGCATCAGATGTGCCGCTGATAACAGGGGTTGAGTCGTTTGTGAGTATTAAACTGCTTTGATCAATGCTCACAATCGGTGCCGTAGTATCAACCGCAGACGTTGTACTTACTGAACCATCATTCCCAGCAGTATCAGTCACAACAGCGGTTACCGTATACTGTCCTTCGGCAAGCGCTTGGGTTGCTTCAACTTGCCAGTTAAGGCTTGAATCAAGCGTTGTTTCAACACTATGACTAACACCTGCTGCATCAACGAAGGTGACAACCACTCGATTACCAGCGACTGCTCCTGTTGCACTGCCAGAAGCGAGCGGTGTTAAATCGGTTGCAACAGCAATCGTGTCTATAACAACATCAGGCGCAGTGATATCTATAATGCCAGACACCGAAGTGGTTGCGCTATTACCTGCAGCATCAGAGATACTGGCTTCAACCGTGTATGCTCCTTCAGCTATTGAGGAAGGTAATGCCACAGACCAATTACCTGATGCATTAACAATAGCAGAAGCAGTAACATCATTACCTAAACTATCAGACACAACTAACGTGACAACGGTGCCCTGAGGTGCATCACTGGTACCACTAATTGTCGGTGTAGTATCATTTGTAATTGCTGGTGCATTAACCAAGATTGATGGCGCCGTGAGATCTATCTCACCAACCTTTGATGCTGTTCCAGTTAAACCATTTTCAGTTACACTTGCATCTACCGTGTATTGTCCTTCACTGAGTACAGTAGCAAGCTCAACACTCCAAATACCACCCGTTACCGTTGTAGTTATTGTTTGTGTATTTCCAAGTGCATCTTCAACATTTATTGTAACTTGTGTGCCGTCTACTGCATCACTGGTACCTGAGATGATGGGGGTTGTATCATTTGTAATTGCCAACGTGCCAATAGATACTGTTGGTGCATTAGTGTCTAATGTTGCATTGTCTGTGGCAGTCGTCGTGTTATTTGCAGCATCAGTGATGCTTGCAGTAATAGTAACTGAACCATCGTCAAGTGGTGTAACAACATCAACTGACCAAGTACCATCAATTTGCACTGTAGCTGATAATGAATAAATATTCCCACCGTTAGAAACACTCAAAGAGACTATGCTACCTGCAGGTTCATTACTTGTACCGCTAATTGTAGGTGTAGAATCATTTGTCGTTCCTAAGCTATTAATAGTGAGCGAAGGAGCAAGTGTATCTATAGAACCAGATTCAGTATCACTGCCAATATTACCCGCAACATCCGTTATTGACGCTGTTACAGTATAGTTTCCATCAGGTAACGCGGCTGGTGTAACTTGCCATGTTCCATCTCCCAACACTGTCGCAGTCAGTGTTTGGGTATCACTATTGCTGTCTGTAATCGTGACAGATACTTGAGTTCCCGGCGATTCTGTTGATGTACCTGAAATAACTGGCAAACTTGAGTTTCCAATTCCCAATACGTCAAGCAATACAACAGGCGTAACTGTATCAACTGTTATTGATGCTGTTGCAGTTTGCGTGTTGTTTGCATCATCCGTTATGCTAGCCGTAATCGTGTAACTACCATCAACGATGTCGACAGGTACTTCAAGCTGCCATGTGCCATCTGTATCAACCGTCGTAGTCAGAGTTTGACCCGCTATTTCAACAACCACTGAACCACCTATCTCATTACTACTACCCGAGATAGTTGGTCGAGCTTCAGCTGTGCCACCAATAGCATTTACGCTTAAAGTTGGTGCTATACTATCCAGTACACCTGTTGTTTGTTCAGTTGTTAAATTACCCACCTGGTCTCGAACCGATGCTGTTACTGTGAATGTGCCATCAGCAAGTTCTGCTGGTACATCAACAGACCAAGTTTGATCGCTTTGCACAGTTGCAGTAAAGCTTTGCGAATCTCCATTAGCGTCTTGAACAGTCACATTAATAACCGTTCCTTGACCCATATCCGTTGTACCCGAGATAGTTGGTGTTGTGTCATTAGTAAGTGCGGCAACAGACACTGTTAGTTCAGGTGCTACATTATCAAAATCAAGGGTGCTCACCGTTGCAGTGTTACCTGCTGCATCTGTTCCACTTGCTGTTACATAAGCTAAATTAAGCAGTGGTACAGTAATATTCGCTAAAGTCCAATCTCCATTCGCATCTGTAATGGCAGTGTATGTTAATCCAATTAATCCACCGACAAGGTGCTCAGTGATCGTGATCACACTTCCTTCTGGTAAGTCTGAAGTCCCAGACAAGCCAACCAAATTACCCAGTAAAAATGAAGGGATCACACGAATGTCTGGCGCTATAGTGTCGACTTCACCACTGTCACTGGCACTGCTGTTATTACCTGCTGCATCACTGATACTGGCACTGACTGTGTAGTT